>JBBQVS010000036.1:0-35781 GCA_038211295.1 Ktedonobacterales bacterium | reverse complement strand
CAGACAGGAACCTACGGGACACGCAGCCCGTGAAACGCTTCTGGACAGAACGGCCGCTACTCCTGTATCGCAAGGTACAACGAGCAAGTCGTCTGGTCGAAAGAAGAATTCCCCTGCTTTCTAAGCGGGGAAGTGTCAATTATGTACCAAGAAGTACACAGTAAGCACAAGACCGGTCACGACCACGAAGACGCGTATCCATTTTTGATCGACCTTGCGGGCACAATACGCGCCGCCATAGCCGCCAATCACTGCTCCCACAATCATCAATAGAGCCTGGGGCCAGAGGACAGCGCGGGCAATGATGAAGGTCACAACGCCCGCGCCATTGATGGCAGTAGCAAGAACCGTCTTGACCGCGTTCATCTTATTGATATCACTCATGCCCATAAATGCCAGCGACGCTAGCATCATGATGCCGATACCTCCCCCGAAATAGCCGCCGTAAATGGCGATGATGAACTGCGCGATAGCGATAGTAATAAACGTTGCCATTGAGATGCGGGTAGTTTTGTCGATGTTCCGCAGACGCAACCGAGCCGTAAGATAGGGACTCGCGGCGAAGAGCAATGTCGCGCCAAGTAAGAGATAGGGTATCAAGCTTACAAAGGTCGATTGAGGTGTGAGCAACAGAAGCAGCGCACCTAGCACGCCGCCAATCAGGCTAGTGCCTATCAGCACGAAGAGAAAGCCGCGTTGCTGCTCCGCCAACTCATGTCTGTACGCGCCCACGCTAGCGACAGAGCCGGGCCAGAGCGCAACCGTGCTTGTGGCGTTCGCGACAATCGGGGTAATGCCTGTAAATATCAATGTTGGGAACGTGAAAAAGCTGCCTCCGCCCGCCACCGAGTTAAGTGTGCCACCAAGCACCGCAGTGACGAAGAGGAGAAATCCCTGTAAAAGTGTCATGCGACAGTTCCTTTGAGAGACGTATTACTTTGAGTATATCACGCGTCACCCGCGAAAATTGAGTGTGTTGCGCGGTCTCCCTGTCTCTGTAATTTCGACACCTCACATAATGGTGTGTGGTATGATGCTAGCAAAATCAACAACACGAGAGAGAGTGCGCTATGACCGCAATTATTTACAATAGTCGTCCGTTGGTGGCGCAGTTTACCGAGGAGCTACGCAGCGAGGCGGCCCAATTTCGGACGCTACATCGTCGTCCGGCACGGCTCACACAGATTGTGGTGGGGCATGACGCCGCCGCCGAGGTCTATAGCCGGCAGCTGGTACGCGCGTGTCGCAGCGTTGGTCTGGGCTGCGCGACGCTCGCGTACCCGTTCGAGATAGAAGAGGAAGAGTTGCGAACAGAGGTCGCGGGCCTCAGCGAGGACGCTGGCACGGATGGCGTCGTACTGCTGCTTCCTCTGCCCGCGCACATTCGGCAACGAATTGTAACCGACGTATTGCGACCAGAAAAAGACGTTGATGGTCTCGGCGCGAGCAATGCCGGCAATCTGCTGCTCGGCTTTCCCAGCTTCATCCCCTCGACTGCTGATGTTGTGCTCTCCATCTTGCACGACGCCAACATTCCTATCGCGGGCAAGAACGCTGTCATCGTTGGGCGTAGCAATGTCGGCGGCAAGCCAATCGCGCTGCTCTTGATGCGACACGACGCCACCGTTACCATCTGCCATTCGCACACGCAAAATCTGGCAGAGGTCACCCGTGCCGCCGATATTCTGGTGGTCAGCGTGGGACGCCCGTCTCTGGTCACGGCGGACATGGTGAAGGCCGGCGCGGTAGTGCTGGACGCGGGTATCAACACGGTAGAGGGCAAGGTCGTGGGCGATGTCGAGCTTGAAAGCGTCAAAAATGTCGCCTCGTTTGTGACTCCTGTTCCAGGTGGCCTGGGGCCGTTGACACACCTTACGCTGATACGTCATACATTGCTGGGGCCACAATAGGCGGCAATGGGGCAAGTAGTGTCAAATAACAACGTTACTTGCTTGTTTCTTAACCGAATGCTTACTGGTTCTCCACCGAAAATATCTTGTGATAGCTTATACTTGCTTGTGTAGGGAATTCGTACATCTAAAGATACCACTTACAGTGTGACCATTTATAAAGAAGTGAACTCAAGAGGAGCCAGATTATGACGCCCGGTTCAAATAAATTAGCTGATACTCCCATTGCCACGACGAGCAATTTTCCCACGCGCAGTCAGTTGGAGACGCCAGATCAGATACGTCGCTTTGAGTTGTTGCGCCTGGCGTTTTTCGTGCTGAAACTACGCAAACTAGAACAGGCATATGAGGCAACGGAAGGCACGACAAAAGAGTACGCGTTTCGCTGTAGCCTGTTGCGCCACACTATCTTTCAGCAGGTTGTCACGCTAACCCGTCTCGATGCGCGACAACAGGCAATGCTACTTATCGATACCTGTCGAAAGTAAAGAACTTATTGGGACTGCTTGTGCTTGCGGGACGTGTGAAGATATCGCCACTAAAGTGTACGAACACTCCCGCTTTTTCTAGTTCTTTACGCGCCGCCAATATATCCACATTTCCCTGAATCGCGAAGATACACGGCGCGAGTTGGCGCACGCGCAGGTGTTGCAGAGCAGGCAAGAGCGCGAGTATCTGCTCTGCTTCTTGACTTGAAACCTCAAAGAGGAGAACCTGCGAGACCTTCGCGCTCTTGAATGATTTCGTCCAATCGTGTAGTGTGTACTCGACGTTCTGAGGCAGTTCCTTTTGACTGTGGTCACGCAGAAATTGCACTATCTGCTCAACATTTTTCCCCACTTGTAAGCCGCGTGTCAGCGACGCTCTGGTGAGCGTAAGCCGACTCACCAGACCAAGCTGATTGGCTTGCGCGAATGGTAAAAGCGCATATAGCGTGGCGAGGTTTTGGTGCAAGTGCAAAATTTCAAAGTTTGGTTGCACCACAAAAGTACGCTCTTGCTCCATCTCTTCCTCATCTGGCAGTGTATCGCCTCCCATTGCCCTGTGACCAAATTCGGTCACGAGAAAGAAGTCGGGATTGCTCGTGGTTGTCGAACTCAATGCGTCGGGCCGCTCGTAGCCCACATCAACAATGCCGAACTCGCGTAGCGTCGAGGACAGGATACCCGCATAAATCTCGCCCTCGCAATGCCTCCACTTCAGATGAGTGTCGGCATCCTTTTTCAGTTTTACACCGCGACCATAGGGTTGTGTGGGTCGATATGCAAAGGCATCCTCTTCCCAGATCATTCCCAGTAGCGACTCGATAGTGTACCAGCGAGCAGGCGAGCAGGCGAGCAGATGCTTGATGAGTGCTTTGCGTCCGCCTGTGAAGTCCCACGAGTAGGTAGACCATGAGCTATAGTTGAGGCCGTATGTATCGCCCCAACTGTAGTTGCTGAGCCAGTGCGCGAGTAACTTCTGCGTCTGTGCAAGCAGGGATTTCTTTGCCCATTTTTCTACGGATGTCGTCACCTCATACGCTGGTTTGACATCTTGAAATGGGGGGCTTGTCAGCTTGATGATGCCAATTTGCTCGGCGGCCTCAATCACAAACTCAAGGTATGCGTCGCTTTTATCGTAGTCGGGACGTGGTTGTCCACGCAGTATTGGACGCAACTTAACGGAAATACGTTTCGGCACATGGCCCGCCTGCGTTGGCTCGATTGTCTGCTGATACATGCCGCCGACGAGTGTAGCAATATCATAGACCGCTATATGTTCGCCCATCTGAAGCGTAGCAGGCTCATGGTCAAGCTCAATCAACCGTGCCTCTTCCCTGTCCGCCATTACTGGTACTCCAGGTGGCCTCATAGTGCTATAGAGTGTTTCAGGTACAAACACCACGCGTTGCTCCAGTGAAAAGCTATCGAAGGCCAGACCGTACTGTGCGAGAAGTGACAACGCCTTGTAGAGTTCCACATCGTCCACCTGTATAGCTGAACGCACCTCCGCCATCGGTGCTTTTCCGTGATGCTCGCGGAGCCAGATAAAGATGTTGCGTGCGAGTGGATTGAGCTTAGGTAACTCGTCAAGCGGCTCTTCTATTTCCGCAAGATGGTCTGTCAGGAGACCGAACGCGTCCTCACGCGAGTAGTATAGCCCGTTCATTGCCTTTGCAGCGATATCGTAATCTTTGATCGCCTGCTCTACACTCTTGCCGGAAAGCGTCATGATAAGCCTATCTAGCTCCCACTGTGTGCGGTCTCCAGAGGGCGTGAAGTATTCACGCGCTATCTGATAAAGACTTTCGACGCTTTCAACGAACGCGCCGACATGCGGGAAAAGTTCGCTTTTCGTGGGCTTCCTCGCGGTGGTAACATAGTGGTCTGTCTGGTACAACGGTTGCAGAAAGAACTGTACCAACGCCAGTTCCGCGAGCCTGTCAAGCGCGATCTCCGTGCGCTCAGGTGGAAGATGCATCCGTTTGAGCAGGGACTGGTCGCGGACGGTGCCGCCGCGGGTTGCGGGTGGCAGGAGGCGGTAGAGGACACCACGCTCGTCTTCCGTGAGCTGCTCAAAGACAAAACGTGCCGCGAGCGGTTGGTGCATCTGCTTGATGAGTTTATCTAATTGCTGCGCTTTTCCATACTGAGGTTCTCGCATCACCGCCCAGAGACGAAAAATGCTATCTAGCTGTTCTTCATCACATTCTTCTAACACACGTCCTAGTGCTTTCATCTTCGTCACGTCCTCGCTATTGCTCCTGATATTGCTCCAGATAGCGGATAACCTCGCGTGTGAGCTGGCTTGGCGTTGAGGCACCGGCAGTTACCGCTATACGCTTTTTCCCCTTCAGAAGATCGAGATTGAGCTGCGAGAGGTCTTCAATACGGATGGCGGGAACGTGCGCTAACTCTTCCGAGACCTGCACGAGCCGATTGGTATTGTTGCTTTTGGGATCGCCAACCACGATTGTGAGGTCAGCACCCTTCGCCTGTTCCGCGACAGCTTCTTGCCGCGTCTGCGTGGCGGCGCAGATATCCACATGCACCTCGGCCTGTGGGTACTTTCTGCGAATATATTGAATGACGCGGTTCGTGTCCCATTTTGAAAGCGTTGTTTGTGTGGATACGGCGAGCAGTTGTAACTGTTCGGGGGTGAGGGTGAGCGCGTCTACATCGGCCTCGGTCTCGATCAGGCTGATGTGGCCCGGCACTTCGCCCATGACGCCCTCTGGCTCTGGATGGCCTTTTTTGCCAATATAGAGAATATAGTAACCTTGCGCGACCAGCTTGAGCACAAGATCATGCGTGACGGTGACATCGGGACAGGTCGCGTCAATACAGTGTAGGCCCCGCTCTTGTGCGCGTTGCTTGACAAGCGGTGAGACGCCATGCGCTGTAAAGATAACCGTTCCTTCCTGTACCTGCTCTAAAATGCTGGCTCTATCGGGGCCGTCGAGCGTTGTAATACCTAGCGCGGTCAGGTCATTGATAGCGTGACGGTTGTGAATAATCTGTCCAATAATATAGATAGGACGCGGCAAGGTGGTATCCTTCGCGGCCTGACGTGCGATCTGTAAAGCATCAACGACGCCGTAGCAGTAGCCACGCGGCGATATTTTTATAACTTCCATTGGAAAAACCCTCTATATCAAACATAGCTATTTCTTTCTACTGTATCATACATATCAAGAGGTGCTTACCGTAGCATGACGGGAGCAAGTCCCCGCCCGTCATGCTTTGCCTCACGCGCTCGCCATTTCGTGAGGTTGTTTTGACTCAGTGGCTTGCCCCGACCTGTAGCAGGACGCGGCGCAGGTCTTCCGGCGTGTAAAGGCACACGGCAGGCAACAGACCCGCGATTTCTTCGACGGAGGTTGAATGCGCGAGGTCAAAGATAAGCAACGGCGTATGGCGTCCGTCACATCCCTGCGCGATAGTTGCCGCCGTCAACATCGACTCATGTGGAGACATGAGTGCCGTTGGCGCGGGAATACTGATTAAGAGTTGAACTTTTGACAAGAGAGAAGAGACGCGAGAAGGTATGTCTTCTTGAAAAATGTATGTCATGCCTGCGCGTTGCAGGAGAGTCATATATGGGGCGCGTTGCTCTGCTGGCCCAATCAACAGTGCTGACCGACCATAGAGACCACCGAGGCAGGCATCCGCGATGGATACCACCTCTGGCGCAATGTCCTGCATTACCTGTGCTCCTCTGCTACCTATTGAGTATATCATGTATCCCGTGAGAACGAGAACCGTTCTTTGTATACTATAGCAAATTTTGTCCACGCTGTGTCAACGCCCCTGCCCTGCTCCACACGGCCTTTCCGCTATACCGTTTCCGTCGCTTGTGCGTCTCTAGTAGTGGCAGGAGTTATTGCCGTCCTACGAGATTTTTTTGTAAAGGAAACACATAATGCCCTACGATATGGGTGAGTATTACGAGAATGTGCAAGATTACGACCTTGAGTATCAGGGCCAATCACAGCAAGATGTCCCGTTCTGGCGCGAACTGGTGCTACGCAACCCACCGCGTCGCGTGCTTGAACTTGCATGTGGTAGCGGACGTATTGGTCTCGAACTGTTGCGCGGCCCCGGCGATTTCGCGCTGGAGGGACTCGATATCGGGTCGGAGATGCTCGCGGCCTATCGGCGCAAACTGGGCCGCGAGTCGGAGGCACTACAGGAGCGCGTGCTGCTGCACGAGGGCGATATGAGCGACTACAACTTAGCACATAAGGGCGCGTTTGACCTGATTTTTCTACCCTTCAACTCTATCGCCCACCTCTATGAGCTTGAGCAGCAACTGGACACGTTTAAAACCACCTTCGAGCATCTGGCACCCGATGGTCGCTTTGTCGTCGATACCTTCCTGCCCGATATCGACTACCTGAGCAACGCGCTCAACCGTCCCTCAACCGTCTATCTGGAAGACGAAATCGAGTCGCCCGAAGACCAGTTCACGATGCTGCTTTTCAGTAGCCGCAAGTTCGACCAGATCGAGCAAAACCAGCACATCACATGGACACACGAGAAGTTTTTCGAGTCAGGCGAGAACGAACGCTATCTCACAAAGCTCGATATGCACGTCTTTTTTCCCAGAGAACTCCAACTTCTCTTTCTCGCGGCTGGCTTTAGCATCGAAGCAATATATGGGAGCTACGATTGGAAACCGCTCGGCAAGGGAACACGCCAGATTGTGGTAGGGCGGAAACGTAGGACGTGATTTGACGCATCGCTCGTATATATAATATACATATACGAGCGATGCTTGCAGAAGATGTATTTCCTGTATAGAACACACAAAACCAATATAGAAAGACCCATAACTTTGAAACACGTATGCTCTATCGCCTTTTCCCAACCACACTATTTATGACCATCGCAACTATCGCGCCGCAGAGGGTCGCGAGAAAGTTTACGGCGTCGTTATTTAGCCATGCGATGCCGCGCAATGGCAGGGTCGGTGTGCCGCAATTATGGACATGTCGCTCGGTCTCTTTCTCGCAGGTCGGGCAATAATACATGGCCTGTACCGTCGCGCCCAGAAGACTATCGAACAGGCTACCCGCGAGTCCACTTAACAGGGCAAGCAACGTAAGGCGCAGATGACGCTGTCCACGCAAGAGAGCGTAGAAGAGTCCCAGTGCCGCCGCGCCGACAGCCGCGACTCCTGTTCCCAGGGGCGTGATACCGCCAGAGGTGCCGGGCGTTGTGCGTTTCCCTGTGGTAATCAGGCGTGGTGCCGACGTGCTGAGCGTGCCAAGTTCCGTTGCCCAGGTATCCGCCGTCGCCGTCGCGAACGCGCCAACATATCCCGCCTCGCACGCATCGCGTAGTACGGGGGATGCACCGAGTTGATAGCCGAACGCTAGCAGTGTCGCGACGCCCCCGTTCGCCATGACCTGCCAAATATCGCGTTCGGAACCTTTGCTGAACTTATCCTCTGCAAGAGTAGCCTTGTCGCGCTCCCGAAAATGTGAGAGCAGACTTGACGAAATAAAAAAGAAGATCAGCGATAACCCCCACGCCCAGCCACCGAGACCAACGGTAGCCGTTCCCGTAATAACAGCTCCCACTACCCCACTTCTGTTAAGCGAGCGTCTCCGATAAGCCAGTAGCGCGACGCCGCTACTCAGCAACAGGCCAGGCAGGGTTCGCTGCCGTACCCGTGCCGCCTCAGAAAATCGCAACAATGACATAAAATTGCTACCTCATAGGAATCATGTGGTGTTTTGTTACAGAACGAAGAGAAACAGAGTTCTATTGTAGAGAAGGTACAGTTTTTAGCATGGTAAGCTTGCCTCTACTCTATGCTACTATACACGAACGCGTAGAATTTCGCTATGCTACGGAGTCAAAAGTAATGTTCAGGAAAGTACGTCGTACTCCTGATCGAACTGCCAGTCGCTTATGGCTTCGATCTCGACGTAGAGGTGCGGGTGGAGTGGGTCGATATGTTTGCTGAGGTGAATGTCTACAACGCGATTATCGTTGATGTCCAGTCCATCACACAGGGCGTCCTGCGTGATTTTGAGGCCGCCATCGAGGTCACGTTTGAGAGGCGTTGTAAAGTAAAAGTCGAGGAAGAGTGCTAGATAGTTTTGTTGAAACGTATTCCGTAGTTCGTCATTGATAAGTCCTTGTCGTTCAAGCGTGCGGAGAATGTCTCGCACCTGTTGCTTGAAACGACGCGCGACAACTGTACTGACGCGATGCCCCTCGACTGTAGCATACTGCTCGTTGATGCTGGGCGGAAGTGGAAGAGTGAGACGCAGTATGAACGGTGATCTTTTACTATCCTGTTTCTGGGTGGTGTCCTTGTTCGGCTCGTTCATAGTAAGCTCCTGCGCTCATTGCGATAGTACTTTCGGGGCGGAAATATTCTCTATATTGTATCATATAAACATGTTTTGACGTGTAAGTAACATTGTTGTCAATCTGTGAAAAGAATGCTACACTTTGTGCCATTCGGACTGCTGCCCCAGTCAATCACAGTGGAGTATCTGCTATGAGTCGAAAATTGGTGAAAGCGAGGAGCAAACGTGATTAAGTGTAGTAATTGTGGGACAATCAACCCAGATACTATCAAGAACTGCCAGAATTGTATGGCAACATTGCCTGCGCCTACAGGCAGAAACGAAAGCGGCTTTGGCCCACAGGCCAGTCAGCCGAGCGCACCTGTGCTACCGGCGTGGCTAGAGTCTTTGCGTGCTGGCGACCATCCTGCCGCGCCGCCCAAGAACTTCTCGCGTGAAGACATGGTGGACGAGGAGAAAATACCAAGCTGGATGCAGGCCAATCGGCCTCCACAAAGCGAACGCGACTCTAATCAGTATCCGTCCTTGCGCTCATCTGCGTTCCCTTCTCCCAATACCGATGATAGTGCCGCGCGAAACATTTCCGCGAACTCGCTGATCGATCCAAACGCGCTTCCCTCGTGGATGCAACCAGAGAAGCCGCAAGGCCCGCAGCAAAGCATTTCTGGCGCGAGCCTGGTGCAGCCGGAGTTCATGCCAGCTTGGATGAAGACGATGCAGCCCTCGACGCAGCAACCTACACCACTTCAACAGCCAACCGCACCGCAGCCACCCGTGCAAGGCTTTGCTGCCCAGCAGCTCATCGACCAGCAGTCGTTGCCACAATGGATGCGTGAGGGTGGACAGAGCGCGATGCCACCGCTGCAACCATCCCCCGCGCAACCCGTTCAGCCGCAATCGCCACCGCAATCGCCTTATGGCCCCACGGGTCAGCAGAGCTTCTCGGCCTCTTCGCTGCTTGATGTGAATTCTATGCCATCGTGGTTGCGTGACGGGCAGGAGCAGCGCAGTCCGCTGGCTCCCCCGTCGCAACAGGCTTCCTGGCAGCAGCCGCAGCAGCCCCCTGCGGCGCAACCCTGGCAGAACGCACAACAGCAACCATTACAGCAGAACTACCCGCCAGCATCAAACGCAAATGCGTCTTCTCAGGGTCAGGGCGGCACTCTATCTATGGGGTCGCTCATCGACGTGAATGCGCTTCCCGAATGGTTGCGCTCGGCGGACTCACAGCAAGGGGCATTGGGTGGGCCACAAAATAATGGGTACAATGGCTTTAACAACGCGCCCAACACTTATGATATATCGCCTCGTATAGACAACATGCGTGTTCCCAGTCGTCCGCGTGGCGAGGTCGGGGCGAACGAGGGCAGCGAAGTTGCCGCAAACGTCTTCTCATCCATGCTCGGCGTCGCGTCGAACGCCCCACAATATCCTGGGCAGCAGCAGGGTTATCCTGCGCCAACAACTCCTGCGGGACAGCCGATGGGAAATCCAGCGCAGTACAACAACGTACCGCAACCAATGCCTGGAATGCCCGGCATATCGGAGGCGCAGAGATACGCGCAGGGCCAACCTGGAACGCAAAACTATGGGCAAAGCTATCCCAATAATCCCCAACCTATGCCGGGGGGCTATCCCAATCTGGCTGGCTCGACCATGCTCACGCAAAATCAGGGGCAAAGTTCACAAAATATGGGACAGGGATTTGGACAGGACAACACCCAAAAACCAGCGAAAAAAGGCGGAATTTTCGAGGCTATTCGCAGTTTCTTTTTCCGATAAGTACAGTATACTCACAGGCATTGTAAAGAGAGACACGTAACCTCACTTAGAGGACGGGCGGGAGCAAAACATGCAAAGCGAACAAACACAGAACCAGAACATGGCTTCTGCCAACTCATTGTTAGTTGCAGATTGTGGCACGGTCTTTACCAAAGTCTCGCTTCTGGGACTTGTCGAGGGCCAGTATCGTCTCATGGCACGCGGCGAGGCACCGTCAACGGCTCTGCCACCGCAAAACAACATTACACAGGGGATTATTGAAGCGGTGAATGTCATTGAGCAGATTACCGGGCGACAATTTATCTCGCAGGGTAACATCATCATGCCGGAGGAAGATAGTGGCGACGGCGTCGATGCGTTTATCGCGACCACAAGCGCGGGTGAACCAATTCAACTTGTTGTGTTGGGAGCGGTAGACCCCACATTGGAGGCACTTGCGGAGCAGGCGGTATCGGGTCTTTATGCCGAAACGCACGCCATCCCATCGCCCTCATTTGTCATGGCAACCTCGGCTAGCCCTGTTTCAGTTGGAGCGGGACAGGCACAAAACGCGAGTGGTTGGACGCAAGAACGGCTCACGCTGGAATGGGAGCGACAGCTTGGGCATATGCGCGAAATTCAGCCACAGGCCGCCCTCATTGTGGGAACAGCCGATGGGCCAGCCGGCCCCACGCCTTTACAAGAAGCATGTCAATTACTGGTCAACAGCGCGAAAGATCGACAGGAGCGGTACGGGTCAAGCGAGAATGCGCCCTCATGCGCCGTTCTTTATGCGGGCGCGTCTCAATATATAGAGGCGGTTCGGCGGATGTTGTACGGAGTCGCCGATGTGACGCGGGTTGACTCGCTTGTCTCACATGCACAACTTGGTTCAATCAGTATCGCCGTTGGCACCCTGCACGAGCGCACAATCATGCAGCATCTAGGGGGGTATGATCGCCTACAGGCATGGTCAAGTGCCGAACCAGTCGCAACCGCGACATCGCTGAGTAGTCTAGTGCGTTTTCTGGCGCAACACTACGCAATGAACGTTACCGCGATTGATGTTGGTGGCGCGACAACAACGGTTATGCTCGCGGGCGAACAGGGCGAATTTGTCCCCAATGTGAACACAGGTATTGGTGTTGCCTCTGGTGTTGGTTCCGTACTACAACAGGCGGGGCCACAGCGTATCGCACGTTGGCTCCCTTTCTCAATCACGGAGGACGAGCTACGCCAGTTCGCGATCAACCGCATCGCGAACCCGCACATTCTGCCGACCAGCACGCGCGAGTTGCAGGTCAGCCACGCGTTCGCGCGGGAGGCTATGATTTTGACAGTCGAGATGGCAAAGAAGAGCGCGGCTGAGTGGCCCGACGCTGACCTGATTCTGGCAACAGGCGGTATTCTCGCCCACGCGCCCAAATATGGGCAGGTGGCTTTGATGTTGCTTGACGCGCTTCAACCGCGCGGCGTCACATCGCTCGTGCTGGACAAGACCATGCTCATTTCGCAGCTTGGGGCGGTTGCAACGGTAGCACCAATCACAGCCGTGCAGGTCAACGAAAATGATGCCGTAACGCACCGTCTTGGCACTTGTGTTGTTCCCTATGGGCAGCTACAGGCAGGACAGGTTGCGCTCACCGTGCGGGTTGAGTATAGCAACGGACGACAGCACAAGGTGGACGTTATCGCTGGTACGATTGAAGTTATTCCCTTGCGAACAAACGAGCAGGCCCTGCTCACGCTCTTTCCCGCGCCAACGGTTGATGTGGGGCTTGGCCCTGGTGAGCGTGCGCGTGCCGCCGAAGAGATCGATGGTGGGCTTGTTGGCCTGATTATCGACGCACGCGGACGTCCCCTGGCTCTGCCAACAGACGAGGCAGAGCGGCAGGCACGCGTCATGCAATGGACGCAGGCAATGGGAGCATTGTAGGAACCATGTGAGGAAGAGATAGGAGAGTGTAGCGATGGCCTATCAGCCTGGGTGGTCTGTAATCGCGCAGACGGTGGTAAGGCGGGAGCGTTGGCCTGGTGGGTACAAAGGTGGGTCGCCAGTACGGGGCGTGCCGCTTGTGGAAGCGGGACAAGAGGTTTCCCCCGACCAACCCGTGTTACGCATGGAGCGACGCACAGCAGTGGCGAAGAGTTCGCACGACGAGATTGTGCCGGCGGGAATGTATGGCCGCGTCGTAGAACTTACATCACGCGGTGGCGTTGTGCTTGAGGGACAAGCGGCTTTGATACGCGGTACGATTGGTGCGGGCAACCAGGTCGCGGGCAGGGTGAATATCGTGCAAGGTGATACGCTTCAGCAGCAGCTTTCGCCGGGTGCAATTCTCGTTGTACCCACTGCGCTGACCTTCTCAATGGTACGGCAAGCATTGCTCGCGGGTATAACAGGTATCGTGGCGGGCGGCATCTCGTTGCAAGATTTCGAGGGCTTCCTGCATACCGATCTCCTGCAATTATTGAGCGAACATGATGTCGATCTGGCGCAATCGACACTACCCGCGCTGACGATTATGTGTACGGAGGGCCTGGGTAGCGCACCGATGGCTCCCCCTGTACTGAACATGTTGCGCCAGCATCAGGGGTCAATAGTCCTACTTTCAGGGACTACTTCCACGCGTTGGAGTATACTACCTGAACTGATACTTTCTTTCTCTCCAGAAGAGATACAACGCGATTGGCAACCAATCGAAGAAGACCTGACGCTGACAACGGGGGCGCGGGTACGTGTGAGTGGCGGAGAACACGAGGGGGCAACAGGCACGATAGAGTATTTGTTTGCGTATGAGCAGGTCTTTCCATCTGGTGTACGGAGCCGCGCGCTCCGTCTGCGTTTAGACACAGGCACGTTTGTGGTGATTCCCATAACCCTTGCCCAACGGATAGGTTAAACCCCGGATACGCGTTTTTATCCACATTCCTGGTAAGTTATCCACATCTTTAACGAATTATGTGGATAACTTGTCATGTTCGTTTTTGTGAGTCGCGATGGCGACAAGAAAAGAGCCATTGAGTTCAAACAAAGCTATAGAGCAACCTGGTAGACGGGTTGGAAGTATAATGAGAGCGAGAGGAGCATAGCGCGGGCAAGTCACGCGTATTAGAGGCTAAACGCGTAGTGTCGTGGTGACACGGCTCGCCCGCGTCATGCTTTTAAGTGTACGTACTCTTAGAGGAATAGTGGCGACAGGAATCGAACCTGTGACACAGGGCTTATGAGTCCCTTGCTCTACCGACTGAGCTACGCCACCGCTTATTTACTTCTTTATAGTAGCATGGATGTCAAGAGGTCAAATGATATCGTTGTGTGTGGGATATACAGGTGAAGCTTGCATATCCCACACAACGATTTATTGTCGTGCTCTATTTGATTACGATGGTGAAGGGGATGACCGCGATGTACATTGGACACATCTGCCCCTTCTTACACAGAGCCTGGGTGCTAAAGTTCAGGCTTGTCGTGCCAGCAGATTTGGCGGCAAATCGCCAGACGCACACACTATCAGCCTTCCACGCGTAGCCCGCAGGTTGCTGCATCGTGAGATTGCCCTGTGTGTTTGTTGGCCCGGTCCATCTGTGACCAAAGGGTAAGCGCACTTCCACAATGTCACCAACTCGCGCCGTGAATGCTGTATTCGCCGAACTCTGTTTTATCACCAGATTCGCTGTTGAGGGGGCCACACTCACGACCAGGTCGCTAGGACAGCCCTGCGCGGTTCCATACCCCTTGACTGCGGTTGGCGATGTTTGCACCGGTGTACTCGCCGTCCCTGTGGTACTACCGGTTGAGCCAGCATTTGAGCCACAGGCGGCGAAGATACCGCTCAACGTAAGCAAGACGAGCGCAAAACCTACTGATGATAGGAACCGCTTTGTGGTCGTTACACTCTGACGCATTAGAGAAACTCCTTTGATAGTGTTGTATGTGAGGCATGTAGTATTTCCAAAGCTAAGACGCTCCCTCGTGACAAAAAGTTCCCGCGCTCTCCCAGTATCTTTGTTTCCCCTCCCTCTTCACCTCTACGGTCTCAGAACTCTTTCTTAAAGCACAGAGTCGCACATCCCGCCGTTCGTATAAGAACGGATGTAGTTACACAATATCGCGACTTTTCTTCACTTTATAGCCCAAATGTCTTAATTTAACACGACCATAACAATCGCGTCTCATAATTTACTTGGATGAGAATGAAGATGTGAGAGAGAGCAGGATTATTTCTTTATAGAAGGTAACAAGACCGATGAAAACGGCGGGACATATGCGAAATATACAGGGAATACAACAGAGTACAGATATATTTTTCGCAAAGATATCCGTATTTGTTTTTAGCTTATGCATCATAGCAGTGTTGTGCGTCAGTTGTACTGGGCCAACGGACGCGCAGCAGGCACCGACAGGGCGGCTTGTGGTCGTGGGTTCGACTGCGTTACAGCCGCTTGCGACAAGGGCGGCGGCCCTCTTCCAAAAGCAGTATCCACAGGCAAAGGTGGCGGTAAGTGGCGGTGGAAGTCTACTTGGCCTCAAAGCAGTAACGGGGCGACAGGCGGATATAGGCGACTCTGATCTCTATGCAGACCCCGCGCTCTATCCAGATCCAAACTTGACCGACCATATCGTGTGCGTTGTGCCTTTTACCATGATTACAAACCTTGATGTTCCCGTAGCCTCGTTGACACGGCAGCAGCTTATAGATATCTTCTCAACGCGCAAAATCCGCAACTGGCAAGAGGTTGGCGGCCCGGATTTGCCAATTGTCCCCGTCGTGCGTCCGACCACATCAGGAACACGGGCCACGTTCCGCAAGTACGTTCTTGAAGGTGGTGACGAAAGTGGAACACTGTTGCGTACCGACTCATCCACAGAGGTACGCACGACTGTTGCACATACCCCCGGCGCGATTGGCTATCTAGCTCTTTCGGTATTTGATAACAGTGTGCGGCAAGTAGGTATTGACGGGCAGAAGGCGAACGCTGCCGCAATCGAAACTGGCAAGTACGCGTTCTGGAGCTACGAGCATATGTACACACTTGGTGATAACAGCTCTACGATGTCCGCGTTTCTAGATTTTATGCTTGCCGCGACAGTTCAAAACGAGGCGGCGCGACTGAGCTATATTCCTATCGCAAATATGAAGTTGCCCACGCTAAGTGCAGCAGGTGGGTCAGGTATTCCTCTATCTGAAAGCGAGGCAACGCTCCGTGAGCATTTCTAACCAGCCGGCCCCCATTTCTCAGCCTTTGTTGGCAGATGCAGAGAGAGTGCCAACACACCGCTCGTATCGTCGCAACCTGCTGCTCGATGTTCCCATAGCTGGCCGACTAGCATTGGGCTTCATTCTGGCGGCACT
This sequence comes from Ktedonobacterales bacterium, assembly GCA_038211295.1. Lineage (GTDB taxonomy): Bacteria > Chloroflexota > Ktedonobacteria > Ktedonobacterales > Ktedonobacteraceae > JBBQVS01. Next base: position 19,945 of record JBBQVS010000036.1, on the reverse strand, counting down.
GATCGCGGGAGTAGCAGCAGGTGTTATTGGCTTTCAACGCTCACAATCGCTCACGCGCCAATCCGACTTTTATCAGACGCTCCTTCAGACGAACACCTCGCTTACGACAGGGGCAAACTTCCTGCAATTGATGAACATTGAAGCCAATAAAACACTGCAAGACGCGAGCGTGAACGCGCCGTCTCAGGAGACGCTGACGCAAGATCAAGGAGCATTGCAGGGCTTGCTCGTGCGGTATGATAGCACTCTTGCAGACTATACCGCGCACCAACTGCTCAACCAGCACACTGACCGTGTGGCATTGCTTGCCGAAGCCAATCACGCCAATCAGGTAGACCAGCAACGTACACTGGTGGGTAGCGTCCTTCGCACCTGGAAGGTTCACCGTGTCACACAACTACGTATTCTACAAGACATCAGCACGGGGAAGCTGGTGGAAGCGCAATACCTTGCCCGCTATCAGGGAGAGCCGACGAACGCCGACGCGCAGAGTGCCTTGCGTGCGCTCATTCAATTCGATGGACGCCTCGCGGTGTCTATTCGTGACGCCGCCAACGTGGAGCAACAAAACCAGTTTATCGCGACAGGTATCGCGGTCCTGCTCGCGTGCCTTTTCATCGGGCTTGTCGGGTGGCTTATCTCGAACACACTTATACAGCGTTTACAGCTTCTCCGCCGCGTCTCGCGCCTTGTAGAGAAGGGACAACTCGATAGCCGTGTGACTGTTATCGGGCGCGACGAAATAGCCGATGTATCGCTCTCGATAAACTCGATGCTGGACACAATCGTGGGATTGTTGAGCGAAACCCGTCGTCACCGCGATGCTTTGACTAACGCGGCACAACACCTTTTCTCGTATATGCAGGTGGTAAGCGCGAGCGAATTTCGCGCCAACACTACCACAAACGACGACCCGATCAGTATGCTTACCGACGCATTCAACTTTACAGTTGGACGGTTTCGCCGTTTCAGTCTGCGTACCCAGACAAGCGCGGAACAGCTAGAAGTGCTGTCACGACAGGAGATGGAACAAGCCGAAATGTTTACGCAGGTGCTGCGTACCTATACAACCGGCCTGCCAGACACAGAAGCACTTTCCAAAGCACCCTCCAGACGTTTGCAGATGAGCGCGACAGCAGCCAGAAATACCAGAGAAGACGCTGTGCAGGAACACGTCAATCAAGCTCATGAGCGACTGATGGAGGTAGGTCGAAACGTCATCAAGACGCATACGATGACGATACTGGGCCTCACCAATCAAACAACGTTCGCGCTTGCACGGTTGCGTCAGCAGATTGCCCCAACACTCTCGTTGCTCACAAATCAGGCAAAACAACCAACGCGACAACTTCAAGAGCTACAGTCAGTCGAGGGACTTCTGCAACAACTCTCAATCGAGATACGCATTATGCAGTCTGAGACCATACGTAGCCTATCCGAAGCCGACAAAATGCTAGTGCAGTCACTCAGTCTCTTGAAAACACCAAATAAAGAGTCGCTACAGCCTATGGTAGTCGCAACGACAAACGATGTACAGGAGCTGAAACGTAGTAGTTTACAGTTTGTACAGGAAATTACCAATCAAGCGAAGCTGATTAGCGCAATCGCGCAGGAGATACGGGCGAACAACACCGCGTTCAAGGTTGCGGCAGGCGAGAAGTCTACAACCGTATCCGAGCCACAGATGGCTCGCCGTGTTACCAGTCGTCCGCTCACACGGGCGTGATCGAGTTGTTCCCAGTATAGAACCATCCAATGTCACATGACTTTTGGTACGATAGTCTCCTGAATATTGACGTGCCTCGTTAATGTAAGTAGACTCACAGAAAAGTAGTTAATTGTTCACTGTAGTGTAGTTCATTATGAGGTAGGCTAATGCCACAGTTTCGTTCTCTTTCGTCGTTTCAACGCGACGCTGTAGTCGATGAGATGGAAGGACAGTTACCAGAAGCGTCTCTTACTTTCCCACGATCAACTACATCGTCGCTTGCGCCCTATGCCCGCGTGGAACAGCAGACACAACCAATTCATCAGTTTTCGCCGGTTTCACAGCCGCTAGATATACCAACAACGCAATCGTTGATCTCAGCACTGCAAGGCGCGACGCCGCGAAAAACTGACCAACTCTTCATTATTCCGGGCGAGAACAAACGTACACGTCTGCTGCCAGAGGCACACACGCCGGTACGCCGTATGCGGAGACGTACACGACACGGTATCGCACTTGGCTCCGTCCTGTTTGTCCTTATTTTGACTATGCTCACGCTTGCCCCACTCGATGGTGGACAAAACACCTTCCACATTTTTGGCGGTGTAGCAAAGTGGGCGAATGGACAGCAGCAAGACTGGAATATTCTCTCACACACCGACATGAACGCACAAAATGCACAGCCTGCGGCCCCTCCAATCGCGATTGTCGCAGGTAATCCGCCCGCGATCACACTTCCCACAAGCCAGTATGTGGCGATAGCCCGGCAAGATGCAATAAACGCGGGCATTCCACCGGAGTATTTTGTAAGGCAGATTTACGCCGAAAGTGGCTTTGATCCCACCGCCGCTTCGGGCGCGGGCGCGGTAGGCATTGCCCAGTTTTTGCCAAGCACCGCCGCCGGATTGGGTATCAATCCCTACGACCCGATTCAGGCTTTGAGTGGTGCTGCACGACTGATGGCCTCCTACGCCGCGCAATATAATGGCGACTATGCGAAAGCACTTGCCGCGTATAACGCTGGTGGTGGCAACCTCCAAATTGCTGTGAATCGGTGTGGGGCCGCCTGGAAGAACTGCGTTCCCGCCGAAACGCAAAATTACATCTACAAAATTATGGGCATCTGAATAGCTCATTCATAAAGAGCGTGAAGGCTTTAGCAATGTCAAGGACTTGCTAAAGCCTTCACGCTCTTTATAAACTTCATAAACTTCCCCTCTCCTTGACTTTTGGTAGGACGCAACGTACAATTTTATATATCCATATGGAGATATGCATTGCGGGTACCGAGACACATTGCACCGTGCTTTTGGTTCTCAAGGAGGAACTATGGTTGCACTTCCACCGACGCTACAGAGCGAAGAAGCCCTGTTGACACGCATCCGTAAACAGCAACTTATCGAGTCTATTGAACATATGAGTCCTATCTACCTGGAGGGGATCAAGCGTATCCTCACCGTTTCCGCCGACACAGAATTGATTAGCGCACCCGCGTACTATAACGCCGCGACTCACGCACCCTCGCTTAACGCGTTCGGCTCCGCGATCTCCATTTTACAGGATGAGCTGGGTCATGCTCATATCGCGTACCGCCTGTTGCGCGACCTGGGCGTCGATACTGAAAAGCTGATCTTCGAGCGCGACCCACACAACTTCAAGTACCCTTATGCCTTTGATATTCCCCTCGATAGCTGGGTTGAACTCATCGTCGCCAATGCCTTCTATGACCGTGCTGGCTATACACTGCTCGGCGATGTCTACCAGAGTACAACATTTGGCCCCTGGAAACGCGCCCTTGTCAAGGTTGATAAAGAAGAGACATTTCACCTGCGACACGGCGAGCAGGGAATGCGAAAGCTCAACAAAGACCGCAGTGGACACGATGCGTTACAGCAGGCGGTGAACTGGATGTTTCTGCTGACCGTCGAGTGGTTCGGGCTACCCGACAACAAGAAAAAGCATGGCGAGCAACTGGATTATGGTTTCAAAGGCCATAGCAACGATGAATTGCGCCAAATCTGGCTCTCGACTGCCGTCCCGCTCTGTAACGAGCTACACCTGGATGTCCCCGCGCACTTTGATGAAGAGCAGAAAAAGTATGTAATTGACTGTGCGTTTCCCACGCACTTCGATGCAAAGGCCAAACGCTGGATGCTTGAAGATGGCCCCTGCACGTGGGAGGATGTAATGAAGCGTTGGAAGGCGCGTGGCCCGAAAAACGAGGAGTTTGTCGCGATGCTTCAGCGTGGCAAAAAGGATATGCTGCGTCAACTAGAGGAGGAGGGATAGATGCCGACTACCTATCCCTCTCTCCAGACGCACACTCAAGAAGATGCGGCTTGTCCCGCCCTGTGGGATGCCCTGCGCGATGTGATGGACCCCGAATTGCCAATCAGTGTTGTAGATATGGGTCTGATTGTTGCGCTCACGCAGCGCGATGGGATTGTGTATCTCAAACTCACGTTTACCGCGATGGGATGTCCCGCGACGGAGTTCATCATGGACGATATACGCGAACGACTGTCGCGCGAGTCCGACGTGCGCGAGGTGCGGATAGAGGTTGTGTGGGAGCCAGTGTGGACAAAGGCACGGTTGAGCGAAGAGGGTATTGACATTATGCGTACCTGGGGCGTGTCGGCATGAGTGAGGCACTCACTTCTGATGCCGTGTGGCAGGTTTACGCGCGGCGTAAATATGACGAGCCGCTTCATGAGATTGGCAACGTTATGGCGGATGATGTCGAGTTGGCGAAGGTCTACGCCCGCAGCATCTACGACGAGTTTAGCTGGGTCGAGATGGTAATTATTCCGCGTGCCAGCATCGTCACCGTGATTAGCTCATAGAGGCACTAGAGGAATCGCTCATGAACACTACACCGACGCGTACCGACAATTCCGCCCTCTTCGCGGTATTGTCGTCGCTGGCGGACAACAAACAGGCGGTGGGACGCCGCTACGCCTACTGGTGCAATGGTGCGCCAGCGTTAGAGGCAGCGGTTGCCGCCGCCGCGATGGCACAGGATGAACTGGGTCACGCCCGCACGCTCTACCCTTTGCTCGACGATTTTGTGCAAGCGGAGGCCGAGCCTGCACAGGTTGTGCCGGAGACGCGCACCCTCCATTATCACCTTGCCTTTTTAGATTATGACTTCGCGGGTTGGTCGGATTTTGTCGCGACAAATTTTCTGTTCGATACCGCGTTGACCACCTTTTTCGAGGCGGCCCAAAACTCGACCTACGAACCCCTGCGCCAACGTGCGCGAAAGATTATACAGGAAGAGCGTATTCACTTGATACATGGCGAGGGATGGGTACGTCGTCTGGGCAAGTCGGGCGGGTCGGTGAAGCGCACGCTTGCCGCCTCGCTCGCGCGGCTCTGGCACGAGACCCTGTGTTGGTTTGGGCCAGACGATGATGCTGTCATGCAGCGTTTATATCAGGAAGGCGTTATTGACGCGCCCCCCGCCGTGTTGCGAACGCGCTACCTGCACAAAGTCATGCCGACACTCACAACCGTTGGCTTTGCTGTTCCCACGACCTTTGGTGAGACCACGCAGCAGTGGGAAATCACCGAAGCTCTGCCCTGGTCAGAGTGGGATAGCGTGGGACGCCGCTTGCACGCATCTGTAGTCGATGCATAACAGGGGGAAGAGAGGAAACATTGCGTCATGAATATGCGATATAATGCGGATGGGCAGACCATGCAAGGAGTGCAGGTGACATGCCCCTATTGCGCATCTACTGATACAGAACTCTCCTCGTTGTTTGGTCAACAACTCTTGACCATCCAGTATTATTGCACTGCCTGTCATACGCCGTTTGAATACATCAAGGACGATGATGTCCTTGCCGACTACGCCGCACGAAAGGAAAACACTCTATGACAACCACAACAGAGCGAACCCTGGTCAATTACAGCGTGACGGAAGGTATCGCGGTAATCGAACTCGCGAACGCGCCCGCCAACACATACAGTTATGAGATGATGCAACAATTGGATCGCGCGATTTTAGAGGCGCGTTTCGACGAGAATGTGCATGTTCTGGTGTTGCGTGGGGTCGGCGAGAAGTTTTTCTGCGCCGGAGCCGAGATCAGTATGCTCAACTCTGTCACGCCCACCTTCAAGTATTATTTTTGTCTGCACGCGAACGAGACATTGATGCGTCTGGAGCAGACTCCCAAACTGGTGATTGCCGCCCTGAACGGACACACCGTTGGCGGTGGCCTGGAGATTGCTTTGGCCTGTGATATTCGGATTGCGCGACGTGGCGCGGGCAAGGTTGGCTTGCCAGAGGTCAACCTCGGCGTACTACCGGGTACGGGTGGCACGCAGCGCATGGCGCGTGCTTTACCTAAGAATAAGGCAATTGAGTTGATGACCGAGGGGAAGCTTTTCAGCTTTGAAGAGGCGCAACAGCTAGACCTCATCAATTACATTTACGAAGCCGAAAACTACTGGGAGCAGGTGATGACGTATGCCAGAACCTTCTGTCCACCCAATCGCTCATCCAAAACGGTGGGTCGCATCAAACGCTCAGTGCAGTCCGGTTCAGAGATGGCATTCTCCGAGTCGCTGGCACTCGAACGCGAGTTACAGCAACTGTGTTTCCAGAGCGAGGATGCGAAAGAAGGCATCTCGGCCTCGATAGAAAAACGTAAAGGCAGCTTCACGGGAAAATAGGAACAGGGAGCAACGCGGGGCCGCGTACCGATGAGTATAGTATAATGTTGGTACGTGGCCCCGCGTTGTCGCGTGCTATTTCTCGTTATAAGGAAAAAGTGCTGAATGCCGAATATACATGTGCGTCTACGTGAAAAACTGCTCTGGATTATCCTGGATCGCCCTCCCCTGAACTCGCTCACACTGGAAATGCTTGAGCAATTGCATAGCGCGATGCAGAGTGCGCTTATAAAAGCACCACGCCTGCTTGTACTTACAAGTACGGGCAAACAGGACTTTTGCACAGGGGTCGAGTTGCCCGATAGTTCCGAGAGCAAGCAGGCAGAGTTGTTGAACATCGGCACAGCGACGTGCGCGGTCTTCGACGAGTTACGTACTCGCAATATCGCCACCGTCGCGCTTGTGCAGGGCAACGCGTTTCGCGCCGGTTGCGAACTCGTCGCGCTCTGCGATACAGTAATCGCGCAAGAGCAAGCGTTATTTCGCCTGCCCGCCGTCAATGGACGCATTTTTCCGTGCGCCCTCACGACCTTTTTGCCCGCTTCACTTGGACAAGAGACGACGACGCGCCTGATGCAGAGCGGCGAGACGCTGGACGCGAAAGAGGCGATGCGATTGGGCCTTGTGCATCAGGTACTTTCAACGCAACGGTTCCGCTCCGACGCCGAAGAATTGCTGGTCATGCTCGCGTCATAGCCACATGCGCCAGTGGTCGCTGGTAGCAACGGCACCGTCGCGCAGATGTGGATGGTTGGGCCAGAGCGTAGCATCTGGTTCTAGCTCTTTATAGGCAACCGCGATTGCGCCCGCCCATGTCTCGTCGGAGCCGAGCGCGTCCAGCTCCGCACGCGAGAAGAAACGCGCATCGTCCAGTTCGGCGGGATTGGGTCGCAGCTCACTTACAGGCGAGAGCAATCGTGCGCGAAACATAAAGAAGTAGTTGTGTTCGCCACTGTCCAGTACCCAGAGTCGCACCCCCAGCAGACCCTCAATCTCGACGCGCAGGTTTGTCTCTTCAAACGTCTCGCGTGCCGCCGCGACATCGGGTAGCTCGCCCTGATTGACGCGACCCGCTGGCAAGAGGTAGCGGCCCTTTGTCGCCCCATAAACGTTCCGCACAAGTAATACCCGCCCCTCGTGTACAACTACTGTACCCGCCCCGATGCTCAAAGGGCGTTTGAGTTGCATCGGGTTGGGGTGCGCGGAGTCGGGTCGTGGAGAGTCGGGGCCGAGTGTTGTCATGCAAGCACAACCCCAAGCCGTTCAAGCAGGGCGCGACTTACCTCGGCTCGATGCTTGATCGGCATACGTCCGGGGATACAATGCGAGTCGGAGCCGGTACTATACAACAGGTTATTCTTCTCGACATAGGCAAGATAGGCCACGATAATATCCTTTGTATGGTAGGGATGGTGCACCTCAATACCATCAATTGGAATTTCCAGACGTAACTCGTCGAGGAGCGCGGGGTCATAAAAGGTAAAACCACTCTCGCGGCGGCCCGGATGCGCGATTAAACACACTCCACCACTTCTATGCACGGCGTCAACGGTCTCCGCCATGTCCGCTTTGATAGAGGTAAAGCCAGCGTCTGTAATCATCTGTATCGCGACCTGCTGATTTGCGGCGTAGCCATGTTCGCGTAAAAGCGCGGCATTATCGGAAGGCCGCCACAGCTTGCCCCCATTTTCTTTTAGCAGTTCCTCTTGTCGTGGAAAGACGTACCCTTTGCCCTGTAATGTCTCGTTGACCATGTGCGTATTTTCCAGTTGCAAGCGCACAACCTTTTCCGTGAGGGGACGCAATTCATTCTGCTGCGGGTCAAAGCCATAGCAGAGCATATGGGCCATCTTGCCATTCCAGTCCGTACTCATCTCCACGCCCGCGAGCACAGGTAAATGTTTCTCCGCGGCAAGGGCCTGTATCTCCGCAACCTTGTCCACACGGTCATGGTCAGTCACCGCGACAAGCTGGAAGCCCTCGGTTACAAGAAAATCGATCAGTTGTTGCGCGGGCCAGCGTCCATCGCTATACGTAGTATGCATATGCAGGTCAACAGCAGCGTCCGGGGTCAAGGTAATTGGTGTAGCAGACGAATGGGTCAAAATGAACTCCTTTGATACTATAAAGTAGTGTTATATTTTCTTTCTTTGCTATCGTACCACAAAAAAAATGCCCATTTGTCATGGGTGTTAGGTGTTGATTCATTTGTTCTGTATACTGTGTTATGGAAAAATGTAAGCGTGTGAAGAGACAAGGGAAGAGATGAAGACCAAAAAACAGGTTGTGCTTTTTAGCACATTAGCCACAATATATTTGCTCATTGCTCTCTCGCAGGTGTTGATTCATCCGCCACCAATGGGGTCAGGATCACACTTTGTTGTGCTTGCCGATGGGTGGCTACACGGGCATCTCTACATTGAGCAAAAGCCTCAATCTGTATCGGATTTCACGAACTATCACGGACACTGGTATGTGGCTTTTCCACCTTTGCCCGCAATACTGCTACTGCCATTTGTTGCTGTCTTTCGTCTTTCCTATCAATCACTTCTTACATTATTCTTCTCTATCGGTATGGGTATACTTAATATCTGGTTGATGCAACAAATATTGCTTCGTCTTGTGAAGAAAGAGGTACTTGGCGAACGATTGTTTGCCTGGTTGCTCCTCTTTTTCGCGCTGGGGACAGAGTTGTTGTATACAACTCTGAAGGGCAGCGTCTGGTTTATCGCGCACGTTGTCGCGACAACATTTGTTCTTTGCTACATTTACGAAATGCTAGGGAAACAGCGTGCATGGGTTGCGGCAATCTGTCTTGGACTGGCCTCGTTGTCACGTAGCACAGCAATCTTCGCGTTTCCGTTTTTTCTGGTCTATATTTTCGTGCGGGATCGCAAAGCTCCACTTGTGCTACTGCGAAAGTGGACGACCTTTGGCGGCGTGCTGGTCTTTTTCCTCATGGGGATGCTGCTGTACAACTACGTGCGGTTCAACTCGTTGCTTGATTTTGGCTACAACAACATGAGTGTGAACCCACTGGTTGGAGATAATCTACACGGGTATGGTCAGTTCAACCTACATTTCCTGGCAACCAATGCACGTTTTATGCTGCTGGAACCGCCCAAACTGCTCTTGACCTTTCCCTATGTCACGTTTAATCCATTTGGCACCAGCATCTTTCTTACAATGCCCGCACTCCTGTTCGCGCTGCTTAGCTTTCGCAGGGGCGGTCAACGCTGGCTAGCTACTTCGCTGCTCGCGGGATGTGTGTTACCCGCGCTGGTCGTATTGCTCTACTTCAATACAGGGTGGTATCAGTTCGGCTACCGTTTCGCGCTCGACTTTCTCCCCTTTCTCTTTTTGCTGGGGGCAATGGGAATGCCCCAGCGCCCAACATGGTCGGTGAAACTGTTGATTGTGCTCTCCATACTGATTAACGTATGGGGCTACATCGTGTTCACCTATTTCAGACCGCCATTGCTGGGATAAAATCTACGGTTGCCATCCTTGTTTTCGGTATGTTTCTAACGTTTGTTTATCGCCGGGAACGTAGCTCACCATTGAATAGTTGTTGATGCCGGTGAAAACGGTTGTCGCGGTACGCAACGTGAGCCGTCCAAGCGCTCTGTGTTGCACCTGAAAGACAAACGAGGGAACGGGCTTACCGCTTATATAGACGACGGATGAGATACGGCGAAATTCGGGGAAGTCGCGCAGATGTTTCAGCAACGCTTTATATTCGGGCATGTGCGTGATTGTTTGTGTGTTGTAGTGGAAATCACTGACAAGGCGATGCGCGAGCTTTTCCCACCCATGAAAGCGACGCCGCAGTTGTGGGTCAAATACCTGTTCGAGTAAGTGACGTTGCTCGTTTCGCACAATCTCTTCCGCTACCTCGAACAACGTAATCGCGGCGGAATTCCACGAGTGCAGATACCAGAGCCGATCAAGCGAGTGCGCGGGATACGACGTGTTGTGGACGAGCAACCCCGCTAATTCGCCAAGATCGAGCAGAGTGCTATCGACTTGCTCGTGGTCGATGAGCTTACCAGTAAGTTGCGTGTAGCTATTATAGAGGCAATCACGCTCCTTGCCCTGTAGCCCTAACGCACGCGCGATATTTTGCACGACGTGCTGCGACGGATTGACGCGCTGCCCACTCTCAAGATGGTAGATGTAGGTGCGCGAGAGCCGCGTGGCCTGTGCGAGCTGCCCCTGCGATAAGCCGCGTTGTTGTCGCAACCGCGTGACCAAATGCGCGAACTGCGGTATGGCATTCGTTGTATTCATGTTGCTCTTTTATATCTCTAATAATGCTATAGATGCAAATATCGCTACGCTACCCTCTTCAACAACCACGCAAGCGGCAAAAACAAAAGTATAGTAGTGACGGCGGCCCGCTTACCCCTTGCCCCGTCATATCCACACCCCCACTTGTCTGTATGCGTTAGCTACTTTCCTTATTATGCCTCAAAATTTGTTAGCTGGCAACATGGTTATCTATTTTTTTTCTGTATATACTAATACGAGTAGACCGTTTTGCTCGTGAGACGACAATGAATGTCGTCTTTGGGTGTCTGAGTAGACGCCCCTTTTTGGAGAGGAGCCATTGCGGAATGTCTGACTCATCAATAGTAAAGAATGCACAAATTCCCGCGTTCACTTCTGGCGGGGTTGATGAAGCGTTCTTACAAGAACGTCCCTGGGTTCGCCACTATGAGCAAGGAGTGCCTCCTCGGCTCGATATTCCTGACCGTCCTCTAACATGGTTGCTTGACACCACCGCCAGTCGCTACCCCAGTCATACCGCGCTGCTCTATTATGGAACAAAGCTCACCTATGCACAGTTCTCTGGTATGGCAAACCGTTTCGCGATTGCGTTACAGCGATTAGGCGTACAAAAGGGAGACCGTGTGGCGATTGCGCTACCAAACATTCCACACTATCCTATCGTGTTTTATGGTGCTTTACGCGCAGGTGCCATCATTGTTCCCACGAATCCACTCTACACCAAACGCGAGATGCAGCACCAGCTCGCGGACTCTGGCGCACGCGTGCTGATTATGCTTGATGCCTTTTATCCAGTCGTGCGGGCTATTCGCGAAGAGACCGCGCTAGAACATATCATTTTTACTAGCGCGAGCGACTTTCTGCCGCCATTGCTACAAACGCTCTATCCGTTGAGTCAGCGTAGCGCGAAAAATCTAGAGCCGCGCCTGACTGACAAAGAGTTACAGCGTGATGCGTCTCTGCATCGCTTAGCATCCATGCTTGACTCTCACACAAAGGGCGGTGTCGAGCTGTTCCGTCTGCCCGTGCCAGCAATGGGTGCCGATATCGCGGTCTTACAATACACCGGCGGCACAACGGGTTTGTCAAAAGGTGCCATTTTGACGCATCGTAACCTGCTGGCGAACGCGATGCAGACGCGCAAATGGACGCCTAGAGCGGGCGAGGCGCAGGAGATCGCGCTGTGTGTCGCACCATTTTTTCACTCGTATGGCGCGACGGTTGGCATGAACCTGTCGATTTATGCAGCAGCGACGATGGTGCTGGTGCCACGTTTCAAGGCAAGCGATGTCGTGAAGACCATTCGCCAGTATCATCCGACGCTTTTCCCTGGCATTCCTACGATGTACCTGGCACTGTTGCGCGAGGTGGGCAAGCATACCGATTACCTCGGCTCCATCAAGTATTGTATTAGTGGGGCGGCCCCGCTTCCCGCGAAAGTGCAGGCGGACTTTGAGCATGTGACGGGGGGCAAACTGGTGGAGGGCTACGGCTTGAGCGAGGCGTCACCCGTCACGCACTGCAACCCCTTTACCGACGAGGGACGCAATGGCAGCATTGGCCTGCCCGTACCTGACGTGGATTGTCGCATTCTCGATACCGAAAGTAACAAACCGATGGCACTCGGAGAGGTTGGCGAGATTGTGGTCAAGGGGCCAAACATCATGCAGGGCTACTGGAACCGTCCCGAAGAGACAAAGGCCATCTTTACCGAGGATGGGTGGATGCGAACGGGCGATCTTGGCAAAATGGATGCAGACGGCTTCTTTTATGTCGTGGAACGCAAGAAAGACATGATTATCGCCAGTGGCTTTAACGTCTATCCCCGCGAGGTCGAGGAGGTGCTTTTCATGCACCCCGCAATTGCAGAGGCGGCAGTAGCAGGAGTTCCCGACGAGTATCGGGGCGAGACTGTCGCGGCCTTCGTCGTTTTGAAACAGAAAAAAACGCCTTCGGACGCGTTGAAGCGTGATATACTGGCATATTGCAAACAAAATCTTACCGCGTATAAAGTCCCTAAACTAGTAGAGTTTCGCGAAAGCCTACCCAAATCGTTGATTGGCAAAGTGTTACGTAGAGAGTTAAAAGTAGGAAAAGAATAATGTATCGTGTCTGTGCAGCGTTGCACAGACACAACCAACCTATATTCAAGGAGAAAAATACTAGCATGGCAACAGTCATAAACAAACCGACAGAGACGGGAACGGCCTTTCTGACAACCTCAATCGCGGAGAGCGCGGACAAAATATTTACCCTGGAGCAGCGCGACGAGGAGCAGCGTTGGGTTGAAGAGTCGAGCGCGACCTTTGTCGAGCGCGAAGTAATGCCGAAGATCGACGCCATCGATCATCAAGAGCCGGGTGTGATGCCGGGACTGCTCAAGAAAGCGGGCGAGCAGGGCCTGCTGATGATTGAGATTCCAGAGCAATACGGTGGTGCCGAGCTTGGACTGCTCACGGCTGTACTCGTTGGCACAACACAGCGCGAAGCCTCATTCAGCGTGGCATATGGGGCGCACACTTCGATTGGTTCATTGCCCATCGTCTATTACGGGACGGAAGCTCAGAAAGCGCACTACCTGCCCAAGCTCGCTACGGGCGAATGGATCGCGGCTTATGCTCTGACGGAGCCGGGCGTTGGCTCGGATGCGATGAACCTGAGTACCCGCGCTGAACTCGCGTCGGATGGCAAGCACTACATTCTCAATGGCACCAAGCAGTGGATTTCTAACGCTGGCTTCGCGGATGTCATGGTCGCCTTCGCGCGTATCGGCAACAACAAGCCCTCCGCGTTTATTGTAGAGGTCGCGTGGGAAGGAGTCTCGACGGGCAATGAAGAGCGCAAAATGGGTATCAAGGGTTCCTCGACGCGACAGGTCTACTTTGAAGATGTTAAGGTGCCGATTGAAAACCTGCTTGGCGAAATTCACAAAGGCTACAAAATCGCTTTCAACATCCTCAACATTGGACGCCTGAAGCTAGGTGCTGGCACGGTTGGGGGAGCGCGTTCGGCATTGAACCTTGCCGCCGCGTATACAACCGAGCGCAAATCATTTGGGAAGCCTCTGCACTACTTTGGCATGATTAAAAAGAAGTTGGCGCGTATCGCCGCCGAGACTTACGCGGCAGAGAGCGAAGTTTTCCGCACAGCGGCGAACATCTCGCGTGTGCAACAGGCATCGGGCGAAAACACTGACGCGATGTTCAAAGCGGTTGAAGAGTACGCGATTGAGGCATCCATCGCGAAGGTACACGGCAGCGAAACACTGGCCTATGCCGTTGACGAGGGCGTACAGATTTTCGGTGGCTACGGCTTCATGCAGGAATATCCCATCGAGAAGGCATATCGTGACGCGCGTATTCAGCGCATCTTCGAGGGTACGAACGAAATCAACCGCCTCGTCGCGGCGGGTACATTGTTCAAGCGTGTGCTTGGTGGCAAGCTCGACCTGATGAGTAAGTATCCAGAAATAGAGCAGCGCGTCACCTCTGGTCAAGCTCCTGACCGCGCGGGTGAGACGGTTCCCGCCGAGTTGCGCGACGCCGTGAACGCGGTTGAGCGTTTCAAAGACGTGACCATCTACGCGGGTATGAAGATCGCCATGAAGTTCATGAACGCGCTTGAAGGTGAGCAAGAATTCATTGATTATCTCGCGAATCTGCTGATCGATGTATATGCCACCGATAGCGCGTTGGCCCGTGCGATTCAGTCGGTGCATCGTGGCGATGCCAATAGCGCAACGCACGTCAAATTGGCGCAACTGGCGACCTGGTTGGCGTTCTCGCGCATGAAAACCAACGTCGAGCAAATGATTATGACCTACACCGACGCCGCCGAGACCGAGCAAGAGCTTGCACGCGTGCGTACCTACGCTGGTGATTACCTGTTCAATGGCGTCATGGCCCAGCGCGAACTCGCTGAAATCATCGTCGAGAAAATGGGGTATCCACTCTAAAGAATGTGTGGCGAGTAGGCATGGCAGGTGTGGGCATGGCAGGCGAGTAGGCATGACAGGTGTGGGCATGACAGGGGCAAGCCCTGTCACTACTATACTGACCGCCACTGCGTGGCTTGCCAGGCGAGTCCGCGTATGGTAGTGACAGGGCTAGCCCTTGTCATGGATCCAAAAAAATTTAGATCACCATCAAAGGAGATACATACTCATGGCGGAAGCAGTAATCGTGAGCGCGGTTCGCACACCGATAGGACGAGCAAACAAGGGCGTTTTGAAGGATGTACGCGCCGATGATCTGGCATCGGTAGCCGTGCGTGGCGCGTTGGCGCGTGTGCCACAGCTAGACCATTCGCTGATTGAAGACCTTATTTTCGGGTGCGCCTTTCCAGAGGGCGAGCAGGGTATGAATGTTGCTCGTTTGATTGTGGCTCTTTCTGGTTTGCCCGAAACAGTCGCGGGAACGACGGTCAACCGCTTCTGCGCCTCTAGCTTGCAGGCGTTCAACATGGCGGCGCAGAATATCATGCTTGACCTGGGCGACGCCTATATCGCGGGTGGTATCGAGAACATGTCACGCGTGCCGATGGGTGGCTACAATCCCTCGTTCAATCCGCGCCTGGTACAACCTGACAAGAACGGAAACGTTGATCCGTCCTCACCGATGGTTGAGGAATACGGCTATTCTAGCTATATACCTATGGGAATTACCGCCGAAAATCTGGCGCGTGACCATCACATTAGCCGCGAGGAGCAGGACGCCTTCGCGTTCCGTAGTCACCAACGCGCGGTTGCCGCGATTGACAACGGCACATTCGCGAAAGAGATTGTACCCGTCACTCTTCCCAATGGCAAGCAGATGACCACCGATGAGGGGCCACGCCGTGATACCACGCTCGAACGCTTGGCATCGCTCGAACCTGCGTTCATCAAGGGTGGCACGGTCACGGCTGGCAATTCCAGTCCGTTGAATGATGGGGCCGCCGCGCTCATCCTGATGTCGGCTGACAAGGCACGCGAGCTGGGCATCAAGCCGCTCGCACGCGTCATTACAATGGCGGTCAACGGTGTGCGCCCCGACATCATGGGCATTGGCCCCGTACCTGCCGTCAAAAAAGCTCTGCAACGCGCGAAATTGCAATTGAGCGATATCGACCTGATCGAGTTGAACGAGGCGTTCGCCGCGCAATCGCTCGCCGTTGTCAAAGACCTGAACCTTGACGAAGAGAAGTTGAATGTGCATGGTGGGGCGGTTGCGCTCGGTCATCCACAGGGTTGTAGCGGCTCACGCATTGTCGTCACGCTGTTGAACGCGTTGCAGACACGCGACAAAACGCTGGGCATCGCGACGCTGTGCGTTGGTGGCGGACAGGGTGTGGCGACAATCATTGAGAGGTTGGCCTAACCATGTCGTATCAGATAAAGAAAGTCGCCGTACTTGGCGCGGGCGTGATGGGCGCGGCAATCGCGGCCCATTTCGCCAATGTGGGTATTCCCTCGCTACTACTCGATATCGTGCCGCCCAACGCGACCAAAGATCGTAGTGTGGTTGCGCGGACAGGGCTGGAAAAAGCACTCAAGGCGCGACCCGCCGCGTTTTACAGCAAGCGCAACGCGGCCCTTGTCACCGTCGGCAATATCGAGGACAACCTGAACGATATAGCGGGCGTCGATTGGGTGATTGAGGCCGTCATTGAACGGCTCGATATCAAACACGACCTGTACAGCAAGCTGGAAACGGTGATGAAGCCCGACACCATCATTACCTCCAACACCTCTGGCCTGCCTGCTCATCTTTTGACGGAGGGGCGCAGCGAGAACTTTCGCCGCAACTTCCTGATTACGCACTTCTTCAACCCTGTACGCTACATGAAGTTGTTGGAGCTTGTGCCAGATGTTGCCACCAATCCAGAACTGCTCACCTTTCTACAGCAGTTCTCGATAGAGGTGCTGGGCAAGGGCGTTGTCATGTGTAAGGACACGCCAAATTTCATTGCCAACCGCATAGGAGTATACGGAATGTTGTCCACGATTCAGCGTGCGCTGGACGAGGGCTACACGGTAGGCGAGGTTGACGCGATTCTGGGGCCACCGATGGGACGCCCCAAATCGGCGATCTTCCGCACGTCCGACCTGTCCGGCCTGGATACAACCGTGCATGTCGCGGACAACCTGTACCAGAACGCGCCAAGTGACCCGCAGCGCGAGACGTTCCATGTGCCAGAGTTGATGCGCGATATGCTCAAGCGAGGCATGTTGGGCGAGAAGACGGGCCAGGGCTTTTACAAGCGCGTCAAAGGCGCGGATGGCGCGTCGGAAATCCTGGCCCTCAACTTCAAAACAATGGAGTACGAAGCTCAGCAGAAGGTACGTTTCGCGTCGATTGGCGCGACCCGCAATAGCAGCGACGCTACGGCGCGTATGCTCGCAATGCTACAAGGGGATGACCGCGCCAGTGTGCTTGCCCGCGAAACGCTGGCGGACTCGCTAATCTACGCCGCTAAACTCGCGATAGAGATTGCGGATAGCGTCGTCGCGGTTGATGAGGCGATGCGCTGGGGTTTCAACTTCGACATGGGTAGCTTCGAGAGTTGGGACGTGCTGCTGCAAAACCCGACGGTGCTGGAAAAGGTCTTCGCGGGCCGCGACATCGAGAGCCTCGACCTGATACAGCGTGTCAAGAGCAAGGGACAGGGTACGTTCTACATCGGGGGCAAGGGGCAGCGACAATACTTCGATTTTCACACCGATACGTACAAGCCCGTGCCGACGCCGCAGGGTTCGATTTCGCTTGCCGCGGTGCAGGCCACGAAGAGCAATATCGTGCTTGACAATGGTTCGGCCTCGCTGCTTGACCTGGGGGATGGCATCGGCTGTATCGAGTTTCACACGAAGTTGAACTCGATTGACGAGGGCATCATCGAGATGCTGCGCTACGCCGTTGAAGAGGGGCAGAAGCAGTTTCGCGCCCTGGTCGTCGGCAACGAAGCGGCTGATTTCTCGGCGGGCGCGAACCTGTTGCTCGTGTTGATGGGGTCGCGACAGGGTGAGTGGAAGATGCTGGAAGGTGCCATAAACGGGCTACAACAGGCGCACCAATTGCTCAAATATAGCCCGATTCCGGTAGTTGCGGCTCCGGCTGGCCGTGCGCTGGGTGGTGGCTGCGAAATCATCATGCACTGCAACCACACCCGCGCCTATGCCGAGTCGTATATTGGCCTTGTCGAGACGGGCGTTGGCCTGGTTCCGGCTGGCGGCGGCTGCAAAGAGCTATTGTTGCGGCATGGCGCGGATCTCGCGTCGCAGCTAGCGAAGAAGACGGGCGGCCCGTTCGCGCCCTCACGCAAAGCCTTCGAGACTATAGCGTTCGCCACCGTCTCCACTAGTGCCGCCGAGGCGCAGGAGTACCGTTTCTTGCGAAGAACAGACGCGGTAACGGTCAATCGAGACGTATTGTTACGCGACGCGAAGGCCGACGCGATCAAGCTCGCGTCGGCAAAAGCGGCTGGCACATGGCAACCCGCGCAACCGCAAATGCTGGTATTACCTGGCTCTGGTGCGCGGCTGGTACTGGAACAGCAGGTGGAGAGTCAGCACTTGCTGGGGCGGGTTAGCGAACACGATGTCGTAGTCGCGCACCAGCTCGCACGCGTTTTGACGGGCGGTGATACCTCGCCTGTGGCACCTGTTAGCGAGCAGTTTGTGCTTGACCTTGAGCGTGAGGCGTTCCTGGCCCTTTGTGGTATGGAGAAGACGCAGGCACGCATGGAATCAATTCTTACGTCAGGGAAGCCATTGCGGAACTAGCATACGGTACGGCTTTGTAGGCTATGAGGCAATGCACCAGTAGAATGCTGCTTTGCCTCGCAGGGCAGCATGTTCCCATGATCCCGTGAAACGAAAAGGGGGATGTGCAACGTATATATAGCAGGTACGCGTAAACATTTGACAAAGCGTGCGGAATGTAGTATTATACAGAAGTTGACGCGGGATAGAGCAGTGGTTAGCTCGTCGGGCTCATAACCCGGAGGTCGCAGGTTCGAGTCCTGTTCCCGCTACTCCTCACTTTTGCGAAACGTCTCAAGTAGGTATAAAAGCCGCTTGAGGCGTTTTCTTGTTGCATGCATTTCCGCTTTTGTAGCAATTTTGTAGTAATGCTACCATCAGTTGCAACCCCAATTTATGAAAACACCTCTTTGTTGTATCCCTTCAAAGCATCTCAACCGTACTATATGAGGTAGAGGTTCACGAGGGATATTTTGATCAAGGAGATCAGACATTCTTCACGTTCCCGCGAACACGTGCTACACGTTCACAATTGTTGTTCCTTAGAAGAATTCTCTAAAAGGAGAGGAAGTCATGACAATAGCAACACTCGTCCTTGCCGCGGCTTTTAGCCCTACTGGTATCATCATTTGGCTTATTATTGGTTTGATTGCCGGATTTGTGGCGAGTCGCGTCATGGGTACCGGCGGCTACGGACTGATCGGGGATATCATTATTGGGATCATCGGTGCTTTTCTCGGTGGTCTGATCGCGAATCTGCTTATACCCGATGCCAATTTTGGTCTTATCGGTAGTATCATCGTTGCCATCATCGGGGCCTGTATTCTGATTGCCGTTTTACGCGCAGTTTCGCGTGGTGGTCGTCGTCGCTAAGGAAGAGATAGAACGCTAAAAAAGCGCAAAGCCTACTTGACAAAGAGCTAGTATGGTGTTATCATTCATACCCGTGGAGCCGAACATAAGAGGCTCCACGTGCGGTGGCGTAGCTCAGTCGGTAGAGCAAGGGACTCATAAGCCCTGTGTCACAGGTTCGATTCCTGTCGCCACTACTTCCGCTTATGAAGCCAATTGAGACATAGTACTTACATCTGTAAAAGTGCTATGTCTCTTTGTTTTTGGTGTCATCCCTCTGTTTGCAACCATCTCCACATAATACTTCTTCTGGTATACCACAGTTGCACCCTTCTTACTATTCAGCTGACTACCTCAACCCTCACTGTTTATGACGCGTTGTTTCGCGTGTAGCTTAGCGAAGAAACGATGCAATCAGGGTATCTCTATCTGTCGCACTATGTTGGTGCAGAAATTGTGTGATTGAGGTGATACGGTCGATAGAAGTGATTATAAAGTGTGATAGGAGAGGAGAGTCAGATGCAAAAGAGTAAGTCATATCGACCTGTACCCCCTGTGGTTTATGTGGTGCTAGTGCTACCATTCACATTATTGTTTCTGTTGTTCTTGATAGTAGTACTGGCAGTAGTCTTCAAGTTGCTATAGAGTGTCTTCGCGAAGCAAATTCAGCGCGTGGG
>JBBQVS010000035.1:0-37320 GCA_038211295.1 Ktedonobacterales bacterium | reverse complement strand
ATACTTATTGGGCGGTTTTTGCAATGGCGCACTGATTGTCTACGAAATGGCACGTCAACTCCACGCGCAGGGGCAGGGAATAGACTTGCTTGTCTTGATCGACCCATTGACCCTTCCTCGTATGCGAAGAGTGCATTTTGTGCTTGGGCGGGTTGGTTCGTTACTGCGCTTTAGTCGAAAGCAACAACTCGGCTTGTTTTTGCGCTTGCGCCATCTCTACCTGCTTGCGCGACGCGGCAAGAAGCACTATGAGAGCGAACACCTGAACGGGAATACCGCGCCGAACGCTGAGGTATTACGTCAGGATTACCCAGGCGTGTTCGGTTGGCTTACCTCACAGTATGCGTTTCTACCATATACTGGTAAAATGATTATTCTCTGGGCTAAAGAAGAGGTTTTTGCAGGTGTCTGGAAGCGAAAAGCGCAACAGGAAAAGCAGATTGCGCTTCGTGTTGTGCCTGGTTCACATCTAACCTGTAGAACTGAACACCTCACAGAACTTGCTGAACAACTACATGAATGTCTTGTTGAAGCACAACGTTTGCACCTTGATAAGTAGAGATTAGAGGATAAAGCTAAAATGTCTGTTACAAATAAAACGATTGCCGACACTGTTTTGGCGTCAGAGAACGAGCAACAGCAGAGAGCACTGTGGAACGCGACCATGCTGGAATACCCGCGAGACAAATGTGTGCAAGACCTGGTGACGCTTCATGCGACCACGACCCCCGATGCCACGGCACTAGTCGCGGGAAGCACGGTGTATAGCTATGGTGAACTCAATCGGCAGGCGAACCGCCTTGCTCATCTGTTGCAAACGTTTGAAGTGGGAGTCGGGACACTTGTTGGTGTGTGTTTGGAACGTGCGCCAGAATTAGCCGTAAGTTTTCTTGGGATACATAAAGCGGGTGGCGCATATGTGCCGATGGACCCAGAGTATCCAACCGAACGGCTTGCGTTTATGCTCCGTGATGCCCAAACACCTGTGCTGGTGACGTTGCATTCTATCGCAGCTCATCTATCAATCGAAGGCGTTCGTGTTATCTGTCTGGACACTGATATCGAACTGTTGGCACAACAAAGCTGCGAGAATCTACCCGCAATAACGAAGGCGGACGATCTTGCGTATGTGATTTATACCTCCGGCTCGACGGGGCAACCCAAAGGGGCGCAGGTCACGCATGGCAATCTGCTCAACCTGATATACTGGCATCAGCAGGCTTTTGCGGTAACGGCGCAGAGTCGCGCGACACAGGTAGCAGGCCCCGCGTTCGACGCGGCAGGCTGGGAAATCTGGCCCTATCTTTCTTGTGGAGCAAGCATCTTTTGGCCCGACAACGAGACGCGCGTCGTTCCCACGCGTCTGCGCGACTGGTTAGTGGAGCAGCGTATTACCGTCTCGTTTTTGCCCACCTCGCTTGCCGAAAGTGTAATGAGTTTACCCTGGCCTACTACAACCGCGCTCCGCTTTCTGCTCACAGGGGCTGACACATTGCGCCGTTATCCCTCGGCAGACCTACCCTTTGCCTTAATTAACAACTATGGTCTGACCGAGACCACCGTTGTCTCTACATCCGGACGTATTCTACCAACGGAGCAGGCCGAACAGCTGCCATCGATTGGACGTCCAATCGCGAATACACAGCTATACATTCTGGATGAACAACTGCAACTCCTTCCGATAGGTGGTGTTGGCGAACTCTATATTGGTGGCGCGGGCGTGGGTAAGGGGTATCTCAACCGCCCAGAGTTGAACGCACAACGCTTCTTGCCGAACACATTTAGCATGAAGGCAGACGAATTGCTCTACAAAACGGGCGACCTGGCCCGCTATCGTGCTGATGGGCAGATTGAGTTTCTGGGACGTGCCGACCAACAAATTAAAATTCGTGGCTATCGTATCGAGCCAAACGAGATTGCGTCGGTTCTCAACGAGCATCCATCAGTTGCGACAAGCGTTGTCATCGCACGCGAAGACATGTCAGAAGAGAAGCGGCTTGTCGCCTATGTTGTGCCTGCCGAGGTTGCGCCGCTCATGGTTAGCGCGTTACGTGCATTGTTGCTTGAACGCCTTCCCGATTACATGATGCCGAGCCTGTTTGTGCGGTTAGAGACGTTGCCATTGACGCCCAATGGCAAGATAGACCAGAAAGCACTTCCCCTGCCAGACGGTATAAATACACTTTTCGATGCTGTACAAGCGGAGATCGCGGCGCGGACTGTGTACACGCCGATTGAGGCAGAGCTAGCGGCGCGGCTTGCGGTTTTGCTCACTATCGAGCATGTTGAACCAGACGATAATTTCTTTATGCTTGGCGGGCATTCCCTGCTTGGCACACAGGTTATTATGTGGATCACCGAAACCTTCGAGGTTACCCTGACACTGCGAAGCTTGTTTGAAGCACCAACGGTCAAGCAGCTAGCGGCGGAGATTGAGCGTCGTCTGTTCGAGAAGGTGGAGGCGATGAGCGATGACGAAGTACAGGCGTTGCTCGGACAGGACAATAACTAACATCGCGTTTCTTGGTGTGCATTAGGAAAGGACAGCTATTATGCAAACAGGGAAATCTGCGGCATTTGACCCGACGCTCAGTCTCTATCATTTGCTCGACCCGGACGTTCTCGCGAACCCTTATCCACTTTATCAACGTCTGCGTACAGAAGCACCGATCTACTGGGATCCTTTTCTACATACCTGGGTTGTGACACGCTACGCTGATGTGGTGTCGGTATTTCAACGTTTTTCCGCGAACCGTACACCAACACCTGAACAATTGGCGGCACTGGGACTCTCGTCACTCAAACCTCTAGCACAAGTTATGGTGCGACAGATGTTATTTCTGGACCCGCCCGCGCATGGACGAGTACGCGGCCTGGCCTCGAAAGCCTTTACCGCGCGGCGTGTTGAGCGGTTGCGCTCCCATATTTACGAGATAACCGAGATGCTGCTAGACAAAGTGCAGGCACAGGGGCAGATGGATGTCATCGAAGACCTGGCCTATCCGCTACCCGCGATTGTAACGGCGGAGATGCTCGGCGTTCCGATTGCTGACTGGCGTCAATTGACCGCATGGTCGGCAGATTTCGCGCAGGTATTGGGCAACTTTCAGCATAACCCCGATCATGCACCAAAAGCACTGCGAAGTCTAGAGGCGATGTGCGCCTATTTTCAGGCCGCTATTGCTGACCATCGCGCCAACCCACGCGACGACCTCATCAACGCGCTGCTGACCGCCGAGCAGGACGGAGACCGTTTAACGGAAGAGGAAGTGGTTGCGAACACGATTGTCACGATGGTTGGAGGACAGGAGACAACGACAAACCTCATTGGTAATGGTATGTTGACACTCTTGCGGCATCCCGACCAACTCGAACGGCTCCGTGCCGACGCTTCGCTTATTCCTTCGGCAATCGAGGAGCTACTGCGCTATGAGAGTCCGAGTCAGCACACCGCGCGGCTGGCACCGGAAGATACGGAGCTTGGCGGAACAATTATTCGCAAGCGACAGGCGGTTATCGCGATTATGGGGGCGGCAAATCGTGATCCTGAGCGGTTCCCTGAACCGGACACGCTCGATCTGGGGCGGCAGGACAATCGCCACCTCGCGTTCGCCTGGGCCAGTCACTTTTGTTTTGGTGCGCCCTTAGCTCGCATCGAGGGACAGATTGCGTTTGAGGCGGTGTTGCGCCGAATGCCCGCATTAAAGCTCCAAGAGAAGCCCATTACCTGGCGTGAAAACCTGGGCTTGCGCGGCCTGAACGCGTTACCCGTTGCGTTCTAATGGAGCACACGAAAAAACGCGTCGTTGTGCTGCTAGCGTTCATTATAGCGATGGGTGTGTTTGCCTTTATCGTTCCCATAACGCGCCACAATCTTCAACTCACACGATCCGTGCGTATCGGAAATTGTGGCGCACCCTATCATGTCGAGGGGAAGCAGATACTTGACGCGAAGGGCAATACGTTTGTTCCCTACGGGGTACAACTCGATGGTATTCTGCTTGCCCAGACAAATTGGCGTACAGATGACGCACGTACTCATTTGACCTACGACCAACTGCGTGCGGCACACGATTTCTGGCACTCCAACACTGTTAGCCTGCAAGTTAGCTCGAAGGCATTCTTTGCTCAAACACCTTATGACGCCGAGTATCTTGCGGTACTCGACCAGACCGTCACATGGGCAAAGCAACTGGGCATGAATACATTGCTTGTGTTGCAGTATGAAGGATACGGTAATTCCGCGCAGGTATTGCCGACACAGGACACCGTTGCCTTCTGGCGTGTGCTTGCGCCACACTATAAAGACACTCCCACCGTTTTCTTTGACCTTTTCAACGAGCCAAACCCAACCTCGATTACTGGGGGCGGTGATACCGAAAGTATCTGGTCGCTCTGGCAACATGGGGGAACACTCGCGGGTAACACCTATGTGGGTTTCCAGCAACTTGTTGATACTGTACGGAGTAGTGGAGCTACCAATCTCGTTTTTGTTGACGGGCTGGCGACAGGGGAAGATATCGCTCTGTTGCCAATACACACACTGACTGGCAACAACATTATATATGCCATCCATCCCTATTTGAGTACGCAACATCATACTGAAAGCGATTGGGAGAGTTGGTTTGGGGATGCCACCACGCGCGGTAATGTGCCGATTGTTGCCGATGAGTGGTCAGAATACCAGAGCGATGCCAGCGAGTGTATACCTGATGCTGCGAACATTGTGCCGCGCTTTTTAACTTACCTCAAAGCACACGCGATTGGACTGATTGCCTACGCACTCTATCCCGCTATCCTTATTCGCGGCTGGGATTTTCACACCCCGACAGCATTCGATGAGCCGGTATATATCTGTCATGCTGTTTCAGCTATTGACAGCAGAGTGCAAGGTAGCGGACAATTACTCAAAGCCTACTTTCAGCAAAATAGCGTGCAATCTTCCATGTGCACGTGAGGAGCCTCTAGTATGTCTCAAACGTTCTTTTTTTCGCTAGCTCATGATACGACACTTCCAATGATACGCACAGATGACACACTGCAAAATGTTGAGTTGCTGATACTCCTACTTCTTATCACACTCGCGGTTGCGCTGGTTTCGCGTCCGTTGCGCCTACCCTACACACTTGTGCTAGTCATTGTTGGCCTGGTTATTGGGGTGTCGCCCCTCTTGCCGGGACTCCAACTAAATCCGAATGTGGTGCTTTTCCTCTTTCTGCCGGCGCTGCTTTTTGAGGGTGCATGGAATGTGGATGTGAAGCTGCTTCTGGCAAACTGGCTTTCTATTGTTCTGCTCGCTGTTCCCGGCCTATTGCTCTCCGTGCTAGTTGTCGCTGCCCTGCTCCATTGGACGCTGGGACTGTCATGGTTGCTGGTGCTTCTGCTGGGAGCGATGATCTCGCCAACCGATCCGGTTGCGGTGATTGCACTCTTTCGCCAGATAAACCTCTCGAATCGGCTTAGAACAATCATCGAAGGCGAAAGCCTGTTCAATGATGGTGTGGGGGCGGCTATCTTTGAACTGGTGCTTGCGCTCCTGCTTATCTCGCTTGGTGGAACGGGCGTTCCTCCCCAAACTTCAACGATGTGGATGTTTGTGTTACAGGTACTCTGGTTAATGCTAGGTGGATTGGCGATTGGTGTGGGTGTGGGCATTATTGTTGCCCGTCTGTTGCGCTTCGTGGATGACCACCTGATCGAAATGACGGTGACGGTAAGCGTTGCCTATGGTGTCTACTTGCTTGGTGTTGTCTTGCACACGTCGGGCCTGCTCGCGGTGGTTGGGGCGGGTCTTGTACTGGGTAGCTATGGACGCAGGGTAGGTTTCTCGGAGCGGGCGAACGAGGCCGCGCACGACGTGTGGGAATTTCTTGGTTATGTCGCCAACTCGTTACTCTTTCTGTTTCTGGGCATTCAGATTGGAGAGAGCCACTTTTTTCAGGCAATACCCGCGATTGGGTTGGCCCTTGTCGGCGTGGTGGTTGGACGCGCGTTGATGATTTACACACTAATGCCACTACATGACGCTTTAGCGCGACGGATGGCACGCGGTAAAATAGTAAAAAAGCCTGTCCTTTCCGCGCGTCCAGAGCCGCTACAACGCCATTGGCGTCCAATTCTCTTATTCGCGGGCCTGCGGGGTGCGCTCTCAGTCGCGCTGGTGCTGAGCCTGCCCGCAAACCTGCCAGACCGCGACATGCTAGAAAGCATCGTGTACGGGGTTGTGCTTGTTACTCTGCTGGGGCAAGGTATTGGCCTGCGCGTCCTGTTGCCGCGCTGGAACAAAGCGGAACCGCAGTCATAACGTTTTCCTTTTTACCTTATTATAAACTTTTACATGCTAAGTATTTTCATGCGGAAAATTTGCCTGATGCTACTACTGCCCCCAACGATTACCACGTAGCTTACAAATGCTAACAGGCTGATGCAGACGCTACTAGGGTAGCCTGTGTAGAATCCGATGGCGATGCCGAGCCAGGTGAAGAGTACCGCGAGACCAGCAGCGAGTATGAGAGCTGCAAAGGGACTATGGATAATATGATATGCGATAGCGGCAGGTAAAAGCAAAAGCGCGAAGACGAGTAACGCCCCTACTGCCAGCGTTGCCTGACTGACGGTTATTGCTAATAATACCATGAAGCCTAAGCCGAGGGCGCGGACTGGTACGCCACGCGCCGTTGCAACGCTGGGATCGAGCGAGGCAAAGAGTAATGGACGCGCGATCAGCAGGAGTACAAGAGTTATTCCCGCACTGATAAGCGCGATGGAGCGCACTTGCTCAGGAGAGGTGCCAAGAATATTGCCAAAGAGGATAGTAACGCCTGAAAAACCTGTCCCTGTACCACTGACATGAGTAGTGAACAGGCTTAGAAAGAGTGCGCCCAGTCCAAGTACCCACGCTAGCACCGTCCCAATCGCTATATCGCGTCCTCGTAAGCGTTCGCCCAGGCCGCCCATAATGAGCGCGACGGCAATCGTCGTCACAAGTAAACTTAGAAATGGATTGATACCGAGAACGACCCCCCCCAGTGCACCCGTAAAGGCGACATCGGAAAGCGACTCGCCCGCGAACGTTTGATGGCGTAGCACCACAAAGTAGCCTATCAGTCCCGCAACGATACTCAAGCATGTACCTGCTAGAAGAGCCTGTCGCATAAAATCGTAAGAGAGGATGACCTGAATATCTTGCCAGAGGTTAAGCGTGAAAGGGGGAAGCACTCCCGCGAGAAGAACATTCATAATGTGTTTCCTGTTGTGGTGGCAGATGAGCGGTGTCTGTTATGCGCCCGTATCAGGCGTCCCCCACGCACAACGACGTATGTGCCGAACGCGAAGGTGGAAATGAAAAAGCCGACGGGATAAGGCAGGATATAGCCAGCGAGTAGGCCGGCCCAGGTAAAGAGCAGGGCCAGTATCATAGCTACCGACACCGCGACGAGCGGACGTGTTGTAACCTCCTGCGCGATGGCGGCGGGCGTCACCAGCAGTGAAAAGATAAGGAGGACGCCCACGATTTGTACCGCGATGGCGACCTCCAGGGCTAGCAAGGAGAGAAAGGCAAGCGCGAGGCCACGCACCGGCACGCCATGCGCGGCTGCTACGTCGGGATCAATGGACGCGAAAAAGAGTGGACGAGCCATGAACAAAAGTACACCTATTAGCACAAGTGTAGACCAGACAATTGTGGTTACATCCGCGTCGCTAATGCCGAGCACATTACCGAATAAAACCGTATAGACATTCGAGGCGTACTGGGCGGGTGAGAGATGCACGAAGAGAAAACCGAGGGCGAGCGAAGCCGTGAGGATGGCTCCAACCGCGATATCACTTTGACGTGTTTGACGTGCTGCACTATTGAGCGTCTGGATACCAACCGCCGCGAGAAGTCCTGCGATAAACAGGCCAATGACCGAAGGAATGCCGAACAGCACAGCACCCGTTGCTCCTGCGAAGCCCACGTTGGCGAGGCTGTGGCCCGCGAAACTCTGATTGCGTAACACCATAAAGTAGCCAATCATGCCGGCGGCAAGCGCGACAAGCGTTCCCGCGAGATAGGCGTTTTGCATAAAACGATAGTGGAAAAGCAACTGGACATCCGCCAGCAAATCCCAGGAGAACGTGGGTGTGTCAGCGAAGACGGAGAGCATGAGAATTGTCCTCCGCTTCAGCTTGCCCAACAACAATAATGCGTCCGTCGCTGGCCCGCAAAACTTCAATGGGCGTGTTGTAGAGGCGCGAAAGTGTTTCTGTTGTGATAACCGTTTCGGGCGTGCCAACGGCGACCTGTCCCTGCGCCACATAGACCACGCGGTCAACCGCCGATAGAATAGGGTTCACATCGTGCGCGACCAGCAAGACTGCCGCCCCTGTTTCATGGCTGATCTGTCGTATTACGCTGGCTATCCCCTGTTGATTGCGAAGATCAAGGCTATCGAGCGGCTCATCAAGTGCGAGAATGTGCGGACGTGTCACCAGAGCCTGTGCGATAAGCAAGCGTTGTTGCTCGCCGCCGGAAAGTTCTCCAATGGGACGGTCAGCATATGCGCTCGCTCCGACTAACTCAATCGCTTCCTGTACACGTCGCACGGCTTCGCGCTCACCGGACAGAAACGGCAGGGGGAAGCCCCACTTGCCACCATCCAATCCTAATCGTACAATGCTGCGTCCACGTACCCGCACGTCGGCCTCGAAGTGACGGCGTTGTGGTACGTAGCCGATAGCCACATTGCCACGCCGTGCCATATGACCAAGCACGGAGATACTGCCCGCGGAGAGTGGAAGCAAGCCAAGAATAGCCTTGAGCAGTGTTGATTTACCGGCACCATTAGGGCCAAGAATGGCGAGGAACTCCCCCGCCTCAACAGTGAGCGACACCCCTTGCCAGATGGTTCGTCCCCCTAACATAACAGCAGCATTTTCTACCTGTACAACGGGAGTAGAAGTGGCAAGGATGGACGAGGGCGAGGGAGAAGGGGACGAATTATGTATCACAACAAAAACTCCTTTATAAGAAGGTGGTAAGCGGAAGCTTACCACCACTAAACTATTTGCCCGTTGCCTGTGCAAGAGCGGTCTCGATGCCTTGCAACTGTACCGTTTGCCAGTCCTGAAACGAGGCCGTCGCGGGCGTCAACGTCTCCGTTACCGTCGCCAACGGGATGTTGTTCGCTTTCGCTTTTGCAAGGAGAGCTTGAATATTATTGGGCGTGTTCTGTGAATTATAAATCAAGACCTTAATCTGCTTTTTTGTAATCTGTTGCTCGACGGCGGCTTCATCGGAAGCGGCTATGTCGCCTCCCTCGGATACCGCCTTGAGATACGAGTAAGGCGTGACGAGGTTCAAGCCCAGCGCGGGAGCAAGATAGGAAAAGATGCTTTCAGTCGCGCCAATTGCTGTACCGCTATATTTTGTCTTGATTGCTGCGATAGCATCATGATATTTCTGAAGGCCAGTGCTCAAAAAAGTCTGCGCTGATTGATCGAACGCCCTGGCATCTGTCGCGTCAAGAGCTTTCAGGTCATCGCGTATTTTGTTCGCGACTGCCATTACATAGTCGGGATTGTACCACATATGTGGGTTATCACCTGTACGCTTGCCGTTAAACGTACCAATATTCAGCTCTTTACGTCCACTGGCAGGATTAGATTGGAGCAGCTTGTCCATCCATGCATCGTAGCCCGCGCCGTTAAAGATGACGTATTGAGCATCGGCAACCGAGCGAGCATCCGCGGGGGTGTACTCATAGCTATGTGGGTCGGCGTTGGAATTGACAATTAAACTGCTGACATGCACATGGGTTCCACCGACCTGCGCCGCGATATTCCCCCAGAAGTTTTCTGCCACGACAACCTCAAGCGTTTTACTACCATTTCCAGAGGGCGAGTTCGCGGCGGTGCTTCCACAGCCAGCAAGCAAGAGCAGTAAAAAAATACTGATAAGTGCCGAAGGAAAAGCTGAACGTGATGAAGACATCATATTCTCCTTATTCGTGTGTCTTGTAAGTAACCTCTTTATTGATACATAGTATCATAAAAAGAAAACACTGTCTAGCCCTCCGTAAAATTTGCCTACATCTTTTCCTGTATGATACAATATATCAATAAAAAAGAGCGTGTATACATTTCTTTTAGTAAAAGCGAAAGAAGAGGAGCGACGCAATGCCAATCGCAGAGAAAATTTACGCGGCCTTTGATGAGGTGAGCCAACGCAACACGCGTCCGCGCCGTTTGATTGCGGAGCGGTTAGTAGAGCTTGCAATCAGTGGTGAAGATTTCACGACGGACGACCTGTGGCAGGAGTTGCGGCAGACTGAACCAAAGATGGGGCGTGCGACGGTCTTTCGCGCGGTAGAAAAGCTGGTTGATCTGGGGGTGCTAGACCGTATCGAGTTCGCCGATGGGACGCACCATTATCGCGTGTGTGGTGGCACGCATCATCATCATTTGACGTGTGTCCGCTGTCATCGTGTAGTCGAAATTGATGTTTGTCTGCCACAGGAACAACTTACGGCAATTGGCGAGCAAACGAACTTCGAGATCGAGGGACACTCCTTGACGCTGTTTGGACGCTGCGAACAATGCCGTTCCACAAACATGCCCACTTGACATGCGTGAGCGTTTGCAAACTGCGTCATTATGATACAGAGACGCGCTTCTACATCTGTTACAATATACAGGAAGAACAACAAGGAGTGCGTACCACGACATGAATCGCCAATTTTACCAGAACTATGCTGTGCGCTACGACGAATGCAACTGTAATGGTGTTCTCACGCCTACTGCATTTTTGCGTTATATGCAGGATATCGCGGCACTAGACGCGCAGAACGCTATGCTTTCAGGCATCGGCTACTGGGTCGTCAAAAGAACAGTTATGACATTCGGTGTACCCATTCCCGTGCATACCGAACTGAAAGTGAAGACATACGGCATAGCTTTTACACGTATCACCGCGCAACGTGGGTATGAAGCCTACATTTCAGGTCAGGACGAACCGGTTATTATGGGACGAACGCTCTGGGTGTATGTCGATCAACGGGGAAGGCCGATGCGTCTGCCAGAAGAGACGGTGCAGACGTGGCTCCCCGACGGTTCGCCACCACAACAACCGGAGGAGCCGCTACCAGCATTTCCTGAGACTCCCCCGACTACTACCACCGCGATTGTGCGCTTCTCCAATATTGACCTTATGCATCATCTCAATAACGCGGCCTCAGTTGAAATGCTAGAAAACGCGAGCTGGGAAGCGTATGGGAAGCATGGTATATCGCCTGACACAAAGCTCGACATTCTCTATTACGCGATTGAATACGCAGATAGTCCCCGCTTTGGGGAAACGCTCGAAATCCAGAGTTGGCTTGAGCCGCTTCCAATGACGGGTCAGGAGTGTGGCAGGATGCAGCGAATTGTACGCGATGGTAAATCTGTTGTAACAGCGTATTCGCGCTGGATGTGCAACGTATGAGATACGCAGCATTTCTACGCGGCATCAATGTAGGTGGGAACAGGCTCATCAAAATGGAAGAGCTTGCCCGCATGTTTAGCGGAATGGGCTTCTCCGCTGTGAGTACCATTATTGCGAGTGGCAACGTCGTGTTCGATAGCACGGAGGTAGAAGAGACGCTCACAACGAAGATTGAGCAACAGCTACATGAGCAGCTTGGCTACGACGTGAAAATCTTGTTGCGAAGCATTCCCTATCTGCAAGCACTTGTTGCGAATAATCCGTTCAAGGATAGAGAGAAACGCTTCAAACTCTATGTGATGTTTCTCGCTGAACCACCAACTTCGTCTCTGACGCCTCCGTCGCTGTCGGAAGAAGACGGGCTTGCAATTGTGAGTGTCACAGAGCGGGAAGTATACATTGTGACATTCGAGTTGCCCAATGGCCGCTCCGGCAACCTGACCATACTTGAAAAGACCTTTGGGAAATATACAACGACTCGCAACTGGAATACCATTGTCAAGATAGCGCGTGAGCAGTAGACATCGCTCACCGTGCGCTATCCCACATAACACGCATATTATCATAGGCACTATCTTTTATGGGAACAAGTCGTTCCACCAGGCCCGCATGTAATTTTTTTGCGAACCGTTCGTCCTTATGCATTGTGTAAAGGGCGTGCTGAATGCGCTGCTTTACCTGTTCGTCGATATGGTTCGAGACGACAAGTGGTGGAATTGTGGTTGGCCCTAGCATACTGACAACACGAAGTTGTGTGGCGATATTCTGATTTTGCGCGAGCAGTACGTCAAGCACATGCGAGTCGATAGCGGTGGCGTCAGCTTTGCCAGCAAGTACCGCTTGCAATGAGGCGAGATGACTTCCTGTTTCTCGTAAACGCCCGAAAAAGCTAAAGTCTTTGTCGCGTTGGAGCAAAGCATAGCGTACAACATTGTAGCCAGAGTGTGACGCTAGTTCGTTGTATGCCCAGGTACAGCCTTGCAAACTGGCGAACGAGTCGTAGGGACTATCGAGCCGCACGACCACATCAGAATAATAAATTGGCTTACCTGCGTAGCGTTCCCCTTGCACTATCGGAGCTGCCAGCAAGGTTATCGGGCAATCAGGGCGGCGTCTCTGATGAACATAGAGTAGGCCGCACAGAAATCCTGCGTCGGCCTGTCCTGCCTCAAATTCTGCAAGTGATAGCCCTACGTGTAGTGCGGTAGGGCTATCCAAGCGTTCCCCCACGTACTCCACAATAGCGGCGTAGGTATCGTAGAGTAAAGGCGAAAGAAATGTTGCGAAGCGTAACATGTTAAGAGTTTTTCCAGTCTGCAAGGAACGCTTGATCTTTTTGTTCGACATTGGTGCCAAGCATGGGGTGCAGGGACATTACGGGCGAATATTTGCTTGCGGGTGTGGTGCGCCCCAGTGCTTCAGCCATCGCTCGCACATACTGCGGTGCGCCACCACAACAGATGCCAATATAGTTGACGCCTAGTGCCTGTGCCTGTCGCGCGAAGCTTGCCATCTCGAAGCGGTTATACAAGAACGGCTCCAGTGCTAGAGGAAAGGCATGTTCTCCACTGGGTAAAAGCAGCGATTCGAACGTGGGGTATTGCTCGCTGGTCTTGTAGGGAACGGGTTGGGCCGCGACATAGCAACTGACCGATTTGCGTACCTGCTCAATGATTGGAAACATTGTTGCGGCACCGCGATCACAGTTAAGGCCGACGATATCCGCCCCGTGATCTGCCAGAATCTTACACGCCTCTACATAGTTGTAGCCGTCGCGTGTCTGTTCTTTTTGAACAGAGGCCAGCGTAATCAGCGCGGGCAGGTGTAATTGTTTGATTACGTCAAGCGCGATTAACGCCTCGCCAAGGTAATCGTTTGTCTCAGAAATCACAAAGTCGATGCCCTCCTCAGCGGCCCACGTCAACTGTTCCTCATACATTGCACGCACGATCTTGCCGCTTGCCTCGGCATTATGCGGATCATAGGCCCAGGTATTGCAGATATTGCCTGCGACCAGCGCGTCCCCCTCGCGTGCGACCTCGTTCGCCAGCCGTACCGCTTGTCGATTCATCGCCTCCAGATCGTTCTCACGCCCTACGTCCTTGAGTTTCTCGCGGTGCGCGTAATAGGTCAACGCAACCATCACGTCCGCGCCCGCACGCAGGAACTCGCGATGCAACTCTTTGACCGCTTCTGGGAAGTCCAGCACCACCTCCGGCACGTATGGGCCTGCTTTGATATAGCCGCGCCGTTCAAGCTCAAAAACGTAGCCTTCTGCGCCAATAACTGGCCCTGCTTGCAAGCGTTCCAGAATACCTCGTGTTGTTCGCATTGTTGCTCTCCTTTTATCCTAAACTACTTCGCGCCAAATCGCGCGGGTGAAAACCTGTGAATATCGTAGACGCTCCCCTTTTGTAGCGCGACCTGCATCAGGGTTTGCCCGATCCAGGGAGCGTATTTGTAGCCAGTGCCGCGCCAGCCAACGCCCACCGTGATATTCGTATAGCCGCTGAGTTGTCCTAAAATGAAGTTGTCGTCGGAGACAAGATCGTAGTAACACTGGTCTACCTCGGTTACATCTACCGTCTCGGCGTCCAGAAGTGAGGGCATACACTCCTTGACAAAGCTCTCCACGCTCTGAATGTGCGTATTGAGTGTCTTGACATCGGGCGGATTATAGAAGCCAATCTTGACGCCAGGGGTATGTCCTTCATAGATAGGGTGTCCGTAAATGCCCACGTCGAGGTAGGCGAAAACGGGCAAGACATCAGAGGTAAACTGGGCGCGTTTGTGTGCGGGTGGCAGAAAGTATTTGCTCTGGCTGGGACGGTCAGGCGTGAGCGGAAATTGTGTCGTGCAACCCCGAATGCGTTGAAGCAGGGGATTGGTTCCCCAGCCTGCTGTAAGCACAAGTTGCTCCGCTATGTACTCGCCTCTATCTGTCGTGACGCGCACACTGCTCACTTCTGGCTCGATCTGTTTCACAGTGACGCCTTCAACGATCTCGATTCCGCGCTTTCGCAAGAGCGCGAGGAGTGTGCGTGTCACTGCTGGAACAAACATGAAACCAGCCTCGACATCTAGCCGTGCAAGGTCTACCCGAAATTGTGGGAACCGTCTACGCAATAGCTCTGCATCGAACGCCTCTGCTTTAAGGTGCAGGTCTACAAGTGTCTGGTAACTTTGTGTTGCGTAAGTCGCGTCCAACTCTGATGTGACACTCATGCTGGCGAGATTAAGGCACCCGCACTCGATGAGCAACGGTTCATCCGCCTGTCGCTGCAATTCTAGCCAGAGCGTTCTTGCCTGATATGCTAGCCGTGCGTAGAATGGGTCTAAATAATCGTTTCTGACGGAGCGTGTGTAGCTAAACGAGGCCGCTTCTTTATTCTCGACGCCAATTGTGTCCTTCTCCAAGAGCGTCACCTTATCTGTGAGAAGCGAGGCATAATACGCGGTACACAGTCCCATCACACCGCCGCCGATAATTGTAAGCTTCTGCAAATTGCACCTTTTTCTTTCTCATGAAGTTTTCTGAAAGTTTTTGTTTGAATGGTTATGAGTATAACAACTCCTGTATATGGGGTCGTGTCTGATGCGCAGAGAAGACATAGAGATGTGTTTTTTGCAAGACAAAGCTCCCGCCGCTCAAGCCATCGGGCATCGTGCCATTGTGCAGACGTATCCATTGATAGTAGTGTGGAGCCAGTTTATGCGCGGCATAAGAATGTACCTCACTACTTTTCAAGCGTGTTTTCACTGATGTGTCGCGGAAGAGGACAAGATTGCACCAGTTGCCATCGCGCAGTTGTAACGACGAATAGCTCAAGAGGCCGGAAATATTTGCGAGTTCAACCAGCATCTGCTCATCGACATCATCGATAGCGGTGATGATCTGTTCATCCAACTGCTGTTTTTTCTTGCTGAGAAAGCCCACGAAGCAAAGTTCTTTAAGTGTCAAAAGAGCCTGTGGTTGATAGAGGGCGATGCGATGTGTGCGCCCGCGCCACTCTTGAAACAGGTAAAGTAACGATTGTGTGCCGCTCGAAACGCTCGTCTGCGCGTCGGGGGCGTGCAGTGTCGCCAGGACGCGCCGTGCCATATAGCCCAGTACCTTTAAGTCTGTTTGGCCCTTCCTGATTTCAAGATATGGGCTGTCCTCCGAAACACCTTGTGTATCGAACAAAGGAGTATTATTGCTCATGGTTGAATCCTTCACCAAGAAATGGGTAGGCATAGTGCCTGTAGAGCATGAGAAATAAAAAGAAAACTAAGAACGACTAAGCGCAAAAGGTAAAGGAATATACAGTAGCCTTACGTAGTGACTTAATCGAGAGCGTTTATGAAGAGAGTGTATGTTTCAGGTGCGTTTAGCACACGGGGCACATACTGCGGTGATGGAGGTGGTAGGGGGCGTGGCTGGAGGAGCAGAAGAGCAAACACAGGGTAA
Organism: Ktedonobacterales bacterium; assembly: GCA_038211295.1. GTDB lineage: Bacteria > Chloroflexota > Ktedonobacteria > Ktedonobacterales > Ktedonobacteraceae > JBBQVS01. The sequence goes on along the minus strand of JBBQVS010000035.1, from coordinate 21,406 downwards.
GATTGACCTCACGTGTAGGAGACGGAGCAACATCTGTAGTGATGGCATGTTGTTGTTGTTTCATAATATGCGTACTCCAATAAAGGTTGTAGTAAAGACCCTTATCTTGCCACGCTGCAAGGGGAACTATTGTTGTCTTCTATTGTAGATAATAAGAGCAATGTTTGTCAATGTTTTTGACAAACACATTTTTTACGAAGGCTTAACCTGTTTTTACGTTTCCGGAAGCTATATATGTAGCGGCACATGGTAAAATGGGGAAAAATAGAAACGGCACTCTTGTTAAATCCTCTTTCTTGCGAACAAGAAGAAATAATCCCTCTTTTGCTTCTGACAAAATTTTCTTTGCATTTCCTGCCTCAACTAGCGTATATCACCCAGTAACGCGCGTGCGATTACTACACGCTGTATCTGGTTTGTTCCCTCAAAGATTTGTGATACCTTGATATCGCGCATATAACGTTCTGCGGGGTAGTCGCGTACATAACCTGCACCGCCCAGGACTTGTACTGCGTTGACGGTAATCTCCATCGCGGCGTCGGTGGCGAAACATTTTGCCATCGACGCTGCCATGCCCGCGCTTTGTCCGTTATCCAGCTTGTGGGCGGCCTCATAAACGAGGAGGCGTGAGGCTTCAATCTTCATCGCCATGTCTGCGAGCATAAACTGGATACCTTGAAAAGCTGCGATTGGCTTGTTGAATTGCTCACGCTCGCGTGCATAGCCACACGCGGTATCGAACGCTGCCTGTGCGACTCCAACCGCTACGGCCCCGATATTGATGCGTCCGCCGTCGAGCGATGCTAGCGCGATTTTGAAACCCTGTCCCTCCTCGCCGACGCGGTTCGCGACAGGAATACGACACTCATCAAAAAGTAGCTCGCGTGTAGGCGACGAATGAAGTCCCATCTTGCGCTCAGTCTTGCCGAATGAGAAGCCCGTCATGCCTTTTTCCACAACCATACAGGTAATGCCGGATGACCCCTTTGTTGGCGTTGTCCGCACCATCAACAAGTAGATGTCGGCCTCGCCGCCGTTCGTCACCCAGAGCTTTGAGCCATTGAGCACGTAATTGTCACCATCGCGCACCGCCCGACATTGCAGGCTCGCGGCATCCGATCCTGACATCGACTCGCTGAGCGAGAACGCACCAAGAAATTCGCCTGATGCCAGACGCCTCACCCATTGATGGCGTTGAGTGTCGTTGCCAAAACGCGCGAGTGAACCCGTCACCATATTGTGAACGGAAAGACCAACCGCCGTCGCCATCTCGCCCTTTGCTAACTCTTCGTAGACAATCGCGCCCATTAGACGACTGAGCATTGTACCACCATATTCTTCTGGCGTGGTCATACTCATCAACCCTAGCTCCGCCATCTTCGCGTAGACGCCACGCGGAAAATGATGCGTCTCATCCCACTCTTCAGCATGGGGAGTGATCTCCTGTGCAGTGAAACGGCGTACCACGTCTTGTATATCTGCTTGCTCGTCGTTGAGGTCAAAGTTCATCGGTTTTCAATCCTTTATCTGGTCTCTGTTGCGTCTCGCGGCTTCTACTATGTTCCCGCTTTTCCCTGTAGTGTTTGTATCACATACGGCACTGTTCCGCAATATATTCCAGATGGTGCTTTATCAGTGCCATACTGCCGGGGCGTTTATCTGGGTCCATATCGACCATCTGTATCAGCAAGCGTTCTAAAAGCTGGAGTGCTGTTGCCTGTGGATGGCGCAGGTCATAGGTTTTGAGTGGCAAGAAACGAAAAGGAACCTCGGTTGGGTCGTTGCCCGTAAGCATTTGGTGCAGCATTGCGCCCAGGCTATAGATATCAGCGCAGGGCGTGGTCTGCGCCTTGCCATACTGCTCTGGCGCGGCATAGCCAGGGGAACCAAATGCCATTGTGTCCTTGAATTGGCCCGGCTTGAAATAACGGGCAATGCCAAAATCGACTAGACGGACTCCACCCGCGGGAAGCAGCATGACATTAGACGGCTTGAGATCGCGAAAAATGATTGGCGGGTGATGCGTATGCATATAGTCAAGCACAATACATAGTTGGATGCCAACGTGCAATACATCAACGAGTTGAAGGAAGTGTCCACCAATGGTTTGTTCCAGGTGGCGTTCGAGCGTCTCGCCAGCGATAAAATCCATCACCAGATACCAGTGTTCCGCGTCAGTGAAATAGTCATATAAGCGTGGGAGACTGGGATGGTGAAGATCAGAGAGCACCTGCACCTCGCGATTGAACGAGGCCGTCGCGTCCAACTTCTCCTGTTCTTGTAGACCGTTAAGGCTAATCTCTTTGATGGCGACAATTCTGTTTTGCGAGAGGGCATCCTGCGCCTTGAAGACAGAGCCGAAGCCACCCTGACCGAGGGGCGTGAGCAGGCGATAGCGGCCTTGTAACAGTGCAATGGGTTGTGTAACAGCAGGGTGAGATGCGGTAGTGGTTCTCATTGATTGTGCTACTGCTACCAGGAGATAGCGACACGCAATACAGGTACGGGCGTTTGTTGAATTGAGGACACCACAGCGTGGACAATACATAGTTCTCCCGCTTCGCTAAAGAGAGCAATTCTACTTGTGCTTCTAATTAACTCTCTGTATACACGCACACGCCACGTTCTCACACTAAGCTATTTATATAGACGCATAAATATAGAAAATGTTCAATATACTAGCCTATGAAGGCTAGTATGATTATACTGCTTGCCACACCTGCACAGTGCGGTCAACGCTTGCCGAGGCGATGCGTGTGCTATCGGGCGACCACGCGACAGAAGTAACATAGTTGACATGTCCATGATAGGTAAAGTTGACCGATTTCGTCGTCATACTCCAAATATCTACGGTCTTGTCGTTGCAACCGGAGGCAAGGTGCTTGCCATTGGGCGACCACGCGACACAGTTTTGCATACCCTTCTTGTGAATACCGCAGGAGTAGGTTGCGCCTCCAGTCAAAGCCTCATAGATAAGCACCCAGTGGTCGCTGCTGGCGGATGCGATATAGCGGCTATCTGGTGACCATGCCAGGCCGTTGACGCGCTCTTTATGCTTGTCCAACTTGAGTACATCCTGTGGTGGAGAGAGCAGTGCGGAAATTTTTGCCAGTAAAGACTTTTTTTCAGGCTCCTTGCCGGGATACCATAACAGAATGCTGTGATCCTCACCTGCCGAGGCGATGCGTCGTGCATCGGGCGACCAGGCAACAGCATGAATGATATCGGTATGATGCCGAAAGACGTACTGCTGTACTCCAGTTGTTGTATCCCACAGGTGAACCGTTTTGTCAGCACCGCCCGACGCGATAAGTGGAGGAAGGGAGGCCCCATACGTGGAGAGTGAGGGCGACCAAGCGAGGGCGTTGACCGCCCCATTATGGCCTTGATACACAAAGAGCGTCTTTCCCGTCAGTGGCTCCCATACACGCGCAGTTCCATCGTCACTGGCAGACGCGAGTCGTGTGCTGTCAGGCGACCAAGCGAGGGCGTTGACATGACTGTGATGTTCTTTATATGTGAAAAGCTGTTGCCCATTCGCGGCATCCCATATTTGCACTGTCTTATCATAACTCGCGGACGCGATCCACTTTCCATCGGGAGACCAGGCAATCGCCGTGATGCGACTGCTATGTCCACAGCAGGCAAAAAGCATATTCGCCATTGGTGGTATCTGTGGCACGATCACGCCCTTGGTGCCGCGTGGTGTGCGTGGAATATTCGCGGGTGGCTGATAGACATTCGGGAGTGTACTCTGTATTGAATGCGTGGAAGCGATAGAGGCAGGTGAGTGTGTTTGTCCCAACTGGTAGTGTGTTGCAATACGTTGTAGTTCTTGTTTGACGAGCAGTACGCTCGCGGGTCGCTTACTACTATCGACGCTTACCATCGTGACGATCAAAGAAGTGAGGCCAGCAAGTGTGGGCTGGTCTTTAAGCATAATAGGCGCGAAGGTGAATGGTGAGTCCGATGGGTCATTCCCCGTCACCAACTGGTGCAGTGTCGCGCCGAGGCTATATACGTCGGCGCGGGCGGTTGTCTGAGACTTGCCGTATTGTTCTGGCGCGGCGTATCCTGTTGAGCCTAATGCGCTAGTGTCTTTGGTCTGACCTGGCTTAAAGTGACGCGCGATCCCAAAATCAATCAGGTAGATGTGGCCCGTAAGTGTAAGCATAACGTTGGCTGGTTTAAGGTCACGAAAGATAATTGATGGTTGCCGTGAGTGAAGATAGCTAAGGACATCGCACAACTGTATGCCTATTGTCAGCGTCTTGGCGATTGGTAATAGTGTGTTGCCCAGCGTCGTGAGGTGGTCTTCCAGCGTTTTGCCTTCGATAAAGTCCATCACAAGATACGAGCGACCCACATCAGTAAATTGCTCATAGATGCGTGGCAGGTTAGGATGTGTGAGACCTGCGAGCATCAGTGCCTCACGCTTGAACGACACGGTAGCCGCCTGTTGCTCAAGCGCGTTCATGTTGTTCTGGCTCATCTCTTTGACCGCGACAAGGCGATTACCAAATTGTGTGTCAGCGGCTTTATAGACGGCACCAAAGCCACCGCGCCCCACCTGCTCCAATACAACATACCGTTGTTTGAGAATATGGCGGTGTGAGAGCAGACCGGTCAGGGTAGAGCTGGTTGACGGTGTGACAGGAGCATCAAGTGGTTGACCACACGCTTTACAAAAGGTGGCTTGTAAACGATTTGCTGCGCCACACGTATCACAAAAGAGATAAGACGGAAGGGTCATACCAGCGTGCCATCCTTTAATTCCAAACATTTGTTCCTGACGACTATTGCAAAACGTACAGTAGTACATCTAAGAACCGTTGTCAAGTTCTGTGGAATAAAGCATTGTCGAAACCGTGCTAACGTGTTATGCTTACCCTTGATAAGAGAAAAACAGAGCAACTACTGTTCATTATATCGATCCGTTTGAGCATTATGTATCATCTATAAGGAGAAAATGTTTTATGGTATCTACTGAAACCGAGAAACCTACATGTCCTGTATGTCATCAGGCCGATCAGGTTATGACGATGTCGGCCGCGTATGACTCCGGTGTTCCGCGTTGTGCGCCACCTGATATGCCAACGCGTAATGTCACGATGCTGCCCTATATTCTGGCGTGCGGTGTGCTCGTGGGTATTTTCATCTTTCTCATCATCGTGCTTATCGGGGGGTTAGAGGCAAGTTTTAACGCGGTATGGATGGTTGTGCTTGTGGGACTTACCCTTATCAGCATCGTGGCGGCTCTCGTGACTTCATACATTGCCTTCCAACGTGTTGTCAAGGGTGACGCTGAAGCTACAGAGCGTTTCCCCGCGTGGGATCGTGCGACGGCTGCATGGAACAAACTCATGTATTGTAAACGCGATGATGTTGTATTCGACCCTGAAGCAAACAAGGTTGTCTCTAACGAGGCTGTTGCGGCCCTCCGCTCGATGGAGGAAGGCAATGCCGAAAAGGTCGCTTCGACTCTCGTCAAAAAGTAGCCTTTATGTCATGAAGCTACTAAAATCGGGTAGTCTATGTACATATTGCATAACGAGGCAGGTAAACGTGAAGGATGTATGAACATGGCGGGGCGAGCAACCGCCACTACTACATATGGCACAGTGTGGTGAAACCACGCTGTGCTTCTTACCCTGTTATGTATGGTGAAACTGTTATAGTGCTCCATTGGGGGGACGGGGAATATTCCAATCGGTTTTGGTTTCGTCGGTAAAGAGCGTCCCCGCGCTGACACCTTCCTCCTCTTCACGTCGTTCCGCTTCTTCATAGAGGTTAGCTGCTGCTCGTGCGGCGTCAAAGGTAAACGCTTTACTCAGCTCTGGCGTTGTGGCGACTGTATCGAACTGTGCGGCGAGGCTGCGAATGGTTTCTGGGTCTTTGATCTTCCCATTCTTGACCTCCATGTATGCTTTACGAAGAATATCTTCTTTGAGTCCCTTTGGCACTGCGACGGCAGGGGAGACAGGTTGCGCGGGTATGGTTGTCTGCTCGACTGCTCCCCCTTGTTTCTGCATAGGAGTGGGTCGCGCGGATTTTGCCGTTCCTGCTATTGGTTTCGATGCTTGACGTGGAACAGATTGCACGGTGGCTTTCGCTGCTTCGGCTCTGTGCTGTGATGGAGCGGTGATCTCGTCCGCCAGTCCCCCCATCTCGTGTGGAGCAAGGGCGATGTCGTAAAGACGTACTTCCTCGACTAGCACGCCCCAGAGCGCGACGCGATCACGGATGCGTTGAAACACAAGTCCATTGACCTGTTCCCAGCGTGGCTCGCCCTCCGAGAGTGGCATCGCGCTTCCGTGCGTGGGGCGGGTAAGCATCCCTTGTGACCACGCGATAAAATCTTCTGGCGTGAAGGTCGCTGCGATATTTTGCACGGAGGCTATAAACAGGTCATGCAGGCCCTCTTCCCAGTTTTTCACGCTTGTCACCGCGAGATGAGCGTCTTCTGGTTGGAGGCGATAGGTGATGGCACCGCGCAATACTACGTCCTCGTCACGCGCCATTTGTACACGTTGCACAGGCGTCTTCCAGATTGTTTCGGTGGTGCTGAGGTGATTTGTAACCTTTTCCCAGGGTAGTAGAAAGTTGAAGCCAGGGTATAGCGTCCGACTATATTTGCCAAATGCTCGCACGATATCGACAAACCCCTCAGCGACTGGATGTATATAACGACGCGCGAGAAAGATGGAGAGTCCAATAAAGAGGAGCAGTACAATCACACCGGTGACGGGTCCAGAAAGCGCGAAGCACCCGACGAGCACAAAAAGAAAAAAGCTTATAAGAGTATAGATAGCCCAGAGGCCATTCGTTGTTCCCGCGTAGTAGATTGTGACGCCCTGTGCCAACGCGATCACAAGAATAATCAGGGCAAGGGGCAATGTCGTTTGCGCTGGCAACTTTGCGTGTCCCATTGCTACGAAGGGTAAGACGAGCAGACTGGTGAAGACCGCGAAAACCAGTGGTATCAAGATGAACGTGGAATAATAGCGTAGCTGATCTAGTAACGCGGCACGCGTGGAGACCGTTACTTCCTCTATGTCCTCTTCGGCGTCTGTCCCCGCGTCCGCGCTGAGGTGTAACCCTGATGTATCTTTAGGGTCAGTCATAGATTGTGGCTCTAGCTCTGTTTGTGGGAGCGGAGCCTCTTCTTCGTCTGTTGGTTCCCAGGGAGCGTCTGGCGGCACCTCGGTAATTTTATATGTTTGAGGGCCTTGCCAGGTAGCGCCTGAGTCTTTCCTGTCTAAAGGCATGGGTGTGTCTACCTTCCTCTTGTCATTGAGTTTGTTCTACCTGAACCTTTTTCTTGACACCACAGGAGCCACAACCGCCGCCCTGTGTTCCACAACCCCCGCTACTACACGAGCCGCCCCCGCCACATGAACCGCAACCGCCCCCGCCACTTTTGAGGCCACAGGAGCCACAACCCCCGACTTTCCCTGTTACTTCTGGAATACTCACAGGTACTTGGATGGTCGCGCCACTCTCAAGGAGTACCTCAACAGCGTCTTTAGGGACGTTGACGGCGATAACCTTGCCGGGTCCGCTTGGTGTTGTAAGCATCGCGCCTATTTGAGGCATCTGTTGCTTCGATTGGATGTAGTTGTCGTTTTCATAAGAGAGGCAACACAGGAGCCGACCACAGACGCCGGAGATTTTTGACGGATTGAGTGGTAGACCCTGTTCCTTTGCCATTTTAATCGAGACAACACCAAAGTCGGTGATCCATGAGCTACAACAAAGCGTCTTGCCACATGGCCCAACGCCGCTCTGCTGCTTGGCCTGATCGCGTGCGCCAATCTGTCGCAGTTCGATACGGGTGCGAAATGTTGCCGCGAGATCGCGCACAAGGGCGCGAAAATCGACGCGTTCCTCTGCGGTAAAATAGAATGTCAGCCGGCTGCCATCGAACGTATATTCTGCCTCAACGAGTTTCATGGGCAGCTTATGTTGCGCGACTCGTTCACCACAGCGCACAACCGCTTCCTTTTCCTTACTTTTGAAGCTTAGCATCATACGCAACTCGTCCTCGGTTGCGACGCGCAGAATAGGTTTAAGCGGATCACTAAGATCACTTTCGAGTAGCTTTTTGGAGGCGATCACCACTCGTCCGGCCTCGACGCCACGAACCGTCTCGACGATTACAAATTGTCCTGTTGTATATGTCTGGCCCTGCGGATCGAAATGGTAGATACGTCCGGCAGGCCGAAAGCGAATGCCGACAATGATTACGGTATTTTCTGTACTGGTTGCCAACGACATAACTACCCTGTTTCTAGCATCGCGTCGTGCTGTTTGAAAATCAAGTCTGGAAACGAGCTGAGATAGGGACGCAAACATTTGCGTCCCCGTCCCCACACGGTCTACATCTCATCGGTGAGGAGAATGGCTTCCGCGACCTCGCGCATAGATTTGCGGTTGTTCATGCTAGCACGCTGAATTTTGCGGAATGCGTCCGACTCGGAGAGTCCTTGCTTCAGCATCAAAAGACCCTTAGCGCGTTCCACAACTTTGCGTGTTTCGAGCTGTTCGGTTAGTGTGCGTGTCTTCTCTTCGAGGGCGCGGAACTCATTGTAGCGTGCGAGTGCGACTTCAATCGCAGGTGTAACTTCGCTTTCGCGCAATGGTTTCACGATATAGTTGACGACGCCTGCTTCTTTGGCGCGTTCGACAAGTGGCTGGTCCCCAAAGGCAGTGAGCAACAACACCGGTGCAATTTTTTCCTGTGTGAGTGTTTCGGCGGCGGCAATGCCATCCATATCGGGCATCCGAATATCCATGATTACCAGGTCTGGGCGTAGTTCGCGGGCCAGATTGACGGCACTCAAGCCATCGCCTGCCTCGCCTACCACAAGGTAGCCTTGTTTTGTCAGCACATCTTTCAGGTCCATGCGCTGAATTGTCTCATCATCTGCAATTATGATTCGTGTTGGCATTGTGTTTCCTCAAGCCTTTGGTCGTCTTCTGACCAAGTATTACAAACAAACCCTCGCTACGTACAGAGAGTATACCATACCCTCAAAGATGAGTCGATAGGGCTGAACAGGGATATATCATACTGCTACCGTCGCCTCTTCCGCGATCATGCGGGTCAGCATATGAGCTTCACGCACGATTTTGTGGAGTTGTTCTGGTGTGATTGACTGGCGACCATCGCAGAGGGCGTTGTTGGGGTCGGAATGTACCTCGATGATGAGGCCATCAGCCTCGGCTGCGATGCTGGCACGCGACATAGCAGGGACGAGTTCGCGCTTGCCGGTGGCGTGGCTGGGATCGACGATGATGGGGAGATGAGTGAGTTCGCGGAGCAGAGGAACACAGGCGAGGTCGAGCACGTTGCGCGTCTGCTGGTCGTAGCTACGGATGCCACGTTCGCACAGGATGACGTTGGGATTGCCTGCCGCGACAATGTACTCAGCCGCCAGCAACCACTCGTCAATCGTCGCAGACAGGCCACGTTTGAGTAGGATAGGCCGCTTCGCCGCTTGGCGTCCCGCCGCGAGTAACAGGGGGAAATTCTGCATGTTGCGGCTCCCGATCTGCAAGATATCTGCATGTTGCGCGACAACCTCAACCAGGTCAGGCTCCATAACCTCTGTAATAATCGGCAGGCCCGTTGCTTCGCGTGCCTCTGCCAGCAGGTGTAGTCCTTCTATGCCAAGCCCTTGAAACTGGTACGGTGATGTGCGGGGCTTGAACGCGCCACCGCGTAGTACGTGTGCGCCCGCGTGCTTGACCGCATGGGCTGTTGCGAGAAGCTGTTCGCGATTCTCAACCGCGCATGGCCCCGCCATGATTGTGGGGGATGCGCCGCCAACTGTGACCTGTTCGCAGGAGTGACCAGTGCCAATGCGAATTGTTGTGTCCTCAGCTTTGAACACGCGGCTCACAAGCTTGTATGCTGTCTTAACACGTGTGATACGCTCAACGGCTGGTTGCTCGCGCAGCAGTGCCTGGGCATCTGCGTCGATATGAGTGGCATCAAGCACGAGAAACTCTTGTCCATTCAGAACAGTTGTCGTGATAGGGTGTAAGCTGCCCGTTACGCGGCATACGTGCGTCATCAGGTGTGTACGATCTTCGCTGGTGGCCTGGCTACGAATGGTGATAATCATGGAACAATTCCTCTTTCGATGATGATTGGAGAACATCTCTCCATATTTTTGGAAACAAAAAAGCAGAGGTTGTTTTCCTCTGCTTTCCCAGCACGCTGGTGGTGTTTGTCGCTCAGCCTAAAAAGGCCCACCATCATGCTGGGGGGCTAAACCAATAATAAAAGCTATTTTGTTGTACTGGCTGTTTGTAGCTGAGCATTATTTTGTCAATCCGTTGTTTTTGACCAAAGTCCTTTTGGTCTTACTCTAAGTATAAGAACTCACTATGGATAAGTCAAGGCTGTTCGCTCAAACAAAGACATTGTGTGCAGAGTATCCGGCGTTGCTGTACACTCTGCACATATGCTTAGCGTTTTTTCTCGCGGCGTTGGTTGTTGCGATACTGCTGATAGAGCGTATCGTCGGAGCCTTTGACGCCCTGCCGTACTGTTGGCGGGAGGACTCTTTCGCCCTGTCCTATTGTCGTTCCATTACTTTTTGTCGCTGACTGTCCCGCCTTTCCCCGCGTGCGTGATGAACCACCGAGGCTGCGAGGAATAAGATCGAAACGGGCCAGAAGAACAAGAATAATGACGAGAGAGGCCAGAAAGGTAAGCGTTGAAGTCATGACTTGCAGCGTGCCACCAAAGGCACTGAATTGTGTGAGCTTTTTTTCCAGCCCTAAATAGACCAGCAACTTTTGCTCATACAGGCCCAGAAAGTCTGCGGCGAGCAGGTAAACGCCCATGCCGATGATGTAACGTGTCTTGAACAGACTGGGTGTTTTGGGGGGTGTGGGCTTCGCGGAGGCTGGTACGTCGAGCTTTTTCGTCACGCCGCTCGTGGCTTCCTTCGCGGCTGGAACCGTGCCAATTGCCTCGATAGGTGCTTTGCCACGCGTGGCACGCGCGAGACGCGCCTGCACAATCTCGGCCTCTTTTGTCTCTTTTTGTGCGGTGTCCTGCTCATTCTTTTTGACATTCGAGAAGAAGCGCGGCAGTTTACGCACGGACTGCTCAATCGGTTCTGGTGTTGGCACAAGCAAGGGTTTCGGCTCAACAATCGTTTGCGTTGCTACATTACCAGAATACTCAGCCTCAATCTCTAGTTCTTCATTGTTTGTGCCTGTAACAAGCACAGGCTTGTTGCGTTGTGAACGCGCTGTTCGGCGCGTGCGTTTACTGGTAGAGTATTCTTGACTCATGCTTGTTCTCCCGAACGGTCTGGACTGGACTGCCTAAATGTGTTATCGCTATACGGGTTCTCTTCGGGTGGAATAGTACGCGTAATTTGTGACTGAGCAGGAAGTCCATCGAGTGGAAGCACTTCTTGCTCTGGCGGTTTCTGTGGTATTGGCGGAACTAATTGTTGCGGTGCCTGCTGTTGTGGCGTGGGCTGTTGTGGCTGATAAGATGGTGGCATGTTTGGATAATATGGTGCAAGTGGAGCCGATGGTTGCGCGACAGGCGGCATCGATACAGGGTACGCAGGAGCCATGGGCGGCAATGATTGGGACGCGATACTTGGTGGCGGCTGCATCGGCTGCTGTTGCATTGGTTGGGCCTGTATCGCAGGCATATCGAGGGCTGCGATACCAGCGCGTGCGATCTCATCATCGCGTCCGGGGGCGTTTCCGCCACTGACACCAATACCGCCAACCGTTGCGCCACCGACGCGAATGGGCCAGCCGCCTGCCGCCATGATAAACTTGCCCTCCGTCATGGTTGCCATGCTTGAGGCAAAGCCGGGGATACCCGCACCCCACTGTGCAACGGCGTCGGTGGATTGGTTGAACATCACTGCGGTGCTTGCCTTCGCAATACTGATATTTCCAGTTGCCCACCCATAGGGGGACATCATGCGCTCAAAGAGAACCAAATGCCCTCCGGCATCGACAATTGCAATACTCACTGGACTGCGTAATTCTCTGGCGCGTTGTTTGCTGGCTTCCAATATTCTCCGCGCCGTATCGATAGACATACTCACGCCCGATAACTCCTTCTACAGTGACGACATACTTCATGTTCTTGAAGAACCTTAACGTTGGGCCTATTGTACCTCACATCCCGTATGTACGCAACGTGGTGGGACTGAGGAAGTCCATACCTCCTCTTTTTAGGTAAAGTGCTTAAACCAGTGTGATGCGCTCTTTTGCCCACACGAGTTTATTATACTTCTCCTCTACCAATTGTCGCGCCATTGTCCATTCCGAGGCACTGAGTTCTTCCTGTACAAACTGGGTGTGCAGTGCCGCGCCAAAGCCTGTTACAAATGCTGCCGCGATCTGCTCGCGGGTGATGTCAGGCATGAAGGCGTGAAGGGGCGTAGTTTTTGTCTGGTAAAGCGCGAGTGCTTCCGCTCGCGCGGCCTCTGTGGGAAAGCGCAAGAGGGCGAAAAATCCGATGGCATGGTCGTCAAGTGGTAGCGAACCCTGTTGGAGGAGCGCGTCATTCTTCCACACTTGAGCACTACCGATGATTTTGAAGCCGCCTGCGGTCAAATCGGCTTGTGTAGATGAGGCGAAACAGGCGGCGGACGGATTTTTGCTCACATGCTCTTCGCTTAGTTCCGAGGCGATACCAAGGTGCTGTAATGCTGCCTGAAGTCCCTGCGCGAGGTAGGCGTAGGCCGCGACAACGCCCGATGGGACATTTTCGCGTTTGCCGATTACGAGACTATAGGTGAACTCGTCGCGATGATAGACCGCGCGTCCGCCTGTGGGCCGCCGTACAAGCGCGATGCTCTGCTCCTGACAACGTTCAAGCTCAAACTCGCGTTCGGGGTGCTGGAAGCGACCAAGCGTAATCGCGGTCTGTGTCCAACGAAATGTACGGAGCGTCGGCGGTGCTTCCCCCTGTAGATAGTGTGTCAGAATGGCCTCGTCAACCGCCATATTTAGCGCGGCATCCAGTGGTTCGGTGTTGATATAACGATAGAGAGACATGTGTACCGTTCCTTTCTTTGACCACGTGCTAGAGTGTCGCGCGCGCGATTTTCCACTTCGCGCGTTGTGCCTCGCGCACCTGTTCAGACGCGGGCATGTAAGTCGCGAGAAATTCGTCACGGAACGCTGGGTAGGTTCCCGCAAGAATTGATGCCCGTAGCTCGCCGGCTAGTCGCAGCATAAAGCGAATGTTGTGAATGCTGCCGAGCCGATAATACAATTGCTCCTCTGTGCGGGCAAGATGATGTACATAGGCCGCGCTATAATTGCGGCAGGTGTAGCAGTCGCATCCAACCTCGACGGGATTGTGTTCCGCACGAAAACGCGCCCCCTTAATGCTGACGCGCCCCTGTCGTGTGAAGAGACCGCCGTGTCGCGCCACGCGTGTTGGGAGAACACAATCGAACATATCCATGCCCAGACCTACACCTATCACGAGGTCTTCGGGCGAACCGACGCCGAGCAGATGGCGCGGCTTCATACGTGGTAACGCGGGCGTGACCACGTTGAGCATCTCCCACATCATCGCTTTTGGTTCGCCAACGGAAAGGCCACCGATAGAAAGACCGGGAAAGGGCATGTTACCGATACTCTCCGCGCTCTGGCGGCGCAGCTCTGGCTCAAATGCTCCCTGTACGATGCCAAACAGCGTCTGTGCCGGATTGTGTCGTTCTTTGGCAATCCACGCTCGCTCTTCCCAACGGTGAGTACGCTCCATTGCTGACCGCGCTTCTTCGGGAGCGCATGGATAGGGGGCGCAAATGTCGAGTGGCAGAATAATGTCCGCGCCAAGCTCAGCCTCGATATGCATGACGCGTTCGGGCGTGAGCGTGTGCGCGGAGCCATCAATATGCGATTTGAAGGTCACGCCGTCCTCGTTTAGCGTGCGTAAATGCCCAAGACTCCACACCTGAAAGCCGCCGCTATCGGTCAAGATTGGGCCATCCCAGTGCATGAATGCGTGAAGGCCGCCGAAGTCCGAGACCAGTTCGGAGCCGGGTCGAAGCATTAGATGATACGTATTGGAAAGGATAATCTGTGCGCCCGTCGCGTGCAATTCTTCGGGCGAGACGCTTTTCACCGTTGCCTGCGTGCCAACGGGCATAAAGATAGGTGTCTGGATTACCCCATGCGGCGTCTGAAGCGTGCCTGCTCGCGCCCATGTATCGGGACACTCTGCGTCAATGGTAAATGAAAATGCTGGCATATCTCTCTTGTATCTCTATCGGTTTACGCAACGAACAGGGGCGAGATAGCGTCTCTATCGGCCTCTCGTTGCTACAAATATTCTCTCACAAGCGTCAAGAAGATGAAATAGGTGATGTACATATAAAGATAGTATAAAGAAATTGTTAGCTGGCTTACATTTGCGGGCAAAATGTCTTGTAAAATGGGTGGAGATAGTGTATGCTTTTTTCGGTATCCCATCTCGGTCTCGCATACAGTAGCTCATCCAAGTATTCCGCCCACGCTGGTAGAGGGAGAGAACAACTGGTGAACTCTGCAAGGGATATGGACCCGGAGGACTACCAACATATCACAAGGAGGTCCCAGTTTGAACTTCACAGACCAGACATTAAAGTGCCGTGAGTGCAGCAACGATTTTGTGTTCACCGCCGGAGAGCAAGAGTTTTACCAGCAAAAAGGGTTGATGAACCAACCAAGTCGTTGCGCTTCATGTCGCGCGACCCGCCGTAACTCATCAGGTGGAGCGGGTGGACGTGCCGAACGTGCGCCACGCGAGATGCACACGGTTACTTGCGCTGAGTGCGGCTCTGAGACACAGGTTCCATTCTTGCCCAAGAATGACCGTCCCGTGTACTGTAGCCCTTGTTATGATAAGGCTCGTGCCGCACGCTAACCCGTGTGATCAAACGCAGAGGCAACGTCAAGGGGTGTTCTTGATGGAGCCTCGTTTTTGTTTCTCTTGCCTCTCTCATTCTTTTCTTCTGTGCTGGAATAAGCTTCCTCTTCCAGAAAGTTTCCTATAGTAGAGAACACTATACGCAACTTCTGTATCCGATTTTGCCCCTTAATTCATCCTTCCAGTAGGACTCTTTACGTTTTGCTTGACAGGTGTTTTTTCCTCTCTATAATAGAGAATAACATTTGTTTAGCATTGTGTACGTATGTTATTTATATTTATTTTCTCTCTTTTCTAATATATGATATAACTGTAGAATGCAACTCCTACTATCGACTGGACTTTAATTATGAAAACAGTGTCGCGGGAGACGAAATTGATCCCACCACAGATCACACTTGAGAGTTTGTTTGCGGAAGCACGTTTGTACCTGGCTCCGCGTGACCTGGAGGGAATTCAACATGCCTACGACCTGGCAAATGAGGCGCACGGCGGGGTGGTGCGTCGCTCTGGCGAGCCATATATTCAGCATCCCCTCGCCGTTGCGCTTCTGGTCGCACGGATGCAAATTGATGCCGATGGAATTATCGCGGCCCTGTTACATGATGTGGTGGAAGACACGCACTACTCACTCGAAGAGTTGAGCGCATCCTTTGGCCCTGATGTGGCGAGTATTGTCGACGGTGTGACAAAATTTGACGCCATTGCTGAAAAACAGTACAAGGAGTATGCAGCTGACGCTCGTATCGGACTTGTAGGCGATGGCGAGAGTCCGCCCCCAGTACCAATTGACAAACGCCGCCAACGTACCGAGACGGTACGGAAGATGATGCTGGCTATGGCGGAAGACCCACGCGTGGTCATTCTCAAGTTGGCGGACCGTTTACACAATATGCGTACCCTCTCTGTGATGAAGCCCGACAAGCAGGAACGCATTGCCCGCGAGACAAGTGAAATTTTCGTTCCGCTCGCGCGTCGTCTAGGTATGGCACTTGTGCAATGGGAACTGGAAGACCTGGTGCTGAGCATTCTTGAACCTGAAAAATATGCGTGGTTGGTCAGCGAGGTCGAGGCCGAGAAGCGGCGGCGACAACCCTATCTCGATGAGGTGTGCCGCACGTTAAGCGAAGAGATGCAACGCGCTGGCATTCATGCCGAGGTAGGAGTCCGCTGGAAAAATCTGGCGAGTATCAAACACAAATTAGAAGATATGCCGCGTCAACAGGATGATGGAGAAGCGCGGAGCGTCATCAGTCAGATACACGATATTGTTTCGTTCCGCATCCTTGTCGATACCGACCACGAGTGTTATCTCTCGCTCGGACATATTCATGCCCTCTGGCGACCAACCGACGGACGCATCAAAGACTATATCGCGACGCCCAAATTCAACGGGTATCAATCGCTTCACACCACTGTATTCTGCCTGAACAACCTGCTCGCGGAAATTCAAATCCGCACGTATGAAATGCAGCGCACCGCCGATTATGGTATCGCCAGTTACTGGTATCTGCGCGAACGCGTTTCCGGTAAAGATGAGAACTCACCCAATAGCTGGCGGCTCCCATATCGCGAGATGGTGAGCTGGATCAAGCAATTGCGCGAATGGCAACGCGCCTTGCCCCAGAGTGCCGACGAGTTTGTTGAAGCGGTCAAAGGCGATATATTTCAAGAGCAGATTTTCGTGTTTACGCCGAAGGGTGAAGTTAAAGACCTGCCGCGTGGCTCGACTCCGCTTGACATGGCGTATAGAATACACACCGATCTGGGCGACCATTGTGCCGGCGCACGCATTATTACTAATATGGATGATACGGGGCGACTGGTGACGCGTCTTGTGCCGCTCGACTACGAGCTAAAGGGCGGCGAGATTGTGGATATCATGGTCAACCGCACAGCGCATCCCACCCGCGACTGGCTCTCGTTTGCACGCACGGCGGCGGCACGTACAAAAATTCGTCGCTATCTGAAAACATATGAGCGCGAGATAAACCTGCAACTTGGACACGAACGGCTAGATATGGCTCTTAAAGCTATAGGAACACCGGGTTTGAACGCGGAGATTGAGATGTTGTTGCAACGGGTGCATACCGATGATGAAGTGGCAAACGATATATTGCAACAATACGCCACGCTTGAAGATGTCTATGTGGCGTTGGGACGCGAAGACCTGCTGGTGGAACAGATACTTGGACATCTGATGCCCTTTTTGCAGCAGTATGACCTACCCCTGTTCGACGGCGCGAAGGTGCGAGACGAGAAAAATAGACATCACAAAGAGGCGCATGAGGTACAGCCGCTACATATTGTAAGCCTTGCCTCTTGCTGTTGTCCTATTCCGGGTGATACAATTGTTGGCGCATTGAGTCCACGGAAAGGAATGCAGGTACATCGTAGGGATTGCCGTGTGCTCAAGCGCAGGCGGAGTAGCAAGAATGGGCTAGTCGATGTAAATTGGCTCCAGGTCGAGTCGAATTCCTACCTGACACCTGTTACGATTGTCGCCCATGACCGCTCTGGCCTACTACGAGACGTGGCGGCGGTTGTCGCCGATGCAGGCGTAAACATGACAATGGTCACGTCTATGACCAATACAACGTTGCACAAAGCTGTAATCACCGCTACACTAGAAATAGACGCGGCAAACGGAGTGACTGAACAGATGGAGCGTATCTTCCGCCGCCTCCGACAGGTGAAGAATGTGATAAGTGTGGAACGCGCTGTATAGACAAAAGAATGTTGTGTGACGAACGAGAATATAGATAAGAACATGGTTGAAAACTTCGTAGAACAGCAAACAGAATCGGCGAACCCACCGGACTCACTGGAAGAAATTGAGCGATTGCTGACGCTGGTACGGCGTTACATGCCGCCAACCGAGGTCAATCGCGTAATCGGAGCCTTGCACCTTGCACAGAAGACGTGTAAAGGTGTTGCAGGCACACGTTCAATTCCGCCACTGGAACACGCCCTCGCTGTCGCAACCATTCTCGCGCAAATCATGCACGTCGATGCGGTTGGTATTGGCGCAGGGCTTATCTTTGAGGCGGTGGACGCTGACCTGCTTTTACTTGAAGAGGTCGAGCGTGTGCTTGGGGGAGCAACGGCGCGTATCGTTGGCAGCATGTCGCGTCTGAATATTCTCGAACGCAAGAAGCAGAGTGTCGCGGGCGCGAACGCTCTCAAGGTAGGCGAGGAGCGCGACGAGGCCGGACAGGCCACACCTGCCGAAAGCAAGAAGCGGCGGGTGCGTGAGGCGATGCGGCGGCAACAGGCCGAGACAGTTCGTAAAATGTTTATCGCGATGGCGGACGATCCCAGAGTTGTGTTAATGAAACTCGCCTATCGACTTTACGCTATGCGCCTCATGAGTAGACCGTTTTACGAGGGAGACCGTCAAGAGATGCTGACGATGGCATTGGAGACGCGCGAGATTTATGCTCCGCTCGCGGGTCGCCTGGGCATGTCGCGCATCGAGAGCGAGCTAGAAGACCTGGCGTTCAGCGTGCTCGAACCCGAACGCTACGCCTGGGTGCGCGACGAGGTTGAGGAAGAGAGCAAGCAGTGGCGTTCGTATGTCGAGAATATCTGTACGATTTTGCGCGACGAAATGCGGGCAATCGGGGTCAAGGCCGAGGTGTCGGGCCGCGTCAAGCATCTCTATAGTTTCTACAAAAAGCTGTATAAAAGCGCGGGCGATGTTGAGAGTCTGGAAGACCTGAAAAAAGTAGCGGACATCACTCAGATACACGATCTGATCGCCTTCCGTATTCTGGTTGATACGACGCAGGATTGCTATGTCGCGCTTGGACACGTCCATAGCCTGTGGAAGCCAAAAGAGGGTCGTATCAAAGACTTTATTGCTAACCCCAAGCCCAACGGCTACCGCGCCCTGCATACCACCATTTTTTGTCAGGACGACCACCTGGTAGAGGTGCAGATACGCACACACGAGATGCACGAGATGGCGGAATACGGAGTCGCGATGCACTGGCATTATAAAGACGTGGGTGATAGTGCCTCGTCCTCCGCCAAAGAATTGCTCTCGTGGTTGCGCCAACTTACCGAGTGGCAGCGTGAAATCCACTCCTCGAACACCAGCGATGCCGAGTTTGTTGAAGCGGTCAAGGACGATATCTTTCAGGAGCAAATCTTCATTTTCACGCCGCGTGGCGAGGTCAAAGACCTGCCTGTCGGCTCGACTCCGCTTGACTTCGCGTACCGTGTGCATACGAAGATCGGTGACAGTTGCGCGGGTGCGCGTATCATCACTAATTCTGAAAACGGCGATGGCGATAGGCTGATAACGCGCATGGTGCCGCTCGACTATGAACTCAAAAGCGGCGAAGTTGTGGAAATTGTAATCAGTCGTACTGCTCACCCGACGCGTGACTGGCTCAACTTCGCGCGGACGGCCGCAGCGAAAAGCAAGATACGTCGGTATCTCAAAGTGCATGAGCGGCACATCAACATTCAGATTGGGCGCGAACGACTTGACCGCGAGCTGAAAGCGTTGGGGACACGCGGCATCGAAATCATGACCGAAGATGCTGGAAAATGGTTGTGCGAAGAGTATCGCATGGCTGAGCTAGAAGACCTGCTGGCTGGTATTGGTGGTGATGACATTCGTCCGCATCAGGTGGCGGTCAAGGTTTTTGAACGCTGGCAACCACGCGAAGGCAAAGAAACAAAAGAGCAAGAAGAAAAATTGGACTTGCACACAACGACGCTAAAAAAAGGCGACTCGGCGCGGTTAGAGGTTGCGGGCGTCAGTGGTTTGCTGACCAAACTTGCGAACTGCTGCTGTCCGTTGCCCGATGATGCCATCGTTGGCTTCATCAGTCGCGGCAAGGGCGTCATTGTACATCGGGCCGATTGCCGCAATCTTACACGATACCGCGAACGTGAACGCGAACGCATCATCACTGTGAGCTGGTCGGGCATGAGCCAAAAACGCTATCTCGCGCCCGTTGTAATTCAGGCACGTGACCGTTCCGGCCTCATTCGCGATATCGCGACGGTGGTATCCGATGTCGGCGTCAACATGACCTCCGTCAGTACGCACATCAGCACGAGCCGCAGTGGAAATCGTGAGACGGTCATTATCAGCGCGACACTGGAAGTAACCGACATGGAGCAAATGCAACGACTCTTCGGGCGCATCGAAAAAATTAAAGACGTGAACCATGTCGAGCGCGACCTGGGCAAACACTCTTGAGAGATACACTAATGACAGCAACAAAAGTGAGTGAAAGTCCTGTACGTGGTGCTTTATTAAGACCTTCGCTAGTTGTCGCATTACTCTACATATTTTTCTTTGTTGTGATAACGTTGGTACATCACTATACACCGCTTAGTTATGTACATATCGGCACACGTTTTACTTTGCATATTCCATCTGCAAACCCTGGATATGATGGGCAATTCTATTATCAGATAGCGCGTGACCCTTTACATGCATCACAGTTTTTGGACAAGCCACCCTACCGCTATCAACGTATCGTCTATCCTATGCTGATTTTTGTGTTGAGCTTTGGACAAACCGTTCTCATACCTTATGTACTTTTGCTAGTAAATTTTGTCGCGATAGTAGTTAGCGTTGAAATCGCGGCATATCTGCTTGTAAATCATGGCCTCTCACCCTGGTTTAGTCTGGCACTTGGCCTCTACTTTGGTCAGGCCGCGGCCCTGCTTTTTGATACAACCGAGCCATTCACCTATGCGCTCGTCTGCGTTGGTCTGCTGCTCATAGAAAAAAGGCGACTTACCGGGGCCGCTCTAACTATGGGACTTGCTGTGTTATCACGCGACACGGCGATTTTATTCTCTCTTGGGTATCTACTCTCTTTTTTGCTGCATAGACGCTGGATAGATGTGGCCCGCTTCGCGCTTCTAGCATGTGCGCCCTTGTTGCTCTGGTATGGCGTCTTGTGGAGTATCTTTGGAGAGACAGGCGTAAGATTTGCGCCGCCATTCGAGCATATCCCATTTCGTGGCCTATTTGTCTTTTTCGCAGAGCAAAAGAGATTTTGGCAACTCTTCGCAGTAATGTTCGTTCCAACTGTAGCTGGGTGGATTTTTCTAATGAGTGAGGTTGTGCAAAGGCGTTGGAGTAGTGTTCTCCTGGTATGGCTGTTTCAGCTTGTGCTTATAACATTTATGGCCCCCGACTCTTACCATGAACTCGTCTCTTGTGGGCGGCTCTCTATTGGTCTGGTACTAGCGGCACTCCTCTATGGCTGGCAAACGAAAAATACATTTTTACTCTGGGCCGTCCAATTCTACGCGCTTACGTTTCTTTTTTACGCACCATTGATACTAACGACAACGTTTTCTCCCACTTGATTGAGTGACGTACCCCATGCGTAAACGCAGGGGCTTCTACACTCGCGACGAATGTTGGGTGCGTCCCACCCGAAAGTGTTTGCAGTCCTTTGTTCAGGATGTTGAGAGCGGCATTGTGGTCTCGATCTACCTCTGTCCCACACT
>JBBQVS010000034.1:0-37939 GCA_038211295.1 Ktedonobacterales bacterium | reverse complement strand
GTGCAGCGTGGTTTTGTGTAAGCGTAAATTGACATACTCTTGTGTCTTCATGTACGTATTTTACCATATTGTATAGATGTGTGTCAAGGGGACGTTTGTCGTATTCATCCCCATAGCTCGAAGCCAGGGGTCTTCTGCGACACACGATAGGGCAGCTTCGTGCGCTTGATGGTCTCGCTCACCTCTGAGTCGGCAGTGTGTGCCACCTCTCGTACCTGCTTGCAAATATCCTGCTGCCAGAGAGGGAGCGTCTGAATGTATGCATCGATACGCGAGTCGATCTGGTATGGTCTCATGAAAGAATGATATCACACATCCGAGGGCTTTCGCTCTTCTCCCTTTGACGAATTTGTGCGCCGCGTTCCGGACTTCTGACTCCTCGTGCCTGCCGAAGATTGCGATGGTGGTTCAAGAAAAGACTACTGGTGGCCCCAAATACAGTGTCTGGTAACAGCATTTTAGGAGTGGCCGTGCGAAAAACTGCCTCGTCTCTAACATCTTACAGTACAGGGACGGAAAAGCTTTCCCGCCCCTGTATGGTCGTTCTTCTTCCTAAAAGAATTCGCTAATCTGCTCGTAGACCTGCTTGATGTTTTGCGGTGTCCCAACATAGGGTTTCCCGCCAGTAACATTCGCAATCTTCCCCAATTCGCTAGCATTGGCCTCGCCACCATAAGCGATGGTAAAAACCTTTACCCCGTTGCCCGCATCCTCGCCAGAAGCGGTAATCTTTCCAATAAGCTGGTCGAGAGTAAGCGTACTTGCGGTATCTTCTCCATCGGTCAATACTACCACAGCCTTGATGTTGCGCGATGGCTGCTTTTGCAACGCGCTTACCCGCTGAGCAATCGTGTCGAACAGGAGCGTCGAGCCGTCCGGGATAATGCCATCAACGCGGCCTAGTAACTCCTGACGTTTGGGGCCGAGCTGTGTTGTCGGCGACACCTCGATAGAAGTGTTGCTAAAGATTGTCAAACCCAACGTGTCCCCGTCACCTAATAGCGTGATAAATTCCTTCAGACCTTGCTTGGCACCATCAATCTTCTTTATACCTCCAATACTAGCACCCATACTGCCAGAGCGATCCAGCACAAGCATTACGTCCACCTTCCGCCGCTGCTCTTGCCAGGACGCGCGAATGGCGTTCACAACATCGGAAGGGGGAAGTTGCAAGAGTGTTTTTGGCTGTGTAGGATCGACACCGTGTGCGGTATCAAGCGGCGCACCAATCGCGATAGTCGAGCTTGCGGGCCGAAAACCGTACTGCAATGCCTTGACCTGCTGCGGTTGATCGAGCAAGAAATTGCGAAATGCCAGGGCCGAACTTCTTTTCGCAGCCGTCACCCAGGTTCCCTGCGGTATGACAAAGGGGTGATCGCTATAAAAGGTCCCCTCTTTAGGGTAAATCGAGACAACCGACAGAGGAAGTTTGGGATACTTTTTCCCGTTATTGGCCTCGACAACCAGACTCTCGTACATCACCGTTGCGCTCAAGTAGCCAGGCCCATTACTAAACATCTTATCGGCGAAGAAACCAGTGCTATCCCCGTAATGAATAACTGAGCTTTCAACCTTGCTCACAAAGTCTTTTGTCGCAGCATTATTGACATCGCCCGTTGTCAGACCGCGAACCTTCCCAGAGGCCGCGTAATTCATAGCAATCACAGCGTCAAGTCCAGAGTTGGAATAGTCGGGGTGAGTATGACCAAACTTGAACGCACCAAACTCAGGATGCCCATATGCGGCCCAGCCACGTGCGTCCGTACTCAGTTTCGTTATGTCAGACCAACCAATGGGTTTGTTGGGCCAGCCCAGTGCCTCCGCCTGCGTCTTCCACATCGCGATAACCACAGGACTACTCACAAGTGAGGGTGCATCGTTCGCGCCCGTGGTGATAAGATCATTGCCATTTTTCGCCTTCCACTCGGCGTTCGCGATAGTGAGCCAGATACTTCCCGCTGGACTCCAGACATCGGGCTGAATACTGCCATCGACGATTTGTTGCGTGGAGCTACCAGAACCCGTAGCAATAGCCTTGACAGTAATTGGCCCATCACAGGCGGCAATCGCGCGACTGTTGAAGTCCGTCACAACATCATCCATCCATGACTGCTTCTCGCTCCCATAGTACATAGTTAACGTAACAGGATTTGAGCTGTGGGCAGTACAGGCAATGGCAGGACCGGGGGGAGTCTGCACAGGTCTGTTTGCAGGCGTCGTTGGCCTTACATCTGTTTGTGTACCCCCACCCGTGCTGCACGCGGAAAGAAGCAGCGTCAGTAGCAGGCACACAAAACTAGAGATACTTCTCTGCGTGTATCCTGAACGTTCAATTTGTGTCATCATGCTTGCATTCTCTTTTCTACTTGCTCGTACATTGGTATCACCAGGGCCTGAGACGTACATCCCAGGCCCTAGCCGCCTGGAGTTGTTGAGGTGTCGTTATATTTATCTTTCCATTGTTTCACCAGTTCATCGACAACACCGCCGCCTGGCGATTGAGCAAGACGCTGAATCTGTGGAGGAATAGCACCCGTGGACGACTGACGCGTGAACACGTTGCCAGAAACGCTATCAGTTAATTGCACGTTCGGGCTTGTTGGTCGAAAACCACTTTTTAAGGCCAATCGCTGCTGTTCGTCCGCGAGGAGAAAGTCGCGAAAGACGCGGGCGGCCTGCTGCTCCTCCGGCTTTACCCACTCTCCCTGTAAAATGGCAAAAGGATGATCGCTCACAATGTTGACACTGGGATAATACCTTTGAAGGGCCTGCTTCTGCCGATTTTTCGCGGTCTCTCCCAATGTCAGAACCAGATTCTCATACGTTATAGTAACATCATATGCCGCAGGCCCTTGCAAAATAACGACGTTCTCAAGAAATGTACCACTGCTTCGCCCAAAGGCATTGACCGCGCCTTGCACATCGCTCAGGTATTGAAGAAACTTCGCATCTTGCACTTGCTTCACCGTCAGGCCACGCTCTTGCTTATAAAAGGAATAGGCAAGCAGTGTAATAGCGAGCAAGGCACTATTCGATTGGTCAGGGCGCGTCTGCCCAAACTTGACAAGGCCCCATGCCGCGTCCCCCCCAATATCGGCCCACCCATTTTTGAGTATCAGGGCATCGTGAATGCTGGGCCAATCGATGGTGCCATACTTCTTCTGCAATACCTGTGCGCGTTGCTCCCAGACCGCGAAAACGAGCGGACTAAAGACCAGCGATTTAGGCAACAATTCGCCTGACCCGACTATGTCCTTGCCGGCGTGGGCAAGCTGCCAGGCTGCACTAAGCTGGCTCAATTCCAGAAAACTGGCCGGACTCCATATCACTGGCTTGAGTGCGCCGTTGAGTATTTTGTCTTTCGCGTCACCAGAACCGCGAGGATCCTGCACCACCTGAATTACCTTGTTCGCGAGCCGCATCCCCTGCTTGTTAAAAGCGTCGATGCTGGCCTGTATCCAGGCAGCCTTCTCCGTGCTATAGGTAAAATTGAGAGTAAGTGTACCCGCCGCGGGTTGCGTTGGCACACTACCAGTGCCGCCGCCACTGCCACTCTTTTTTGTCGCGAGAAACACACCCGTACCCGCCAGAGCCGCAACCACAAGTGCCGCGCCCCCGATAAGGACAGTACGCCGTGCCACCGGTGACGGCGGCGCGAGGGGCGGACTCGGTGCAAAAACTTGTTGCGGCGGCGGAACGACAGGACGGACGTTCTGACTCCTTGACACAGTGGAGCCAGACGGGCCAACTCCGCCCTGACGGGGAACAGAGGCAGCAGGGCGAGGCGGGAGTACCTGTTGCGGGGCGGCTGGTAATGTTCCACTTGTGTACAACCCTGGTGGCACAGGCGCGACACCGCTTTGCACAATGTCTTGCAGCATCGCGGCAGCCGTTTGATAACGGTCATCGGGGTCTTGCTCCATCGCCTTGAGCAAAATGTTTTCCGTGGCCTGTGTTAGCTGCGGATTGAGCTGACGCGGTGTCTGAAACACCCCTGGATTGATGCGACGCGTGGGAGCATCGGCTGGCACCTCGTTCGTCAGCAGATCGTACAAGGTCGCACCCAGGGCGTAGATGTCCGAACGTGCATCGCTCTGGCCTCGTCCATATTGCTCCAGTGGCGCGTACCCCTGTGAACCGAGCAGTGTCGTATCTTTCTTTGCCGCAACCTTGAAGACCCGTGCGATACCAAAGTCGATCAGTTTGATCTGATTGTTTTGCGTAACCATCGCGTTGGGGGGCTTCATATCACGAAAGATAATTGGTTGCGAAAGCGTGTGCAGATATGTCAACACATCGCAGAGCTGCATTGCCCACCCCATCACAAGTGCCTCACCAAGCGGCCTTCCTGCATCCTCCTGCACCGTTTCCAGCGTTTTTCCCTCGATAAATTCCATGACAAGGTACGCTTTGCCACCCTCCTCGAAAAAGTCGCTTACATTGGGCAGATTAGGATGATTAAGCTGAACAAGCAGGTTCGACTCCTGCCGAAATTCCTCGATAGCCTTCGTGCGCTCGCTAGGACTTAGAGTAGCATCGCTCATCTCCTTGATTGCTACCGCGCGTGTCGCTTGGAAACGCTCGTCTCGTGCTTTATAGACCGCGCCAAATCCCCCTTTTCCCACCAGTTGCACAACACGATACCGACCACCCAGAAGACTGCTGGGCGGTAAAGAGCCGGTGATACGACGGCTACCATATGCCCCCAGCATCTGCGGCGCAGCCGGTTGAGCAGTTGTAGTCGGCCCGGTGGGTAGACCCGTCAAGGTGTACCCACAATTTATACAAAATTGTTCACCTGGAGAATTCACCGTACCACAGTTTCCACAGGTTTGCCCAACCCCAGCTTGTCCCATATCTTATCGCGCCTCATACTCGTCTCATCAAACGTTCCCTTTAACTCGCGAATGATGAGTAACGGTGAAACGCCCTCCTTGTTTGTTGTACTAGTCGCTATGTCCTTCATTATCTTACAAAGATGTTATGGGAGTGTTAAATTTATCGCGCGACCTCGTTATCGTGGTATAATTTTGTGCGAACCGCTCGTTTATACTGAGCACCTTTCGCTATATTCGTAGTAATAAGGAAACGAGCCACAATGAGGAACCAGACGCAAAACCGAATAGGTCAACAATTTGCTAATTACCGCTTAATACGTTTGCTTGGCGAGGGCGGCTTTGCTGAAGTCTACCTCGGCGAACATATCCATCTTCACACGCTTGTCGCAATCAAAGTGTTGCACCCCGGCATCATCAGTCGGGAGCAGGACGATTTTGTGCAGGAGGCCCGTACTCTCGCGGCACTTGACCATCCATCGATTATTCGCATCTCCGATTGTGGTATCGAGCATGGCGAACCGTTCCTCATAATGGCATACGCGCCCAACGGAACACTTCGTCAACGCTATCCAAAGGGGACGCAGGTTCCACCCTCCACTGTGCTTGCCAATGTCACGCAAGTCGCTGCCGGCCTTGCGTATGCTCACGAGCGCAAACTTGTCCATCGAGACATGAAGCCGGAAAATTTACTGCTTGGTGGTAAGCAGGAGGTACTCATTAGCGATTTTGGAATTGCCCTAATCACCTCGTCCTCCACCTCCCAAAGTACAAAAGAGGCAGCCGGCACCGTTTCCTACATGGCTCCTGAACAGATTCTTGGCAAGCCGCGTCCAGCATCAGATCAATATGCGCTTGCCGTGATCGTCTACGAGTGGTTAAGTGGCAAACTTCCGTTTCGAGGTTCGATGGCGGAGCTGTATGGGCAACATCTACATGCACTGGCACCCCTCGTAACAGAGAAAAACCCGACGCTTCCTCGCGCCGTCGCAACAGTCGTGGCGAAAGCACTGGCGAAAGAGCCTGCTCAACGTTTCCCCACGATTCTGGAATTCGCGCTTGCGTTGGAAGAAAGCCTACATCCGCTACACTCTGCTTCTCCCACATATGACGATGGTGGCAATACGCCGACCTTGCTCAAAGCCGCGCTTCCGTTGTCTGTAAATGAAGCTGATACACCCACGTTTATCAGACCGCTTACTGAAAGCTCTCCACAAAGAGATACCCCCGTGTTTTCATCGTCCGCACCCCATTCAGGTGCGAATGTACCTATTCCCGCGTCTTTCTCAGAACAGGCTACACTGCTGCAAAACAACACGTCTCTACTGCCACAAACTAGTGCTTCAGAGACTTCGCCGAACACCTCTTCGCGTTTTCCACTGCTCGCACCTTCAGGCAATATGTCGCCTTCCAATCAGACAAATCAGCGAGAAGCAGCACCCGCCCCACCAGTGGCAGGCTACCAGACTCAAACACCCGTTCCTGCTTCAGCATCTTCCACTACGAGAAAAAACAGAATGTTCTTGCTCATTGGTCTAGCTCTCCTTGTGATTCTTCTGCTTGTATCTCCACTTCTTTATAACAGTCTGCCCTTTTCTTCGCGCGGCACAACGGATACGCTGCTCTCTTCACAGGCCACGACCTCCCAACAACCAGGTAGCTCGCCCGCCGCAACATCAACGCAATCATCACCAACTCCACAGGCAACCAGTGTTCCGACACAAGGTGTCACACAACCAGCTGCGCTTCCAGTGCAACGGATGCTTTCCTCGACAAAAACACAATCTCACACGACCAATACTACCGGCACACAGACAAAACCAGGGGTTCAAGCTCACGGAACTGTAACATTTCATAATTATAATGAAACCAGAACATTTTCCTTCGCAAAAGGCACAGAGTTCCATAATGACCACAGCACTCCCGCTATCCAGATAACGATTGACGCTGATGTTACCGTTCCTATGGCAGACCAGACTTCTATCTCAAGAATCGATATTTCCGCCCATGTTGTACAGGTCGGCACCATTGGAAACTTTCCCACCGCGTCAGCCTATCAGAGTTTCGATCACTGCGAACTCGTGTGTACACGCGGCGTTACCAACGCGGGGTGGGAGATTATCGACGACGGCGACTTCGCGGGCGGTAACGAGCCACAAACGGTTCAGGTTGTACAGCAAAGCGATGTTGATACTGCCGCGCCACCCCTAAAAACTTCTACGACAGAAGCCGCTCACACCGACCTTAACACACAGCTTTACGCACAGGAACACCTGGTGGATGCACCCACATGTGCCTCTCAGACCTCTTCTACCCCTGGAGTGGGAGGCGAAGCAACGTCGGTTGTGGTGACGGTAAGTACCACTTGCACAGCTACGGCTTCCACCTGAGCCACACTCTCTGCGTTTTGAGAATGATCGCGACGAACCGTGGCGGCATCAACTGATCCGACAGGTACACGTGGTGCAGGGGGCGTGGCACTTCACAATGCTCTGCCAGCCCACCTTTGACTATGCACGTCCGGAACATACAATAAAACAAACTATGACGCGGGTGAGCCACTTTATGGGTTAGCATGTTGCCCTCTGGCCTCACCAATGCCAACTCGCAATACATCTGGGCAAAAGCGAAAACACTATCAAAATGCACCTCAAACACCTCTCACGCAAGTTGAACGCGACCAATAGAAGCCAACTCGCTACCTACGCGCACCACTTCATGACAAAACAATTGGCTCCAACTAACCTCTTGGAACGTTTTGAGGTGCGGGTGGGAGCATAGTAGTGGCACGGGCAAGTCGCGCCACTACTATGCTCCCTCACATTCTCTTCACCGTACCCCGAAACCTTTCTCAGATGCGATACGTACCCAAAACAGAATCTACTTATCGAAAGAGGGCTACAACTGCATGTTTACCGCGACACAACCGGTACACTACAATGGAAACGAAGCGCAGGAATATATCTGGCTCAACGGCGAGACGCCCGAAACGAGTGCGTGCCTGTTTGCGGGTTCACTGCTGGGGGATGAAATCGTGCGCGTCCGTTTTCTTCATACCGCTTATCCCGAAGGATTGCGTTTTCAGCTCGTCGATGAGCGAGAGGGAACACTTCCCTATCACTCCTGGATTGTTGCGACGGGCGACGAGACGTGGCCCACACAACACGACTCAGAGGCCCAATCCCTGCTCGCCCCGTACTTTCAAGGCTTCGCGTATAGCGACAATCAGCTGCGCTGGACTCGCGCGTTGCCCGAACACGAAAACTTCTACGGCTTTGGCGAGCACACAAAAGCGATGAACAAGCGCGGCGAGTTTCTGCCGTTGTGGAACTGGGATCCGGACATGGGTCACGGGCCACAGACAGGAAGAATGTATAGCGAAATTCCCTTTTTCCTCAGTATTTCCCCGACAACAGGCAACGCCACTGGTCTCCTTGTCGATCACACTGGCAATACCGAGATGGACATGGGCCACTCTAACGCGACACAAGTACAAATCACCGTTCAGGGTGATAGCCTGACCTTTTATTTCTTCGCAGGCCCGACGCCTGCGGACGTGCTACGTCAATACACCGACCTTACGGGTCGGATGCCCATGCCGCCACGCTGGGCATTGGGCCATCATCAGGGCCGTTGGAGCTACTTTACCGATCAGGAGGTACGCGCGATAACGACACAGTTTCGCGAACGCAACCATGCGTGTGAGTCACTCTGGCTCGACATCGACCACATGGACGGCTTCCGCACCTTCACATGGAACACTAAAACATTTCCCGATCCGACGAAACTGAATCAGGACATGCTAGAGCAAGGCTTTCATCTGATTCCCGTCATCAATCCCGGCATCAAAGCTGATCGCGACTACGTTGTCTATCAGCAGGGACTAGCACACGGCTACCTTTGTCGCAAGCAGGGCGGTGATCTTTTCATGGGTACAGCCTGGCCTGACGATTGTAATTTCGCGGACTTCTCGCGTTCAGACGTGCGAAAATGGTGGGGCGACCTCTTTCACGGCTTTCTACAACAGGGCATTGCGGGCAGTTGGAACGATATGAACGAACCCTCACAGGCGACGATGATTGAGAAGAAGTACAATAAACGCACGCAAAAGACGTTTAGCGATGATGTTATGCATATCGCGAGTGGCGAAAACATCACAGGCCCGGACGGGCCACCAATCCTCCACAAGTTTTTTCACAACGCTTATGGGCTACAGATGGCGCGTGCCATGCGCGAAGGAACGCAAAGGTTCGCGCCCGATAAACGGCCGTTCGTCCTGTCACGCTCTGGCACTGCTGGCATCCAACGGTATTCCGCGACCTGGACGGGCGACAATTCGAGCTGGTGGGAACACATTTCGCTCGCGATACGCATGTGTTTGAACATGGGCATCAGTGGGCAACCGTTCATGTGCGCGAACATCGGTGGGTTCTGGGAAAACTGCACCGGAGAATTGCTGGTACGCTTCGCCCAACTTGGCGCGTTCCTGCCGCTGTGCTGGAATCACAACGCCACCGGCAACGTGCCGCAGGAGCCGTGGGCCTTTGGTGAGCCATACGAAAGCGCGTACCGCAAAGCTATCGAGCAACGCTATCGGCTCTTGCCCTATCTCTATAACGTCTTTCACGAAGCCTCGGTCAACGGGACACCAATTATCCGACCCATCTTTTACCACTACTGGCAAGAACAAGCGGTATACGACGTGGAGGACGCTTTTCTCGTTGGCGAGTCGTTGCTCACAGCTCCCATTACAACGGAAGGCGCGAAGAGTCGTCAGGTCTACCTACCACAGGGGACATGGGTGAACTACTGGAATGGCACGCACTATCAGGGGGGCAAGGCATATGAGATCGCGGCACCACTCGACCAGTGGCCTCTTTTCGTGCGCGGGAATAGCATCCTCGCCAGTGGGCCAATGATGCAGTTCATCGGGCAACACGAAACCGACCCGATGACGCTAACCTGTTACATGGTTAACGAGGGAAAAGCCACCGTCACCTTATACGAGGACGATGGCAACAGTATGGCCTATCAGCGTGGCGCGTTCGCTTCCACAGTCATCACCTGCCAAATAGCGGGCGAGCAAGTGACAGTAGACATAGAAGAGCAACACGACAACTACCACCCTCCGCGCACCACCTACGAGGTTATTGTAAAAAGCGGCGAACACACACTTCAAAAGCGTGTATCAGCAGGACAAGGAAACGTTACAGTAACGTGGTAAGAAAATAGAACTCTTGCAATAAAAAATATATATGGCGCAGACAAGCCGCGCAAGCGGCAATCCCTGTTATATAGTAGTGGCGCGGCTTGCCCGCGCCATGCTCCCTCACACACACACCATGCTCTCACACACGCTGTTCTCCCTTTTACCTTTCAGCTATATCATACTCTCCCTATTTCCTTGACATTTTCCCGCTTCTCTGTTACTATCTAACTAGTTAGTTATATACAAAACAGAGGGAAAGGACTGTCATGGTAAGCGATGTTCCTATCAAGCGTGAGCGTGATGCCGAGGTTGCACGTCAGGCGATTTTAGATGCAGCCGAGACAATATTCGCGCAGAACGGCTTTGATGGAGCGCGTGTCGATGCCATTGCGGCGGCAGCAGGGTATAATAAAAGCCTGATTTTTCACTACTTTGGCGACAAACTTGGCCTCTACCGTGAGATTGTGTTGCGTTCACGAGAGCAATTTCAGGGACAACTTGAGCCTATATTGACCTCTTTTATGCAAAATGCAGCAACGCAACTTGATAGAAAGACGGTAGAAGCATTTCTGAAAATGCTCATCAAATGGAATATTAGCAGGCTCGTGAATAATCCTCACATGGTGCGTATGCTCGCCTGGGAAGCCGCCGAAGGATGGCATACCTTCACCTCATTTCGGCGTAAACCAGAAGAGAACGGCACAGGGAGAGCAATTGTTGACTTCGTTCGGCGAGCACAAAAAGCTGACCTTATTAGAGTAGACCTTGATCCCCTTTTGCTTCTCTTTAACATAAGAAGTCTGTGTATGTACCACGTTCTCTCGCTTCCATTGCTGCAACAAATGATGGAGAGTACCGAAGGACGCGTTTTAGCAGTAGAACACACGCAGGAGCAAATCATCAAATTGATACTACATGGAGCTTTGGCTCCTGCGGTTGACTGTATCTCGAATGGAGAGAAAAAGCATGATTAAATTGTTGCGGTTCATGAAACCGTATCGGGCGACGCTCGTGCTTATACTTGTACTCGCCGCCGTACAAGCACTGTCGAATCTGTATCTACCAAATTTAATGGCGGATATCGTCGACAACGGCATCGCCAAAAATAACACTGGCTATATCTGGCAGATTGGCGGTCTCATGCTGCTGGTTACACTTGTGGGAACAACCGCCGCCGTTGTTGGCGTCTTCTTTTCTTCACAGGTGGCAAGCGGCTTCGGCAAAATTGTCCGTGCGAAAATATTTACGCACGTAACCCATTTCTCGCAGCGCGAGTTTGACATTGTAAGCACGTCCTCGCTCATCACACGTACCACCAACGACACAACACAGGTGCAGCAAGTGATGATTCTCATACTCAACATGGTCATCACGGCCCCTATAACGCTGGTCGCAGGCGTTATTCTGGCGATCAATCAGGATGCTCAGCTCTCCTGGATTCTCGTTGTAGCCATTCCACTTCTGGTCGGCATTATCCTTCTCTTGATGAGCCGAGCAATTCCACTCTTTCGCGTGATACAGGTGAAGCTCGATAGTCTGAACCTTGTACTTGATGAAGGTCTGACAGGCGTGCGTGTCGTGCGGGCGTTTAACCGCCAGAAGCACGAAGAGCGACGTTTCGACGATGCAAACCTGGATTTGACCAATGTCAGCATTCGTGTGAACAGGCTCATGGCATTCTTGATGCCGATTATGATGCTGGTACTTAACCTGTCCAGTGTCGCCATCCTCTGGTTTGGCGCACAGCGTATCAATGCTGGCGCGATGCAAGTGGGCGCGTTGATTGCCTTTTTGCAGTATGCGATGCAAATTCTTTTCGCACTTCTCATGCTCTCAATGATGTTTATTATGTTGCCACGTGCCGCCGCCTCTGCTGACAGAATTAACGAGGTACTCGCGGTTGAACCAAATATTGTAGATGCGGAACAGGTAAAGCACGCTGATACGCAAAGCGGCTATCTGGAGTTCCAAAACGTCACCTTCAGCTATCCCGGCGCGGAAAAGCCCGCCCTTTCCAACATTTCGTTTCAAGCGACTCCCGGCAAGGTGACAGCCATTATCGGTGGCACAGGTTCGGGCAAATCGACGTTGGTAAGCCTGATTCCCCGCTTTTATGACGTCGACAGTGGACATATTCTCGTCGATGGCGTGGATGTGCGCGATCTGGCACAAGAATACCTACGCGCGAAAATGAGCCTGGTGCCACAAAAAACGGTGCTGTTTTCTGGCACAATCACCGAGAACATCCGTTACGGCAAAGAGGACGCCACCGAGGCAGAGGTGCGACACGCCGCGACGGTTGCACAGGCAAGCAATTTTATCGCAGACATGGCCGGTGAGTTTGATGCGGTAATCGCTCAGGGTGGCACAAACATTTCTGGTGGGCAAAAACAGCGTCTTTCTATCGCCCGCGCCCTGGTGCGAAAACCCGAACTGTACCTTTTTGACGACAGCTTTTCCGCCCTGGACATGAAGACCGATGCCCAACTACGCGCCGCACTCAAACAGGAAACACGAGCGTCAACCGTGCTGATCGTCTCGCAACGCGTAAGCACGATCATGGACGCAGACCAGATTATTGTCTTAGACGAGGGGCGCATTGTCGGCATTGGCACCCATAGAGTATTGATGAACACCTGTGGGGTCTACCGAGATATCGTGTCCTCCCAGCTTTCAGTCGAAGAAATGGTAGAGGAAAGAGTATGAGCGTAGAGCGTAGAGAAAAACGACCCAGTACACCAGAACAAGGCCCCGGCGGCCCAATGGGACGAGGCGGTTGGGGCGCAATGGGCAGACCTGTAGAGAAACCTAAAAATCTTCAAGGCACGCTTAGACGCCTGCTTGGCTACTTCAGCCCGCAGAAATATCTCCTAACAGTGGTCTTGTTCACCGCAATCATAGGAACGGCGTTCAACGTTGTTGGCCCCAAAATATTGGGACTTGCGACAACCAAATTGTTTGAGGGCCTGATCGCACGGTATCGAGCGACGTTCACTCATCAGACCGCGCCCGCAATTGACTTCGGATATATCGCGACAGTATTGCTGATATTGCTAGGCTTGTACGTCATTAGCTCTATCTTCATCTACATTCAGCAGTACGTGATGGCGGGTGTCGCGCAAAAAACGCTGTATCAACTACGTAAGCAGATAGACGAAAAACTTTCCCGTCTTCCCTTGCGCTACTTCGACACGCATACACATGGCGAGGTTATGAGTCGTGCGCTTAACGATATGGATAATCTGAGCACTACCTTGCAACAAAGTGTTACTCAATTTATTACCTCGGTGGTGACACTTATAGGCGTGATCGTGCTGATGCTCACCATCAGCCCAATTCTCAGCGTGGTTGTCCTGCTGACAATTCCGTTGAGCCTGATCGTCACAATTGGCATTGCCAAACGTTCGCAAAACTACTTTAGAGGTCAACAAAAAGCACTGGGCGAACTCAACGGTCATGTCGAAGAGATGTACACAGGTCACAAAATTGTAAAAGCGTTCGGGCGCGAAGAACCCTCTATTCAAGAGTTCGACAAGCATAACGAGCAGCTATACGCTTCCGGATGGCGAGCGCAGTTTGTCTCAGGCACAATTATGCCGCTTATGCGCTTTATCGGCAACCTCGGCTACGTGTTTGTCGCGGTGGTTGGAAGCATTCTCGTCACACAGGGTAGCCTTGCGATTGGAGATGTACAGGCATTCATTCAATATGCTCAACAGTTTACCCAACCTATTACCCAACTTGCAAACTTTGCCAACGTTATTCAATCGGCCCTGGCATCGGCAGAGCGTATCTTTGAGTTGCTCGATGAACAGGAAGAGGTTCCAGAGGTAGCATCCACACTTACAATCGACCATCCAGAGGGGGCGGTTGAGTTCCAGCACGTTCGGTTTGGCTATCAAGAAAACGCGATTCTCATGGAAGACATGAACATCACCGTCAAACCGGGCCAGATGGTTGCGATTGTTGGGCCAACGGGTGCGGGTAAAACAACTCTGGTCAACCTGTTGATGCGCTTCTACGAGGTAAATGGCGGCGCGATTCTTGTGGATGGCGTGCCAATCACGACGATTAAGCGCGAGGCGTTGCGCCGCCTGTTTGGTATGGTGCTGCAAGATACCTGGCTCTTCAACGGAACCATTCGCGAGAATATCGCCTATGGTCGCGAACAAGCTACAGAGGAGGAGATTAGTCAAGCAGCTCTGGCAGCGAATGCCGACCATTTTGTTAGAACACTGCCAGAGGGCTATAACACAATTCTCAATGAGGAGGCAAGCAACATCTCATCTGGTCAAAGGCAACTTCTAACCATCGCGCGTGCGTTTCTAGCAGATCCAGAAATTCTCATTCTCGATGAAGCAACCAGCAGTGTTGACACCAGAACCGAGATGCAGATTCAAAAAGCTATGGCGGAACTCATGAAGGGTAGAACAAGTTTCGTGATTGCTCATCGGCTCTCCACCATTCGTGACGCCGACCTGATTCTGGTGATGAATCATGGCACAATCGTAGAGAAGGGAACACACGAAGAACTGCTCGCGAAGCATGGCTTCTATGCCGACCTGTACAATAGCCAGTTCACAGGCCGAGCCGTAGTAGAGCAAGTGGTGTAAAAGCTGAGCCTTTCGGCGCAATAACGCATATACAAAGCAGGGTGCAGACATGTCTGAAGAAGACATGTCTGCACCCTGCTTTGTGTCCAAAAGTGGCTCTCTCACCAAAAACTATCTTCCCTACACACCCATATGCTCCATCCAGTAGTGATGTGTCTTGGCCACAACAGTAATAACATTTTTTATTTCTTTTTCGAGAGTAAAATGTGGCCCCACAGGTAAAAACAACACAGGCCCTTCACGTCGCACACAGACGTTTTCTACAACAATGGCACGTACCAGCCACAGGGCCATCTCTTCATCTTCGCAACCAATACCAATCCACCCCAGTCGCTCACTAAGCAAAATGGGTAGCCCTGTAGCAAGCCGTACTCCACGTTCGATTTCGGCGAGAACACGTTCATACCCTGCCATATCTCCGCGCACTTCATCTGTCGACACAGGTTCCAATAGCGTGTCGCGGTGCGGCGGCCCTCCCGCCAGCGCAAGGTCACAAAAATTCGTCCACATTTCATCCCATGCGACCGAACCGTTTTCAGTGTAGCGCAGAGGAGCAGTACCCATTGGAGCAGAACGTGCCTTTTGCCCATTCTGATAGCGGGGTGGCAGAATGCTAGCCGCCGAACGTCGAGAGACCATACGTTCTTCTCCACTGGTAGAGCTAATCGGGGGAACATAGACCGTGTTATCGCACCAATTCACCTCTGTAATAACACCTCCGACGACGGTGAACGCCTCGACGGGATCACTCCACGTCACGTACTCGCCTTCTGGAAGGGCCGCAAAAACTGCCGCGAACACCGGACATCCGCCTATTCTACGCTCTAACACATCGGTGTGTATCCTCTTTGTAGGAGTATCCCCGCGCAAGCTGACATCAATCTGATAGCCACGCAAGCTCGCTTTCGTATAGAGAATGAGCGCACCAATGTCACCACCAATATCAAGCACAATATCGTTATGAACTCGCTCGACGTACTTTTCGACCATGCCTGTTCCTCTTCTTTTCTCTCTCTATGAGGCTCAAAATATATGTGCTAGAGCAAGGGAACGCAACCGCGTGAGCTGTTGCGTTCCTCACTACAAGTCAGCCCTATTTATTTGGGATAATCGTAGCCATCATATGGTGTTCCGAGGTAAGGAAAGTTTGGAAGGTAGGTCAGTCCAGCACTGCTTGGCGTCACGCCATCCGTAACCACCGCCGCCGCTCCATCGGGCTTGTACGAGGGAGCAACCAGAGGATAGGTTACACCCGCAACCGCACGCAACTCGATGGTTACAACATCATCTTGAACGCGACGACCATTTGGGAAGCCTGCCAGGTCTCCACCAAGAATACCATTGATGT
The DNA here is from genome assembly GCA_038211295.1 of Ktedonobacterales bacterium. GTDB lineage: Bacteria > Chloroflexota > Ktedonobacteria > Ktedonobacterales > Ktedonobacteraceae > JBBQVS01. Next base: position 21,934 of record JBBQVS010000034.1, on the reverse strand, counting down.
TCAAGGCCGCCGGGGCCGCCGGTGGAACAGCCATATTCAGACGCAACAGGTCTGCCTGCGTTGCACCTGTATAATTCTGAAACCCTTTAATGATGCCAGAAGGCAGGCCCGTCAAAAGAATAGCAAGCAGGTCGGCTCGTTTCGCTTTCGAGGCGTTCAGTGCCGCCAGATTGGGGAAGACGTTTGGATACAATACAGGAATTAAGCCCGCAAGCTCAGGGTTCGCCACATATCCCGCAAACTGAGCATCATCCTTTGGTTGTACTCTATTCCAGTAATCCTTCTTTCCCAGAGGCACAATCACCTCGTTGAATAAGGGATTGCCAAGACGCGAAACCTGCACATATGGCCCAGACTCTTTCGCGTCATACTCATCTAAAACGCGTACCTTGCGACGACTCGCCGATCCGTAGACACCAATAACCGATTTAGGAGAGGCTATATCTGTGGGATTAGAGTGATCTGAGGTAAGTTGGTTCTTGGCAACCTGAAGCGCAATAGTATGCACATTGAGGTTCTTGAGTCCATTCACACCCGCCGCCGCCGCACTGGGAATCAGATGTGCGTTTTGGAAAGGGCGGAGATCGAGCAGATCAAAAATGGAACCCAGGTCTGCATAGAACCCCTCGGCGCGTTGCCCCGCGAAGACGGTACTACCGTCCGCGAGCGTGTGAACAGCTTGTTGTGCCAGTGCCGAATAGTTAGGCGTAGAACGTGGGCCAATGTTGCACGGTGGGCAAGCCAGGTCTTTTCCCAGAACCGTTGCCTTCCCATTCTCGTCAATTCTCGTCACGCTATAGAATTGTGGACGGTTCCAGGTAGGACTATTGATTGCAGTGATTGGGCCAGTGTTATAGAGAAACGTGTTGGGATTGCGCGTCTTGGTATAGAAACGGAACTGATACGTAATGTCTGAATCCGCATCTTGATCGTTGTCGATGTGAATTTGATAGAGAACATCATCGCCAAACTCAAAGAAGTTTGGGCCAGCATCCGGCCCCTCAAGCGGAATGTAGTTTGTGATGAAGGTAACAGTATCAGGCTTGTCAGGGCTGACAAACGCATAGGTATCAGTATTATCAGCAACCGGGTCTTTAGAAATTTCGGGCGCTTCGCGGTGTGATGACATCAGTTTTACCTCGGAACAAAAAACTCGCATGACCTCACTCTCTCACAATCGAGAGAGGCTTATCTCGTAATGTTCGCCAGTGCTCGTACCAGGTCGGGCGCGTTGACAACAATCTCACGCTCGCCCTGGAACACGCTGATCTTGCCACTACTAGCATCGCTTATGAACGCCGTTATAGGCCCAGTAGCAGTTACTCCTGTGGTGGAGGCCGTTGCACCTTCGGCCTGGGCGTGCGATTTCGTGGAGACAAGGGCGGCTACACCAGCAAGCGCAGCAACACCTGTAGAAGTCGCCCACAACATTGCGCGTCGTGTCATTTTCTCCATTGTACGTTCCTTTCTTGCGACGAAATACGCTCTCATAGAAACGGAGAGATACAGTATTCCGTCAGGGAAGAATAAAGGGAACGACTATCTCCTCTCCTGAGAAGAGAAGGAAAGGTGGTAATCGTTTAGTCACAGATGAAGTATAAATGAAAGAGAATGCAAATGTAAGTGCAGAGCGGTTGCGATTCGGTTACAATTCAGTGATGATTTTCACTACTCATAGTGAAACTCACTCTCAAAAAATTACTGTAACATATTTTCAAAATATGTTACAGTAGTAGAGACCACGTTCTCTTCTATAATCGCTCTTTCATATATTGAAAAGGGGATGGCTAAACGAAGATATGAAGAATAAAAATGCTCTCATGCCATGAGGAAACGAAGGGGATGGGAAACGCTCTCATGACATGAGGAAACTTGACCTTCTTACTTCTCAGGAAATACTTGTAGATATACCTGTATGCTTAACTTTGTTCAAGTGATACCGCACCCTGATGCGTCTTGGGTAAGTATGCCTCGTCGAGAAGAGTTCTTTCCAGCACAACGCCATCTAGTTCTGCCCCATCCAAATGCACATTTCTGAGATCAGCTCGCTTCAAGTTTGCGTGACTGAGGATAGCATTGCGTAAATTTGCCCAGTTAAGGCGTGCTTGAAAGAGATCGGCGTCAGTCAAATTAGCACTTTTGAGATTGGAGTTACGCAAGTCTGCCTGACGTAAGTTCGCGCCACGCAGGTCCGCATCTTGAAGATTGACTTCGGTAAGATCGGCACCATGCAGGTCTATCCCGCTCAGAGCCATGCCATGCAGGTCGGCACCGTGCAGGTCTGGCTCAAAGGCTTGTACATCAGCAAATTCCCTTCGCCATTTGTTCCAAAGTGTTTTTCCAGACGATAAGATATCAAGATGCTTCTGATTAGCCATGAATTCCTCTTTCTTGTTCGTTCTGATTCCTACTACATTTTCAGCAAAAAAGGTCTTACCTACTTACACTCTATCATTAAACTTGTCGCGTTTCTTTTCTCTTATGCTTTTCTCAGTATTCGCACGGTACGTCATATACACAAAAACACAAAGCACACTCACAAGAAGAAATATCAGAAAGATGCCGAATTGCATTACAGGCTCCTTTGTGATTACTCTCAGTCACATTTTCTATATTGGTCATGCATTGATGCAGTGAGAAATAACAATCACCTCTGAAATGACACTTCCTTTATGAAGAAGCGATGAAAATACAAAGATAATGGGCAAACGTCTTTCTCGAAAGAGACGTAAAGCGAGCGACACCGCTTCTTATCTCAATAAGAGGCGGTGTTCAGTAAGTTGCTTGATGTGAAAAACGTAGTTTACGCGAGGAGAGAGTCTTGTCCTCTTTAAGTATACACTGCTTTATACAAAAATACAAGTTCTGTAATAACAAACACCTCAAACGGGCAAGCAAGAAGAGACTACAATGCCCTTCTCTGCTATTGCTGCGTGCAGTATTCGTAGCATAGGGAGCATTTTCCTTCCACACTCCCACTACTCTTTACCCATTGAAGTAGCCTTTTCTCGGCTCCAGTGGCAACTCTGCTCCTACCTGTTGCAACAGTCCTTCAAGACCACCACCGGGAATTGCCTGCATTTCCATGCTGGTCACTTTGTTTTCGCCATTGACCTTGAATGTTGTACGGGCCTCTGCAAGTGTCACCGCAAGGCCCGTTGCTTGAATCGTCTGCACCCCAAATATGGGAAGAGTGAGAGAGTTGAGTTGCGTTCCCGTGATTTCTAGCTGGGTTTGCACAACCCCGTTGTCTTCTAATTGCTCCTGTGTCATATTGTAGGAAAAGTCAGGCATGGCGGCAAGCAGGTTACTCTGCGTCACAATAAACTCGCTTTTCGTGAGCGTCTTGACAGCAAAGCCGCTCATCGTGAAGTCGTCTGACATTGTAGTAGCTGCTAACTCGATATCGCCCGACTGAAGGGCGGTCAGAAACGTATTTACAGTATCGATGGCACTCATGACTTGTATATTCCTTCTTTCGTTTTTGCTTTGCTTACACTATACACGAAGGACGCTCTGCATTGCTACACTTCCACTCCTGGCTAAAACACTTCTCGTCCAACGTGCGTCTCGCCCACACACGTATGTGATATAGTGTGCAAAAGCATGAACAGGAGGTTCCCAATGGTAGCACAACCGTCATCCTTATCATCACAACCGATGAGCGTAGTCCAATGGCGCGAACTGGAACAGAATAGTCATGATGTGAAGCATGAGTACATCGATGGTCAAGCCTACGCAATGTCAGGAGGGAGCCGCAATCATGGACAGATTGGCAGTAACATTGTTCGTCTCCTTGAGGACGCTGTTGGCGCAACATGCTATGTCTATACCTCCGATGTTGCAGTACGCTTGTCCTCTTTACGCTATACCTACCCCGATGCGACGGTGACGTGTGACGCACGAGACTACGCAACAAACGAACTAGAAGTGTTCGCGCCCCGCGTCATTGTTGAGGTACTCTCGCCCTCAACCGAAGCGTATGATCGTGGGGAAAAGTTTGGCTACTACCGGGCCTGTCCTAGCATTCAGGAGTACGTACTCATTGCCACAAAAGCTCAAGGCGTTGATGTGTTCCGCCGCATGACTCAAGGATGGAAAATTTACCAACACTATGAGCCTGGCGACACAATGGAACTTGAAAGCATCGGTGCCAGCATCCCTGTGACTGCTCTCTATCGACGTACTGACGTTCCAATAGAACCTGTTGCACCTCCTGACAAGGTGTAGACATATTCTTTTTACCACGAACATAGTTATAGCTCTCTCAACATGTTATACTGATACACTATACTGCGATACAACACGATACAACGCCACTCTAAAGCGTACACTATAGGACAATGTCGATGGACTCACTAAACCTTTTACGCCTGATGCATCTTGCGGATAGTGCCTTGCCCATTGGCGCGACAGCGCATTCCTTCGGCTTAGAAACGCTGGTCGCAGAAGGGACGCTCACAGTGGAGCAACTTGAACGCTTTCTATATGACTATCTGGAAGAGGTCGGCGCACTGGAAGGCATATGGTGCCGACTCGGTCATAGGCTTGTGGCTCTTCCCGATGAGCAGCTCCGTGAGACGCGCTGGCTCTCAGTCAATCAGACGATTAGCGCAATCAAAACCGCGCGTGAGAGCCGCACGGCAAGCGCAGTACTTGGGCGCAGGTTTCTCGCGCTGGTGCGAGCAATGGAGGATAACCCACTTTTACAGCAAGCCGCTCAGTGGGCCAAAACAACGCATACCGATACTCACTATAGTCCCGCCTTTGGCCTCGTGGGTGGCGTGCTTGGCATAGATGAAACCGCTACCGTTAGCGCGTATCTTCAACAGTCACTGATGAGCCTTGTTTCAGCGTGTCAGCGTCTGATGCCGTTGGGTCAAAGTCAAGCCAGCAGTATTTTATGGCACATGAAGTCAACCCTGATAACCGTCGCGAACCGCAGTTCGGCACTCACTCTCAATGCTGAGGACATCCCAGTTTTTACTCCACTTCTGGATATCGGCAGTATGCGTCATCCTGCCCTGACAACTCGACTCTTCATTAGCTGATCCTACCTAAACAGAGGGCGCACATACTTAGAGGAAGGTGCAGAGATAATCATTCACACTACACAAGCAACAAGCCACCATGTCACAGGAGAGTTGCGCCTCAATTTCGGCTATGACGAAGACACTCAACAAACAAAAATGCTCATATGTGAACAGCAGCAACCGCTACAAGTGATACGCGCCTTCCCCATTCTTAACGGGGGTGCACTGGTTCACCTACACAATATTTCCGGCGGCGTGCTGGGTGGTGATAGGCTCCATGTCTCCGTTGATGTTGGCCCAAAAGCTTCTGTGCAATTGACCACTCCAAGCGCAACGCGCCTGTATCGCAGTTCCCCCGACGCGGACTTCGCGCTACAAACGAGCGACATCCACGTACAACGCGCCGCGCTACTTGAATATCTACCGGATCCGCTTATTCCTTTTGCAGGCTCACGCTACAAACAGCGCACACGGATTACGCTGGAAGCAGACGCAGGTCTCTTCTGGTGGGAAACGGTTGCACCGGGGCGAACCGCAATGGGGGAGGTCTTCGCATACGACCTGCTGCACATGGAACTTGCACTTTTGGCGCAGGGTAGACCAATCGCACGCGAACAGCTTATACTCGAACCGCACCATCGCCCACTCTCCTCGTTAGCACGGCTCGGCTCTTACCAGTATTTCAGTAGCTTTTACATCTGTCGCGTCGGCGTAGAAGCGTCGCGCTGGCTACGCCTGGAAGAGGAGTTGCAGGTACTGGCCCACCAGCTTACTCGCCCTGCCGCAATCAGTTGGGGGGTGAGTGCGCTCGTCGCCGATGGCCTGGTTGTCCGCGCGGTAAGCCAGCAGGGACGCGCTATCACAGCGGGCCTACTCGCGTTCTGGCAGGCCGCGAAGTGGGCATTATTTGGACAGCAGGCCATCCCGCCCCGCAAAAGTTCTTGACGTTTTTTGTGAACGCATTCTTGCGGAACCCGCAAGGTTGCTCTATTTTAGGAGGGTTTTGTGCATCTCACCACACGCGAACAAGAAAAGCTATTACTCTTTCTAGCCTCTGAACTGGCACGCAAAAGACAGGCACGTGGCCTCAAACTCAACTATCCAGAGGCCATTGCTATTTTATCCGCCGAGGTCATGGAGGCGGCCCGTGACGGCAGGAGCGTCGCCGAGATCATGACGTTCGGTGCGACCATTCTCAAGCGCGAAGACCTTATGGAAGGCATCGCTGAAATGATACATGAAATACAGGTAGAGGCCACATTTCCTGATGGCACAAAACTTGTCACCATTCACGATCCAATCAGGTAAGAGGAAAGGAACCACGTATGAAACCGGGCGAATATTTGCTGAATGAAGATGCGGGCGAGATCAAGGCGAACGCAGGCCGCACAATTTCGATGCTTCTGGTCAAGCACACTGGTGATAGACCGATACAAGTGGGAAGCCACTATCACTTTTTTGAGGTCAATCGTGCGCTGGAATTTGAGAGAAAGGCAGCATACGGTTTGCGGCTTAATATTCCCGCCGGAACTGCTGTACGCTTTGAACCGGGGGAAGAGAAAGAGGTGAGCCTGGTTCCATTTGGCGGTAGCCGAAGCATCTACGGTCATAACGGCCTTGTGAATGGCCCACTTGCCTGATATACATTTCAACGGGAGGAGCAACTCATGAGTTTACGCATTCCACGCCGCACATACACGGACTTGTATGGGCCGACACTTGGAGACAGAGTGCGCCTGGCAGATACCGAATTACTTATCGAGGTGGAAAAAGATTTCACGGTCTATGGCGATGAAATCACCTTTGGCGGAGGAAAGGTTATCCGCGACGGCATGGGCCAGAGCAGTCGCGCCACCCGCGAAGAGGCCAATGGAACGCTTGACCTGGTAATCACGAACGCACTGATTATCGACCACTGGGGAATTGTCAAAGGCGATATTGGTATTAGAAATGGGCGCATTGTAAAAGTCGGCAAAGCTGGCAACCCCGACACCATGGACGGAGTTGACCCGCAACTCGTGGTGGGCGCGGGAACCGAAGTCATCGCCGGCGAGAACATGCTTGTGACCGCTGGTGGTATCGACAGCCACATTCACTTTATCGCCCCACAGCAGATACAAGAAGCACTTTCCAGTGGCGTTACAACCATGCTCGGCGGGGGAACAGGCCCCGCGACTGGCACGAACGCGACCACCTGTACGCCGGGTGCCTGGAATCTCGCGCGAATGCTACAGGCGGCAGAGGCATGGCCCGTCAATATTGGCTTTCTGGGCAAGGGTAACGCCGCGACAGGTGCACCTCTGGTAGAGCAAATTCTTGCGGGAGCGTGTGGCCTCAAACTTCACGAAGACTGGGGAACCACGCCCGCCGCCATCGATACGTGCCTCACCGTCGCCGACAAGTACGACGTACAAGTCGCCATTCACACCGATACACTCAATGAAGCGGGTTTTGTCGAAGACACAATCGCCGCCATCGCGGGCCGCCCCATTCACACGTATCACACGGAGGGCGCAGGCGGCGGTCACGCGCCGGACATCATTCGCATCGCCTCTTACCCAAATATTCTGCCCTCCTCCACCAATCCTACCCGTCCCTACACGGTCAATACCATCGCGGAACACCTGGATATGCTCATGGTCTGTCACCACCTCAACCCACAAGTTCCCGAAGACGTGGCCTTTGCCGAGAGCCGTATACGACCCGAAACCATCGCGGCGGAGGATATTCTGCACGACCTAGGAGTTTTCAGTATGCTTTCGAGCGACTCACAGGCGATGGGACGGGTGGGCGAGGTCATCATTCGCACCTGGCAGACGGCACACAAAATGAAGGTGCAACGCGGCCCATTGTCACAGGACTCCGCGCGTAACGATAATTTCCGTGTGAAACGCTACATCGCCAAGTACACCATCAATCCCGCAATCACGCATGGCATCGCGCAACACGTTGGCTCGATTGAGCCGGGCAAACTCGCGGACATCGTGCTGTGGCGACCCGCCTTCTTTGGAGTCAAACCAGAAATGATTGTCAAAGGTGGCTTTATCGCATGGAGTGCAATGGGGGACGCGAACGCATCTATTCCAACACCCCAGCCTGTCTTCTACCGTCCCATGTTCGGAGCTTTCGGTGGCGCAACAGCCGCGACAAGCCTAACCTTTGTTTCACAGGCGGCACTCGATGCAGGTGTCCCTGAGAAACTCGGCCTCAAAAAGAATGCGGTTGCGGTTGAACATTGTCGCACAATTGGAAAGGCGGATATGCTACATAACACCGCAACGCCCCGCATTGATGTTGACCCTGAGACATACGAGGTACGCGCTGATGGCGAGTTGCTCACCTGTGAACCCGCCAAAGTGCTACCAATGGCACAAAAGTATTTCTTGTTCTAAGAAAATGTTTCACAGAAAGAAACGAGAATGCAAGAAGACACCTTTACACGCGCCTTTCGCGTCGGCATCGCTGGCCCTGTGGGAAGCGGCAAAACCGCGCTGGTGGATAGCTTGAGCAAACGCCTCTGGCCCATCTACAACCTCGCGGTAGTCACAAACGATATCTACACACGGGAAGATGCTGAGTTTCTCTTGCGGCAAGGAACACTCCCACAAGAGCGGGTGCGTGGTGTAGAAACGGGCGGATGCCCACATGCCGCTATCCGCGAAGACGCATCGATGAACCTGGAAGCGATTGCCGACCTTGAGGAAAGCCTTGTCGGATTGGAGCTAATCTTTGTCGAAAGTGGCGGAGACAACCTCGCCGCGTCGTTTAGTCCCGAACTGGTAGACGTGTCCATCTACGTCATCGATGTATCGGGGGGCGACAAAATTCCCCGCAAAGGTGGCCCCGGCATCATTCGCTCAGACCTGCTGCTGATAAACAAAATAGACCTCGCCCCTCACGTAGGAGCTTCGTTAGCAGTGATGGAACACGACACACGCTTGCGACGAGAAGGGCGGCCTTTTGTGTTTACTAACCTCAAAGACAATACAGGATTGGACGCCGTGCTAGCCTGGTTAGAGCAGCAAATCAAAATGCCGCAAGCTCAACGCCGTACAATCATCGACGCACATGCACCATATACAGGCCATACTCATAGCCACGAGCATAGCCAGTAAATCCAACTACCGCCCTGGAGACGCACAGTGAACGGGTTGAAAGGAGCATTGCGTGAACAATGCTCCTGCTATACTTCTTGACATCCTCCCCGCGCATAAAACGCAGGGGATTCCCGACCTCACGATTGGGCTTTTCTGTTTCATCGGGCGTTGCATAATAAAACATGAGAACTATTTTTCCTCTATGAACAAGCCAATCCCAACAACTATTCATGGTGTGCTTGACTACCTTTCCGTGCTTGCACTACTTACCTTGCCGTGTGTGTTGAAGTGGAACAAGCAGATTACAGCACTTCCTACGGGTTTTTCCCCTCGCGACACGTTTATGGCAACGTTGCATCGTTAAGTGATGCTTGAACAGCACGGGGTCTACGCGTCCATTGGCTTGCGGCAGCACAGGCAATGACAAACACAGAGGCAAGCACCATCAATGGCGTGATATTTTCTCCTAAGAGCAAAGACGCCCATAGCAACGTCAATACTGGTTGAAGCAGTTGTAACTGCCCTGTGCGCGCGACTCCGCCAATGGCAAGGCCGCGATACCAGGCAAAGAAACCAAGAAACATGCTGACGATGCAAACATACGCAAAACCAAACCACGCAGCAGGTTGTGCAGGGTTTCCGTGTAGATGAAGTGAGAAGAGAACAGGTAAAACAAGAAATGGTGCCATCAAAACGAGTGCCCAGCAAATGACCCTCCAGCCACCCATTTCTCGTGCCAAACGTCCTCCCTCAGCATAACCCAATCCTCCAAGCAAAACGGCAAGCAGCAAAAGCAGATCAGCAGGGTGCAGTTGTCCCGCCCCCTGTGAGAGAGCAAAAAACAAAACGGCGAGCACACCCACTAGACAACTTCCCCAGAAGAGTTTTGATGGCCTCTCACCAGCACGCACGACAGCCATGACCGCCGTCACTGCTGGCAGAAGACCCGTGACAACAGCACCATGAGAAGCAGGTAGACTTTGCAAGGCCAGCGAAGAAAAAAGCGGAAAGCCAACCACGACTCCTAGCGCAACCACGGCGAGTCCAGGCCAGTGACGACGCGCAGGCAATGACTCACGTCGCACAAGCAGCAACAGAAGGGCCAGAATAGCCGCTACAAGCGCACGTCCAAGCCCAACAACAACGCCTCCTAAAAGCGGGTCAGCCAAACGGGTTGCAGGGAGCGTAAAACTAAAGCAAAGCACCCCAATACTTCCCATCACAATCCCCTCGGTCTGCTGCGAGATACTACGGAAAAGCGGCATCTTCATCTCAACTACACTTTCACTTTTTGGTAGAAACAACTACAATAGAAGAACAAATTCTATGATAAAGATTTTTTATTTCTTTGTCAACTAAAGAGGAAATTTTTGTTTTTATTCCACTAAAGAGGAGATAAAAAAACGAAATGAAAGCGTTAGGGGAGATGATTAGAGTCAGAAGAACGGAACTGGGCTTGACACTAGAAGCACTCGCCGAACGTGCAAGGGTGAGCCGTGCCATGCTTTCTGACATTGAACGAAATATGAAAAATCCGACAATTAAGGTTCTCAGCCAGATCGCAGAAGGACTAAAATGCAGTGTTTCATATCTTTTAAGCGAGCAGCCAGAAAAGCCCGTTGACAGCATTCAAATTATACGCGCAGGTGAGCGACGTGTTCTAGTGGACCCGCGCTCAGGGGTTGAGCGACACCTTCTCGCTCCTGCACTTCAACACCATGGTATCGAAGTTTTGTGGTATATGCTTCCGTCAGGGCAAGGTACAGGAAATCTTCCACCTCATCAGCCAGGGGTTGAAGAACATATCACGGTGGTACAAGGCAGCTTAGAATGTACTCTTGGTGAGCAACACATTCTTTTAGAGATGGGAGACTCAGTTTTCTTTCCTGCTAATGTAGAACACGCATTTTACAACACCGATCAAGGCGTTTGTACCTATTTTCTTGTCATTGATGCAAGCCATACAATGCAAGAATGAACGAAACGAAAGCAAATTGTCAGGCAATATATTCGTTTAACCATGTATGTATGTCTGACATACTATCAAACAGAATGGCCCGCTCATCTGTGTCAGGCTTCTGGAAATACTTGATAACGGCATAAAAAACTTCGTCAGGAAGCGAGTTTCTTTCTTTTATGAGAAGAACCTGCTTGCGCCTTCTTTCCAATTCCGCAAGAGATATATTTAGCCTTTATCCGTCGTCACCACGTCCAGCCGCCAACCTGTCTCTTCTCGAAAACCTTCTTGTATGACGGCAAGGTCTTGCGTGTCGATAGTGCCAATGCAGCTAAGGCGCAGGGTTTTGAATACATGATGCAGTGATCTGCCGACAATACTCACCTTGTTGGACAAGAGGCGACGCGCGACCTCTACAAGTGCATCTTGATGCGCGTTGGCGTGCAGGTCTACACGCCAGCCCGTTTGCGCTTCAAGCTCTAGAAATTGTTGGGCGTAGCGTGTGCGGGCCGCGTCAGGAAAGTGGAAATGCAGCCAGAGGACTTTGCGGTTCGTGTCCACGCCCACGCGGTAGAAATCGTTGGCGTCGCTGAAAAGCATGGTTGCGAGTGCCATAGCCTCACCTTGCGAAACGGCACCGCTCGCCTGTTTGTGTGCTTGCAACTGTATCTCAAGTCGCCAGCCCGTCTCCTCCTCAAAACGCTGTTTCGCCGCCGCGATCTCGTCCACGCTCGCCTCGCCAGAACAGGTAACGCTGACGCTGTGTTGATTTAAATACAGGGAAGGCGTGGTATTACTCACTAGACTTGCGGGTAACACATGTAGAGCCATACTGATTAGAGCATTTTGATTGACGCCTGAAAAGAGATGTACCGCCCAACCAGTCTTGGCTTCCAATTGCGCGAACTGGTCAGCGTACCGCGTCCGAGCCACATCGGGAAAAGTAAAGCGCGGCATCAGAATTCCCTTATTGACATCGGCACCCGTCTTGGCATAGCCGGAGAGCTTGCTCAGTTCGTGTTGCGCCAGTTGCATGGCGAGTTGCTGGTTGAGGCGTTTTCCAGCAGGTGTTCTCTGTTGAGTTGACACAACCTGCTCATCCTCTTTCACTACAGGTGACTGTTCCTCCGTTTTCGGGGAGACTGGCACAAGTACGTCTCCCGTGTATTGTATGTCCCATCCTGTTTTTTCACGGAACTGTTCCTGCGCCTGTGTGATGTCTTCCTGAGTTGCCTGCCCAACGTATGTAAGTTGAACGAGATGTTGTTCGGGATAAAGCGAGGCACCACTGCGCGTTGAGAGTTCTTGCGGCAGAAGTGTGCGTGCCAGCGAGGCAAGCATTCCTTGGTGAGCGTTGGGTGAGACGGTAATGATAATACCCGCTTCGTCGGCAGCCTTCTCTAATGCATCCTTATATTGAAGCCACGCCACGTCGGGAAAGTGAAACGAGAGCGTGACATCGCCCGTTTGCGGATCAATACCACGCTTGTACAGCGAGGGCGGCGAGCCAATATGACGTTCAACAACCTCAAGAATGCTGTGCTGGTCCGGACGCAACTGCTCCTCTGGCTCAAGCAGTGCCTCCTGCCATTCGGGTGCGAGTGCATACAAAGCCGTGCCATCACCCTCCATAAAGGGCGTTTTACGCTGGAAAAGACGCGTGTATTTGTGTAGAACCTTCGCAACTGCCAGCCGCTCCTCTAAGGTCTGTGCGGAAACACCCGCGATCTCGCACATCTCACTCAACGTATACGAGGCATCCACACTACATTGACGGGCCATCGCATGAGGCGATATTTTTCTACGAACGCGCCGCGCCGCACGAACCAACTCCTCAAGCAAAACACTGTGTGGCACGTCTTCTTTGTCCAGAGGAACAGGGCCAAGCACATCAAGCAAGGCCGAAAAGGAATAACGCACACGGTCCGATGAAACGCTACGTGGGAGGGTAACACGCACAGAGGTGCCTGGCTCAATAGCGCGGCACAAAGCGGGTTTAGTGCTCTCAGGGCTAACCAGCAATAGGACTATCTGCCCTACAAGGTCGGGCAGCACGTCCTGCGGCGACTCTTCACTCTGCGTCCGTACACGGTAAGCTTCGGTAAGAGCATTCTGACGCACAAAGTATTTTTGCTCGTAGTCTTCCGCCAGCACATACATGATGTCGCGCGTCACGTCCTCCAGCACCTCCTCGTCTTGAGCCTCCAGTATAATCTGCCCGTACCAGACAAGGGCCAGCTCGCGTGCGGTGACGATCCGCATTGAAGGCACCTGCGTTATCGCGTGCCAGAGTTCTTCAACATATTTCCACTCAAACGTTCTCTCCTGCCCTATTCCGGTAGGCAATTTCGAGAGCGCGACCCCTTCGTCAGAACCTGTTCTGGACGTGGAACGCTTACCATGTCGAACAGTAAGCGTGGCACCGTTCGCGGGTAGAAGCACCTCGGTGTCAAGCAGTTTGCTTTTGAGCGCAAGCCGCGCCTCTTCGTCACCGTGTACCAGCGCGACCTGTTTGGGATGAACAGAGGCGGCAAACGCCGCGAGTTCGCCACCATCCGCGTGCGCGGACAAGCTATACTTGGCGACCTGACACTGCACCTGGAACGTGGTGCCGCCCATATCCAGCGTGTTTTTCTTTTGCTCGGCAAGGTCAAGCAGTTTTCGCCCCGGCGACTCTTCATCTTGATAGCCCGTAATCAGAATCGAAGCATTGGGATTCGAGACGAGCCGTTCCGCGAACCAGACGCTTGGCCCACCTGTGAGCATACCCGAACTTGAGACAATGCAGACGGGCGTACCCGCGAGAATGCGTTCACGGTCTCGCTCGTCGCGCACAAACGAAACGTTGGGGCCAGTAAACGGCGTGTATCCCTTCCGTATTTGTCTTTGGAGCGTGGGCGTCAGTGCCTCTGGCAGCAACATATAGGTCGAACAAACACGCCGCACCAGCCCGTCGACATAAATAGGAAACGGGGGAGTCTCCCCTCTATCCTGGGCCGCTTGCAAAAGTAATACCAGTTCTTGCCCACGCCCCAGACCGAAACAGGGAATGAGCACATGCCCTCCGCGTGCGAGGCCATCCGCGACAGCCTGCGCGAGACGCTGTTCTTCCCCCTGACGGTTCGGGTGCAAACGCGCCCCATAGGTTGACTCTAAAATCAGCATATCACAGTTTTTCACAGGCGGCGCGACAGCTCCCAGCACAGTACGCTGAGGGGTGATACTAATATCGCCGGAGACAACAAGTGAACCATCGGGAGCTTTGAAGCTGAAACTAACTGCACCCGCGATATGTCCGGCACGACTCGCATACACGGTCACATTCGGCAGTTCGGCAAGCGTGAGTGCTTCTCCGACGGGGAGCGGACGTACCATGTTGAGCATACTCGCAACCATCTCTTGTGGGAAAAGCGGTAATTCCATCTCTTCAACGGCGCGACGCGTCATGATTTTCAGCGCGTCGGCAAGCATGACTTCCATAAGCAGGCCCGTGGCACGCGACGCAAAAATGGGCGCATGAGGAAACGCTTGATGTACGAGCGGCAACGCGCCGATATGGTCGGCGTGCGCGTGCGTGACAAATATTGCCCGTACATCCTTACCCTCAAGAACGGCAAGATCGGGCAAAGGGTCAGCCTTGCGGTCCACGCGTACACCGGCATCGACAACAATCCATTGATTAGCCAACTCGATTGCAACACAACTCGCGCCAACCCCACTCGCACCTCCTGCAAAGATGACTTGCATTCATCAAGTCCTTTCCTACCAAAAAAGAACGTACTACTCTTTCTCTTATCACTTATTTTCTCTTGTTTCCCCAGAGAAGTCAAGAGAGGTATTCCCTCTTCGTCAATTGCTCTTTTTTGGGAATTTTAGACATCTCTATAAATATGTGTTATACTATGTGTAGGACGTTTATTCAGAATAAGCAAAACACCGCAGAAGTTGTCTCTTGCTCTTCTCATCTGCTTGAATGCTTCGATACTGCCGCCTTCATCGTTATGGAGAATGTCCTCATCCGAAGGTCTGGGCCACAAAGAAGCAGCACCAGTGTTGGTACAATTGCATATCATCATACCTATTGTGCTGACCTAGCGAAAGGACATGTAATGAAAATCGCACACATAGCACCACCCTGGATCACTATTCCCCCGAAGAATTATGGTGGAACTGAGGTTGTCCTCTATAACCTAGTCGAAGAGCAAGTGGCACAGGGCCATGACGTTACATTGTTTGCCCCCGGCGACGCCAAAACATCGGCGCAACTCGTTTCATTTTTCCCCCATTCGCTAATCGACTCAGGCGTGCCGTGGCAAGGCCACCTCAAAGCCTATTATCACCTCAATAAAGCAGTTGAATACATCAAAGATCATGACTTTGATATTGTTCACACACACCTTTCCTCTAGCGCAGAAATGTATCTTTTTCCACTCATGGCCCATCTCGCGGTTCCACACATCATGACCTTACACAGTCACTTCCCCTTTGACCGCGTGCAATCGTGGACGGGCGACGCCGACGACTACTACATCAAGGATTGGGCATCAACTGTGCCGATGGTACTCATCAGCGAACAGGCACGCGAGAACAATAAACTGCCCCTCAATGTCGTCGATGTCGTGCATCATGGCTTGCCCATGCAGCACTTTCAGGCGACAACACAGCAGCCAGAGAACTATGTTGCGTGGTTGGGCCGTTTTGTACCTGAGAAGGGGCCACATCTCGCTATAGAAGCAGCAAAGAAGGCCGGTATTCCAATCGTGCTTGCGGGAACGATTGACAAGCACGTCGATGTATCGGTGAACTACTTCAATGACCGTATCAAACCGTTTATCGACAATAAACACGTCAAGTATATCGGGCCTGTGAATATGCAACAAAAGGTTGACCTGCTCAGTCGCGCTCGTGGCCTGCTGAACCCAATTCAGTGGGAGGAGCCATTTGGCATGGTGATGATTGAAGCGATGGCGGTGGGGTGTCCGGTGCTTGCCTTCAACCGTGGCGCGGCCTCCGAGATCGTGGTTCACGGCACAAGCGGCTTTCTCATGCGGAACGTTGCCGAGATGGTACACTATCTCACGCGTCTTGAAGAGCTTGACCGTACAGAAGTTCGGGAACATGTTGAACGCAACTTCACAGCCAGCGTCATGGCCCAAAACTACATAAAAGCCTATAAGAAGGTTATGACTGCTTCGCGTAAAGAGAGTGTCGCAAGCTATCCATACGAAGTCGCGGCAGTGCTACATACTCCCACGCCTGCTACGACGCCCAAACTTGTTCCTCTGGTGTAGTGTATAATGAATGGGAGAAGAAAGTGAGCAGATGTCATGGAAACAACAGCTGAAGGAACCTACTTTGAGGAAGGTGATCGTGTCCGCATCATCCGTACAGGTGAGCAGGGACACATCAACGCCGCCGATGGGGGCGTCGTCTACGTACTTATAGATGGCACCAACGAAACAAAACTCTTTTCCGCCCGTGTGGACAAGGACGCGTATATCGAACTTATTCCCGCGTAGATAACACAAATCGCTGCAAACATTATCACGTTGATACGAGAAAGCGAGTGGTGACAGGACATGGTTTCACCACTCGCTTTCTCGTATTGCTAAACTTCTTTTGTAAGCAAACGAGCTACAGCCTCACCAACGGCTCCTGCTGATGCAGGGTTTTGCCCTGTAACAAGCCGTCCATCTACCGCGACATTTTCCTGCCAGAGAGGAGCCTTCTGATGTTTCGCTCCACGTGCCACCAACGTTGACTCCAGCAGGAAGGGAACGACAGAGGTAAGGCCCGCCGCTGCCTCTTCATCATCGGTAAACACGGCAACAGTTTTTCCTGCAACCAGGTACTCGCCGTTCGATAGCTTGAGGTTCACAAGAGCGGCAGGGCCATGACAGACCGCCGCAACGACTCCATCGTGTTCATAAATTTCCGTCGCGATTGCCAACAAGTCCGTTGCATCTGGGAAATCCCACATCACCCCATGTCCACCAGCAAAGAGGATAGCGTCATACTCCGAAGCTTGAATATCTGATGGATGAAGCGTACGGTCTGTCTTCGCCACAAGCTCTGGTCGCGCGAGAAACTGCTTATTGATAGGATCAGTCAGGTCAACACTATTTGCGTCTACTGGTGCTTTTCCTCCCTGCGGACTAACAATGTCGATTTGGTCAATGCTAAACCCATGCTCAAGTAATGCGAAAAAAGGGTGGCTCACCTCTGGAAGATAGTAACCCGTTTTACGACCCGTGTTTCCAAGTGTATCATGACTGGTAACGGCAAGAAGAACTTTTTTATTTGACATGGAAGATGCCTTTCACACCGCTCTCAAACGAAAGCGAGCAATGAACGAAACTGATGAAAGAAGTATTCGTCAGTTGCAAGGTACTCTTGTACCTGCTGATGAAAGTATACAGTGAAGTTCTCTATAATACCAATTATCAAATACCAGAATATATATAAATTTTTTTATAGATTGTGTTTTTGTATGAAGAAGTGTTCATGCTATCAGAATGAACGTAAAACCTCCTGAACACGCTTTAGCTCAACACGATGGCGGTCTATTTTTCGATATGCAAACCAGAGTTGGTTGACAGTTTCTTCTGACGGCCTCCAAAGCACATGAATACGACCTGCATCAAGGGCTGCATGGCAGAGATATTCAGGCAAGATGCTCAAACCATATCCAAGTTCTACGGCCTTCTCAATAGCTTGCAGATTGGGGAGAACAAGTATTGGCTGAACATCTGGCCTCCGATCAAAATGTTGCTGCCAAAACCTTCGGATAATTGGGAGTTCAACGCCATAACTAATCCATTTCTGAGCAACTAACCATGCTTCAAGCTGAGTCAAGAACGCACCATTCTCTTCTTGAAAAGTCGGCAACACAGTCTCCGACGAGCCAACCAGCAAATAGCATTCCTCTTCTAATGGACTATATTCAATCTCATGAACTGCAAGACGTTGAGTAGCAATTATCAAATCCAACTCGTCTCGCTTCAACTCATCTATCAAGTGCTGTGTCACGTCGCATTGAATACGAAACCGAAATGGTAGTTGTCCTAGATGGACAAGGATGCGCTCGGTAAAATACTCTATTGGTGTTCCAAGGCGCACGAGAGGAAGTTGAGAAGTGCTTGCAATCCCCAGTTCCTGAGAAACGAGTTCCAGCTTTTCAAGTGCCTGAGCCACCTGACTATAGAGTTCTTTCCCTCGTTCCGTTGGAATCATACGTCGCGGAGTGCGAGTAAATAGCGACGCGCCGACAGCGGATTCGAGAGATGCCAGGTGTTGTGTGACGGCCGGCTGCGTTAAAAAGCGTGCCTGCGCCGCTCCCGAAACCGTTCCAACACGATACACTGCCAGAAAACTGCGATACCAGTCAAAATCGATATCATGCATTCATATTTTATCTTTCTCTCAATGGTTCATCGAAATTGTATCACGCAAGATACCAGCTGAGGTAACACTTTAAAGGACGATAAAATAGGTATAGTGGATACAGAAAGTACAACTGTGGTTTACCCCCAGAAGCCCCCGCTTTCTAAGCGTGGAGGAGTAATCACTCTCACATGTACTATTTATTCCGGCACGACTTGGCAGCGTTCGTGCGGCATTTCAAGCCATACTTGCTGATCGAGCTGCAATTGAAATGGTGCAAATGCGAGAACGTTGTACTCTTTCTCGTGACCAACTGCAATCAGGGTGCGCCAACGTCCGCCAACAAATGACGAGTGTGAAACAGTACCGACGAGCATGTTGGTATCCTTATCCTGTTGTAGGTGTTGATGCACGATAACATCATCGGGACGGCACAGTAGGCTTGCGTGTTCTTTCAAGCGTGGACGCACGGCGGCATGTATGATGCCAGTGATTTCCTGCTGAAGCGTTCCATTGAGGCGCACCACACCCTGCTCTGGATGTGGAACCATCTCACCCGCAAACATATTCGCAGGCCCCATAAACGAGGCGACGAATGCATTAGCGGGATGCAGATACAACTCTATTGGCGTACCCACCTGTTGTACGTGTCCATCGCGCAAGACCATGATACGATCTGACATATTCATCGCTTCATTCTGGTCATGCGTCACGTTGATAGTGGTAACTTTCAGTCGCTTGAACAGCCGCACCAGATCGGCACTCATCACCTCGCGTAATGCCGTATCCAGGCTCGACAGTGGCTCATCCAGCAGAATAATACGCGGCTCGGTTGACAGAGCGCGGGCAACCGCGACGCGCTGTTGCTGTCCCCCAGACAACTGAAAGGGATAGCGGTTGCCAAAGTCCGCGAGATTGACCAATTCCAGCAGTTCGCGCACACGCGCCTCGATCTGACGCGCGGGCATACGCCGTAAACGCATCCCAAACGCAACATTTTTTGCCACCGTCATGTGGGGCCAGAGGGCGTAATCCTGAAACACCATGCCCAGGCCACGCTCTTCAACAGGCATTTCGCGCTTCCCGTCGTAGAGTATCCGGTCTCCAACGCGAATCGTGCCGCTCTCAGGACTAACCAGACCCGCAATCATTCGCAAAATAGTTGTTTTACCGCAACCGGATGGCCCAAGCAGGGAAAGAATCTCACCCTCTTCCATCTCTAAATCGACGTTTGAAACGACGGTACGGCTGCCGTAGGTTTTAGTGAGTTGTTGAATCTGTAGATACATTGCTTTCTCTTTTCCGTTTGCCGCCCCTGGACAGACGGCTTATCACCCAGGGGATACTCCGCAGTACCAGCAACGCCATCAGCACCAACCCAATATTCAGTATAGATAAGGCCATGCCCGGCCCCAGCTTGAAGTCGTTGAAGAGAGCGATGATACGCACGGGCAAGGTTGGCTGACCAGGGGGATACAGCAGTTCCGAGGCGGCCAACTCGAACATTGTTCCGGTGAAGACCAGCAACCAGACAGAGATCAGGCTAGAGCGGAGCAGTGGCCCCACAATACGGGTCAGCATCTGAAAGAGGCTCGCACCCTGAATACGGGCATTATCGAGCATATTTTGTCCAACCTGATCGAGTGCGCCGATGCCGAGACGGGTAGCGTAGGGTAAGCTACCTCCAACATAGGCCGCCAGCAGTATCCAGATCGTGCCGTAAAATGGGATACCGTTTTCACCACCAATTCCAATATATTGCAGGTACGGCGCGTTCCACGCAAAAATATAGCCACACGCAAGGATGATGCCGGGAACCGCGATTGTAACCAATGTGAACAGACTCAACAAGCGGCGGCCCGGCAACTGCGTGCGACGAATGAGAAACGCGATTGGCAAGCCCACAAGTGCTGTGATGGTCGCGGTTCCCAGCGCGAGCCAGAGCGTGCGAAACAGTGCATCCAGGTCGTCCGAGCCTTGCGACAAAACGGCAGTATAATTATCCAGTGTCCAATTACTCGCGACGAGTCCCTGCCCAAACGCGTGTAAGAAGGATAGCACGATACATGCGCTAATGGGGACCACCAGAGCAAACAAGAAAATGACAAGGCAGACAATGGTCGCGGGCCACTTCCACACACCAAGCGCGACAGGACGCGCTGGCCTGCTCCGTCCACTGATGACTTGAAACGAGCGGGTACGCAACATCGCGGACTGTACCAGCAAGGCAAGCACGATCGCGATAAACAGGAACAACGAGAGGGCAGCCGCAAGTGAGAAGTTGACCGGCGATGTATTGATTGCGCTATAAATCTGGTAGGTGACAAGCGTGACATTGGAACTTTGGGCAATCGTCGCCGCCGTGCCAAAGTCGGAAATAGCCTCCGCGAAGGCAATCAGCCCAGCCGCAAGAATCGCAGGGAGTAACAGAGGCGCATTAATGCTGAGCCATGCGCGTCCCGTGCGTGCGCCAGCCAGCCGCGCGGCATCTTCGTATTCGGAGCCGAGCCATTGCAGGGCGGCACTGACAGAAAGATACACATAGGGAAAACTTTTGAGACTGAGAATAAAAATGACGCCGACGGGCGAGAAGAACCATGCGATAAAACCATCGGAAAAATGCACATATTGGTCAGGAATACCGCCACGAAGAAAAATCAGTGACCATGCCTCACCAACCAGAAACGAAGGCGTGAAAAACACAATCCAGACCAGTATATCCATCGCCTTGCGAAGCGGAAGGTCGGTTCGACGAGCCAGAATAGCGAGCATTGTTCCAATGACTGAAGCGAGCAGCGCGGTGATAGCCCCTTGCCAGAGCGAGTTGCCAAGCGCGGTGTAGTTCTCTGCATTCTTGACGACTTGACCAATAGCATTCAAGTTTGGTATTAAGCTCGGCGAATCCGTAAACATATTGGGGAAAATGCTTTGTAGCATAATCGCCGCCAGTGGATACAAAACAAACAGGAACAGCAAGATGACTGGGAGCAAGATCACCAGTAATTGGCCCATGCGTCGTAGCCAGGTCGGCAGCAGAGTTGGCGAAGAGGGGAGCGCAACATCCGTCACGTTCCCCTCTTCGCCAACAGCAGTTATTGTACGATGTTGCTGTGGAACCATTGTTTTAGCTCTGCCTCAACTCCTGCCCACTTCGGCACGTCTAATGTGATGAGCGTAATCCCATCAACTTTTCGCGAAACCACCGGAGTGACACCTTGCACAGCAGGAATAAAGTAGGTATCACCATCAGTTGGGTCATGGTGCGTCATCACGGCCTGTCCATCAGCCGACAACACCCAGTTGACGAACTGCTGAGCACACCCTTGATGCTTGCCATGTGCGGCAACACCGATGACGCCGGGCAGAGCCACGACACCAGAGGTTGGGTAGATGATCCCAAGCGGCTGCCCTGCTTTGATCGCGCTGTAAATCGCGGAGTCTTGCACAATACCAAACTCACGCGC
>JBBQVS010000033.1:0-38162 GCA_038211295.1 Ktedonobacterales bacterium | reverse complement strand
CAAGTTGGAGACGCAAGCCGTACTACCCGCGTCCCCTGCCCCCTGTACCTGTCAAACATCGTCTTTTGCTCTGCCCGTGCGTGTCGGCGTCGTCTCCTCGTCGCGTACCACGAAATCACTAACAGGTGGTACGCAAAATACCTGGAAACATAAAAGCTGTTGTTCTAGCTATATAACTGGCACAAAAAGAGAGGGTTTGCATGAGTGCTAAGCATAAAAAGAAGAAACATCGTTCCAGCAATATAACTGGCGTATCTGTGGCGACGTGCGTACACCCTGTTGCTCAACACTGCTTGACGCCTGATGTTCAGCAGGTGGTTGTAGCTCTGGCTCAAACGCTCCCGATGGAACTGTTGGCGGCGTGGTCACACCTATCGTCACAGATAGAGGCTTCCAACCCAACGTATCTGCCGCTCCCTGCTGAACTGGCGGTGTTTGCGTCACACCCCGTGTTTCTTGCATCGCGTCCTGACGGGCGGCTTGCCTATCGTCTGGAGACGGTTGCGTATGATGAAACAAGCGGATGTGTGACGTATGCGCCTGAGCCATTGACGCGTGATGAGGTCTGCGAGACGATAACAGACGTGTTGTTTCCCACACCAGACCTGTTGACGCCCATTGAGACCGCGTTTCTCGCGCTGGCGCAACCGTTGGCGTGGCGTGTCGGGTATCTCTACGGGTGGTTGTCTGCGCTTGCAGTGGTGCAGCTGCACGAGGCGGGTATCGGCATGGTTGCGTTGACGCGGTATGTTGTGCCTCTGCTAGTGGCTGCTCCGTCTGCTCCCGATAGTAGTACAAGTGATGAGGTGACGTTATGATGCTCTCTGGTGAAAACAACGTGGTCAAGTTGTTCCTGTCTGACCTGAACACGAAGCGTCCATCTCCGCACACAATAACCTCCTACGTGTACATTCTGCGGGTGCTGGTGAGCATCCTAGAAACGGTGTGCGGTGTGACGGAACTAGAGCGGGTAACGGTAATTCACTTGCGCCAATGTGTTGAGCATCTGTTAACGGCTCCTGTGGCCTTGGTTAAAAGTTACCGCTTACCTGACAATGGCAAAACGCTTTCTATCGCTACCGTTCGTAACCATGTCAAAGTGTGGAAAGTGGTACAGGGGGCATATGCTGAACTGCGGGAAACGCCTGAGAACTTTGGTAGGATAATCCGTGAGCGTTGTCAAGAGCGCAATCTGGAGAAGGCACTGGCGGGTATTCTGGGCTATGCGTCGTCGATGGCTGCGTGGGCTGGTGGTGAGTTTGCCAATGAGGAGAATGACCTGTCGGTGTTCCTGCATTATCTGGCGGATAAGGGCGGGAAACGGCTGCATGAAAAGGGAACGGATTTTGGCAAAGAAGTGCAGCGCAAACGGGTCAAACTGCACCTGTCCGAACAACCGTCGTCCGTCCAAACTGCCCGTTTAAACGGCGGAATGTAAAGGGGTGATTTATGACTGATGATAATACTAAGGCCGATGGTTATATGGTAATCCATGCAGCACTCCACAGCTTGCGTACTCGTGTGATTGCTTTTGAGGAATTTATGAAGATTGTTAAGGAACTCCGTAAAGACCTAGAACAAAATTAGTCAATAGTTGTATAAATGTAGAGGGTAGGATTATTTCCTGCCCTTTTTTTGACAGTACATTAAGAATGTAGTATGGTACAGATGTTTCAAAGTTTATAGAGTATGTTAGTAGGAAAAATTTTATGTCAACTCCTGCGCGTCGGCAATATTTACAGATTAAAAGTCAATATCCTGATGCTATTTTATTGTATCAAATAGGTGATTTTTTTGAAACGTTTGATGGTGATGCTGTGATTATGGCTCGTGAGTTGCAGATCGTACTTACGAGCCGTTCGCATGGAAATAATGAGCGTGTGCCGTTGGCTGGTATTCCTATACATGCTCTGGATAACTATGTGGGTAAGTTAGTCTCTAAGGGGCATAAGGTTGCTGTCTGCGAGCAGCTCACCCATTCAGGAAAAATGAGTGGCGTAGATGGTGTCCGTGCCACTAAAAACGATGTTGATTGTGAACCAACTTGCCAACAGGTGGGCGACGTCGGGCGTGGAGTGGTTGATCGTGCTGTGACGCGCATCTTGACGGCTGGCACTCTGTCCGAGCCGAACCTGTTGCCGACACGACAGAACAATTATCTGGTCGCCATTATGTCCGCACGCACGCAGACGGGGCTGGCTGCGGTTGATGTAAGCACGGGCGAGTTTATTGTGACGTGGTTTACCCCCGATGAACTGCCCGTCGCATTAGAGGCGGAGCTACAACGGTTGGCACCCGTCGAGTGTCTGCTGGTCGAGGGCAGCAAAGACACCTACCAGTTCTCCTCAAAGACTGTAACGGTCACTCATTGCCCTGCATATTTTTTTCAACAAGAGGCCGCCCAGATGCGGTTATGTCGGCACTTCGGCGTACAATCGCTAGACGCCTATGGTTGCTCTACCGTTCCACAGGCGATCTCGGCGGCGGGGGCGATTGTCGCGTATCTGGAAAAGATGAACGGAGCATTGCTCGCGCTCCTGACGGGGCTACGTTCGTATCGCACGACAAGTTTTATGGTGCTTGATGCTCACACACAGCGCAATCTTGACCTGTTGCAGGGGTCGCGGAGCGGCTCCATACATGGGAGCCTGCTGCATGTGCTTGATCGCACGATCACGCCAATGGGGGCGCGTCACCTGCGTCGCACGATTACACAACCACTTCTCGACCTGAACATCCTCGATGCGCGATTGACGGCGGTTGAGGAGTTGTACGAGAGTCCCGCCTTACGAAGTCGCTTTACCATGAACCTGCAAAGTTCGGGAGATTTAGAGCGCATATCGGGCCGTGTGCGGCAGGGAACGGCGGTTCGCAATGAGGTACTGGGGTTACGCGAGTATCTGGGAGCGGTACCACAATTGCGCGAACTGCTGCTTGGGTGCGACGCGCCGTTATTGCGTGCGCTTGCTGACGAACTAGATACCTGCCCCGATGTGATGGCCCTCATCAAACGTGCGCTGGTCAACCCTGGTGACGGTGATGAAGACGATGATGAGAAGCGGCTCTTTCGCAGTGGTTTTCACGTCGAACTCGATGAACTTTTCGCCTCCATTCGCGAATCACGACGCTGGATGGTATCGCTAGAGGCACGCGAACGCGCCCGTACTGGCATTAAATCACTCAAAGTCAGCTTTAACAAGGTCTTTGGGTACTATATCGAGGTGACACGGGCAAATATAAAGCTTGTTCCCTCGGACTACATTCATAAGCAGACGTTAGTCAACGCCGAACGTTTCCTGACGCCTGACCTTAAAGAACATGAGTCGCGTATTTTAAGCGCGGAAGAGCGTATTGAAGAGATGGAGCGAAGCATCTACACCGATCTTTTGCGCCAACTGAGCGTTTATTATGAGCAACTCATGACGACGGCAACCGCGATTGCGAAGATCGACGTGTTATTGAGTATGGCGGAGGTCGCGGCACATCAGGGGTACACGCGGCCCATACTGGAACACGGGTATGGCTTAGAGATTGTGGGCGGGCGGCATCCTGTTGTTGAGTTCGCGCTAGATGGCGACGTGTTTATTCCAAATGATACTGTGTTGGAAGCTGAGGACGGTTCGCGTGTGGTGTTGCTGACTGGCCCAAATATGGCGGGAAAGTCCACCTACCTGCGTCAGGTCGCGCTGATTACGCTACTGGCCCAGATGGGGAGCTTTGTGCCGGCACACAAGGCGCGTATCGGGCTGGTTGACCGTATCTTCACGCGTGTGGGCGCGGAAGACGATATCGCGTCGGGGAAGAGTACGTTTATGGTGGAAATGGAGGAGACCGCGACCATTTTGCATCATGCCACCGCGCATAGCCTGATTATTCTGGACGAAATTGGACGTGGCACAAGCACGTATGACGGCTTAGCAATTGCGCGGGCAGTTGTCGAGCATCTGCACAATGAGACGATGGCGCGTACACTGTTTGCCACTCACTATCACGAACTCGCCGCCATCGCGGACGAGCTAGCACATGTGCGCGTGTACACAATGGCGATAAGTGACGACGAGGAAGCGGGCATCGTGTTCTTGCATCGCGTCGTCGCGGGGAGTATCGGGCGCAGCTATGGCGTGCATGTGGCGAAACTCGCGGGAATGCCGCCCAGTGTTGTGCGGAGAGCCGAGGTGGTGCTGCACCAGCTAGAACGGATGCGCGACAATGCTCACGCTACAAACGACGAAGCTTCTTATAGCCGAAATGCTGGACAACTGATAGCGGAGCAGCAGGGAGCATATGTGCGGTATAAGTGGCAAAGCGAAGAGGCGCGGTCTGTTGCTGAGGCGTTAGAGCAGGGAGAGGGGCCAGGCATGAATACGCTTAACGTGTATGCGATAACGCCGCTTGACGCGCTGAACCTGTTAGTGCTTATGCAAAGAAAGAAAAGCGTTGTAGCGAAATGAACCAGACACACGATGAGCAACATAGAGCGCGAAGCCCGTTGCTTGCGCTCGCGCCGGACGTGGCGGAGCGTATCGCGGCGGGTGAGGTCATTGAGCGTCCCGTCTCGGTTATCAAGGAACTAATGGAGAACGCGCTTGATGCTGGCGCGAAGGAGATACGTGTAGAGGTACGTGGCGGTGGGCTACGGCTGATGCGTGTAGCTGACGATGGTTATGGTATTCCCGAAGATGAACTGGAACGTGTCAGTTTGCGCCACACGACCAGTAAGATTCAGCGTGTGGAGGACTTGAGCTATTTACACACGCTGGGGTTTCGCGGTGAGGCACTAGCGAGTATCGTAGCGGTCTCTGAAACGACGCTCCTCAGTCGTGCCATTGAGACGGACGAACATGGCGTAGAGAACGCGGCTCTCTGGCTTAGCGTGCGTGGTGGGGAAGTCACGCGGCGCGGGCGACGGGCGCGGGTACACGGAACGACAGTCACGGTGCGCGACCTGTTCTACAATGTACCGGCGCGTCTCAAATTTATGCGGGGGGCGCGAACCGAAAACGGGCATGTGCTGCAATTACTGCAAAGGTACGCGGTTGGTTATCCTGCTGTACGGTTCAATCTGGTTATCGATGAGCATACCGCCCTCCAGACGAGCGGTTCAGGCGACCTCACTATAGTGCTTGCGGAACTGTATCATCTGCCATTAAACGAGCTGCTGTATTCGGCGCATCTGAGTGATGGAATGCACTACACACTTCATGGGTATGTGGGCAATCGCGTATTGGCCCAGAACACGCGCAACTACGAGATGCTATTTGTGAATGGGCGTTGGGTGCAATCCCGCGCGTTGCAGGACGCGCTTGAAGCAGGGTATCGTGGTTTGTTGGCAAAAGGCAAACATCCATTGGTCGTTTTATTTCTACAGGTTCCGACGGAGGAGCTTGACGTAAACGTGCATCCAGCGAAGATAGAGGTACGTTTTGAGTATGAGAGCGTGATACTCGCCGCCTTGACACAGGCGGTTAAATCCGTGTTGGAGCAGAAACCAGCGTCGCCTGAGCCTATCGACTTTCCGGGGCCAGTGTTGGCGAATCAGCGACGCTTGCCGGGGCCGCGTCGTCGGGGGCTGCGCGTCTCTGAGTCTGCTGAGGGATATAAGGCCGAGACGGCACCGCCTGCAACTAGTGAGGTGGTTAGGAGTCTACGCCCGCTAGCGCAATTGCAGCAGGCAGTAATTCTGGCGGAGGCACCTGATGGGAGCTTGTATCTGGTAGACCAGCATCGGGCGCATGAGCGTGTGATTTACGAGCATTTGCGCCGTTTGTATGCGGGAGGAAGGTTGCAAGAAGAGGTGGTGGAGGGGCATCTCTTGCTTGAGCCGATGATGGTGGAAATGAAAGGGTATCAGGCTGATCTATTAGAGCAACGTATGCCAATGTTGCGCGGACTAGGGCTAGAATGTGAACGATTTGGCGGGCGTAGTTTTCTGATACGCTCTGTGCCAACGGGCGAGCATGGCGAAGGGCAAGAGCAGCTAATCGCGCATATGCAGGAACTTGTGGAAACGGCGGCGGAAGATAGCACTGACTGGGAAGACCATCTCTTGATTAGCCTCTCCTGTCGTTCCGCGATGCGACGGGGGCGCGAGCTTGGAAGTGGTGAGCAACTTGCGCTCTTGAAAGCATTGGCGAACGTGTCCACCCCTGCCGTATGTCCACACGGAAGCCCCATTTTATTGCACTATAGCCGCACGTTTCTGATTGACAAGTTCGACTGGTAGGTTCGCGGGGACTGCCCGTGTAACGCATTAGCTAGCGTCTGAGTGCTTGTACAAAAATCTCCGCGATAATCAGGAACGCGAAATCGAGCGCGATGAGTATGGTGAGCGCGAAATCGACACGTGCAGAGATGAGCGTCAGCATATGTAGTGTTGTCTCAAAGCGTTTGAGATACCAGACTAGTAGCACGAGCAGCACAACGAGTAGGAAGAGACCACCGACAAACCAGCGTGCGCCATGCCAGTCTTGACGGCTGGGCCAGAGTTCGGAAGTCACGGTCAGGATGAGATAGGGCGTGAAGATAAGCGTCCACCAGGGCCAACCGGGTTTGAACAGCTGGAAATGCTGATGCACGTCAAGCGGGAAATCCCAGAGGTTGTAGCCTGTCGCGACCCAGTAGAGCAGGGTCAGCATTGCGATGCCCCCAAAGAGGGGAGCCGTTCCACTAATGCCGTCACCAATATAGCTCATGAGGCGTCCGGGGGGACGCACATATTGTACCTCGCCCAGTTGGAGCGATTGACGCCCGCCGCTTCGCATAACACGCCCATTGGAGTTGCGTTGTGCCATCGGCTTGATACGAAAAAGCGATATGCTCGTAATCCGAAAATCGAACGGTTTGAAGAGCAGCACAATTGCGGCGTGACTGAGTTCGTGCAGGGCGACGCCGGGGGCGTTGAGCCAGAACCAGACGAGTAACCCCTTCTCGCCCATGAGCCGATAGCCAACCTCATCGACGCGTTTGCGAAGTGCTTTGCGCGTCAAGCGGAGGAGCATAAAGAGCACAATGACACCGCCGATGGTGAGCCAGGGCTGGTAGGGAGCAAGTTGTGCCATAAGCGGCGCATCATTGAGCATAATGTATATATACCCCTTGTTTATCCTATTTTTTCTTCATTTGCGGTCATCTCACGTGGATGTTTGCGTTGGTAGTATACGCCCCATATGCCAAAGCCCAGCGAGCAGACGGCCATCAGGTACAACACTTTATCAATGCCTGAGATATCGGCGAACGCCCCTATAAAGAGAATGATCGGAATGGCAAATGCGTTGTATAACATCAATTGGAGGGCAAGAACGCGCCCCTTAATCCAGTCTGGCGTCTGCTCCTGCATCGCGGTTTGCGCGGGAATGTTGACGAAATCAAGGCCAAAGCCGGCGCAGAACATAAAGAACGCAATCACAACAAGTAACAATGGGTTTGCGTTCCACCCGTTTGGTTGCAAGAGCCGCGCGAAAATTGTGGTAAGTGGCAAGCACAGGGTTGCCAATGCGAGTACAATTGTGCCAGTAAAAATGGCACGTGAGCGTCCGATGCGCACGGTAATGCGTGGCATAAAGACCGAACCGACGATAAGGCCGATGCCTGCGGGGGCGAAGACAAACGCCATCGCACGCGCGGGGAGATGCAAGAGATTGGTGACGATTGGTGTTGCAAGCTCGCCAATAACGAGAATCAGCACGCCCGCGAACGAGAGCTGCACGACGGAAAGGAAAAGGCGTTTGTTGCGTCGAATAAAGCTCCACCCTTGCTTGATCTCGCCCCACACGTTGCCCAGAATGTTGAGGGTCTCGGTTGCGACGGGCGGATTATCGGTCTTGCTGAGACGTGTTCCCAACTTTTTCGCGAAGCTTGCTGACGGAATAGAAGCAACGAGTAGCGCACAGACAATATACAGGACGCCAATGATTGTGTACAGTTGCTCGACAGGATGAATAGTAAAGTGCGCGATGGTGAAAATGGGAAGGACGGTCAATGCAATAGGGGCGAGCAGGATAAAGCCCAGGGCCTGCGAGAGCATAAATGTGATGTTGAACAGGGAAAGCGCGGGCATCAACTCGTCTTCGTTGACCAGCAAGGGAATAGATGACCCCTCGGCAGGTGAGAAGAATTGACCAATGATCGAGATCAGAAAAGTCAGAAGATAAACCGGAACCAGTTGCTGGCGATTGAACAGCAACGAGATGACAAAAACGAAGGTCGCGATAGCGCGTAGACAATTGCTCCCCCACAGGACGCGCCGCTTATCCATGCGATCCACAAACACGCCTGCGGGTGCGCTGAACAGGAAGGCGGGCAGGCTAAAGCAGATAATCGCAAGACCGACCAGCGTAGTCGAGCCTGTAACCTCTTCGATCAGGACCAGAAGCGCGTAGTTGGACGCGTTGAGAATGGTCATTGAGATGAGTTGTGCCAGCCAGAGCCTGAGAAAGTTTCTCTTTTTCAGCAGTGTGAGAAATCCACTATTCTGAGTGGCTACAGCCATACGGTCACCTCCTTGTTGTTATGCTTCATTGAAGAAATCATCATTTGGTATTTCCAGTCGCGGGAGTACCTGTTTAGTACGACGTGCGACCTCTGAACGTGGTAGCAAAACGCGTCTTCCGCAACGTTCGCAGCGAAGACCTATGTCGGCACCGAGCCGCACAACCTCCCAATCGAAGTTTCCACAGGGATGTTGTTTGCGAAGGCGCAACCGATCTCCCAGTTGAAATTGCATCAGTTCCATGCTTGACCCCTCTTTCTGAGAACGCTACCGTTCCTCTTCTGCTGCCCCTGCTACATGAGTAGAATAGAGACGCTGCTTTCTGATATACGTTTCAACGGCCTCTGGAGTCTGATATTTGATTGGCCTTGCCTCCGCGACTCGCTGACGCAAATCCGTTGCGGAAATCTCCAATTGTGGTGCTTGCACAATAAGTAACCGTTTCTGGATGCCGGGCAAACGCTGCTCCAAGACGGTGTTATATATGTAGTCTTCCTCATAGCCAGGGCGTCGAACCGCGACCAGATGTGTGACTGCTGTGAGTATAGCAGTAGCCTTGTGCCATGTATAGAGTTCCTCCAGGCTATCCCAGCCGATAATGAAAAAGACTGCCGTGTTCGCGCCCCATTGCTCACGTAAGGCGTGAAGCGTATCCACCGTGTACGATGGGCCTGTGCGCTCCAGTTCGATATGCGAGATACGAAAATAGGGGTTTGACGCGAGAGCTAGCTCAAGCATTGTCAGGCGATGCGCTGCATCAGTAACGGCGTGCGTTGATTTATGGGGTGGATGGCCCGCAGGAATAAACACAATCTCCGCGAGATTAAGGGCGACGCGTACCTCTTCCGCAATTACCAGATGCCCATAGTGAACCGGATCAAAGGTGCCGCCCATGACTCCCACACGGCGCGGAGCCGCTGACAGGCTGTTCGTCTGTGCTGTATCCAATGGACTTTCCCTTCTCCCCAGAAGCGTTACATCACGATAGAGAACCACGTTTCGTGCTCTTTACTTTACTATACGTCGCCAGCGGACTCTTTTACAACCAGTTCCGCCTGTGGCAATGTCTTGTGCAAAGTATACATTACATCTGATACGGTTGAGGAGGCTCCCAGGTTAATCCAGAAGCGAATAGTTAGCGTAATCGTTGTTGATGTGCAGGAACTGACAAAGAGTGTTGGCTCTGGCTTAGGCGTCACATTCTCAGTGCTTTTGATTGCGCCCAGTATTTCTTGTGCTGTTTCGTGCTGCGTGTACGCTTCCATAGGAAGTGTTGCTGTAAGTGTCGCGCGTCTCTCACCGTAAAAAGTGTTATTGATAACAATACTGCCGAAAATCATACTATTGGGGATTGTGACCTCTTCGCCCGTGACGAGACGTAGTTTGGTGGCACGCAGTTGAATGTCCTGCACAACGCCGACGTAGGTCAACACGTTGGTTGTGCTGACCTGATCGCCAATATGAAAAGGTCGTTCAATCAGGATATAGACGCCCGCCACGAGGTCTTTGAGAACGTCCTGTATCGATACGGTGATGGCAACGGTAAGAATGCTGATTGCTGCCACTGGAAAGGTAAGCGAGACGGACCAGAGCGAGAGTATCCATAGTGCCACAAAGAGCAGAATAACAACGTAAAAGACGCGTCCAACAAGGGTACGGATATTGATATCGATACGGTTTTCGCCCAGTCCCCGCACAATCAATCTTTGTACCGTGCGGGCGATACCGACACCCAGGCCAATGAGCAAGAGTGTACCGATAAAATTGAAGACAAGCGGCCTGAACGATACATTGGCAAGGCCGAATTGTTGCTTGAGCAGTTCCAAGTAGAAGTAGATGAGCAGGGGCCGCCATTCTAGCGAGATGGCGAACGCCGCGAAAAAAAACGGAAGCAGGAGGACAATAGCTCCCATCGTCTGTACAATCCAGTTGTCTAAAACAGTGTTTGCCAGACGATGCACCAGGATGCGGCGCAGAAGCAGACCGAGGCTAAGCGTCAGAACGAGTGTTATGATTGTAAGAACAATACTTAGTGCTGTCGTAATCATCATTATCCAACCAGAAAAATCTGTCGCGCGAAGTGGCGCGGTATCAGAATTTGATACGCCTCTCAAGATAGGGCTAGCTGTCTGTTGTCAGTGTAATGGAAACCGCGTTTTTTGTAAAGGCAAGGCTCGCCGCCGATACGTTTCAACCAGTGTGTTTGCGCTCAAACGTTCGCCTTTGTTCACCAGAGCACAACTCGCAGCGAGTTCGCCCACAAGCTGTTCTGGCGTTATCCCCCTGTCGCGCAGGGGAGCGAGTCCCGTACTCTGAGCACGTTTCGAGAGTCGTTTGCCCTGTTCGTCCAGTAGCAGAGGCACATGGGCGAAGGTAGGTGTGTGAAAGCCCAGAGCTTCATAGAGCAGCACCTGCCGTGCCGTCGAAGTGAGCAAGTCATTGCCGCGCACGACCTGATTGATGTGCATGAGGGCGTCATCGACGACAACCGCGAATTGATAGGCGAAGATGCCATCCGAGCGGCATACAATAAAATCGCCCGCCACCTGCTGCACATGTTGCGTTGTCACGCCCTGAACGAGGTCGTTGAAGGAGACCACGCGTTCCTCTTCAACGCGAAACCGTAGCGCAGGCCGTCGTCCGCGTGCCTCATGCTCGCGTCGTTGTGCCTCTGTCAGGTCGCGACACGTACCAGCGTAGTGTGGGCCATCACTCGCCCCTTGTTGTGGCGCACTCGCGGTGTTGGCGACTTCGGCGCGACTGCAATAGCAGGGATAGACGAGGTTGACGGCGCGTAGTTGGTGCAGGGCGTGCCGATAGATAGCCAGGCGTTCGCTCTGTGTGTAGGGGGCGTAGGGGCCGCCGCAGTCTGGCCCCTCATCCCAATCGAGACCAAGCCAGTGCAGGTCGTCGAGCATCTGCTGTGCTGCTCCTGCACGCACACGGGGGCGGTCTATATCCTCAATTCGCAGCACGAATCGCCCATACTGAGTACGCGCGAAGAGCCAGGCGAGCAGTGCCGTGCGTAAGTTGCCCAGATGTAACGCGCCCGTGGGACTGGGAGCAAACCGTCCACGCACGGGATTGGCGGTTAAATCAGGCATCGCTCCGACCATGGACACGGCATATACTTCCGTTCCTCTCCTGTGGGAAAGATGTTGAATTGAGCCAGTACAGTTGTCAGGACACAGAGCGGCAAGCCCACGACATTGAGATAGCACCCGTCGATGCGTTGTGTTGGCTGAAAGTGGGGATGTTGTATCCCATATGCCCCCGCTTTGTCCATCGGATCGCCCGTTGCTATATACGCGTCTATCTCCGCTTCGCTGTACGAGCGCATCAGTACAGGCGTTGTACAACTCGCGCTCGAAAGTTGTAGCTTTCCATCGACCATCGCGCACGCAACGATGCCCGTGATTACATGATGCCAGCGTCCACGTAGTGACAGCAGCAACGCATGTGCGTGTGCGGCATCGCGTGGCTTGCCAAGTATCGCCTCGTCGAGCAAGACGGTGGTATCTGCCGCGATGATGAGACGATTGGCGGACTCGGCAAGAGTCAGGGTCGCCGTTGCCTTTTGTTCTGCTGTCCATTTCGCTGTCTCCGCCACCGGCCCTGTGTAGGTTGCCTGAACTGCGTCTTCATCAAGTGGCGCGACGCCGACAGTGTAGGGCAGGCCCAGCGACGCTATAAGCTGGCGACGACGTGGGGAGGCCGAGGCAAGCAGTAAGGGTAGAAATACGGTCATGAGTGTATACGCTCCAGAACCGCGACACTTTCAATATGGGCCGTTTGAGGAAACATGTCAAGCGGCTGAATTGAACGCAGACGGTAGATAGGATGAACATGGCAAAGAATATCGAGATCGCGTGCGAGTGTGGCGGGATCGCAGGAGACGTAGACGATGCACGCGACGGGATGCTCAATCAACGCGTCTAGCACGACCTGTTGACAACCCGCACGCGGTGGGTCAATCACCAGTCCGTCCAGTCCTCGCGCGATCTCAGGAAGAACGGTCTCGACTTTACCTTTGAGTATCTGGACGTTCGGCATCGCCCGCATGTTCCATTGAGCATCCTTAATGGCACTTGTGGACTCCTCGATGGCTATGACTTTTCCGACATGTGGCGCGAGCAGGAGCGCGAACGTGCCAACGCCGCAATATGCGTCAACAATGGTCAGATCATTGGCTTGTTTGTTGGTATTCTGGGAAATGGAGCGTATGCCCTCTAAGACCATCTGAACCATCTTCTCGGCTTGCGCCGTGTTTGTTTGAAAAAATGAGCTTGGGCGGATACGGAAGGTCGCGCCGCAAAGTACCTCCTCCATTGTTTCGCTCTGTATCGCGAGGCCATGTTCCGTAAGTTGCTCGACGACCTCGGCGGTCTGTGCTGGCTGAATCAGCATCTGGCGCGTCGCTGTTCCGCACCGAATCAGCACTTGCGGTTGCGCGTTCTTTTGCTTGCGCACTATGTTCAGTGCCTGATTGATCTGTTCGTGCGCGATGGGGCAGGCGACAAGTGGTAGCACGCGGTGCGAGCCACGGGCGGTTAGGCCAACTTCGCCCTCGCGGTTCACCGAGAAGCGCATATGGTTGCGGTAGTGCCAGGGAATGTCACATGGCACCGTTGCGAGAAGTGGTGGGTCAGGAAAGTTGCCGATAGCGTGCAAGAGTTGTTCCACCACGCTGCGCTTCCATGCAAGCTGTGCCTCGTACTGCATGTGTTGTAGCTGACAGCCGCCACACACGCCGAACACGGGACACGGAGCAGCTACGCGCAAAGGTGACGCGTGATGTATCTCGGTGATCCAGACACGGGGCGGACGCTGTTTCCAGCGTCGGCTCCGCCTGCCAGGGCGTGGATATAACGGCTCCTCAACGGCAATGGTGACGCGCTCTCCTGGCAGGCCAGCCGGCACATGGAGTATATGCCGTTCGCCTGTCTCCCCCTCTTCATCTACTGGAATGATCTCGGTGAGTGCATCACCCGTGCGTGTCAATGAACTCAGCGTAACGGTATAGTACGCAATACTGCGTTCCTGCTGTTCTCTCATTTTTTCTTTTTCGGCTTGTTTGACTTGTTAGATTTCGGGGCGTTTGAATGCTGTTGCTTTCTCTGCGCTTCCTTTTGCATTGTGATGACCTGACGCACCACCTGTACCAGTTCCATGTCCGAGTCAATTGCTTCCGCTTCCTCGATTATCTCTTCAGCCTCGCGCAGATTTCCCTCGTTGATGTGGAGCATTGCGAGAGAGGAGAGTATTTCAACCGAAAGCGGGTTCTCGGCTCTACCGCGTTCAAGCACTGTAAGAGCTGCTTTATCGTTGTTTTGCTCTACGTAGAGTGTTGCAAGCTCACCATATGCTTCAGTTGTGGCTGGGTCAAGCTCGATACTTTGCTCCAGCATTTTGCGTGCCTCCTCTGGCTGTTTAAGCGAGAGGTGAAGCTCGCCAAGCATATACCAGATTTTCGACATGCTGGGTTGTAGCTCAGCCGCGTGCTTGTAAAGGGCCAGAGCCTCTTCAGGTTTTTTCTGAGCGAGGGCAAGGCTGGCTTTCCCGGACTCGATAGCCGCGATTGCTTTCGCGTCGCTTGTCAGGGTCTGGGCCTGCATAAAGAGTGTATGCACTTCATCGAGTTGCTTGTTCTGCTCAATGAAAAAGTTTGCAAGCGAGAGGTAGTCTGCTACCTCGTTGTTTGCAGCGATGGCGTCGCGGAACGCTTTTTCGGCGAGTGGGAAGAAACGGCTGGTGAATTGAGGCGCCTCATCCTCGTCGCCATCAGGTTGATATGCTTCGCTATCGAGTACCTCTTCGTCTTCCTCCAGCGCGAGTTCGGAACAGAGGGTTCCCAGTGCGCGAAACGCTATGCCTTGCTGTGCGGGGAAGCGTTCGGCAACGAGTGAGAGGTAGGCGGCGGCCCGCTCGCCTTCGTTTATGAGTGCCGACTGCTGAGTGGCAAGCTCATAGGTTGCCTCTTGCTCCGGGACCTTGGTAATCAATACGTCGCAATAATGAAGTGATTGTTGGACGAGCCACGCTACATCTTCCATATCCAGCTCATCGTCGCCGTTATGCTCATCTTCGTCAATCTCGTCCTCCTCGTCCCTGTCTTCTCTCTCTTCATCATCCTCATCCTCGTCGTCGAAATCTTGCATGTTGCCTGATGCTGCGGATGCCAGGGCAATTTCTTCTGCCACTTCTTGCAACTGTTGTTCTATGGTTGTCGGCGGAAGTTGGAGTAGTTCCGCGCCTCTATCTGCCATGCTATGAATACGCAAGTCATCGCCCTCAACAACGTAGACGTAGTTAGTCCAGAACCAGTGTCGCCCCGTGCCGGAATAGACCTGCGTCGCGACTGGGAGTTCAGGTAAGTCATAGGTTCCGGTTACGTTTTTTAGCTCGATTGACCAGAACGTTTCTAATGTGTCCGCGCTATCGCTGAGTGCCGCACGCTGATTTTCTGTGAGAGTGGCTTGAAGCCCATAGGCAACATCAATAGTTATGCGCTCTGGCTGTGCCTCAGCAGCCCACGCCTGCCGACGCGCTACCCATTCTTCGCGTGAAAGGCCACCACGCAGAGGACTGGTGGTCGTGAGCGTATCATACGCCTCTTCGTAGTTGCCCTCACTCCAGCTTT
This sequence comes from Ktedonobacterales bacterium, assembly GCA_038211295.1. Taxonomy (GTDB): domain Bacteria; phylum Chloroflexota; class Ktedonobacteria; order Ktedonobacterales; family Ktedonobacteraceae; genus JBBQVS01. The sequence continues at coordinate 23,034 of JBBQVS010000033.1, read as the reverse complement.
CAAGGAAGTGTTCGATGACACCCTCATCGTCCTCATCGTCAAATTCGTCCTCGTCTCCCTCAAACGCACTTGTATTCATAGCCTCGGTGAGAGACATGACGCTGGGCAATTCCCACTCTGGATAAATGTTGCCGCTCTCAAGCCGAATCAGTGTGCGCCGTGCTTCCTTGCGAACTTCTTTAACCGGTGTATAGGTGTTTACAGCAAGTGCGATATCGGCGGCGTCAGTTGTTCTCTCGCGTGCGAGTATACGTAGTACCGCTAGCTGAACGCTCTCCGATGCCTCTATAAACAGAGCGAGCGCACTCTCTATTTGTGTTTCGTTGCGACTTTTGCGTAACTTTTGAGCCATCTGCGGAAGGTGCGTCTGAATGTGTTGTATTTGTGCTTCCTCTTCTGCTGTATGGCCCGACTGAGCATTCTTGTCTTTATCTGTCATGATGTTCTCTTTCTCCGCTTTATACGTGTTCTAGCGTTTCTTTGCTTTCTCGTTCATGTATTGGCGCACGCTTTTCACGATATCTAGCGATGCGTCAAGCGTCTCGGCTGTCTGTAATTCGCGTTGCGCGTTGCGTGTCTCGCCCAATTCTAGTAGAACAGAGGCGAAGAGCGCGTGTAGATGGGCTGACGATGGATTGGCTCGCACGCCTTGCTCGATGATAGCGTGTGCCTTTTCATGATTTGGCTCATTCATATAGAGTGCTGTAAGTTCTGAATAAGGGCGAATATCGCTGGCCTCCAGTTCAATTGCCCGCTTGTAGGCTGGCTCGGCCTCTACGAAGTTGCCGAGGAGACGATTGGCGAAGCCCAGGTTGAACCAGATGCCGGGATAATCGGGCGCGGTTTCTGTAACGCGTTGATAATGTGGAATGGCGTCCGCCATCCGTTCGCGGCGCATGGCAATGTTGCCCAGTCCCGCCTCAATCGCTGCTTCTTCGTTTTGTTCCTTGACCATACTTTTCGCCAATAGCAATTCGGTCTCAGCCTCGTCGATGCGCTCCATGCTAAGGTAAAGTTCACCCAGCAACATATGCCCCATCGCTGTGTCATCTGCCGCGACTGACTCGTGTAGCACGGTGTCAGCACGGGCGAGAAAGAAGTCCTTGCGCTCAGTCTGACCCTGTTGCTCTAGCTCATATCCCAGTTCCGCGTAAGTTCCCCCCAGGCGTTTCAGCAGTTCCGCCTTGTTATCGGGGAAGCGTTGTATCATACGCTCAAGGTAGACGAGTGTGCGTTGCGCGTTGCCTGCAAACAGGGCGCGACCATACGCCTCTTCATGCACCTGTCGATCCAATGGGAGTTTGACCAGAAGTGCATCATAGAAACACAACAGTTGTGCGATTCGCCATGCGAGTGTCTCCATAAAAGTGTTTGTATCTTCATCGCGATGCTTTAACGTGTCTTCTATCGCCGCCTCGTAATCTTGAATACGTTTTTGTAGTTCCGCGATTGAAAGCCCCTGAACATTGGCACCCTCATCGGTAAATTGCTGAATACGCCAGCCATCGCGGGTCTGTTCCACCGTATAGCTTGTCCAGAACCAGTGCCGTCCCGTCTCTTTATAAATGGCGGTTCCCATCGGCAGTTCGCGCAACGTGCCAGCAAGCGGAGTATCGATGACCTCAAGTGACCAGCCCAGCTCGATATCCTTCTTTGTTGTGGTGCGGGCGGTAGCGGACGTGGGCAACCAGAGCGCACTCTGGCTACGTTCGCGCTCATGTACAAAGCCCAGTTCCAGGCGTGTCGGGTGGGCCTCATCATACCAGGCGCGGTGCCGCACAATCCACTCATCACGCGAGAGGCCATTGCGAATACTGCTTCCCTCGGTCAAGAGATCGTAGGCCAGCCCGTAGTCGCCGAGCGTCCACGCGCCAATGAAGTTGACAAGCGTCTCCTGGTTTTCCAGCTCTGGACGAATAATGGGTTGTTCTTTCACCGCTTCTGTCTCGTCGGACACTTCGACCCGTAAAATGAGCTGGTTGATAAGTGGAAGGCGGTTGCTAAACTCTTTATGTGGCTTTGTACCACGCCACGTATTGATGGACAAAGCCTCTTCAAGCAGGCGTTTCCCCTGCGCGAATGAGCAATCGACAATATGTGCATCGGGAAGCTTCACTCGCATATCCGCCAGGCGGTTTTCAATGGCCCGTCTGCCGGAGACCTCTACAAACATATCTTTAACGCCATCGTTCCAGAAATCGAGCAAGAAACTGAGTGTGCGAACCTCGCTATACTCGTAGCCCTGCTCCCAGTGTAAGACAAGTTGAACCTCACCCTCTTCGCGCGTCTGAGTGACAACACCCCGCAAGAAGCGCGGCGGGCTGCTGACATTAACCGTAATCGCTGCTGCCTGCGTAATTGGGGGCGTCCACTGTGAGTAGACCTTCGCTGCATCCAAGTGGAGCAGTGAACGGCGTGCCTCTTTGCGTAGCTCTTTTTGCGGGCTAAACGCATTGAGTGCGGTAACAATATCACTGGCATCGCTGGTTTGCACTTTCGCGAGTGCTTTGAACAGAGCCATTTGCACACCTTCGGGCAGGGTGGTTATATCGTGAAGCGCGGCCTCGGCCTGCGCCTGGGTGGTGCTGGTATGTAGCTGTTGCGCGATCTCTTGTGAGCGTTCAAGAATGTGCTGTAGTTGCTTGTTCTCTTCATCTGAAAGTGTTGGGCTGTTCTCGTTTTTTCGTGGCATGGCTGTCTATTTTTTCTCCTCACGTTGTATACGCACCGTGTCGATTGTACCACGAAGCACCAAAAGAGTCGAGAACAGGTACGGCGACCCTCGTCGGTTCGCGAACCTGACGAAGCATATTTGAACTGAGATGTTACACGTTGGGCAGTTGCATTGCCGCGCGTGCATGAAGTGGATTGAGCAAGCCGTGCGTCTGCTCTTTTTCCGTATCAGTCACAATGTTTGCGGACTTGCCTGTCGACCCCACAGGTCGCGCGACCATTAAGAGGTACAGAGGAAAGGCGGCACAGTAGAAGTAGGAGGGCAAACTGCGCCAGGCCAGGAAGAGTGGAATAACCGCGAGCAACATTGCTGCCTCTGGACGCTTGCGACAGATGCGCCAGTACCAGAGCAACGCGCCAAGCATCGCCACCGCTTCAAGCACAGAATAGACCGTCTGAGGCATGTATGGGATCAGATGGGTGATGCTGAGATCGACGATGCCTACGCCCATCGCGAACATGTCTTTGTTCAATGGAGTCATGATACCGGTAAGCCATGCCTGCGGATTCCAGAGGATGAATGGCAGGTTAAAGGCGAAAAAGAGGCTCCCTGCAATGCTCAAACGATACAGCGTTTCTTTGAAGCCATATTGACGGAAAATTAGTATGGCATAGAAAGGTAGCAAATACCATGTTGTTTGCTTGCTTGCTATTGCCAGTCCTAGAAAGAGAGCCGAACCCCAACGCCGATTGCGGAGAAACCAGGCCATCACGATAAGCAATGTACTGAATACATCGAGGTTGCCACTGACGGTAGAAGTCCACATCGGTACGTTTGCTAGCGCGAGCAAGAGTACCCAGGGACGCAGTTCGGGACGCGCCAGCTTCCAACCAATTGCCACCATTAGCAGGTAACTCACGATGTAGAATGGAAGGACATTGTAGTCTTTGAGCAGCACAAACGGGACAAGCGTCAGAAAAGAGAGCGCGGGATAGCTGAGGTGCGACTCAAATTCGGGCGTTTTTTTTGCACGGAAGTCGGTATCGAGTACGGATTGCAGATCGCTCATTGACGGATAATCCATGTGATTCTTGAACTGCCCAACGCGCAGGGGCGTTGTCCAATCCGGTTGAATGGGGAAGCGACGCGCAAGCTCAATCATAGTAGAGTCCGTGTAAGGGTTACGCCCCTCAACCAGAAGAATTGCCGCGTTTGTGTCAAGTGATGTCCCATCATTAGAAAACTGCGGCGGCAAGAAACACATCCAGATGCCACGTCCCATTTCGATGCCCCCCGCGATTGTGATTAGCAGCGTCAAAATCAGGAAAAAGCGTTGTAGGCGCGTCGGATGTTTTTGTGTATAAAGAGCCTTTTGATGCGTGGGATGGAAGGCCATCCAGATCGCGTAAAAGCTTCCCAGGATAAGTGCTAGAGGAATGAGAGAGCCAAAGGGTTTGATGTAGGGAAAGTACCAATCGTGGTCTATCTCGTTGATTGTTTGTAGCACCAGAGCAAGACCGATCCAGGTGGCACGGCGTTGTAGTTCGACGGCATGGCGATTGTCAGGTGAGACATCTTCCGTGAAGAAGTGTCGCATCCACCTGTATGAAGGCCATTGTTGGTGCGCTATTTGTGGTCGAGTCCTCTGTGTCAGGACAGATCGCTGTTCCATACGTTTGCATGTTCGCGCGTGTCGTACTATAGAGCATTCCATGTTTTGTGGAGTCTATTTCTCTGGCCTATCGGTGCCATCCTATTGTTTAACGCACCGATGTAGAGGCTGCTGTACGCGCTTTCCCTCCCGTCGAAGTACCAGAAAAGTAGTGCAAAGTAAGCGTGCGAAGAAGCTTTCTGGCCCACACCTTACAACGAAGAGGAAAAGCGTTGCGTCACAAACTACGGCTTGTTACAGCGTCAGACGAAAATACAGTTCGCGGTGTTGTAGCTCAAAGCCAAGCGTCTCATAGAGGTGAATCGCGGAGACATTGTGTTCCCAGGTATGCAGATCGATGGCCTCAAGGTCTTGCTCGGTCTTTGCGAATCCGATAATGTACTGCATAAGTTGACGTGCCAGTCCCTGTTTGCGGTATGTGGGATCGACAACGACACGCTTGACATAGCCGACAGCATGTGACATGTCTTGCGCGGGAAGCATCAATTCGGCTTTCGCGACGACAACGCCGAGCAGTTCGCCAAGAAAAATCAGCGTTCGCTCATGAGTTGAAGGGTCAACCGAGCCAAAGTATTTCTCCATGTCACGGTGCATATTGCGTGTAGGAGATGTGCTAAGACCATCGAGGCGTTCAACGTGCGGAAGGTCGTCAGGAGTCGCGATACGGATAGCCAACGGCGATACTACTGGCTCGTCAAACATGTACATTTCCTAGCTAACATATTACAGAGAAAAAAGTATTTACGGTTGGTTTCTGCGTGGCAACATGAGCAGTGACACAAGGGCGTATCCAGCGCATCCCAGAAGCAGAAGGGCATAGATGATATTTTCACCGTCGCCTGCGGGCGTGCGGAGCGTTGTGACACCGTACCAGAGGAGTGAAAGTCCCCACCATAAAAAGCCAGCAAAAACGATAAAGAGCAAAAGAGTGCTCACAAGTTTCTTATTCATTGTGTCGATACATCCTTTGGGCAAGTGAGGAAGGTGCTGTGGCTTCCTGATATAGTCTCTTTCTATAGTATAGCACAGGCGTGCTTTATTCAGTACGTGTATTTTCCAGTCACTCTAGTAGACGTTGCGCGACCCGTACCCCATCTTCAAGAGCAAGGTGGGCGCGTCCACCGACAAAGCCATCGCCGCAGAAGGCAAGGCCCGCTGGTAACGTGAAGCCGAGGAGCGCGTCTGCGTCTGCTTTTTGCGCGGGCAGGGCGTACCGCCAGTATTGTACATCGGTAAAGACTGGCGCGTGCAGGTCTTCGGTGAGCAGAGTCGAGACAAGCGCGGCAACATCCTGAAAGAGGTGTGTCTGTGGTGTTTCACGGTGCGTCTTGCTGTACTGAGGCGACATCTGGGCAATCAGCAGACCAGTTCCCTCTGGGACGCGTTCAGGTGCTTTCTCGTGCTCCCACGCCAGCCACGAGAGGGCATGGCTCTTATCAGTGTTGACCAGCGCGTAATAAGGCCGCGTCTGTGGTGCCGGTTGGTAGCCCAGCATTACAGAGATAACTGGGTTATAGACGGCCTGCCTCAACTGTGTACTGATTGTCTGCTCCAGCTCGCCTGTGAACTCGCTCGCTTCTACAAGCTCAACGGCCTGTGTCGCGGGAAGCGTAACAACCAGTCGCTCGAAGTTCCCTAGGAGTGTGTTCTCTGCCGCGAAGATATGCCAGCCATCGGTCCTCTGTTGCACGCGTTCGACCCGTGTCGTTAAACGAACGTCGAGGGTCTGCGCCATACGCTTGGCGAACGCGGTAAAACCAGTGCGGTACGACCATTTAGGGTCTGCGTTTTGTTTGGGGTCGCCCGGCTTAATGTGGCCCATGCTGTCGAAAATCCAAACGGGTTTGGCAATATCCAGCAGGTCGGGCGTAACAAACTTTTTCGTGATCCATTCCGTGCTTAGTTCGCTTCCACCCTTGAAGTATTGTGCTCCATGATCGTAGATAAACCCGTCGCGTTTGCGAGTCGCGGCTCGTCCGCCGACGCCGTGACTCTTTTCAAAGAGGGTCACGGTATGGCCTGCGTCCTGCAACGTGTGGGCGGCGGCCAGGCCACTGATGCCCGCCCCGATAATAGCAATCGAAGTCATACTGTTTCTCTCTTTTGCTGTCTTCACCTGGACACGCGCGTTCTCTCGACTAGGCGCGTTTACGGGTCTCTTTCCAGAGATACGAGCGTGCGAGCATCTCTTCCGCGCTCTTCATCGAGAACTCCGTGACGTTGCCGCCCATGATGTGGGCGACCTCGCGTACACGCTGCTCCGGGCGTAGTTCGTTGACAATGGTCATCGTGCGATTATCGAGAATCTGCTTATTCACATTGTAGTGTGTATCGGCAAACGCGGCTATTTGTGGCAAGTGTGTGACGCAAATGATTTGATGGTTGCGCGTAAGCTGCCAGAGTTTTTCGCCGACAACCTGTCCACTCCGTCCACTGATGCCAGAGTCGATTTCGTCAAAGATGAGCGTGGGTGTCGCGTCGGCATCGGCGAGAATCGTCTTGAGGGCGAGCATGAGCCGCGACGTCTCGCCACCGGACGCGATTTTGGCAAGCGGCTTGAATGGTTCGCCGGGGTTTGGCGCAATCAAGAATTGCACATGGTCAATGCCCGTCGCGTCGCACGCATAGAGCACCTCGGCTTCGTTGTTGATGCTCACGGGAACGCCGTTCTCATCGGGAACCTGCATCATCTCGACCTGAAATCGCGCCCGTCGCATGTTGAGATCGTTCAGTTGCTCTTCCATCGAGGCGGCGAGTGAGAGCGCGGCCTTCTGGCGGCGTGTAGAAAGTTGTTGCGCGATCTCGCCGATGTCGTGGCGGAGTTGTCCGTCTTGCTGTTGCAGTTCAGCGATGATTTCGTCGCGGTTCGTGATGGTCTCAAGCTCGGTCTGATCTTCGGCTCCACGCTGCAAAATCTCTTCGATGGTAAAGCCATATTTGCGGCGCAGCTTGGAGATGAGATCAAGCCGTTCCTCGATTTCCGCGAGGCGGCGCGGGTTGTCTTCTATGTCGGCCTCGTAACTACTGATGCTGGTGGCGACATCTTCAAGATGATAGACCGCTTCGGCAAGGCCCTCGGCTTGTTCTGTCATCGTCTCGTCGAGTCGCACCAGATCAGCGATGCTACGCTGGGCTACGCGCAACTGATCGAGCGCGGACTTGAAATCGTCACTACCGACATCAGACCCTTTGATCGAGCCATAGATGAGCGTGCAGAGTTCGCGCAGCCGTTCGGCGTTGCTCAACACTTTGCGCTCGGCCTCCAGTTCCTCAATCTCGCCTGCGTGTAGCTCGGCTTTTTCGATCTCTTCGATCTCAAAACGGAGAAACTCCGCGCGACGAAGCTGGTCGCGCTCGTTCTGTTGAAGTGCCTGTAGTTCCTTGCGAGCGGTGCGCCACTCTCCGACCTTTGCGGAGAGTTGGTCGCGCTGGAGGAGCGTTTCGGCGTAGCGGTCAAGAAAGTTGACGTGTTGTTCTGAGCGTAGCAGGCTCATATGTTCGCTTTGCCCGTGAATATCGACAAGCCAGCTCGCCACCTGTTGTAGAACCTGCTGTGAGAGGGCGCGACCATTGATACGAGCGACGGTGCGGCCCGAACGGTGAATATCGCGGGACAAGATAAGGTGTCCATCTTCCACCGTGATGCCGTACTCGCCAAGGAGGGTCGCGAGGGCAACGCGTGCGTCGGCACTATTCACGTCACCCTGTTGCTCGTTGTCGGTCTCGTCGAGTGCCGCGAAAAGCGTTGGCGTTCCCTCAGTGGCCGCGTCGGTTGCGGAATCGAGCTGTTGCCAGTCCGCGCTGGGAGCAGGTAGAGTGTCGAGCGAGAAGACACCCTCGACGGTGGCGCGTTCGCAACCCGCACGCACAAACTCGGCACCAATTTTGCCGCCGAGTAGCGCGTTTACCGCGTCGATAATGATTGATTTACCGGCACCCGTTTCTCCTGTAAACACGTTGAAAAAACGGTTCAGGTGGAGGTGTAAGGTATCGATGATGGCGAAGTCTTTAATGTGTAGTTCAAGTAGCATTGTCGTCTTTAGTGGCCTGTGTACTATCATTGATTAACTTTTGAGTGATAACTTGATAAAAATATGTCGCGGGTCTGCGCCTCAGAAATTGCGCCTCGTGTATGCTCCTCTGCACGGTGATGGTTGCGCCATCTTTGATTTCGCGGTTCATCTGTCCATCTGCTGAAAAGACGCCGGTCTGTGAGTTGGTGAATATCTGTATTTTTACTTGCGCCTCCGGTTGCAAAACCAGGGCGCGGTCAAACGCTAGATGCGGCGCGATTGGCGTAAGCACAATACTCTTCACCTGTGGATGAAGCAAAGGCCCCCCCACTGCCATATTATAAGCGGTTGAACCTGTCGCTGTCGAGAGTATGATGCCGTCGGCGTAGGTATTGCTATAGTGATGGTCGTCAATCCATACTTTCATGTTGACCACGCGGGGCCAGTTGCCACGCGCGATCACAATATCGTTAAGCGCGAGAAATTCTTCACGTTTGCCATCTTGCTCAAGCACCGCATGAAGGAGTGCGCGGTTATCCGTCCATACGGAGTGGTCGCGTTCCAAGTAGTGCATGAGTTGCGCGTTAAGCTCGTGCGGCTCCACCTCTGTCAGGAAGCCGACGCGCCCGAAATTTACGCCCACGATAGGCACCTTCACGATGGCACATAGACGTGCGGCATTGAGAATAGTACCGTCGCCACCCAGCACAATCACGACGTCGCACCCGTGAAGCGAGGGTGAGTCACCTTCTTCTGCCTCTTTGCTGATGTCGATGATGCGAACTTCATGACCTTGCTGTTCCAGCATCGGAGCAAGGTTGGCGGCGACTGTTGACGTTTCCTGTTTCCGCCCTTGATAGAAAATGGCAATCGTATTCACAACACACTCCAAATAAGCCAGAATGAGGGTAAAATGCCCTCCGCGACAGGGAGTTGACGCGCACGCGGGTATATCCTGCGGCGTCTTTCCACCGAGGCTACTATCATGGTACGTTATGTGCGAAGGGTTGTCAACTCTCTTGAACAGACGAAATTATGTGTTTTTTCACAATTCCAAGCGTTCGTGGGCGAACCAGAAGGCGTCGTCTTTTGACTGGATGATGCCATCAGCGCGAGCTTCCGCGATCTGCTCCAGCAGTTGCCCGATGATTGGCCCCTGTTCCAGGTTGAACTTGCGGATAAGCTCGTCGGCCTGCACGAGATGCGGTGGCAGAATGACCTCGCGTTCACGAATGTAGCGTGTGAGCAGGAGGCGCACTGTGCCAAGATGGTTGTGCCAGGCGTCGGTGAGGGGGTCGGGGCCACGCATGGCAAGGTGGTCTGCGAGCGAGACGAGGGCGACGGGAATACCGACGGGGCCGAGATCGACAAAGTAGCGACGCACGGCGCGTTGTGTGATAGTATCATGACTCAGTTGTCCAGGTCGCATGTGATTAGCTGCGACCTGCCGTAGCAATTTGTGATCCTGTGTGCCGAGGCTCAGACGACGCGCGATACTTTGAATAAGCGGCACACCCGCCTGTGGGTGTCCATAAAACGTGATTTTCCCGTCCTCATGCACGACCTGCGTTGTTGTTTTGCCGACGTCGTGAAGCAGGGCCGCAAGCTTCATCGCGGGTGCTGCCAGGCTTGCTCGCGAGAAGTACCCCGCTTGCTCTGCCTCGCCGAGCAGTTCTTTAAGAGCTACAACGTCGCCGTGTCCGCCGTCGAGTGGAGAATTATGTATCGCTTCTACCGACATATCCAGGGTCGCCGCCAATCGTTCGAGAGCGGCGACAGTTTCCAGCGAATGCTCGAACACATCCCAGTGGTGCAATCCCGGTTGCACCATGCCACGCGCGGGCGCAAATTCTGGGAACAGCACCGCGAAAAAGCCATAGTCGTCAAGCACACGCAACGCGGTAGTGGCTCCCTCTGGTTGTAGAATAGCGTAAAGCTCCGCCTGAACGCGTTCGGGCGCAGCTATCAGGAGTAGTGGCGCATGTTGCCGCAAGAGCTGTTGTGTGTGTTCCTCGATGCTCAGATCATAGCGCATCATAAAGCGAATCGCGCGGAGCATTCGTAGCGTGTCATGCTTAAATATATCGTTGCTGACCGCTCGCAATGTGTGCGAAGCAAGGTCTATACCGCCGTGAAGCGGATCAATAGTGGGAAGTGGCATATTCTCTATAAAGGAATGCACAGCATCCGCGAGTGGACTAGCAAGGGCGTTTATAGTGAAGTCGCGTTGCCGCAAATCGACCTCGATGAAGCGACCATGCAGCGGGGCGATATCAAAAACAATCGCTTGCTCTTGCTGTTTGACGGTGATACGACTGGCCTTTTCATGCATATAAGCGTAATAGCCGCCGAGCTTGTTGGCAAGCCGTCGTGCCAGCATGGGAACCTCAGAGACGTCGCCTGTGATGACGACATCCCAATCGCTGCATGGCTTTTGCAGCAGGATGTTCCGCACCGAACCACCTACCAGATACGCCTGTACACTATTTTCCTCAAAGAACTGAACTGCCAATTGCAAAAGATGTAGGGTAAACGCGTCCAAATGTTTTGTTCTACCTTTATGTACGTTGTGTATAACGCCTTACATCGTATAATACCACAGGAGTATCCTGACGTGAGACACCTGTAAGAAGGAGCAGAAGTTGATGGCGACGCAACCCGTATACACGCGTATGAGTGTCGAAGAGTACCTGGCACTTGACCACGAGAGCCGCGATGTGCGCTACGAATTTATCGATGGGCTTGTTTATATGCTGGCAGGTGGCACCGCCAATCATAGCACGCTCGCAATCAACGCTGGTAGTTTACTGCGCGTCCTGCTGCGTGGGAGCGCGTGTCGCGTCTACAGTTCAGACATGAAAATTTGTATTGCGGAGCAACGCTATGTGTACCCCGACCTTTCAGTCAGTTGCGATCCGCGCGATAGAGGCACTGTCACGGTATTGCAGTACCCGCGTGTGATTGTGGAAGTGCTTTCACAGAGTACAGAAGCGTTTGATCGTGGGCAGAAGTTTGAACTATATCGCACCTGCCCCAGCTTGCAAGAGTACATCCTTATCGACTCTAAACGCTGCGCGGTTGACATGTACCGTCGGGCATCGGAAAAACTCTGGACGCTCTATCCCTACAGCACGGGCGAGCAGATACAGCTCTATAGCCTTGACAAGAGTTTGTCCGTCGATGAAGTATACGAAAACGTGTTTTTCGCGCACAACACTTCTGAGTAAAAACCTTGTGGCAGGTCAAGTGATGCTGGAAACACTCCTAACTCCGCATTCAACACCTCGTGTTGCGTCTCCAGATACGCAAGCCTACAACTGCTCCTCAGAAAAAAATGGGAACAGGCAAGCATTCACACGCGCGTTTCTGTATCAGTCCTGCTCTCGCTGTTCTCCATCGTGTGTGAACGCACCCGCTCCACCTGTTCCAGAACCGTTTGTACCACTTCCATGAGCATAAATGGCTTGAGGAAGCGACAGTGTGCGCTCGCCAGTTGCCCCCATAACGTATCGAATTGCTCCGCCTCTTCTCCAAACAACCCGACGCGACTCTCGGCGTAGTGCGGGTTGTTTTGTGATGTGGTGCGTAAGCTCATGGCCGCTCATTTTGGGCAAACGCACATCGAAGAGAAACAGATCGGGAACACGGTGCATATGCATCAAAGACTCCAATTTTTTGGAGAATTATGATATACTCCGAGAGATACTTAAATTGAGGGAAGGATATCTTATAATGGCTTTGCCACTTTTCTCTTACCATGCATTAGGCATCATCGTCTATCCGAAAGGAGATCAGTTTCTCTTGTTCCGCGAGCCAGAAGGCCAGTGTCTCCCTTCCATCGCATGGGAGACACTAACCTATACTCATTGGACGGACGTCACTCCCCTCAATCGCAAAATGAATTTCTTGAGAAAGTAGCCTAGTTCTCGGTTAGTGATGGAAGGGGAAATTCTTATGGGCGAGTATTATTGTGTGCGAGTGTGGGAAGCCAGGGCAGATGTTGGCCCACAAGAGATAGAGCAACTTGCATCGTCGAGTGTGCTTGAGATGTTACGCTGGATACCGGGCGTAAAGCAGGTCTCACTTGTGTGCCTGATGAAGTGTGAGCCAGTGCGCTATTTGCAAGTGGTGACGTTGACCAATCAGGCGGCCTATACCTACTGGCGACAGGTGGAGGAGGAGGCACCCGATTACTGGGAACGCTTTGCATCCGTGCAGTTCCACTGGGAGCGACTCTGCTCACTTGTCGAGGAGTACGCGGGCGAGGTCGTACTGGACGTGGGACTTGAGCGGGACGCCACAGGCTAATACTACTATGATGAGAACACAAACGCACCACAAACCGTTTCTCTCCTCATGAGGTACAATAATGAGAGACAGAGTGGGTGACAATTTCTCATATCAGGAATGGTACGATGAGCCAGAACTACGGAGTGCTGCGCGTTGTGCGGGTGCGTCCATCGGCGGACGCGACCGCTGCTATTCAGGAACGCTATCCGAGCGGATGGTTGCCAGAAGAGCAATTGGTACACTTGTTGGCGCGGAGCGAGACAACAATTGGGCGTGCGCTCAACAACGATATTATTCTCATGGACCCTACCGTCTCGCGCGAACATGCACGACTGGTGCTTGATGCGTGTGGATGGCATGTGCTCAACCTCACCGTGCAGAATGTTGTGCGCGTCAATGGTCAACCTGTTCCAAGTGGGGCGAGTGTGGATATGCAGTCGCAGGATGTGCTTGTGCTAGGAAATACGATGTTGCAACTCATCGCGCCAGGGCAAGCGATCCGAGAAGACGACGCGACTCAGGAGAGAGCACAACCCGCGTCCCCATACATGACGCTTACCCCGCATCAGGTGTCGCCATTATGGAGTGGACAGGTCGATCCGCGCACTGTACTAGATGTCCGAGCAACCATTACACCAGTGCGTGAAGAACAGAACGGACATAAAAAGTTCCCCAACTTTGCTTCGTTACAGCGCGTCCCCCTGTCACCGCTTCCTGTGCAGCCGGAGCCGGAGCAGGTCGCACAACCGTGGAACAATGAAGAGGAAAACGTGCTTGGGGCAGGTATAACTATGCAGTTCGCGATTCCACAGCGCATTGGAGCAAGGACGCGCTGGCTCATTGCGGGCATCGGATTTACTATTTTAATGGTCAGCGCGATTATCACGATTGTGCTGAACAGCGTTATCGGCCTGTCTTCGCTGGCACAAAACGGCCCTTCCAGTATTTTTACCGCCCTGACCATTCCGCTTATTCCCGCGCTCGGCATTAGCCTGCTGGTAAACTTTATTGATCGCTTTGAGCGCGAACCGTGGTTTTTGCGACTCGCGGCCTTTCTCTGGGGGGCGATTATCGCGATTCCCCCGACCTATTTAATCGAAACGAATGTTCAGACGCTGATTCAGAACGCGCTTGGTCGAGATGCGAATAGCCTTCTACGCTCAATTCTGCTTGGGTTGAACGCAGGCGTGACCGAAGAGACGGTAAAAGGGCTTGGGTTGCTCTTGCTCTTTTTCGTGCTGCGTGACGAGTTTGATAACGTAACTGATGGCATTGTGTACGGTGCTTTGATTGGCGCGGGCTTCGCGATGGTCGAGAATTTTAGCTATTTCGCGCAGAACTCAAAGGACTTTTTGCCCCTGCTAATCGTGGGGCGTATCGTGCTTGGGTGGCTCAGTCACTCAACCTTCACCGTCTGCTTCGGTGCTGCTTTGGGCTATGTACGCCACACACGAATACGCTGGCGGCACATTGTGGTGCCACTGCTGGGCTATTTGGTCGCGGTGGCCTTACATAGCATCTTTGATTTTGTTGATGTGTACGCCAACGCAACCGTCATTGCCGCACCCAACGACCCCACTGTACAGCTTTATTCGCTTATTGCGCTGGTTGGCGATTACATTCCGCCCTTCATTGCTCAGATTGTACTGCTGTACTTCTTGATTAAAGCACTGGCGCACGAGGTCGCGGTCATCCGTGAATTTTTGGCGTCGGAGGTAAGCACGGGCGTTGTGCGCGTCGATGAGTACGCGTTATTGCAGGACTCGTTTCAACGCACCCGATGCGAGCGACGCGTACTTATGAAGAGTGGCATCAAGCAGTGGATGCGTACACAGGCACTGTACCAGACGGAGATTGGTCTGGCTTTTCGCAAGTGGCATGTGAGCATGGGCGACAAACCAAAGCTTGGCTATCGCCAACCGGAAGATGCCTACCGTCAGCGCATCAGACGGCTTCGGCACGAGATCATGACCGCCGAAACCAAAAAGAAGGTGTAGAAATACAAGAAGCAAGAGAAACAACGAGTTTCTCTTGCTTCTTGTATTTCTAATGTAGTGTCGTCAAGAGCGTAGCAGTTGCGCCTCGACGGGGAGTGACGTTTCCACATGAGGATGTTCTTCCATTGTTTTACCATCGACCATGCGATCACTGATGGGTGGCAGGAAGAGCAGGGTATACATGACCGCGAAGAACGGCAGGTGTCCAAGCAGTTCCGACGGTGGCAGAAATGGTAGTGTCAGATTGAACGGTACGAACATTCCAAAGATGACAATTTTGGGCAGGATACCACTAATCAATGCTAGCCCAATGGTAAGCTCTACCGCGCCCGCCGCGAGGACAAAACGTTCATTGGTAAACCATGTCAGGCCAATAAGCTGAGCCGCGTTGAAGTTTGGATGTGTTTTGAGGAAGGCTAATGCCAGCGCGGGGTTCACAAGCTTTTCCGTAAAGGCGAGGACGACAATAGAGATGCCAGCACCTGTTCGCAAGAGAAAGGGAGCCATACGCCAGTAGCGTGCGAACTGGGAAAGCGGTTCTTTGTGTGGGCCGGGCCGAATGAGTCCACGCCCCATGATGAGTAGGTAAAGGGCGATGCCCACATACACCGATTGTTCTAAAACTGCCCACGCGGGAAACAGGAAAAACGAGAAGAGGAACAGGAAGATGAGCGCGATTGCGCCAACGCGCGTCAAGATGCCACTGATAAAGCTGAAGGCGACAAACACCTCAACGCCTGCCAGTACATATCCTAATGCGTTCATGCCAACACTCTGATTGGGCGCGAAGATGTGTAGCGTGACTGAGACCGCGATTAGACTGATCGCCGTTTGAATGCCGATGATGACCTGATTGTTGCGATCATAGTAACGGAGAAACCCGACCTGTGGAAAGTCGTTGTTGCCACCAACCAGACGGCGCAGGAGCAACAGGACACCAAGTCCAACAATTGAAAGCCCAATCATGCCAAGAACGGGCAAGGTGAAGATGAGACCAAATTGCGGTGGGTACTTCTCGCCATCGGTAAACCATTTCTCGTGTGCTGCTGCGATGCCCGGAAAGAGCAGCATGATGGCGAAAACAAGGCCGACTTTGGCAACAATGCGTAGTAATGGCGTGTTTTGCATGTTTCGTAAGTACGACATACAAACTCCTCTATGCGTGTATAAAACGCTATATTATATATAAACGTGTGCGTTTTTATAATAGCGCAAGAAATGGTTAGAGAAACAAGTGATGCAAGATATTTAGCAGGAAAATACCTCACTTATACGACGCATCAGCGTGTGCATTCGTGTACATTTTGCAATGTCTCTCAGGTTGCCACTCCTGATTCCATTGTAGCAAGAGACCTCTTACGCTTGACACCTCTTCCTGTAACATGTTAGCATGAAGCAGATATCAAGCCAGATATCGTTAGACAGAAGGGATGGAAACGTTATGGGGCTGGAGCGGGCAGACCTGCTACAGATCTTTTATTTTATGCGCCTCACTCGTGTGATGGAGGAGCGTACCCGCACTCTGTTCTTGCAGGGCAAAGTTGTTGGGGGCGTGTATACCGCGCAGGGGCATGAGGCAACAACCGTTGGCGCGGCAATGACGCTTGGCCACGATGACTGCATTGTTCCGCAGCACCGCGATCTGGGGATGCATCTTGTACGGGGCGGGTCGCCGCGTGCTGTGATGTGTCAATGGTTGGCTCGTGGCAACTCACCGACGCTGGGACGTGATGGGCAGATGCATATAGGCGACATGCATCATGGCATTGTCCCTATGATTAGTATGTTGGGCGAGTCGTTGCCCGTCGCATGTGGCGTTGCATTGACGTTGAAGCTACGCAAGCGTTCGAGCGTGGTGCTGGCATCATGCGGCGATGGCGCGACAAATACCGGCCCGTTTCACGAGGCGATGAATTTCGCGTCGGTGCAAAAAGTGCCGATGGTGCTGGTAATCGAGAATAATGGTTATGCCTATTCGACGCCGGGCGCGAAACAATTCGCGATCCAAAACCTCTCTGACCGCGCGAAAGCCTATGGTATTCCGGGTGAGAGCGTTGACGGAAACGATGTACTAGCGGTATACGACGCCGTGAAACGTGCCGTTGAGCATGCACGGAGCGGCAAGGGGCCGGCGATAGTGGAGTGTAAGACCTTCCGTGTGCGTGGGCATTCAGAGGCCGACAAAGCCGATTATGTGCCAGAGGAGTTGCGGGCGGAATGGCTCGCGAAAGACCCGATTCGCCACTTCGAGACCTACTTACAGGAGCAGCACCTGTTGATGCCTGAGCAGAGGGTGGAGATTGAGGCTCGCATCAAGGCCGTCGTCGAAGATGCCGTGCGCTTCGCGGAACAGAGTCCCGCACCCGATGCTTTGACGGTAGCAGACTATGTGTTCGCACCCGATGGGCCAACAGCGATTGTTGGCGAGGCGGGCGCGAACGACACGCGTTATGTCAACGCCCTTGATAGGCGGACAGGCCAACCGTTTACAACCATGTCACAGGCCGCAGTTACGGTGCCTATGGAGGTCGCCCCGCGATGAATGAAGCCAAGAAACAGCAGAAGGTAACATATTTAGAAGCGATAGGTCAGGCCATTCGCGAAGAGATGCTGCGCGACGAGGCGGTATTTTTGCTGGGTGAAGATGTGGGGTCATATGGAGGAGCGTTCAAGGTGAGCGCGGGTCTCCTGGCAGAGTTTGGTTCCGAGCGCGTGATCGATACGCCGATGGCAGAGGCCGCGATCATTGGCTCGGCGGTTGGCGCGGCCCTGATGGGGATGCGCCCCATTGCCGAGATGCAGTTTATCGACTTCATCACCTGTGGCTTTGACCAGATTATCAATATGGCGAGCAAAATGTACTGGCGTGTAGGAATGCCTGTGCCAATGGTTATTCGTGGCCCTTCCGGTGGTGGCACAAAGGGTGGCCCGTTTCATTCGACAAGTCCAGAGGCATGGTTTTTTCATACGCCGGGCATCAAAGTTGTGGTGCCTTCCACAACGTATGACGCCAAAGGGATGCTTAAAGCCGCGGTTCGCGACAATAACCCCGTCCTATACCTTGAGCATAAGCTGCTCTATCGTCTGCCCGAATTGCGCGAAGAGTTGCCTGAAGAAGACTATATTGTGCCACTTGGAAAAGCGATTATCCGCCGCGACGGCGAGGACATGACCATTCTCACATATGGGGCGATGGTACATCAATGCCTGAAAGTGGCTCGCACGTTGGAAGAAGAGGATGACCTTGAGGCTGAGGTAATGGACTTGCGGAGCCTTTCGCCGCTTGACCGCGAGGCCATTCAGGAGTCGGTCAAGCGCACAAACAAGGTTCTGATTGTGCATGAGGACACGCTCACAGGTGGCATTGGCGCGGAACTTTCGGCGATACTCGCGGAAGACCTGTTCGAGTATCTGGATGGGCCGATCACGCGTGTCGCGGCACCAGATGTTCCCTTTCCCTACGCGCCGCTCCTGGAGGCCGCGTACTTGCCAAACGCGGAAAAGATTTTGACGGCTGCCCGTAAGCTCGCCGCGTATTAACGTGTAAAGAAGCAGCATGGCAGAAAAAGAGAGCTAGTAGAAACAAAGGAGTTTTCGTATGCCGACACCTGTAACGATGCCACGATTGGGCGAGTCAGTCGCAGAGGGAACAATAGGTTCCTGGATGAAACAGGTTGGCGATTATGTCGAGAAGGATGAGTCGCTTGTCGAGGTCATCACGGACAAAATCAATGCCGAACTGCCCTCACCTGTCGCGGGTCGTCTGACAAAAATTCTCGTCAATGTCGATGAGACCGTGGCGGTAGGAACACAGATCGCGTTAATTGAAGAGGGGGCCGAGGTAAACGGCTCTGCACCCACGCCTGGGCCAGATGCCGCCCCTGTAGAAACGGTGCAACAGGCCGCGACGCCAGTGTTGACCGCAGCAGCAACGAATGGTGTAAACGGTGGCGATGCTGAACATGCGTCAGGCGGTGAGCGGGATGACGAGCGGCAACGTATCTCGCCCCTTGCGCGTCGGCTCGCGCGTGAGCATAATATCGACCTCAACAGTATTCAGGGGACGGGGGCGAATGGGCGCGTGCGCAAAGAAGATATTCTGGAGTTTGTCGCACGGGGAGCGCGTGCGGCATCAACAATAGTAGCGCAACCTGCCGCTTCCGCAGTGGCGTCGGTGCAGGCGCAACGGCCTGAGATTGCCCCATCGGTACAGGAGTCCAAGAATGTGCCTCTGCCAGTTGTGGCGGCACCTGTCGAGCGACCCGCGAGCATGAGTGGTGAGGACGAGGTAGTGACGCCGAGCCGAATGCGTCTAGCGATTGCGGAACACATGGTGCGTAGTAAGCGTACCTCGCCTCACGCGACGACGATGGTTGAGGTCGATATGACGAATATTGCTCGTTGGCTGGTGCAGAACAAAGAGGCATTCAAGAAGCGCGAAGGCTATGGAATAAGCTTTGTGCCTTTTGTGATGAAGGCCGTGTGCGAGGGTATTCGTAAGTTCCCCACGATCAACGCAACTTGGACGGAAGACAACAAAATTCTTCTCAAGAAGCGCATCAACCTGGGTATCGCGGTTGCAACCGACGCCGGCCTTGTCGTGCCGACGTTGTATGACGCGGACCAATTGACACTCGCGGGTATCGCGAAGCAGGTCAACGCGATTGCTCAACGTGCACGTAACAACAAACTTACGTTGCAGGACATGCAGGGGAGTACCTTTGTTGTCAACAACCCCGGCGTTTTTGGTACAATACTCTCAGTTCCAATTATCAATCAACCGCACGCGGGTATTCTGAGTATGGATGCGGTGGTCAAACGTGCTGTCGTGATCGAAGACGACGCCATCGCGGTACGTTCAATGATGTATCTGTGTCTCTCCTTCGATCATCGCATTCTCGATGGTGCGGGCGCGGGCGGATTTTTGCAGGCGGTTCGTACCAGGCTACAGGGGTATGGGCGCGAAATCGACGTATACTAGTACAAGGAAAAACATATCATGGCGACAATGATTCCAGAACGGCGTCCAGAGTGGCTCAAGGTGAACGCGCCCAAGAGCGAGAACTACCGTGAACTCAAACAGTTGATGCGTAGTCAATCGCTGCACACAGTATGTGAAGAGGCGCGTTGCCCGAACATCGCAGAATGCTGGGGGCATAAAACTGCGACATTCATGATTCTGGGTAGCGTGTGTACACGCAGTTGCGGCTTCTGTGCCGTGGCGACTGGCCGCCCAATGGGATTGGATTGGGAGGAACCGAAGCGGGTCGCGGAAGCCGTGCAGACGATGGGATTGCGCCATGCGGTGGTAACATCGGTGAACCGAGACGAATTAAAAGATGGCGGTGCTGCGGTCTTCGCTTCGACCATTCGCTGGATTCGGCGGCTGAACCCCGAATGTAAGGTAGAGGTACTTACTCCTGACTTCAAGGGCGTCTATGATGCATTGCGTGTAGTTATCGATGCCCAACCCAATGTCTACAATCACAATGTTGAGACGGTGCCACGCCTCTACAAGCAAGTACGTCCACAGGCAATCTACAAACGTTCGTTACAAGTGCTCAAGTGGGCAAAGGAGATGAACCCCGCTGCTCCAACCAAGTCTGGCTTCATGCTTGGGTTAGGCGAGACCTGGGATGAACTAGTACAGGTCATGCACGACATGCGCGAGCATGATGTGGACATCTTGACAATTGGACAATACCTGCGTCCATCGTTCAAGCATCTGCCCATTCAACGTTATGTGCCGCTGGAGGAGTTCGCGGCACTCAAGGTCGAGGGGAAGAAGATGGGGTTTCGCCACGTCGAGTCGGGGCCGTTTGTGCGTAGTTCGTATCACGCACATGAGCAGTCCGATGGCGCGACAGAAGCAATGCGGATAAGCACAGGCGAGTAGAGCGAACGAGCGTTTGTAGGGACGGGAACAACTCCATTGACAATTATCGATTTGTCAATGGAGTTGTTCCTATAATATTACTATCCAAATAACAAGACATAGGGGTAAACAATGAGCCAACGCGTTGTGCTAGTAGTAGACGACAATCCAGCAATCCGCGACATGGTATCGTGGGCATTGCAACTCGATGGGTACGCGCCACAAGTTGTGTGTGAGGGGCGAGAAGCGTTGAACTGGCTCCATGCTGCGGCCAACGAGGGGCGATATCCAGCTCTCATTCTGCTAGACCTGGCAATGCCAGGCATGGATGGAGATGCTTTTTTAGCACACCTTCGTACACACTGGATGCCAACACATCCCCTGCCGTCAATCGTCCTTATCACCGCACGCGCTGGCCTGCCTGATGCGAAAGCTATGGGAGTTGCCTACGTCCTCGCGAAACCCTTTCATGTACGTGATCTGCTAGACGTCGTGCATGACCTCGCCAACTAACCTTTTTCTACTATAAACACAAAACACAAGCCACTGTGAAACTAGCTTTCACAGTGGCTTGTGTTTTTGTATTTCGGAACATATTCGTCAAACCTGTAGATTCTCTTGATATTTCCTTGAACCTTTGCTGGTAGAATTGCCAGTAGAGAGAAAAAGAGAAGAACAAAAGATCGTATTGATACTATAAGACAAGCGTACAGAGAGAAAAGAGACCATCAACAGAGACAACGGAGACTTTATGGACATACACAATTCCCCAACTGAAGCGTGGGACACCCCCGACGGTTCAGAGGTAACACAAAAGTTAGGTGGACGTGCAGACCAGCAAACGCTACCAGTAATGACGGTGCCACGTCCGCAGCAAAAGGTGTCACGTCGCAAGTTGTTTACTATCGCGGCGGCAGGCGTCGGAGTCGCAGCGGTGGCAGGCGGTGGCATCACGGTTGAGCAGTTGTGGCAAAACGGTGGCGGGCTAAACATTTTTCCGCAAGGGCCGATAGCAAGTAGTATGCAAATAGGACACTTATTACGACGTGCGGGTTTTGGAGCGACACCCGACGATATACAAACCTACCGAAATTATGGGTACGTTGGTGCTGTTGATCGTCTCATTAATTATCAACAAGTATCAGACGACGCCATGGAAAATCGGCTCAAGTCACTCAATCTTGATTTTTCTGCACCAAAAGGCACAGCGATCACCAACATGCAACGGTGGTGGCTCTTACGCATGGCCTGGACACAACGTCCTCTGCTGGAGAAGATGACGCTGTTCTGGCACGGGCTTCTGACAAGCAGCTTTCATAAAGTTGGCGGCCCTAAAGCGTATCAGCGCGTGATGGTTCAGAATCAGTTTTTTCGTACTCACGCCTTCGACACATTTGACAACATTTTACTCGGCATCACCAGCGATCCCGCGATGCTTGTGTATCTTGATCTAACAAAGAGCCGCAAAAACGCGCCCAACGAAAATTACGCACGCGAGCTGATGGAGTTGTTTACGCTTGGAGTGGGCAATTATACGCAACAAGACGTGTATCAGGCCGCCGCCGCATTGACGGGCTGGCATGTCAAAGGCACAACTGCACTGCAAGCGCAATATGTCCAGCGCGATCACAGCACGTTGAACAAGACCTACCTGGGGCAGAGTGGCACTTTTGACTATAAAGACGTGGTGCGTATCCTGGCAAACCATCCCGCGACTCCTGCGTTTTTGTGCCGCAAGCTGTTCACCTTTTTCGTCTATGAGAATCCAACCGATGCCGATTTGAAACCACTAATCGATACCTATGTTAAAAGTGGACACAACGTTGGCGAGGTCATGCGAACGCTGCTGCTCTCGCCACAATTCGCTTCGCCGCAGGCGTACCGCGCCCGCGTCAAGTCGCCAACGGAGTTTGTGGTTGGCGTGTATCGTGCGTTGAACGTGCAGGGCAACGGGAAAGGGTTGGAGTACATGACCGCGACAATGGGTCAGACGCTCTTTAATCCACCGAATGTGGCAGGCTGGCCTGGCAACAAGACGAGTGCGCTGTGGCTTAACAGTGGTACATGGATGGCACGGCTGAACTACATTGATACCTTGATGGCAGGGAGCCGCAACGCGAAACCCGCGACAAACAATATTGTAGATATACAGGGCATAGTCAACGCACATAACATCGGTTCGCCGGAGCAATTCGTGGATTTCTTTAGCGCATCCCTGCTCGATGGTCGTGTTGACGCGGATCGCCGCGCCCAATTCATCGCCTACTTTACGCAGCAAAATGCCAGTAAAGGTGGCGCAAGTAGTATGAAAATCACTCTGAAGAATGGCAAGAGTTATCCCTTGAACACGGTACGCGGAACGTTGTACCTGCTCTTGGCATCGCCAGAATACCAGTTGAATTAGAAAAGTTGACCGACACGGGAGTACACAGATGAATGTTACACGAAGAGCAATGCTAAAGAATGGGATGCTGGCGGTCTCGGCTGGTATGGTGATGCCCGCGATTTTCAGT
>JBBQVS010000032.1:0-39196 GCA_038211295.1 Ktedonobacterales bacterium | reverse complement strand
GAGATTTAAAAAGTAATAGAGTAAAAAATGATGAGAGGAAAAATAATGAAAAACTTTCCAGAAGTTCCAGATAATGCTGTAGTCTACGCAATCGGATATGTTCGCGTCTCTGACCGCCAGCAAGAGGAACAAGGCCACTCGATGGAGTCACAGTAAAAAGCAATACGGCGATACGCTGCAAGTAAAGGATGGGTAGTTGTTGACATTATCAAAGAAGTCTTTTCAGGTTTCTACCTACGAGAACGTACAAAACTCACAAAATACATACGTGAAGCTGTTCGCAATCATACCGTACAAGTTGTAATAGTCAATTCTTTAGATAGACTCTCAAGGGAGCCTATTCACCAAGCAGTGCTTCTTAACGAGATGCTTGAGAATAACGTCCGACTCGAAAGCATCACAGAGCCACTAGATACATCACCGCTCGGCGGTTTCCTACGTCAAGCCCTTGCATTCGCAGCCGCAATAGAACGAGAAAAAATCATAGAGAGAAATGTTAGAGGAGTACAAAACAAAGTAGAAAAGGGACAAATGATAGGAACAGGGAAAGCAAAGTACGGCTATGTATGGGGAGACGAAAAGCATACCTTCTATACAATCAACCCAATAGAAGCAACCATAGTACACCGAATATTCCATCTTTATGTTACTGAAAACATGTCAGTTCGCAAGATTGCAGCAACACTCATTACCGAAGGAGTACCAAACCCAACAAATAGAGGAGAATGGGGTACAACGACAGTAACACGCATTCTTAAAGATACCTTTTACACAGGGGAAGGCATGAACAGAAGGCTTAAATGGGAACTGATAGATGGAAAAAGAAAGTCTATAATACACCCAAACCCAACACCCATTCCAGAAGGAGTTATACCACCAATAGTAACAAAGGATATCTGGTATGCAGCCCAAAACAAAAGAGTAGTAGCAAGACAAGAGGCCATACGAAATAATAAAGAACCAGAACAAACATTATTGCGAGCAGGGTACATAAGCTGTGGATATTGCGGACGCGCAATGGTTGTTGTTCGATATAATCACCCGAGAGAAGGTAAAAAATATCCAACAACTCATTATAGGTGCGGAGCGTCAAATGTACCAAATCATCACACCTGCAAATATCTACCGACCATAGTAGTTGGAAAAATTGATGAAGCAGCCTGGCAATTTGTAAAAGACATCCTCAATGAAATCGACGAACTTAAAAATGTTTTACAAAGCCATCCCTCATCAAAAGTAAATGAAATAGAGTCGTTGAATAAAATTATCAAATACACCCAAGAAGAACAAGAGCGCACCATTAAAGATATACAAGGATTATCAGGACGCGCAAGGGAACTAATGATTGCGGAACTTAACAGACTAGAAGATAACCTACAAAAGCTACACACTGAGGTAAACAATACACACCCTCATGCTAATAGAGCAGAACAGGCAAAAGTAGAAGTTAATGAATTTTTTAAGTGGTGCGAACAAATTAAGAGAAAGAGCGAAGAACCAACATACAAAGAAAAAAGAACAGCATTACGTATGTTAGGTATATCCGTAAAAATATACAAAGCAACGGACACAAGCCATGAACAATATACAATTACAGCACACCCAGAAGTCATTGACAAACTAAGCGCGTCTACGATAGAAAGAAATGACGGCAATTGTGATCCCACCTGTTGGCACACAGCTACTTTGTAGCCGCGCAACACCAGTTTTCCCACATAGTTGTCAAGTGCATGCAGGGGAATGCCTGCCAGAGGCACACGTTCACAGTCGCGTCCGTGTCCATGCAGGCGGTGCGTCAGAACAATCTGCAGCTCACGCGCGGTTATGCGGGCGTCATCGTCAAACGTTTCATAAAAATCGCCAACCTGATACAACAGAATCGCGTCAGGGTACTGGCTTTTAATGGTCAGATATTGGAGACGTGCGGGCGTCGTCATACACTACTACTCGCTTCTATTGACAAAAACAGAAAAATTGGAACGTCTGTACTTTACAGTATTCTGCGCGTCTTGTCAAAAAACGGTACTTGTAGGAGTGTTTACTCTGTTTTTTCTGGACTATTCGCCTTTCATCCCTGTATCGGCATATTCCAATACGGTCAGGTCAACCCGCTTATGCGCGGAAAGTTGTCCACTATAGGAAGCACGGAAAGCGCCGGAGGTTGGCGCAACATCAAAATAGTCACGCCCAACTGCGATGGTGATATAGCTCAAACTGGTCTCGCGCTCATGTGTCGGGTCGAACGGCACGACCAACGCCTGTTTGGGATTGCCCACAACTGGCAACAGCACCTCCACCCATGCATGTGTGCCGCCCTCGCCGAGCATATGACCAGAGACGTAGCGTGCAGGTAGATGGCACAGACGACACAACGAAATCATAATGTGCGCGAAATCCTGACACACACCTTTTCCAAGCGCGAGTGCCTCCGCCGCGGTTGTGCGAAACGTAGTGACCCCATTCTCATACTCCAACGCGCGATAGGCCCAACTATTGATACGTCGCGCCAGTTCTAGCCCCTGTAGTCCCTCCGAGAGCAACAACGTGGCAGCCATGTGTAACTGCTCATCAGGGTGTGTCAATGCTGAGGGTGAGAGGAGACGCGCGTCCGTCAACCACAAAGCTTCTATGTAGTGGGGGTCACTATCGGCGCGTCGCTCGACCACAATCCACGCCTCGAAGTCGATCATTTGCTCGACGACTGGCACAAGTGGGTTTAGTACAAGATTGCCAAACTCGTCGAACGTGCTACGTATCTCAGAAGGCGGCGTGGATACTTCCAGACGGTACACCACACGCCGTTGATCGCCATAATGTTCCGGCGGCACGAGCATCAAACGCTGGCTCAGGTCGTGAATTGGCCCCGGATACTCGTACCGCAAATGCTGATGAATTAAGTACGCGGTGCGCTGCACCCGTCCCCAATCGACATTTTGCGGGTCGAGCAGGTCAAGCGATGCAATGACCGTTTCAAGGTCGTGTTGGCCCTGACTCATGCTGAGGCGGTATCCTCTCTTTGGCTAGAGACCGCTTTGTGGGCCTCTGGCACCAGCTCCGTCGCGAGTGTTGTTTCATCGGGTACTTCGTCGGCCCATACAATCATACTTTGTAAACGTGGGGAGCCGTAAGAAGTAACCATCGCCACGTCCAATGCATCGCGTCCACGTCCAATTAGCACGCGCCCGATACGTCGCTCATTGTTACGTGCGTCAAACGTATACCATCTATCGCCAAGATACACCTCAAACCATGCACAAAAATCCATCGCGGCATCCACCGGCGCGACCTTGATATCGGGGAGATAGCCGAACGCGTACCGTGCGGGAATGTTCATGGCGCGACAAAAGGCTATCGCGAGATGCGCGAAATCGCGGCACACGCCCACGCCTTGAGCGCACACATCGGCAGCCGTTGTCGTCGGCGTGCTTGTGCCATACTGGAAGCGAATATTGGAATGCACCCAATCGCAGATCGCCTGCACACGCGCCCACCCCGGCTCCGTGTTGCCAAACAATGCCCACGCTTGATCGGAGAGGACATCAGAGAGACAGAAGCGGCTCGGCAGTGTGTATACAAGCGTCTCATCTGGCAGTGACTCAACGGGCAACTGAATCGCATCGGGAACATAGGGTTCTAGCTCACCTGAAACTTCGATAAGCGCGTCATACTTCCAGACTTGCTCACCAGACGGCATCATCAAACGGCGGCAGGAGTTGCCAAAACTATCACTGTAAAGGCGGGACACAATCGCCGGGGTGGTTTCCCAGCGTCCTTCAAGCAAACGGTGGTCAGCATCTGGTCGGGGTTCAACTTGAATTACCGTTGGAGTAGGCCACGTCGCCTCATAACGGAACTCGCATCCTACTCGAATACGCATGTGGTAACTATCCTTTTTTTACGAGACGTCTATAGTCACGTCTCTCTCAGTGTTGTTGCTATAGTATACGTCACAAAAGGGCTTCACATCTCACGAAATCGTATACAGTTGACCTTATCACGATAAACAGCCCTCAGATGAGTGGTTAACGTAAGCAGAAGAGCATATTTGTCTTAAAAAGTAGTCAGCATGATATAAAAACAGCAAACAATATCTAGCTAGTGTATAAAATGTACAGAGGTTGTGACTGAGCAGAGCAGGTAAGATTTCAGGTTTGTTCTCTCTTCCCGATGCTGGGAAGAGAGAACGTGTTTGCTATACCTTGTTTAGAGTTTTTAATGCATCCAACGCGTCCTGCGCCTCTTTCAGGCCAACGCCATAAGTGCTACGATAGAGCTTGATAGCTTTCATTCTGTCGCCAGCAAGTAGGGCAGCACGGATGGCTTTCAGCTCTGGTCGTTCCTCTAGCGTGGTTTCGATGTCACGCTGCAACTCCTCCAACATGTTTCGTACCTGAATGCGCTCGCCGGTTGAAGTTGCGTCAGAAGCTGCCAGCATAGTAAACATCTGCTGCATCAGGGCTTCGATACGGTTCACTCTGGCTTGCGTTAAGACTTCCATGTGGTTCAGTTTGGCCTGTGGCAACGTGATGTGCCGAATCTGTTCTTGCTCGTCCATGAGTAGTGTCTCTTTCTCTACTTGCCCTCTCTTTGAGAGGGCGTGATTACCTTTTCAATATAGAGAATAGTAGAAGACTATCAAAACGTCTGTGAACCAACTCTCCTTTTGTGTGTTACTTTCTTCCTTACTTCCCGCTATCTTGGTACATCTTGAACTGCAAAAACTTGTCGGAGAGGTCGGCACTTGCGAGCGTGATCCCTCGCATCGTCTGCTCCATCAGGAGATGCTTGACCTTCTCAATGTCCTCGCTGCCTTCTTGATACGCCGCCATCTGGCGGTCTGCTCCAGTTCCATTCGGACTATCCAGCAGGACGCGGAGATAGTTCATCTCCTGCCGACTTCCCAGATCGTCCACAACCTCGTCCACAAAGTTTAGCAGTTCGCGGATCGAGTCGCGCATACTTATACAGCGTCTCTGCGTGAAGTCGATTACGTCGGCGTCCAGCCCATAGCGCATCGCACGCCACTTGTTCTCATCTATGTAGTCACGCTTCAGCGTGGGAACCGCCATATCGCGCTCGTCAAGATACGTCAATTTTGCCACCATTGCCTGACACAATGCCGCTATCGCCAGCGTGTCCTCGATGGTCGCAGGCATGTCGCAGGCACGAAATTCGATGGTATCAAAGAAGGGATGCGGGCGAATGTCCCACCAGATTTTCTTACCATTGTCGATACAGCCCATCTCAACAAGGTCTTGCACGTACCTATCGAAATGCTCCCGCGACGCGAACACTTCCGGCATACCGCTACGGGGGAACCGCTTCCAGACGACGGAGCGATACGATTTGAGGCCCGTCATACGCCCCTGCCAGAATGGAGAGTTGGAGGAGATCGCCAGCAGTTGTGGCAACCACGTCCTGACCTGATTCATGACTCGAACCGCGAGTTCTTTGTTTTCAATGCCCACATGCACATGCAGGCCAAATATCAAAATCGAACGCCCAACATCCTGATATTCTTTTTCCAGCTCGATATAGCGTTGCCCATCGGTTCGCTCTTGATCGACCCACAACGCGCTCGGATGCGTTCCCGCACTTACCAGTGCCAGACCCTCTTCACCTGCTATTTTACTTAGCAGGGCGCGAAGCGTGTGCAGCTCTATACGTGCGGCAGCCATATCCGGGAAGACGTTTGAAATCAGTTCTACGGTTGACTGTAGCATCTCCGGCTTAATCTGCTCCTCGAAATAGGGCGCCCCCTTCGCCAACACGCTTTGAGCGCACGAGCAAAGTTCTCCAGTTTCGCGGCGCACCAGTTGAAACTCTTCTTCGATGCCAAGCGAAAAACGCTTTGCCATATCACACTCCTTGCATTGTTCGCTCCAACAAAAACGCGACCACCTTCTGCGTACTCTCCGTCTCTTTGTAAATCGCTATTTGTCTATCCGCACCCGTTCCTTGCTTATCATCAAGCAGCGCGTGCAGATACGCTATCTCCTGCCGACTTCCCAGCCCGTCAACAACCTCATCCACAAAGTCTAGCAGCTCGCGGATTGAGTCGCGCATACTCAGGCGACGGCGCAAGGTGAAATCCACAACCTCAGCATCCAGCCCATAACGCATCGCCCGCCATTTGTTTTCTTCGATGTAGCGACTCTTGACGATAGGCACCGTTTTCCCCTGCGTTCGCAATAATGCCAGTTTCGCCACCATTGCCTGACACAGTGCCGCTATCGCCAGCGTGTCTTCCAGCGTCGAGGGCATATCACAGACACGAAACTCGATGGTGTCGAAGAACGCATGTGGGCGCACATCCCACCAGATTTTTTTACCATCATCGATACAGCCCATGTCTACCAGGTCTTGCACATATCTATCGAAGTGATCCCACGAGGGGAAAACATAGGGGACGCCACTGCGCGGGAACCGCTTCCACTGCACGGCGCGATACGACTTGAGGCCCGTCATACGCCCCGACCAGAAGGGTGCGTTTGTCGAGAGCGCGAGGATGTGCGGCAACCATGTGCGTACCTGATTCATAATGGTGATGGCGAGGTCTTTGTTCTCCACACCCACATGTACATGCAGGCCAAAGATGAGATCGGAGCGCACGACATCCTGATATTCCTCCGCCAGCTCGATGTAGCGTTCGCCCTCGGTGTTTTTCTGGTCGCGCCACGACGAGCTGGGGTGCGTTCCCGCGCTAATAATAGCCAGCCCTTCTTCTTTCACAAGCTGAGTCAGCGCGGCACGGGTCGCGCGTGTCTCTTTCCGTGCAGTAGCAATATCGGGCAAAATATCCGAGACCAGTTCTATCGTCGATTGCGACATCTCCTGCTTGAGTTGCTCTCCCAACGTACCCGCCCCCTTCGCAATGATGGCGTCCGCGCAAGAATTTAACTCACCTGTTTGCAAGTTCACCAACTGAAACTCTTCTTCAATCCCCAGCGTGAAACGTGTCTCCATAAATTGCTCCTCACAGTTTAACGGGCAGAACTCTACTACTGCATTTTCTGATAGTACGGATGAGCGGCATGAGAGGTTTACAAGCGACACAGAGCCGCGTTAGAAATCGCCATCGGCGACTTGTAAAACCGTCAGGCCGAGACTTCGCCACAACTCTACAACCTGATTTCTGTCATCCAAGACAAACTTGATGGTGTAGCGTCCCTGAATAGAATGCTCGTATATCTCACGCTTAATAATGGAGTCCTTGCGAACATCTCCCGTCACGCGCATGTAAAGCGCGTTATACTGAATGGTGTATTTCTGTAGCCAGCGTTCGCTCTGAAGCCGAAACTCGTCACTTCTGCCCGACACGAGAAGAACAGTATACCCGTTGAGCATATATGTCCTCAGAATGTCCGCAACTGGCTCGTTCACCTTGTCGTCTTCACACCGCGCGGTCTCGTAGGGATTACGGTTATGAAGCAAAGCCAGTGTGCCATCCAGATCGCAAATCAACGCGGCAGGAAGCGACGGATCATATTCGAGTATGGGCGGTTTGGGTTGCAGAAAGTCACGATACATACGCAGAATCACCCGCTCACCTACATAGTTTGGACGCTTGCGGTCACGATCTATGCACGTCTCTACATCTACGTTGGTAAAATCTTTCACTATATACGTAGCGTCGACCTTCTTAGCGAACTCTTGCCACATGTCTTGCGCCATCGTTGAAAGGTTACAATCATCGATCACAATATTGAAACCTTGCGCGACAAAATATTCCGCCAGCACCAGCTCTGCCTGTCGAATATGCTTCTCTTTGCCATGCGTCCACACGCCATTATCCAGCATCAATCGCAGGTCGTCGCGGTTGATGCGCTTATATGTGGCATCTTTCTCCACCAGATTTCGCGCATACGTACTTTTTCCACTCGCGGGCAGCCCTATACAGACAATCACTCGCATATTTTCTACTCAACTCTTTTGTTACTGACAGCACAGTATCACATTGCACGTCTTCGTCTATAGTAAACGACTCTAACGGTAGTAGCCTCGTATGTTTCTCGTAGTTGAAGAATTTGGGAAGCTTCTGGCGATAGTTGTGCCATCGGGCGTTGTGATGAGGCCCCGACACAACAACGTTTCGGATGTCCAACATCACTCGAATTGTGTCTTCTGAGTATAATTCTAGATAAGGAGACTCGTTGCTGAATGCGGACACGTCGTAATGTAGCTTTGTTCTACAAGCTGCTGCAACACACTCATCGCTACTTGCATCGTGTTTTCTCCCTACAAAGCGCAAAGAACTTCTAGTAGAACACCCGTTGCAGAGTATAACACGAAACAGCCCTATTGTCTCACTTTTTCCTCCTCATACGCATGATATAATAGACGCTATATATCTTTTCCACAGAGCAACACAGAGGCACTTACTATTATGAGTACATTTCTTGACGCACTTTCCCAACGTGTTTTGATTTATGATGGCGCGATGGGAACAAACATACAACGCTATCAGTTGACCGCAGAAGACTATGGCGGACAGGCTACCGAGGGATGTAACGAGTATCTTGTCCTCACGAAACCCTCCGTCATTGAAGAGATTCACGAGGGCTTTCTTGCCGTCGGATGCGACGTCATCGAGTCCAATTCGTTTACCGCCAGCCGCCTCAAACTGGACGAATACGGTATAGGGCAACTTACGCAAGAAGTAAACCTCACTGCCGCCCGCCTCGCGCGTCGTCTCGCGGATAAGTATAGCACGCTCACACAGCCACGCTTCGTCGCTGGCTCCGTCGGGCCAACAGGTATGTTACCCTCGTCGGACGACCCAATGCTGAGCAACATCACCTACCAGCAGCTTGTCACAATCTTTCGCGAACAGGCGACGGCCCTGCTCATGGGAGGCGTCGATGTATTGCTTATCGAAACCAGCCAGGACATTCTGGAGGTTCGCGCCACCATCACCGGAATGCGGCAGGCCATGCAAACGATAGGCCGCTCCGTGCCTATCCAAGCACAGGTTTCGCTTGATACCAGTGGGCGAATGCTACTTGGCACAGATATCGCGGCGGTGATGAACACGCTACTCGCGTTGCGCGTGGATATCATCGGCCTCAATTGCTCAACTGGCCCCGACTATATGCGCGAACCTGTGCGCTACCTCGCGGAAAATTGCCCGCTACCGATCTCGACCATTCCAAACGCGGGAATGCCCCTCAACGTCAACGGTCTCGCGGTCTACCCGACAGAACCGGAAGCGATGGCGGTAGCATTGCGCGACTTCGTAACAGAATTTGGCGTCAACATTATCGGTGGATGTTGTGGCAATAGTCACGATCACCTACGCGCCATTGTCAACGCATGTCGTCCCGCCACACGCCATTCACGGCCAATCGCGGACAACAATTTCACACATAAAGACTTCCGCCAGATCATCCCCTCATTTGTGACAAGCGGCATTCGGGCCACTTCCCTAACACAAACTCCGCCACCAATGCTTGTTGGCGAGCGTGTCAACGCGCAGGGGAGCCGTAAAGCCAAACAAGCACTGTTGCGCGACGACTACGACACGCTGCTAGGCATCGCTCGTGAGCAGGTCGAGGGGGGAGCGCACACGCTCGATGTGCAGGTTGCCCTGACCGAGCGCACGGACGAGTCGGAACAGATGGCGAAGGTTGTCAAAAAGCTCGCGATGAGCATTGATGCACCACTTGAGATCGATAGCACGGAGGCCGATGTCATCAAGGCCGCGTTAGAGGTCTATCCGGGTCGGGCTATTGTCAATTCAGTCAACATGGAGACGGGCCGTCAGAAGATCGATAGCATTCTCCCGATGGCGATTGAGCATGGTTCGGCGGTTGTCGCGCTTACCATAGACGAGATCGGCATGGGCAAAACGACGGCGCGTAAGGTCGAGATCGCGCACGCCATGTACGCGCTGTGCGTCAACGAATACAGTTTACCACCCAACGCGCTCATCTTCGACCCGCTTACCTTTCCAATCACGACGGGGCAGGAAGAGCTACAGTCGGCGGGCGTCGAGACACTTGACGCGCTCAAACAAATCAAGCAAGAACTGCCGGGAGTGCTTACCATTCTGGGCGTAAGCAACATCTCGTTTGGCCTCAAATCACACGCACGCGCCGTACTGAATAGTGTCTTTCTGTATCACGCGGTCAAAGCGGGCCTCGACATGGCGATTGTCAATCCAACACATATCACACCGTATAGCGAGGTTGACGCGGAACAACGCCAGCTTGCCGACGACCTGATCTTCAATCGACCCGATGCCCTGCCACGCTACATCGCCTATTATGAAGAACATGGCCCACAGCAAAATAGCGAGAACGCAAAACTCGACCCCACCGAGGGCATGAACGTTGCTGAACGCATTCACTGGCAAATTCTGCACCGTCGCAAAGAAGGCATTGAGCCACTAGTTGATGAAATCATCGCGCACCGCGCCGACGCGCGACAGGTCAAGACCAGCGAGGCCGCCGTCAACGTGCTGAACACCGTACTCCTGCCGGCGATGAAGGACGTAGGAGACCGCTTTGGCGCGGGCGAACTCATCCTCCCCTTCGTCCTACAATCCGCCGAAGTGATGAAACGCGCCGTCGCCCATTTAGAAAGCTATCTTGAAAAAGTGGAAGGCTATACGAAGGGCAAGGTGGTGCTGGCAACGGTCTTTGGCGACGTGCATGATATCGGCAAAAACCTTGTCAATACCATCTTGAGCAACAACGGCTATACCGTTTACGACCTCGGCAAACAGGTCCCCCTCAACACGATTATCGATAAGGCAATTGAGGTACAGGCAGACGCAATTGGCCTCTCCGCCCTGCTCGTCAGCACCTCCAAACAGATGCCATTGTGCGTCAAAGAGCTACATAAACGCGGCCTGAACTTCCCCATTATTGTTGGCGGTGCCGCTATCAACCGCTCGTATGGGCGGCGTATCCTCTTTGTTGATGAACAAAAGTCTGACACAATGCCTGTGGCCTACGGGCCGGGCGTGTTCTACGCCCGCGATGCGTTTGAGGGTCTGGAGATTATCGACAATCTCACTAATCCCAGCAAAGATCGTGGGACGTTTGTGCGACACAATCAGGCAGAGGCGTTGCACGAACGGCAGAAAAAAGCCGAGCAGAACAGCAACAGCATTGCCCCACCTGCTCCTGTCGAGACGCCTTCTACAAGTATCATACCGACGCTTGATCCACCCACGCCTCCGTTCTGGGGGCCGCGCGTCTTGGAGCGCGTTGGCCTGGAAGATGTCGCAGCATGTATGGATATCAACACGCTCTACCGACTGCACTGGGGCGGCAAAGCGCATGGCACCGCGTTTGACACGCTTGTCAACGAAGAGTTTCGTCCACGTCTGGAGCGTATGATGCGTGAGGCGCGTCAGCAGCGCTACTTGCTGCCGAAAGCTGTGTACGGCTACTTCCCCTGCCAGTCGAGCGGCAACGAACTCATTGTGTACGATTATCAAGAGCTACAAAAGAACGGGAGCCACAAAGAGGTTACACGTTTCCGTTTCCCGCGTCAGGGTGAACGCGAACGGCTCTGTCTCGCCGACTACTTCGCCTCGGTCAGCAGTGGTAAGCTCGATGTCCTCGCGTTACAGGTTGTGACGATGGGCCAGCCCGCCAGCGAAGCCATCGACAGGCTACAGCATACGAGCAACTACTCTGAAGCATACTTTGTACATGGTCTCGCAGTAGAAATGGCGGAGGGACTCGCGGAGTACACCAACCGTCTCGTCCGTCACGAGTTGGCACTCGACGAAGCAAGAGGTCGGCGTTATAGTTGGGGCTATCCGGCTATTCCCGATCTTGCCGACCATGAAAAAGTATTCTCATTGCTGCCCGTACACGCCACAATCGGGATTGAGCTAACGGAGTCGTACCAGCTCGTGCCAGAGCAATCGACGGCGGCAATCGTGGTACACCATCAGCAAGCATCATACTTTGCGGTGCGAACAGCCGCCACAGAGGCCGCGAGCGTGTAATTCGCTAGCAGGTAGCTCTTGCAACAGCACAAACAGCTAGTTCACAACTCCAACAAGGTATGGTATACTACCAGTACAAACAGTAGCATAGATATCTTGTTGGAGAAAATCGTGAAGCACCTTGTTAGAACGCGATCCTGCACCTGTCGTTACGTTCATAAAAGCAACAAAAAGTAGTTCGGCCCTCTATGAACGTTACGGCGTCGTGCTCTTCAACATCCCATTTCCCCGCACGTCTCCCCTGACTGAGCTACGAACCGATGCATTCCACATTGTGCAAAACACCCTGTTCTGAGTTGTTCAGAGGAGAGATATGTATGTCAAAGACACCCATTTACCTGTATAACACACTTACACGCAGTAAAGACCTGTTCATACCGCTTGACCCTGCACGCGTCGGCATCTATGCCTGTGGCCCCACCGTCTACAAAGACATCCACATTGGAAACTTCCGCACCTTCATCATGACCGATTGGGTGCGCCGTATGCTCGAATACAATGGCTATACCGTGTTACTGGTCAGCAACATTACCGACGTTGGACACCTGCAAAACGATACAGACGAAAGCGGCGAAGACAAGCTGGAATATGAAGCACGTCTCACCGGACGCAATGCGTATGATATCGCGAGACATTTCACGGAGCAATACCTGCACGACTCTGAACTGCTTAACATCCTGCCACCACACGTTCGCCCCAGAGCAACCGATCACATACCAGAGATGCTGGTGATGACCGAGGCACTGGTCGAGCGCGGCCTGGCCTATACGACACATGGTAACGTCTATTATGCTGTAAGTAGTTTCCCGGCCTACGGGCAACTTTCTGGCAACACCGTCGAGAATTTGCGCGAAGGTGGCAGTGGCCGCCAACAGATGGAGAGTGCCGACGATAAACGCGCACCCGAAGATTTCGCGCTCTGGAAACAGGGGAGCGAAGACCGCCAGATGAACTGGGACAGTCCCTGGGGCAGTGGCTTCCCCGGTTGGCATATTGAATGCTCGGCGATGGCGACAAAGTACCTCGGCGAACAATTCGACATTCACACGGGCGCGGTTGACCTGAAATTTCCGCATCATGAAGATGAGATAGCACAGAGTCAGGGCCTCTCTGGCAAACAACCTGTACAGGTCTGGATGCACGGCGAGTATCTCATTTTTAGCGCGATCAAAATGTCGCGCTCGCTCGGCAATGTTTTCCTGTTGCGTGACCTGCAAGCGCAGGGCATTGACCCGATGGCATACCGCTATCTGTTGCTCACGGCCCATTACCGTTCAAAACTGAACTTTACGAATGACTCTATTGTGGCGGCGCAAAACGGCTTGAACAATCTACGCTCTGACATTGCCTCACTTCCCTCCGTTGATGCGTCACATTCGCAGCACTCCTGGTCAGAGCTGGCGCAACAGGTTCGCGCGGCTTTTGCGGAGGCAATTAACAACGATCTGGACTTGCCCACCGCGCTGAGCCTGACACGCGAGGTTGGCCGTAACAATAAAATAGCATCCGACGAGCGGCATCGGCTCATTCTGGATTTTGACCGCGTGCTGGGACTACGGCTCGATACCGTCACGGCGAAGGCACCGCGTGTACTCGATGAAAGTGTTCTTGCACTTGTGCGCCAACGCGACGAAGCACGCGCCGCACGCAACTGGAAACGTTCCGACGAGATACGCGACGAACTCAAGGCGCAGGGCTACGAGGTGCGAGATACACCAAAGGGAACCAAAGTATTATAGAGATCAAGGCGATACTTTTTGCTCGCCCACATATTTTGATTACTAAAAATTTATTTTTGTTCTATCAAAGGGGATATTATAATGGCGTCGTGGCAACAAAAAACAACACTCACACTGGCGGGCATCGCGGGCGTGGTGGGTGCGGCATATGGCGGCTATTACGCCTTCATGCACCGCCCACTCCCAAAAGTAAAGGGCAAGTTGCATCTGCAAGGGCTACACGAGCCAGTCGAAATTCTCACAGACCGCTATGGTGTACCCCATATTTACGCACACAATGAAGACGATCTCTATTTCGCGCAAGGCTACACTCACGCGCAAGAACGGCTCTGGCAGATGGAGGTCAACCGTCGCGTCGGCTCCGGGCGGCTCTCGGAAATATTTGGCTCTATCGCGGTGGAAACTGATCGTTTTTGTCGTCGCCTGGGAATGCATCGCTCCTCGCTTGAAGAGGCGAAGCGTCTTTCCGCGCACGATAGCCGCGTCCTCAATGCATACTCACTGGGCGTCAACACCTTTATCACAAACAACACGCATCGCCTCCCCGTTGAGTTTTCGCTGCTTGGCTTCAAGCCTGCCCCCTGGCAACCAGCAGATACCATTCAATGGTCGAAGATGATGGGTTGGAACCTCGGCGGCAACTGGGAAACTGAGCTTGTCCGCGCTCGTATCATCGCGAAGGTTGGCCCCGAACGCGCCGCCCTCTTAGAAGCTGGCTACGATGCCCAACATCCCCTCATCGTTCCCTCCGGCGTTGCCTATCAAGGCGTCAATCTTGGCCTCTTAGAGCAGTATGAGCAGTTGCGAACTATAAGTGGCTTCGGAATGCTCGGTGGTAGCAATAACTGGGTTGTCGATGGCACCATGACCGCAACGGGCAAGCCCATTCTGTGCAATGACCCACACCTCGGACAGGCCGCTCCCTCCATCTGGTACGAATGCCACCTTGTCGCGGGCGATATCGACGTGGTAGGAGCGAGTTTTCCCGGTGCGCCTGGCATCGTCATAGGCCACAACAAACATATCGCGTGGGGCGTCACCAACGCAGTCTCCGACGTACAAGACCTCTACATCGAGAAATTCAATCCACACAATCCACACCAGTACGAGTTTCAAGGGCAGTGGGAGAACGCAACCGTTGTGCGCGAAGAGATTCGCGTCAAGGGCCAGAAAGAGCCGCTTCTAGAAGAGGTACTCATTACACGGCACGGGCCTATCCTGACCTCGCACCCCATCGAGGGCGCGAAACAGAACGGCACGCAGGAGACGCAGGGGCTTCCACTCGCGCTCCGTTGGGTGGGGTTAGAGCAGTGTACCATCATTTCCTCCATTCAAAAGATCAATCGCGCCACAAACTGGCAAGAGTTTCGCGACGCATTGCGTGAGTGGGATGTGCCGCCGCAAAACATGGTTTACGCGGACACCGAAGGCAACATTGGTTATGTGATGGCGGGCGCGATTCCCGTTCGTGCCAGAGGGCAAGCACTCGTCCCCTCGCCGGGTTGGACGGGTGAATATGAATGGACGGGGCTTATTCCGTTTGACGAGCTGCCACAGAGCTACAATCCTGAGCAGCATTTTTTCGCCACCGCCAACAACCGCGTCATAGACGACACCTACCCATACTACATCACCAACGAATGGCTCAACGGCTATCGCGCTCAGCGTATCAGTACGCTGCTGACCAGTAAAGAAAGACTTACCGTCTCGGACATGGCGGCGATTCAAGCTGACCAGTATTCACTGCCCGCAGTCGAGATCGTCCCACACATGCTGACACTCCAGCCGCGCACACCCTTAGAAGTTTCAGCGCAGGAGGTATTACGTAGTTGGGACTTCGTACTTGCCCCCAAAAGCGCGGCGGCGGCGATCTATACAACCTTTGCCAGACGCTTAGAGTTTCTTGTACTTAGTGCTGTACTCGGCGATGATGATACACTTTTACAAACATTCCTGGGGCTAGGCGCGAATATTCTCGCTCCCGTCAACGGCTATGCCAGCCGCAGCAAGCCGCTCATCATTCGGATGCTCAATACACGTGACGACACCTGGTTCGCGCAATCCGTAATCACCAATGGCCCCGCGTCATGGACGGACGCGCTGAGCCGTGCGTTTTCAGCGACCATTGAGGAGTTACGTGAGACGCTTGGCGAGGATAGCGCGGCATGGCAATATGGAGCCATTCATACAATGATGTACAACCACACACTTAGCAGTGTCAAACTGTTCGCGCCGCTTCTCAATCGCGGCCCCTTTCCCGTCGGCGGCGACATCGATACGGTCAACATGGGCGCGTCACTTCCCAATAACCCAAAGACAGTGATAACGGTTCCATCCTATCGACAAATTGTCACGCTGGCGGATATGAGTGCTTCGCGCTCTGGACATGCTCCCGGACAATCGGGGCATCCCGCGAGCAAGCATTATGACGATTTTATACAGATGTGGCTACATGTTGAGCATCACCCAATGCTTGTAAAGCACGAGGATATTGAGGCCAATACACAGGGGATACTCCATATGATGCCAAAGAAGCTTTAGCTGGCGCGAAAATCATAACGTTCCTGCTGGCGTTTTCAAGGAAAGTATAATGGCAAAAAATATAGACACACGCACTCTACACCAGTGGGTACTTCTACCACTTCGACTTTTTCTTGGCATTACATTTGTTTACGCGGGTATTCAAAAAATCGCAGACCCACAATTCTTCCAGACCTCCGCACCAGGGTATATTGGTCGCCAGATCGGACGTTTCGCCCTGGGGTCGCCTCTACATGATCTCTTGCTCTCAGTGGGTCAACCACACGCGAAGCTGTTTGGCATCATAATCATTCTAGGCGAGATCGCGATTGGACTAGGGACACTTTCTGGTTTGCTGTTCCGTCCCGCCGCGTTTTTTGGCGTACTTCTTAGCATTCTGTTATACTTGTCCGCGTCATGGCGTGTCTACCCGTATTTCTATGGGGCGGATATCGTTTTCATTTTCGCGTGGCTAACGCTTATGCTCAATGGGCCTCTGAACACTGGCCTGCCATCATTTGACGCACTTCTCTCGCTTCGTCTGCTGCAAGCCGCTCCGGTGCGCTTCCAGCAACGGGTCTCCCTCCTACTCGCCATCATCTTAGGCACAACACAGTCGCCTGGACAGGACATAGGCACAACACAGGCAACAACGCAAAAGCTCTCACAGAGGCAGCAAAGCCAGTACAAGCTGCTGACACAAAAAAGGGAGACGCGTCGCACGTTCCTGTGGGGGTCGTTGCTGGGTGCCGCGACAACGCTAGGCATCATTGCACTTGGCTACGCGTCCCGTATCCTGAGTAGTGGCTCTGACGCCGCGACCTCCCCTGTTGTTGCGACTCCCACCATCGCACCTGTGAGTCCCACACTAACAAGCGTCAGCACGACGCCCACAACAGGCCAGATCGCGCAAGTCAGCGCAATCGCGAAAAATAGCGCGAAGCCGTTCGTTATTCCGTCCACAGGCGACCCCGGTGTATTAGTACATCTTTCCGACGGTCACTTCGTGGCCTATGATGCCGTCTGCACACACGCCGGTTGCACGGTGGACTACGACCCCGCCAGTCAGCTTCTGCAATGTCCCTGTCACGGAGCCGCCTTTGACCCCGCCAAAGGTGCGGAAGTCGTCAATCCACCCGCCCCAATCGCCCTCACATCTGTAAAAATACGGGTCGATAGCGCGACTGGCGCAATCTCAGTTGTGTAACACTGTATAAGAGCGGCACGGAAAAGACTATTTCTCCTATCCTTACTCTCCCACTTGACAAAAGCATTACAGACAGCTATACTCAATATAGCAAATAGCTATGTGAGGTACTGGTATGAATTTAGCGGAGAAGATGAAACATTTACGGGCCGTCGAGGGTGAGTTGCGTGGGTTGAGTCGCTCAATGACGCAGGTCGAGGTTGTTACTGCCATGCAGCAAGAACTCGGTGTCAAAGTGAGCCAGGCATATCTTTCACAGTTGGAACGCAGCAAACGGCTTCACCTTACCGCATCGAGTCGTGATGTTTTATCGCGCTTCTTCAAGGTTCATCCAAGTTATCTTATCAGTGACCCGCTCGACTATAGCACCGACTTGATAAGCGAAATGGACCCGGAAAGTGATCGTCTGGCGACCTGGTTAGCTGCCACTTCGCAGGAATGGTACACCGAACCAGAGGCACAAACCTTTTTTCAGCGACTCGCAAGCGTAGAAGACCCACGCCGCCACTTTGCCTTGTTTAGCCGACTGATGAACCTCTCTCAGGAAGAACTTGAGTCAATTGTCGATGCAGTAACAAGCATGAGCGCGGAGCGGATATTGACTGACACTTAGCAATACAAATTGTAATTTTCTGTCTATCCTGCGTCTATATTACGGAACGGTGTTTCTAGGCACACAGGTCAAAATAGGAAGCATAGAAAGACCAGTATTTTAAGCGATAAATAAAAGGAAGGGATGCAATGATTCAGGGGCAAAAGGAACCCTCGACCCAACGGCGTCTACTTGCATGCAGCACGTTACTGCAACGACATCCCGTGCTCACGCCGCTCGTCCTTCTCAGTAGTGCGCTTCTACTGGGGATCGTCGGTATCTTCACGGATACACTTTTTTTAGAACTCTCACTTGTTGGTGTGTCAGTCAGTACACTCGATGTGCTCATTCTCTTCTGCTTATTGATCGCTTTTGTATTGGGGATCGTTGGTGTTTTAGCCAGCATCATCGGTATTCTTGAACAGCTAGATCGGTATGGCTCCATCTCGGCACTACCGCTACCACTGTTCGTAAGGCTAAAGGAGCAAAGCTATGCCAATCGCAACTGATCCACTTTCTTTAGTGTTCTTTGCCTCGTTCCTCTTCGGACTGCTTTTTCTGGTCGCGTCAGCCCTTCTAGGAAGTGTTGGACATGGCACTCATGGTATTCATGGGGGACATGCTGTTCATATTGGAACTCATGCAGGACATACGCATGTTGGCACAACGCATCAGGGAGGGAAAGCGGATGTTGCTAAAACGAGCGGCGCGACACACAATAATTTTTCCCTGTTTGCTTATGCCAACCCTATGACGATCTCGTTCTTCCTGTTAGGTTTCGGGTTTTTCGGGTACGTCTTTCATACTAATGTTGGCTTCGCGCTCCCGCTCACCCTTATTCTCGCAGCCATAGGGGGCATTATTGTCGCGGGCCTGTTACTTGCGCTCCTGGGCCGCGTCTTTGGTGATAGTGAGGGTGAAACCATTCAGGACGTTTCGGATCGCACTGGTTTATTAGCAAAGGTCAATATTACTATTCAAGAAAATGGGATCGGCGAAGTTTTGTATGTCTCCCCCGGCGGAATGCGGAAAAGTGTTCCCGCCCGTAGTGTT
Organism: Ktedonobacterales bacterium; assembly: GCA_038211295.1. Taxonomy (GTDB): domain Bacteria; phylum Chloroflexota; class Ktedonobacteria; order Ktedonobacterales; family Ktedonobacteraceae; genus JBBQVS01. Next base: position 20,120 of record JBBQVS010000032.1, on the reverse strand, counting down.
GATGGGCACCGCCTCGAACGCGATCAAGAGGTTGTCGTCATAAGTTATCAGCGTGGTGTCGCCGAAGTGGACACATGGGATCACTTTGTAAACCATGCCGACTCTGAAAATAGCTCATCTGACGCAGTGCCACATGAGGACGATATAGCAGCACTGCGTGCATTGCTTGAAGAGTCCGAGCAAAAAGACACACAATTTGTCATGCGAAAAGATACTCAAAAGGAGTAAATTAGTATGAACCTTCTTACAGTAAGTATTGGAGTTATCGTTTTAGTTGTTGCAGTACTTATCGCGCTGCGTATTGGCGGCAGCCTGCTCCGCAAAGTTGGCCCGAACCAGGCATTGATTGTGTATGGTTCAGGTGGCACAAAGATCATCACCGGCGGCGCACAATTCGTCATTCCATTGTGGCAGCGCGCAGAGGAGTTTCCACTTGAATTGATGTCCTTTGATGTCGCGCCGCCACAAGACCTTTACACCTCGCAGGGTGTTGCGGTCAACGTCGAAGCCGTGACACAGATTAAGGTACGCTCCGACCAGGAGAGCATCAGAACGGCGGCAGAGCAGTTTCTGAGCAAGCCCCAGGAAGACCGCGAAAACCTGATTCGCCTCGTCATGGAAGGCCACCTGCGCGGTATCGTTGGTCAGCTTACCGTTGAAGACCTTGTAAAAGACCCTGAAAACGTCGGCGGCAAGATGCTCAAGACCGTTACCCCCGACATGGAAAAGATGGGTCTGGAAGTCATTTCGTTCACAATCAAAGATGTCCGCGACAAAAACGACTACATCTCGAACATGGGGCGTCCGCAGATCGTCGAGAACCGCAAACGCGCGGATATCGCCGCCGCCATTGCCGCACGCGATACGCAAATTCAACAGGCCAACGCCTCGCGAGAAGCAGCCGTCGCCAAGTCAGCCGCAGATCAAGAGCGAGTGAAAGCCGAAACCGAGTCACTCGCGCTTCAGGCCGCGTCACAACGTAACCTGTCGCTCAAAAAGGCCGAGTTCGATGGTGAAGTCAAGAGACAGCAGGCAGCAGCAGACAAAGCGTATGATATTCAGGCGAACGTCTCGCAGCAGCAGGTTATCGCCGAAGCCATCAAGGTAACAGAAGTCGAAAAAGTCGCCCAGATCAAAGTGCAACAGGCCGAAATTCAACGCCGTGAGCTAGAACTACAGGCCACTGTACAGAAGTCCGCCGAGGCCGAGCGTCGTCGTGTCGAGACCGTCGCGGAAGCTGAACGCCAGCGTCTCACACTTGAAGCGCAAGGTCAAGCCGATGCATCGAAGGCTCGTGGTATCGGTGACGCAGAAGCCAGCCGTGCGCGAGGTCTCGCGGAAGCCGATGTTGTACGTGCACGCGGTCTCGCGGAAGCCGAGGTCATTCGTGCGAAAGGTGAGGCGGAAGCCGATGCCATGAAGGTTAAGGCCGCAGCCTTCCACGAGTACAATCAGGCAGCAGTGCTGGATAAGCTCCTCACGAACATGCCGGAGATTGTCCGCGCCATCGCCGAGCCACTAAGCAAAGTCGATAAGGTTACGATTGTCTCTACTGGTGGTAATGGCAATGGTAGCAATGGTGGCGGACTTGGTGCCAGCCGTCTCACGGGCGACATCGTAAACATGGTCGCGCAAGTGCCAGCCCTCTTTGAAATGCTTAGCGGCACAACGCTCAGCGATCTCATGAGTAACATTCCCGCGATGGCGTCAAAAGACGGACAGAACGGTACAAACGGGAAGACTGTTCCATCCGTACACATCAATGGCAAAATCAGTACCGTTGATGTAAACCCATCTGAGACCAACTAGTCATCTGTACCCAATGCTATATCGCGTCTTCTTTTCTTAACAAAGACTTAGAGGATGCGATATAACACTACCTCTACCCTCTCTAAAACGTACTATAACTATCATTGGTATATGCTCATTTGATAGAGAGAAGCGAGTAAGGAAACGAATTTACTCATCTGACACTTTATAGGTGCCAGATGATACCTGTTATCGCGCAGTTATACACAGTTATACAGCAGTCTGGAGTATCCTATGAATTTGTTGGAACGTGTGCTCACTTTGCTACGTGCAAACCTCACTAGTGTAGTCGAGAAGTCCGACGACCCCGAAAAGGTCTTGCGACAACTACAACTGGATATGCGGAACCAGCTCGTACAGGTTAAAACACAGGTCGCTACCGCTATCGCAGAGGGGCATAAGCTGCAAAAGCGCAGCAAAGAGCGAGTGACAGAAGCAGAACTGTGGATAAAAAAAGCCGAGCAAGCAATCCAACAAGAAAACGACGATACCGCGCGTACAGCCCTTATGCGTCATAATGACATCGCCAGACAGGCACAACGCTATGCACAACAACAAAAAGAGCAAGAACAACTTGTCACTACGATGCGGAGTGCGCTGCGTCAGTTAGAGGCGAAGATAGCCGAGGTTGAGACAACGATTGATCTACTTGTCGCTCGCAAACGCAACGCCCTTCTACAACAACGTGTCTTCGACGCCCTCAATATGGCGGGTAATCCCAGAGACAAAGAACGTACCGCGAAGGCGCAGGATGCGGTACTAGAAGCTGAGGCACGCGCAAGAGCACTTGCCGACATTCACAAACGCAACCTCGACAACCAGCTCGATCAACTTTCGGCGGAACAACTTGTCGAACAGCAACTTGAGAGCCTCAAACGCAAAAATACACTTTCTCAGGAACTCCCCCGCTTGTCTGAACCTCACGACTTACAGGCCGCACCATTACTACCCTCACGTCCCACATTAAAATCCTCCGCGAAAAAGCCCATTAGCGAGCAGGCAAGCAGTGAGGCAGAGGCAATAAGAGAGCAAAATACAGCGCATTTGAAAAAACTTATCGAGACGAGCCAGAATAAAGAATAAAAAGCTCCTTCATGCAGCATATATTTTGCACTACACGATGTATGAAGGTGTAACACGCTATTTATTGAAAAGCAGCGCGAAAACAATCATGATCGCGATCACAATCACGATACCCACAACGAATGAAAAACGATTATTCTTTTTCTGCTCCTCTGTCGGAGGAAGCTTTTGTTCAATCTCGTTCATGGTTTTATCCTTTTCTCTGCTAGCGATGTCGCAGCGCGGCGGTTATAGCACCCTCAACATTCACCATCACGGCTCCACTCTCGGTAAGGTTCGCTTCTCGCGTCGTCACCAGAACCTGGAACGCGTTTCTTTCGCCACCAACGATACGCATTAGAATATAGCGGTCAGCACTGGTTATAACAACATTTTCATACTCGCCCCATACTCCCGAATCAAGCGATTGTAGGACGCTTTTCATGACCGTGCTAAAATGCTTGCACATTCTGGACATGTCCAGATCATCTACCGCCACCTGCGCGATAGGTTGCCCCTCAATACTCACGACGGCGGCGGCAATGAAGCCGTTGATAGAATAGCCAAGCGTCTGCAATGCAGACACGAGCGCGGCATAGTTATAGTTTCGTTTTGTGCTACGTGGCATCGCCTGCAAGTTTGAAGAACTACTACCTCGCGCCGTATCGTTGTGCGTATCACTACGTGGTATCTGACGATAGCGTAAAGGGTGTGTGTCGCTGGTCATGCGCGATGGCGTAAGGTCTGGTAACGGCCCACTTTCCGGGTAGTTTTCCTCTTCAGGTGGTTGCCATTCGGGCGAGGCCATCTTACGTGCATCAGCCCCTTCGCTATCTATCTTGTACGTCTGCACGACCTGCGAGGAATCGGACAAGCTTTTAACGCGCTGCTCCACAAGTCGGCGCGATGTGCGTATGGGAGCCTGCTGTACCGTCGCCTGCCACTCTGCCGGCGGTGGCACAATCGGAGTCACGGGAACGGAGGGTTGAATTGGTTTTGTTAGAGACGCTGGCGGACGAATGGCGGGCGTGGCGGCAGTTGGTTGGTCTGTCAACCATGAAGGTAGGTCGCCCCGATGAAGTGAACCGCTTCCTTTATCCAGTTCAATCGTTGTTCTTTGCCCGACAGGAGTGATAATGCTTGTGGCACCACTATCATCAAACGGCTCCTCTACATGCGGAGTCGCGGACGGGGTGCCAGCGTGCATATCTACGTTGGAAAACTTGCCCGTTCGTTCCCACCATTCTTTTTCACTCATCCCGTTTCTTCCTTGCGTTTCTTGCCCCTGCACTGGTGAAGACGGGTGAGGAGGAATGAACGTCTCTGCCTGAGCAGGAAAGGCTTCCTGTATCCGATTTGATGCTTGCCCTGTGACACTATTAGGAGAGTATTCCGTGAGCACCATAAAAGGAGCGTCTTCGTCCTCAAGCGACATGGGTAAAGGCGATGCCACCACGGGTTGTACAATCGCTTGCTGCTCACCACTTAGCTGTTGCTGTGTCTGGTTATACTTTGTTCGATATTGAAATGCCTGTAAAATGAGTCGTGACAATGGTTGGGTGACATTCGGTGCCACCTGCTGATTCCAGGGTTGGTGTACCACTGTACCATTTTTATGTGCCGCGAGCGCGAAAAACGCCTCCTCGCCGCGCAACATGCCGTATTCCGCCCACACCAGACTACCGTTCTGAAAACACAACATCCCGCGCTCTTCCAAACCTGTACTGATAAGTAACGCAATACTTTTACGGCTCGCGGAAACGATCTGAATAACGTCAAGCAGATCGAAAGAGTCCAGGTCGGCGGAGAAGCCTGTCTGCACAAGTAAGCGGCGTAATTCTTCTTTCAACTGGTGCATATCGAGCGGTTTTTCTAAATAGCTGACCGCTCCGCCCTCTAAAGCCCGTGCGCGAAGTGAAGGGGCGGAACCGCCGAGCATCACAACCCGCGTGTTTGGGCGATAGACGCGCAACCATTGCAGAAGTTCAAAGCCATCGGCTCCCGGAGTGTTGACATCGCAAATGACCACATCATGCACCTCTGCCCAGAGCGTTCGTACTGCATCGCGCCCGTTTGTCGAGCCATTCACAATATAGCTATCTTTACGTAGAGAGCTAACAATGTTACGGTTGAGATTTTCTTCGTCCTCAACAACAAAAATACGCCATCGTTCAGCCATGAATTACCGCCTGCAAATAGTTCGTCTCTATATCTGTACTCAAGCTTCCTTGTGCAATGTATCTCGTCACTTCGAGCTGACGTATTACGTTACAGTCACTTGCAAGAGTGTATCACGATGCTGTAGTGATAGCAAGATAGTATGCGTTTTGGGTGGCACCAACTCCCGCTACGTTTTCCAGTGCAAGTGGTGAATTTTGAGCGCGATCTGTAACGAGAGCCGCAGGTCTGCGTCTTCTAACGAACGCCCCAGTATCTCCTCGATACGCTCCAAACGATAGAGCAAGGAGTTACGGTGAAAGTGCATTGTTCGCGCGGTCTGGCTCAAGTTTCCATTATAGCGAAAATAACACTCTAACGTCTCGATATACGTGCCATCGTGTCGCCTGTCGTACTCTAGTAAAGGGCCAAGCATCTCCTGATAGAAGGTGGTGAGTTCGCTCTGTCCGTCGAGATAAAAGAGCAGCCGATAGATGCCCAGACGAGCAAACGAGTGAACCTTCCCCTCACCAAAGAGTCGCCGCCCGATTTCTACGGCGCGTTGCGACTCGCGGAACGATTGAGGAATTCCCTGTATCCTCGCCGCGCTCCGCCCGATACCACAGGAGAATATCGGCACAGTAAAACGGCCCTGCTGCTGCCGCGCAGAAAGACGTTCCAGGTGCTCGCGCACCTGCTCATCTTGCGCCGCCTCGTCTTCGTCGGGGGCAACCGGAAGAATGCAGATGATGCGCTGTGCCTCGCTTATCAGCCAGCACGTAGGCCAGATACGCACCATCTCCTCGCGTATACGCCGTGTCCATTGCGTAATTATACTCTCTTGCTGCATCTCGTTTGTTGCGGCTTCAAAGACAATCACAACTTGTGGGCCGGTCAGATCGTAGCCGAGATGGCGCACACGCGTCAGTATCTCCTCTGGTTGTTGGTAGTACCCCTGTAGCACATTCATAAACGCCTCTACATGATAGCGGTTCTCGACCTCGCTACGCTCACGCGCTCTGGCAAACTCTATCGCTAAAATGGGCGTGACATGACTCAGCACAAGCCGTTCCGAGTAGTCGAAGGTGTTGGCGTCACCGATCAGCGAGAGATAGCCCACAACCTCATGGCGAATCAGAATTGGTTCAACCACGCGTGCCAGCCCATGAGTACGCAGGAGTTCATCGGTCAGAGGTTCGGAGAGCAAGAGTGTTTTAACGGTTGGTGGCGCGGATTGAAAACGAATGATCTGCTCTGCATCCTGCATGACAACCCATTTATCTCTACTGGTCGCCAGGTATTCGCAGACCCCGGCAATCCCCACCCCTTGTACACTCAACTGCACAAGTTGTTGCGAGATTTCTGTAGCTTTGCGTTCAATGTCGTCGCGGAAACTGACAACGAAGGCGATAACTTCGCGGGCGATCTCTTCTATAGGCGCAAGTGAAGGCAGGAGCAGTAGAGGTAGGTGCAGCTGGTTGGCAAGCGTGATTGCTTCTTCACTAAAAGCTTCTAGCGATTGGGCCGCGACAGCAACGGCGGCTACTCCCTCTTTGTGCAGGCTTGTGAGCAGGTGTGGGAGCGTTTCGTCGAGCCGCCGCAACTTCGTGAGCGTGAGTAATGCGAGTTCACCCCCTTGGATACTATCGAACGCGGGTAGACGTGCTCGCATACTGCACGACCACGTTATCCGCCGCTCCAGCCCTTCCGCGCCCGCAACCAACGACGCTCCCCGCGCGGTGAGCAATGCCAGAATGCTGCGTACAGAAGCTGATGATATAGGAGGTGAACTACTCATAGCTCTCGCCGATTTATGGTGCTTACCGCGAACGTACTGCTGGTGCCGTTGTAGCAGCAGGAGCTGTACCATTTTTTCGTGCCAGTTGCAACTTTTCCGCGTACTTTTTCGCTTTACGGAGATGCTTATGCCATGCAACCTTTGTTGTCTTGTTCATGTGTTTACCCTTTCGTATGTCAAACCAATTTTTGCGTCGTCTCAACAGTTTTGACTATGTTATTCTTCAGGTTCATTGGTACTCTCGAAATCAACTTCGGTCAGATCGTCAGGCTCGTCGCCACCATCGAAGTATTCGTCATCATTGCCCAGGTCGTCGTCGTCCTCGCCGCGATCATTACGTAACAAACTATCTTTGGTGTAAGCGCGGATAGTATCGCCGCTACCCTGTGAGGGGAAGCTCACTTTTCCAAACAGACTGGGATGCTGATACTCTTCGCGAATGATAAGGCGTACCTGATCTTTGTCTTTGGCAAGAATTGCCGCCGCGTACCGATTGCCGCCCTCTATAAATTCAATCAGGCGGTTCGCCAGGCGTGGCTCAACCTGCCCAATGTCCTCGCCAACCGCGTTTCGTACCAGCAAAGTGTGACTGATGCGCTGTAACTGGACACGATCCCCGATTCCTACCGTTGCAAGTATAGCAGGTGCGGCAAGGTTAATCAGATCAGTCGCCCCCGTCTTGCCCGTCTCTTCGATGAAGAGGCGCGGGTCAATGCGTTCCGCCACAATATGCACGGGAGCCTGAATATCTTGAATGAGTGAAAGACGATCAAGATTTTTCTTCGCGATAGCGTTCTTAGGATTGTACTTCAACGAGAGCGAGTAGGCTTTCTTCGCCTCCGCGTACTGTCCCAGCTCACTATGCGCTTTTCCCAGACGGTTCAAGGCGTCTGGCTCATGAGGAAACAGACTGATAATGTTTTTATTGGTGGTAAGTGCCTCTTCCCACAGACCTTCCTGCGCCTGCTTTACAGCAAGGTCAGTCCATTGTTTTTTTGTTTTTGTCTTGTCTTCAGCCGATTGCGTCATAAAACGCCCTCCATTTTTTTGGAACTGAGCATGGTTGCCTGATGCTCTATAGTTGGCATATTATACACCAACAATGCAACCCTGTAGTGACCAGGGGGTGACATGCTCGATATGCACGTTTACAAGCTCCCCCGGTTGAATAGCGAGAGTACGACCAGCCATATCGTCAGGTTGTGGAAAGAACACGAGCTTATTCGTGCGGTTGCGTCCGCGCCAACGCTGGCGTCCATGAGCGTCGTTCTCTTCCTCGATCAGAACCTCTTCAACACGGTCAAGATACCCCTGGTTAATTTCAAGCGCGATTCTGGTCTGTAGCTCCTCCACTGCATGTAGCCGACGCTTTTTCTCGGCTAATGGAATATCGTCTTCCCAACGGGCCGCAACGGTTCCGGGACGCACAGAGTACGCGGCGACATGCACAACATCAAAGCGCACTTCTGCTAACAAGCTCAAGGTATGCTGAAACTGTTCTTCGGTCTCGCCACAAAAACCAACAATCACGTCCGTCGAGAGCGAAATAGCAGGCCACAACGCGCGTACATGGTCTATCCGCTCTTTGTATTCCGCAAGCGTATACCCGCGCTTCATACGTATGAGCATGTCGTCATCGCCAGCTTGTACAGGGATGTTGAGATGCTCGCACACTTTCGGTAGGTGGGCCATACGCTCAATCATGCTATCGGTCATATAGCGTGGGTACGAGGTCATAAAACGGATACGCTCCAACCCATTGATCTCGCTCAGATCGGTCATCAAGTCGGCAAGGTCTGGTTTATTGGGCAGGTCCAACCCGTAAGACTCTACTGTCTGCCCAAGCAGCGTTACCTCTTTCGCGCCCTTCTTGACAAGGGAACGTGCTTCTACCAGCAATTCGTCAACGGGGCGGCTCCGCTCACGTCCCCGACGATACGGCACAATGCAGTAGGTACAGACCTTGTTGCAGCCCAGCACAATCGGGAGCCACGCCGTCGGGCTAGCCTGCGCCTGCTCGACCTGCGTTGGATAATGCGCGATCCGCTCTCCCGGCTTAGGAGTAATCGCCATCGGCAACACGCCACGCTTCCCGCCCCTTTCCAGTGAAATAGCATAGGTCGGCACCGCTTGCTCTGACATGGTGGCGGCTTCACCGTCAGCAACATATTCGACCTCCAGACAGCCCGCCCCCGAAATAGGCGTCCATCGCTCCTCCAGGAAACGCGGCAGGATGTCCGCCTGCTCAACCTTCATAAAGAGGTCAACGTGCGGGTAGCGTTTGGTGAGCGCGTCAATCGTCTTTTGATTGCCAATCATACAGCCCATAAGCGTAACCAGCAGGTCGCCGCGTTCCTCTTTTGCGCGTCGCAGCTTCGCGAGCAGATTGTGCGCCTTCTCTTCAGGTGCCTGCCGCACACTGCACGTGTTGAGAATCACAAGGTTGGCCTGCTCCATGCTTGCTTCTTCCCAGCCCAGATCATCAAGCAGGGTCTGTACACGCTGTGAGTCAGCCTGATTCATCTGGCATCCAACCGTCCAGATATGGTATTTCCCGCGTGCAATCGCCGGTGTTGTCGTGGTCATGCGCTGCCTCTCTGTTCTGGCAATGGGTTAGAAAATAGCTACCGCTCTGAGGTAGCTATTATACACCAGGACAGACATTCTGTCACGACATTTCTTCCCTACGGCTACTCTTTAGAGCGCGGGTCGAATGCGTCACGCAAACCGTCACCAAGAAACGAGAACGCAATCACGATAACCGCAAGCGCAACAATTGGCACCATCACCTGCCAGGGCTTCGTGTCCAAAAATTCTGTTCCATCCGAGATCATCAAACCAATACTGGAACCGGGTGCCTGGACTCCAAGCCCAAGCAGACTGATACCCGCTTCGCCGATAATAGTGTTGGCTATGTTGAGCGTTGACGCGATTACTACGATGCTGAACAGGTTGGGGATAATATGCCGCAAAATAATCTTGCGATTGCTTGTGCCAGATGTGCGGGCCGCTTCGATAAACTGCTGCTGCTTCAATTGCAATGCCTGTCCACGCACATATCGCGCCATGAGAGGCCAGACGGTAAATGAGAGCGCGAGCGAAACCAACAGGAGACGCGCATTTCCGTTCGCGCCGATTATCGGGATACGTGCGAACGCGACATCAGCTTGGCTACCAAAAATGCCAGTAAGCAGAATAACAAAGAGCAGGCCAGGAAAAGCAAACATCACATCCGTGAACCGCGCCAGTACCTGGTCGATCCATCCTCCGTAGAAGCCTGCCAGCACGCCAAAGGTGATGCCAAACACGATGTCTACAAGCTCAACGACAAGAGCAACGGCAAGTGAGACCAGCATCCCCTGCATAAGTCGCGCAAAAGTATCGCGACCAAGTCCGTCCGTCCCCAGCCAGTGCCGTGCTGATGGCCCCTGCTTCTGACTCTCCAATTCCTGAAAGGAAAAACTGTGATACGCGCTTGCGTCTACTTTTCCGTTTATATCACTAACATACGGGCTACCGATGTGCTGATACAAAACTGGCCCAATTACAGCAATGAGAACAAAAAAGACGATTATGCCCAGACTAATCATCGCACGCGCGTCGCGAAACAACCGCTTTAACGAGTCGCCAAATGGCGTTGTAGGCTTCTCGGCCCGCTCCGTCTTTTCTACACCCGTGCCTACCCCCGCGCCCATTGCTGAATCCGCGCTTGCGTCCACCTCGTCGGAAAGCGGAATGGCAGCCTTACCTACCGCGAACTCCGGGGCGGGCGGAATGCTTCCCGTACTTGGTAGCATCTCGCCAGGAGCATCGCGCTCCGAGTTGTTATCTTGTGCGTTCATATCTCTTTTTCGCTCCTATTCTGCTTTAATGCGCGGGTCGACAACAGTGTACAGGATGTCTGACAACAGATTTCCCAGTACAACACCTACAGCGAGCAAAACAGTAGTGGCCTGAATTACTGGATAGTCGCGGTTCCCAATGGACTCTAATGTAATACGAGCGATACCAGGGATGCTGAAAATACTCTCAATGAAAAACGCGCCCGCGATAAGAAAACCTACTGACAGGCCGATGATTGTCACAAGTGGAATAAGTGCGTTGCGGAGCGCGTGCCGATACACAACAATACGCTCGACCATTCCTTTCGCACGCGCGGTACGTACATAGTCCTGACGCAACACTTCCAGCATTGTTGTGCGCGAGAGGCGAGCGAAATATGCCATGCCAGCAGTCGCGTACACGAGAATCGGCACAAGTTTGTACTGTATGTCACTCCACGAATATTGCCAGGGGGTTCCCCACTGCGAAACGGGCCAGCTCCCACCCACCTGCTTATCGAGCCACACAACTACTACCTGCGCCAGAATAGCAAGGATGAACGCGGGTAACGCATAAACGGCAAGCATAAATGTCATATTCGCCGTGTCTACCCATGTATTTGCTTTAAGGGCGGAAAATATACCAAGCGGCACGCCTATCCCTACCTGCAAAATCAAGGCCCAGAGACCCAGTTCAGCCGAGATAGGAACGCCATCCTTGAGGATATCCCAGACTGCCCGTCCCTGATATTTATAAGAGATACCAAAGTCGAAGCGCAAGAGATGCGTAAGATAACTAAAATATTGTTGATACCAGGGCAGGTCAAGACCGTAAGCATGACGTAATTCTGTGTAAGTCTTTATGTTGAAATGATCGCCGAGTAGCACTTGTATCGGGTCTCCGGGAGCAAATAGACCCATTGTAAAAGTGATAAAGGTGACACAAAGTACAACAAACAGCAGTCCGATAAACCGTTTCAAGAAGAACTGAAGCATAGCATATTCCCACCTTTCTTTCGCGGCTAGATTTTCTCGCGCCGATGACGCGTTTTATGGGGGCGGCGTACTCTCCAAACACAGTGCAAGGACAGCACCGATTGGGTACTGTCCCTCCACGCATTCCCCGCTTGAGTACGCAGGAAAGACATTTGCTTGAGAGAGTAGCATCAGTATACCCTATCTGCACAGAATATGCACCTGTGCAGACAAGATATGACTGTATACTATTGTGAGATGTAGATTTTGGACCAGCTATTCGGCGGAATGATTTCTACCGTGTTGAGCACAAAACCCTTCACATTCGGCTTGATGAGGCGGTGCAATTTCTCTTGCCACAACGAAACCCAACCAGCATCATTGACAATCTGCTGCTCGGCCTTGTTGTACATTTGCAGTCTGGTCGTATCGTTTTGCTCAATGTCGGCCTTCGCTAACATGTCCTGCGTGGCCTGTTGCGTTGATGCATTCGTTGAATTGTTTTGACCATAGTTGAACTGGTTGTAGTCCGAGCCTTTCTGGAAGAAGACCGAGAGCCAGTCCTGTGGATCACTGTAGTCCGCGTTCCAACCCGCTATCCACATCTGCAAGCCTTTCGGCGGGGCATTCTTGGTTGTTGCGGATTCCAGTGTGAGCAGCTTGGCACGGTCAACTGGTTGCGCGTTCACGGTCACACCCAGCGTCTGCTTCCACATCTGCTGCATAGCGGCAACAGCGTTTTTGAAAGCCGATGACGTGCCATTATACGCGATTGAGAACGGCGGCAGCTTGTCGATACCGCTATAGCCGGCCTCTTTCATGCCATCTTGCAGCAATTGCTTAGCTTTCGCTGTGTTACCGGAAGTAGCCTTCTGACCGTCAGGCCCCAGCAAGTCGGGGAAGTAGCCAGGCATTCCTTCGGGTATGACATGGTTACTTGCAGTATAGACGCCTTGCAGAACCGTCTTCACAATCTCATCTTTGTTGATTGACAGGGCGAACGCCTGCCGAATTTTGATGTTGTCGAATGGCTTCGCCAGGTAGTTCATCGAGAGGTAGCGAATGGTCAAACGAGGGGAATTGATATACTCTTTTGTACCAATCAAGTCGGGTACGTTGGCGGCTGGAATTGGCGTGTAATCAAGCTGTTTGGCCTGATACGCTTTGTACATGGTGCCGACAGCGTTGTCCGTTGGGAAGAACACAAACGAGAGCTTCTTCAATTGGGGCTTTGACCCATAGTAGTTGTCATTTGGCACAAGATCAATACCTGTGCTATGTGAGTAGCTGCTGACCTTCCAGGGGCCTGCGCCACCACCTGCGGTCAAGTGATCCGTCCACGCTGTGCCGTACTGGTCAATCAGCTTTTTCTCCACAACGTAGGATGTCGGATACGTCAACTGCTTGAGGAAGTACGCTCCCGGTGCGCTCAGCTTGATTACCACCGTGTTCGCGTCCGTTGCCATCACGCTGTCGCCCACTACTGTTGGGATTGTTCCTGCCGTGACCTTATCAAAGTTTTTGACGAGGCTCAAATAGCCTGCGACTGGCGACTTTGTGGCGGGAAGCAACGTTCTGTTGATGCTATACACCACATCTGCTGAAGTCAGGGCAGTACCGTCGCTGAACTTCAGATTGGGGCGCAGGTGAAAGGTATACGTCAAGCCGTCTGCTGACTTGTCATACGATTGCGCCAGTTGTGGTTGCACATTGAGCTGGTCGTCAAGTTGAACAAGTCCTGTGAAAACTGATTGAATGGGGAAGTTAGAGTCGGTATCCTGCACTAGAGCAGGGTCGAAAGTTGAGATATCGCCGACAACCGGAAACCGAAACACTTGCTTGTCATCGGTTGCTTTATTTCCTGCCGTTGTCGTTGTCGTCGTACTACCACCACCGCAAGCGGCGAGGAATATGGACAACATGCACAAAAATATTGGCAGGATGCCAATTGCAAACCTTTTGCTAGATCGCATCTGTAATCTCCTTCAAAGATGTAAAGTAGAGGAGGACACTCCTATAAGAGCGGCGTATGCTTCTATCCGTTGTGCTGTTTCCATGTAAGACCTCCTTTTCTTCTGAAAAAGCAAAGATAGCAAGTTCACGCTCTCATTGAAGATAACGCATAGTATATACGCCACGTTGCAGCAAAACATCACACGAAACAAAAAGAAACAGAGAGAGACAGAGGGGAAGAGGAAAGCAAAAAGGGAGGAGGAAAGCAAGAGGGGAGGGAGGTAGAAGAAGGTAGCATGGCGGGGGCAAGCCCCGCCACTACTATATTACGCGTACAGCCGCGTCCGCGGCTCCTGTATAGCGTGGCGAACCCACGCTAAATCGTGTATAGTAGCATGGCGGGGGCAAGCCCCTGTCATGCTACCCTACATTTCTCTTCCTTCTCCCCTTGCTTACTTTTTGCGTCGGTCTTCGACACGCGCACTCGCAGTCTTTGACTCGCCGCCACTGGCACGCGGGAGACTGTCGGCTGGCACAAGCTCGACTTTGGGGGAGTTGCCCGTGATGGTCTTGACCGCTTCCGCCATCTCGCGTCCCAGCGTATGGGCGCGTTCGGGATTGCTCAAAAGCGCGGCATCCTTGACTTCGACCTTGAGGTCAAACGTGTCAAGCTCGTTCCGCTTATCGACGATGATGCGGAAATTCGCCCCCGTTTCGGGAAACTTGACCAGAGCTGCCTCAACCTGACTTGGGAAGACGATTAGACCGCGAATAGAAACGGCGTCGTCGCTACGCCCTTTGATGGCTCCAATCTTGGGATGCGTGCGTCCACACGCGCACCGCTCTTCCCACCATATGCGCGAGAGGTCGCGACTCCGGTAGCGAAGCATCGCGGTGCCATCGGCGGAAAGCCATGTCCAAGCCAACTCGCCATCTTTGCCATCCTCGACAGGTTCGCCCGTTTCGGGATCGATGCATTCAACTAGAAAGGCGTCCGCCCACGCGTGCATTCCGTCGCGTACCTCGCACTCGCACGTCATGCCCGGCCCAAGCAGCTCGGTCATACCAAACTCATCATAGGCGGTAAAGCCGAAGAGTTCTTCAAGCTTGACGCGCGTCTCCCAGGGCCAGGGTTCGGCCCCGAACAGGCCAATCTTGAGTTTTGTATCTTTGAAATTGACACCCCGCTCTCGCGCCTTCCCACCAACATACAGGCCAACCGAGGGCGTCATACAGACGGCGGTCACGCCAAAGTCGAGAATAAAGTCCAGCATACGGTCATATTGACGCGCGTCCGACCCCATGGGAATCGCCATCACGTCCATCGCCATCGCGCCGTAGTGAAAGCCAAACCCGCCCGTCGCCATGCCATAGCCGTAGCAGTTCATAAGCACATCGCCAGGCCGCATCCCGGTCATCCACAGTTCGCGGGCGTTCAGCTCGGCCCAGTAGTCAATATCTTTTTTCGTGGCGAAGACTGGCACACTTTTTCCCGTCGTGCCACTAGTCGAGTGAATTTCAAGCGCACCACCAGCACCACCGGGGCTAACCAGAGCCATGCCATAAGGATATGCCGCACGCACGGTTTTCTTCTCCAGGAACGGCAACTTGCGGATATCCGCGAGCGTTTTGATGTCGGCAGGCTTTACCCCTGCTTCATCGTATAACTCACGGTAAAAGCGGTTCTGTGTATAGACGCGCTCGACCAGAGCCTGTAATCGCTGTAACTGCAACGCTTGTAACGCGCTCTTGGGCAGTGTTTCTAGCTCTTCATTAAAAAATTTACGGGTACTCGTACTGCTTATACTGCTCATACTAGAAAATATTCCTCCGGAGTTTCTGGTAAAAATACACAACGCATCCATGCGTGGTTCTGGCTCAATGCAAAGCCCTACAAGGTTGCACACAGTACATGATACTATACCTGTCGAGATTGTTCTGGCGTGCGTGCAAGCGAGACGTGGTATGCTAGAACGAAAAGACAGCAGGGAGCAAGCAAGATAATGGTGCAAAAAGTTGGCGCGGTACAGGCGGTTCTGTGGGACCTCGATGGCGTGGTAATCGATAGTGAAGAGGATCATAGAAGGGCGTGGCAACGACTGGGACACGAGACGGGCCATGAGTTCAGCGACGAGCAGTTTGACAACACGTTTGGCAGGCGCAACGACGCGATCATCCCAATTGTGTGGGGCAGCGTGTCGGCGGAAGAACTGCGGCAACTCGCGGATCGGAAAGAGGGCTACTACCGCGACTATGTGCGCGAGACGGCGGCCTTCTTGCCGGGAGCCGAGGAGTTGATGCGGGCCTTGCATGACGCTGGCTATCCACAGGCGTTGGGTTCGTCGGCACCAATCGCGAACATCGCGCTTGTCAAAGAGGTGCTGGGCCTTGACCGCTATATCGACAAATTCGTGTCGGGCGAGTCGGTGCCACATGGCAAGCCCGCGCCCGATATTTTCCTCAAAGCGGCGAAAGAGGTAGACGTAGTGCCGTCGCGGTGTCTTGTGATTGAGGATGCCGTCGCGGGCATCGCGGCAGCGCGTGCGGGCGGCATGTATAGTATCGCCGTCGCCTATGGGCGCGTGTTGCCAGGTTTACAGGTTGCAACGCTCGTCGTGCGCGACCTCACTGAGGTCAACCCCGCGCGTATTCAGCAGCTTGTGTAAGCTTGACAAGCACCTGCGGGAATGGCACAATAGACGCCACATACATGGAGGTGTAGGGACTCCGGTGGGTTTCACCGTCTTCAAAACGGCTGGGGGGTCGCTCCGCGCGGCCCTCGGTGGGTTCGACTCCCATACGCCTCTGCCTCTTTTTGTGGAGAGCTATGTGAGCATCTTTTGATGCTCACTGCTTTCGCGGCATCCGATACAAGAAAAATTTAACGGGGGATAGCCTGCGCCATGGCAATCAAGAAAAGTGAACTGTATAGCTCCTTGTGGAAGTCGTGCGATGCGTTGCGCGGCGGCATGGACGCCTCACAGTATAAGGATTACATTCTCGTTCTGCTGTTCGTCAAGTATATTTCCGATAAGTATGCCGGACAACCTCACGCACTGATTGAGGTGCCGACGGGCGGCAGCTTTGCCGATATGGTCGCCCTCAAGGGCAAGGTCGATATTGGCGACAAAATCAACACCATTATTTTTAAGCTCGCGGAAGCCAACGCCAACCTCAAAGGCGTGATTACCGTCGCCGACTTCAACGACCCCGACAAGCTGGGCAAGGGCAAAGAGATGCAAGACCGCCTTTCCAGTCTCGTCGCTATTTTCGATGATATGCTCGATCTGGGGAAGAACCGCGCGGAAGGCGACGACCTGCTGGGTGACGCCTATGAGTATTTGATGCGCCACTTCGCCACAGAGTCGGGCAAAAGCAAGGGGCAATTCTACACGCCGTCCGAGGTCTCGCGCATCATGGCGAAGGTGATCGGCATGAACAACGTCAGCAATCAGGCCCAGACGATCTATGACCCGGCGTGTGGCTCCGGTTCGCTGCTGCTCAAAGCGGCGGACGAGTCGAGCGTGGGCATCACCATCTACGGGCAGGAGATGGACAACGCGACTGCCGCCCTGGCCAAGATGAATATGATTCTGCACAATCACCCGACGGCTGAAATTCATCAAGATAATTCGCTCTCCAGTCCCTACTGGAAGGCCGAAGGCGACGATACGAGCCTCAAAACCTTCGACTTCGCGGTTGCCAATCCGCCCTTCTCGACGAAGGCGTGGAGCAATGGCTTCAACCCGTACCATGATGTGTTTGGGCGTTTCGAGGATGGCGTGCCGCCCGATAAAAATGGCGACTATGCGTTTCTGCTACATATCCTGCGCTCGCTTAAAAGCACAGGCAGGGGCGCGGTGATTTTGCCGCATGGCGTTCTCTTTCGCGGCAATGCCGAGGCGACGATGCGCACCAATATTGTGCGGCGCGGCTATATCAAGGGCATCATCGGCCTGCCGCCCAATCTGTTCTATGGGACGAGCATTCCGGCATGTATTCTTGTGCTTGACAAGGGCAAAGCGGCGGGGCGCACGGGTATCTTCATGATCGATGCCAGCAAGGGCTTTGTGAAGGATGGCAACAAGAACCGTCTGCGCCATCAGGACATTCATAAAATCGTGGACGTGTTCAATAAGCAGCTTGAGCTACCCCGCTATTCGCGCATGGTGAGCCTTGAGGAGATCGCGCGGAACGAGTACAACCTGAACATTCCGCGCTACATCGACAGTAGCGAGGCCGAAGACCTGCACGATATCGCGGCGCACCTGCTCGGCGGCATTCCTGACCGCGACATCGACGCGCTGACAAGCTACTGGCAGGTGTTTCCCGCACTCCAACATCAGCTTTTCGCGACGGGGCCGCGCACAGGCTACAGTCAGCTCCGCGTCGAGGCGGCACAGGTGAAGCCGACGATTTTGACGCATAGCGAATTTGTCGCGTATACCCGCACGATAACGATGCTGTTCGAGCAGTGGCAGGCACGCAACACGCCCGCGCTCCAGCGTCTCGGCGTGGGCTGTCATCCCAAACAGGTGATCGCCGAACTCGCCGAAGACGCGCTCTACATCTTTGGCTCCGCCAAACTGCTTGATAAGTACGACGTGTACCAGCATGTGATGAGCTACTGGAGCGAGACCATGCAGGACGACGTGTATATGATTGCGCTGGACGGGTGGAAGGCCAACGGGGAGCTTGTGCCGATGCAGCTTGTCATCAATCGCTACTTCGCGAGCGAGCGGCAGGCTATCGAGCAGCTCGAAGCGGTCAGGGAAGCCGTGACGCGTCAGCTAGAAGAATTGGACGAGGAACACAGCGGCGAGGGCGGGCTACTCGAAGAGGCAAAAAACGACAAAGGCAAGATCACAAAGGGCAGCATTCATCTGCGCCTCAAAGATATCCTGACCGACCCCGACGCGCTGGACGAGCGGGGAATGCTCAACCGCTATCTGGACTGGCTGGAACAGGAGGGGGAGGCGGGCAGACGCATCAAGAAGGCACAAAAAGACCTTGAACTGCGCGTAGCCGCCCGCTACACCACGCTAACCGAGGCCGAGGTAAAAACGCTCGTGATTGACGATAAATGGCTGGCGACACTTGGGACAGACATCCAGAGCGAACTCAACCGCGTCACGCAGGCCCTGACCGGACGCATTCAGCAACTCGCGGAACGCTACGCCACGCCCCTGCCAAAACTGACCAGAGAAGTCGAAATATTGAGTAGCAAAGTCGAGGCACACCTGAAAACAATGGGGTTCGCATGGTAACAACAGCACAAAATCCAAATGTAAAGCCTGGGTACAAGCAATCTGAGTTAGGGCTGATACCTGAAGATTGGGAAGTAAAACTGCTAGGTGAAATTGCCATTATCAGTTCTGGTGGTACACCAGACAGATTAAATCCTACTTACTGGGGTTATGATATAGCTTGGGTGACAACTACTCAAATTGACTTCAACTTAATCGACGAAGCAAATGAATTTATAACAAAAAAAGGGCTGGAGAACTCGGCAACAAGAGTTTATAATCCGGGAACCTTGCTTATGGCAATGTATGGTCAAGGCAAAACAAGAGGGAAAGTAGCGGAATTGGCGATAAACGCCGCAATCAATCAAGCTTGTGCAGCAATTAAGTTAGATAGAGGTATATCGAGTAAATACACCTTCTTCAACCTTTCATATCGCTATGAGAAAATCAGAGGCTTAAGCAACAACGGAAACCAAGAAAATCTAAATTCTACCATTATTAAACATATTTTGCTGCCAATGCCAAAAAAGGAGAAAGAACAACGCGCCATTGCCACCACGCTAAGCGATGTGGACGCCCTGATTGCGTCACTCGACCAACTCATCGCCAAGCTGCGCGACATCAAGCACGCGACAATGCAGCAACTACTCACGGGCAAAACGCGCTTACCGGGGTTTAGTAATAGTGGTAGTGCGAAACTAGGAGACTTTTTTGAGCTAAACCCAAGTAAAATACACCTTAGTGATACTGATTTAGTCACATTCATTCGTATGGAAGACGTTTCTGAGAACGGACACGTTCTCAATGAACACATTGTCCCTTCATCATCAATCAAAAAAGGGTTCACTTTCTTCGAGCGTGGTGATGTTCTTGTTGCTAAAATAACCCCTTGTTTTGAAAATGGAAAAGGGGCTTGTTTGGACACAATGAAAACACGGGCGGGATTTGGTAGTACAGAATTTCATGTTCTGAGAGCAAACAGAAATGGAGTTCCTCGATACATTTTTTACCAAACTCAAAACGACGAATTTAGAGAAAAATTGGAATCCGAAATGATTGGAAGTGCAGGTCAAAAACGAGTACCAGCACAAGCAATTGTTAATCATCCATTACCTGTGCTGCACTTTATCAAAGAACAACAAGCTATCGCTAGCATCTTGTCGGACATGGACGCGGAAATCGTTGCACTGGAGCAGAGGCGCGACAAGACGCGCGCGTTAAAGCAAGGGATGATGCAGGAATTGCTCACCGGAAAGACGAGGCTAGTATAATGAGTACCGTTGGTCAGCTTGAACGCAT
>JBBQVS010000031.1:0-41573 GCA_038211295.1 Ktedonobacterales bacterium | reverse complement strand
CGAACTCGCGACAGCCTGCTTGGAAGGCAGGAACTCTACCACTGAGTTACTCCCGCATAAGTCGGGGTACACAGACTCGAACTGTGGACCTCCTGGTCCCAAACCAGGCGCGCTACCAACTGCGCCACACCCCGTCTAATATGCTTCACTATATCATTCTTTGGAATGTCTGTCAAGCACTTTTCTGACACACAGGTGAAAGGTATTTGAGCGGGCTGCCCTAACGTACATTTCGCCTGTGATAGCGCATTTTGAGCATGAACAGGTTCCAACGGGTGAGGAGTGTATGGAATGGGCCTCGGCGCAGAGGCGTGATTGTGACGTTGCCGTAACGCACCGCTGACGGACGGCGCGAGCGAAATACAAGCTGCGAGCAGGCTACCAGGATCACACACACAAGCCCCACAATCGCAAGCACACCCGTTACCACCGAGGGGCCATCAACGAAAAAGGCAAACCCACCAGCGACGAGCGCAATGCCAATCGCGGTCATTAGTAACCGATCCGAGACAGTCAGAGCAAGAGAGAAATTGCTGCTTGGACGCGGGCGCACGCGCGGAGCAGGCTTGCGCCGAATGCGCTCATTGAACTTTTGCCCAATACCCGCCTTTGGCTCTGTTTGCTCCAGATTACGCAGAATCTCTTCGATCTCGCGTTCATATTTATTTGGCATGATCGCACTGCTTCCTTGAATTTGACAGGACACTCTTGATTGTAATAATACCAAGTTTTGAGCGTATAGACAAGTAGTTTCGACCTCAATTTTGTACATCCTCATCCTCAAGAAGAGCTTTGACCTTTTCAGCAAGGGCAAGAGGATGAAATGGCTTCGTGATATGATGAGTCGCGCCAACGTCCACGCTAAGACGCTGATAAATCTCCTCTGTGTGAGCAGTCATAATCATAATAGGAACATGTTGTGTCAAAGGCTCGTGGCGTAAGTACCTGCACAGGTTGTACCCATCCTCACCTGGCATCATGACATCCAGAATAATAAGATCGGGTACACGCTGGCGTACTATGCGCTGAAGATGCCCTCCATTGCTCACAACTAGCACTTCAAAGCCGATGCGCCCCAGAACAAATGAGAGAATTTCTCGCACGTCTTTATCATCGTCCGCTACTAGTATACATTTTATCATATATTACCTGCTATCCTTTCCGCTATTTTCACGTCACTTGCTATATTGACGCATCTAGTTTCCTCTGTTATTATGTGATTAAGCATCGAAATCATACGAGTAGTGTAAAAGAGGTACTATATATGACGAAATCACCTCAACCCTGGACACTTGTTTTGCGCGGTATCGTCAAGTCAGTAGCCGAGCGTAAGCGTCTCGCTACCGTGTTGGGTGTGTCTGATATGACGCTGACACGCTGGGCAAATGGAAAGTCCAATCCACAACGCCAGCACTTGATTTGGCTTGTTCGCGCTCTTCAACCGCAACATCGCGAAGAGATTGTGCTCGCGCTAGAAAAAACTTATACTGAAATTCGTACCTGGCTCAAAAGCGATACCGATGAACGTGTCCCATCGGATTTCTTTGCGAGTATTTTCAACCTTCGTACCACCATAACCGAAACCTCACGCTTTTGGAACATGAGCAATAATATTCTTACCCAGGCACTCCTCCAACTTGACCCAAACAAGGTCGGACTATCGGTCAAGCTCATTCGCTGTATGCCACCGCGCGATGGAAAAGTTCGTAGTATTCGCGAGTGTGCCGGAAAGGGTACGCCACCCTGGACGGCTGACCTCGAACACGATGTCCTCTTTCTTGGGCTGGAATCCATGTCAGGCTATGCCACCGAAGTACGTCATTTTGTCAATGACAACGACCTGCGGGAAGGGAAAAACGTTCCCGCCTATCAAGGCGAGTTTGAAATAAGTGCGCTCGCGCAACCTATCCTATTCAAAAGCAAGATCGCTGGTTGCCTGCTGGCGGCAAGTACACAGGAAGCACACTTCACGCAGGAGCGCGTCCTGCTCCTGG
Organism: Ktedonobacterales bacterium; assembly: GCA_038211295.1. Taxonomy (GTDB): domain Bacteria; phylum Chloroflexota; class Ktedonobacteria; order Ktedonobacterales; family Ktedonobacteraceae; genus JBBQVS01. The sequence continues at coordinate 39,579 of JBBQVS010000031.1, read as the reverse complement.
AAGATTTCGCGAACCTTATTTCCCTCGCTTTCGACGAAAAAGACTTTTACCCACGCTCCATGATTGAACTACGTTTTGTGCCTCGGCCAGCAACGCAAAAACCAATTATTCGCACGTTCAGAGACCGCGTTAGAAGAAAAACATACGAGGCCAGGCAAAAGAATGTTCATCTGACGAATGCAGAAGCCGAGCTTGCTGTCTGGCAAGAAATCGAAGGGGAATTGCTCTCATTGCCATATGACGAAAGCAAAGCCTATAACTCTTGACATCCTCCTCATACGTAGATAGAAATTTGTCCACAACGAAGATAACCGAGTTTTGAGGTTAGGGAATTCTTGACGCAGATAGCGTGAAGAGGTTCCCTTGATATACTTAGTGAGGCGGTGTATCCCAAATTGTGGGTCACGACTGACAAGCGGATGAACATGATCGGGCATGACCTCGACGCTAATCATCTCTTGTCTCCGTTTCTGAATAGTTTCAAGAGGTATTTGTTTCAGTCTCACGTCTATACCATTCGCCAGTACCTTGCGTCGGTACTTTGGGCAAAAGACGACGTGATAGTGACAATTGAAAACACTATTTACATTGTGTCTAACTGCTATATCCATAGATAATTCATCCCCTCCCTTTGCACTCTATCGCGTATTTGTTTATAAGATAGCGGAGTTGATCCACTTTCGCGAGGCCAAGCAATTGCGTGGCGCGTACACGATTATGGTGCGCGGCCTCCAATGCGGTTCGCACCATGTGTTGCTCAACCCGTCTACTGACCTCTTCAAAGGTAAAAGGGCCGACGGGTCGCGCCTGTAACCACTGATCTAAAGAGTCCGCACGATGCGTTGTACGCGCTTTCGCCGCCCCTACGATCTCAGCAGGCAGATGGTGGGCGAACAGTTCGTCGGCACTGCTAAGAATCATCGCGCGTTCAATTACGTTCTTCACTTCTCGCACATTGCCGGGCCAGCTATACGCCTGCAAGAAACGTTGTGCCTCCGGGTCAATACGTCGCACGGTGCGGCCCAGCGATTTGTTGAAGTCGTCAATGAAGCGCAGGGCGAAAAGTAGGATGTCTTCTGGTCGCTCACGCAATGGTGGCAGCAGAATTTCTAGCACCGCCAGGCGGAAATAAAGATCAGAACGGAAGGCCCCCTGCTTCATTGCCTGCTCAATGTTGCGATTTGTGGCAGCGAGGACACGCACGTTAATCGTAACTTCTTTGTTTCCCCCAAGCCGAAAAAACGAACGCGTCTCCAAGACCCGCAAGAGTTTTGCCTGCATGTCCACAGGCATTTCGCCAATTTCGTCGAGGAAGAGTGTTCCCCCTTCGGCAAGCTCTAGCAGACCGCGCTTCTGCTTCTTCGCGTCGGTAAAGGCGTATTGCTCATGCCCGAATAGCTCGCTTTCTAAAAGATGACTGGGAATGGCGGCACAGTTTAATGGATGAAATGGGCCAGAGGCTCGCGGACTCTGTTCATGAATGGCGTGGGCCACGACCTCTTTGCCCGTTCCACTCTCGCCCACGATAAGAATCGACGCAGTGTCGTTCCGCGCAACTTTCGCGACCATATCGAAGACGGCACGCATCCTTTCACTGCATCCAATGAGGTATTGAAAACGATACTTATCGCTACGTTCACGGCGCAACTGGCGTAGTTCACGCGACATTGCGCTCGTTTCGAGGGCGCGTTTCACGACAAGCAACAGTTCCTCAAGATCAAAACCTTTGAGCAGATAATCTACCGCGCCCAACTTCATCGCGGCAACGGCCGTCTGTACATCACCGTAAGCGGTCAGCATCACTACTGGCAACTCTGCTTCGAGCTTGCGAGCTTCGGCAAGTACCTCCAAACCTCCCATTTTGGGCAAACGTACATCAAGCAGCACAAGGTCAATCGTGTACTTTTGAAGTTCTCGCAGGCCCGCCTCACCATCAGCCGCAGTGTAGACTTCATAGCCACGTTTCCGCAAATAGCGTGCGAATTGATGTGGCAGGTGCGGCTCGTCGTCAATGATTAAAATAGTAAGTGCCAATTTCTCTTCCTCACTCTTCCTCTTGTGTCGGCATAAGCACAGGCAGACACACAGTCATGGTTGTACCTTGCCCCGTCTGACTTTTCACGCGCAGCACGCCGCCATGATCTTCAATAAAACGGCGTGTAATGGGCAACCCTAATCCGATGCCATGAGCCTTTGTGGTAAAAAATGGTTGATAAATATGTTCAAGAGCTTCCACCGAGATGCCTGTTCCCGTGTCCGTAACGCGCAATTCTAGCCATTGTCGCATGTCAGAACGCGGCTTCTGGCATGGCTCATGCTCTGCAACCAGAGCGCAGGTAATGGTCAGGATGCCACCCTCTGTCATTGCCTGTAGCGCATTTGCGTACAGGTTAAATAACACCTGCTCTATCTGGCCCATATCTACCAGTAATAGAGGGACAGCGGCATAGTGACGCTCTACCGATATATGCGCGTTCGCACACTGCGTTTCCATGAGGCGCAGGACGTGATCGCTTAAAGCTGGCATGTCACAGGGGGTACGATGCAATTGGCGTGGTTTCGCGAAGAGCAGCATGTCTCGCACAATAGCGTCTAAGCGTTCCACTTCTTTGAGCATGACCAGCGTTGACTCTTGCGCCAATACGACACCCTGTGGCGTGTCATCTGCGAGGTCATCCATAAGCATTTGAATGGACGTTTTTATCGAGACAAGTGGGTTACGCACCTCATGCGCGACATTCGCCGCCATTTCGCCAAGCGAGGCCAGCCGATCCAGACGGCGTTTTTCCTCTTCCAATCGATGAACCGAGGTTACATCGCTGAACGTTGTCAACGCGCCAACCTGCTTTCCTTTATTATCACACAGTGCCTGCACGTTCATGTCCAGCACCAGCTCCTGCCCAGTGTAACCTGCTGTAATGAGCGTTCCACTTTGTGCCTCACCAGTACTCAGAACGTAGTGGAGTGCATCTTTTCGCAAGGGCGATGAGGCCGCGTTGAGAAAATAATGCGACTCTTTAACAACGGGCAGCATTTGCATGTTGAGCAGATCATGCAACGATTTACCGACAACCTTGTGCAGGTGATAGCCAAGAATAGTTTCGGCAGCGTGATTATACGTTGTGATATGGCCATGCATATCGATGGTAACGAGTCCACTGGGAATGCTCTTGAGAATCAATTCTTTCAAGCGTTGATCTTCCAGAACCTGACGCAACAGTTTTCTCGCCTGATTGCGTGCTTCCGTCACCTCTGCTACAAGGTGCATGTTTTCCAGTACCGCGCTCGCCTGACCCGCGACAACCTGCAACAAGAGTGCCTCTTCGCGCCGCAATTTCCACGCCTGTTGATACCCACCGACGATAACGCCCAGCACGCTTGTCACTGGCGGCTTGCTGCCACTTGTTTTGCGTGGAGTGCGTCCCGCAACGGGAAGCGGGCGCGTTCGCAGAAGCGGAAACGCGAAGAACGTTTTGATGGTCGGGGGAATATGCTGTAACAACGCGAGCGCGTGAGGCATAGTGCCATCACCCGGCCGCTCAAGCACAAGTGGTTGCGAAGACTGTTGCTCATTGAAATAGTCCAGAAGCGCGGCACAGAGTTCAGGCGCAAGTTCCGAAGGCCGTTCAGCAGGTTGCGTGAAATCCAGCATGTCGCAGAAGTCAACGCGTGTAACCTCTCGTACATGATACGTGACAAGCGTTCTCAACCGCTCTATCTCGTACAGCGAATAGGTCATCTGGCGGCTGATGGTGGTGAGTAATGAGAGCGCATGGACGCGTTCACGATCACGCTCCAGCAGACGTGTGTTTTCTAGTAAGAGAGCAACAACACTCGCTATTGCGGTCACTTTCGGGATATCGTCCTCCGTCCAGCAGCTCTCGTACCGCTCAGCTGAAGAGAGGCCAGCATCGCCGCGCAGAGCGACAAGGACGCCAGTGCAGCGTTGCCGATACATAAGCGGAACCGCAACAAGAGTTGGCACGAGTGCGGGAGCAGTGATTGCAGCGCGGTTCCGCCATGCCTGAGCTTCTGGCACATCACTATTGAGCGCGATGGGGTTGATATGGACGACTGCAAGAAGGGCGGCAGACCACCCCGGCTTGTCGTCATATGTGCCAGAGGCGAATTGCAGGGTCTCGCCGACTTTTTGATAGAGCAATACGCAACGACACTTGAGCAAAGAGGCAAGCCTGCGGGGAAGGCTATCGCGCAATATACGGTAGTCGGTAATCGCGCTACATTCCTCTACCAGTAATGACACACTTATGGCTAACGTTATCCCCATCTCTACCTGTTCCACATCTAACATACCCTTTACCCCAATCTTCCAACCATCACCACGCTCCTCGCCTGCGTTACATCACCGCCCGTTGTAATACAAAATAGTATACCAGAAACGTTGCTAGTTATAGCGAAAACACAGCTTCAATGGGAAGATTGTCATGAGGAAAAGGATTTTTTGCTAAGGGCAGTATCTAGTTTCTTGCAAAGACACGGAATATATGCGAAAATGCGTTCACTATTTGTGCCATTTTTTTATCGCACAATCGCAAAAGTCATCATTGTTTCAAAGGGGATGATATGAAAGACATACAGTCGGCAGACGCCACCGCAAGTGAAGCACTTGAAAAGAAGCTAAACCCGTTTTCCAGCACTGGCAGTGAACACAGGATGTTTATGACACTTTTGCTACAACGGTGGGCCGCCATTCTCGGCATTCTCTCGCTTGGCGTCCTCTACCTGTTCATTTCGCCAAAACTGACTGTCGTCTTTCTTCCACCATGGCTACCGCTTGTTCTTGAAACTGCCCTTATCCTTCCTTTCGCCTATTCGCTTCTCATGCGCCGTCGTCTTCCCCATAGACTGCTCCGCGTACTCGGTTTTTTATTAGCAGGCATCGCGACACTCGCGCTTGTCGCCAGTATAACGCTGTTACTCGCACAACTTCCGCATGAGAAAGGGGGGCAATCAATCACCCTTGTGCGTGACGCGGCTATTCTCTGGATTTCCAACATTCTTGTCTTTGGCCTATGGTACTGGGAGCTTGATGGTGGTGGCCCGCTCAAACGGCACCAGACGGGTCACAAGGCGACGGATTTTATGTTTCCGCAGCAGACAAGCGGCGATGCAAAAGGTTGGGCACCTCATTTCATTGATTATGTCTTTCTCGCGTTTAATACCGCGACAGCTTTTAGCCCAACCGATACGGCCCCTTTGAGTCGTGCGGCAAAGGTCTTGATGATGATTGAGTCACTGATTTCGCTCGTTGTCGTCGCGGGACTCGCGGCACGCGCGGTAAACATTCTTGGCAGCTAGCCACTACTGTTCAGGCCGAAATGTTACCTCTTGCCCCTGACTCTCCGCGTTCCGCATGACCACGCTTTTAGCGGGTGTGGTTGAGGCGATTACACGTCCTGCTTTGAAGACGTGCAGACGGGCCGGTATAAGACGAATAGCTTCAAACGCGGATAGCGCGTCGAGCACAAGAAAGTCGGCGGGCTTGCCTTCTTCAATACACCATAAATGGTTCCCTTTGTACAAAATGTTGGAGATGGAGAAACACGTAACGTTATACGTCAAGTTCGTTTGAACGCCCCCATTATAGCAGATCAACAGGCAGTGTCATCACGATCATATAGCTGAACAAGCAAAACTCTGGACGCAGCTACAGAAAATGTGTACAATGGTAAGAGAACAAATATGTACAGAGTAACTACACGTAAAGCGAACGCAATGGGGCGACCAACGTGATGACGTGACTATCATCATGCTGGTCGCTTTCTTGTATACAAAAATGTCTCTGTAGAGCGTTCTTACCAACTTGTAAAATGACAAGACCACCACCTACCTATTTGACGTCACCCGTACTGTGACCGGAGGTTGCATGTCTTCTAAAGCCGACACCAATCAGCAGCTTCTCCAGACCGCGACAAATCATGGCGAGCTTGCGCTAGAGCAACTTCGTCAGGAGAAAATTGCCCTGCAACACGCACTTGAGATACGCACACAAGAGAATGTCTTGCTCAATGAAGTGCTCTCAACTGTCGGCTCAACGCTGAGATTGGATGATGTTCTTCATCATCTTGTGAACGCTGTTGTTCGCGCTACACATTGCCAGATGGCATTTATCTACATGTATAACCGAGAAAAAGAGCGGCTCGTCCTCGCGAGTGCAACTAGACACCATCAGCATCTTGTAGGAAAGATCGAGATGGCACTGGGCGAAGGTATCGCGGGTTGGGTTGCCTTACATCGCACGCCAGTCTTTCTCAAAGATGAGGCCATGAATGACCCACGCTTTCAGTATTTCCCGGAACTGGAAGAGGAAAAATTTCAGTCGATCCTCACCGTCCCGATCATCACGAAAGAGCGGCACCTGCTCGGCGTGATTACGCTACAGGCGGTAGCACCCCACGAATTCACGGAAGAGCATCATCGGTTTGTCAGCAACATCGCGGTTCTGGTGGCGAGCGCGATAGAGAACGCGCAACTCTACGAGAACACACAGCGCAAACTGAGCATCCTCACTTCGCTCTCAGTTTTGAGCCAGACGATTAGTTCGGGCCTCTATCTCGACGATATGCTACGTTCACTCGCGACCTTGACCGTCCAGATTATGGAGGTCGATCTGTGCGTGATTATGCTGATGGATCAATCACGCGAACGCGAGACGGAGGCGGCGCGACATATCAGGCGACTTGTGGTGCGAGCAACCTCGCCCAACCTCAATGGCCGCGCCAGCTTTCAAGCGATTGATGTTGACCGCACAGTTCTTGAGCACCTGAACGAACTACACGAAGTCTCGCTTCGCGCCGACAAAAGTACAGGGAGTACCAATGGCAACAACTCCTATGCCACAATGAGCGATTATGCGCTTACGCGCCTCAATCCTGTTCAGGATGGCCTCTACAAAACCCTAATCTCCGCACCCCTCATCGCAGGAACAGAGCATCTGGGCTTGATTAACTGCTATTCCACGAAACCACGTCGGTACACAATGGAGGATCAGACTCTCCTCACGACAATCGCGAATCAGGCCGCAATCGCGATTAAAAATAGCCATCTTGTCAATCAACTAGCTCAGAAAAACCTGGTCAAGGGCTTTTTTGATGATCTCATGCAGGGAACGATGGACTCGGAAGACTCGTTACGACAACGGGCGAGTTTTCTGGGGTGCGATCTCACCCGCTCACATGCGGTAGTCATTGTTGAAATCTCGCATGTAGAGGCGCGGAAGAGTGAAACCGCGAGTGGAGCGAATAGCAAGGAGAGTAGGCGGACACAGGAGGCGGTAGGCGATGACGGATACGCGCAAGGGGTACATGTGCAAGCAATTTACAAACGTATCGCGAGTATTTTCCGCCGCCGTGTTCAGGATAGCTATGTCGGTTCACTGCTCTACGAACACGAAAATGTGCTCACTTGCATCATCGCGCTTAGCAAAGACCCGACAGGCACACGTCTCAAAGCATGGCTCTACGAAGTAGCGCGACAGACGCAAAACGAGTACACCGTTCAACTCTCGCTCGGCATTGGCAATGCCTGTCAGAACAGTAGTGACTATCGGCGCGGCTTCGCGGAAGCGAATGAAGCACTGCAAATGGGGCAGAATATGCAACCAAAAGAGGAAGCTGAGACCGTCCATGCATTGCCACTCGTCACACATTTTAACGATCTTGGCGTGTATCGCTACCTCTACAAAATCGCGCGGATGGACGATTTACGCGATGTCTATCAGGAGCAGATCGCGCTGATCGACAGCTACGATCAGCGCAAAAACACTGACCTGCTCGGCACACTGGAGGTATATCTGGAATGCGCGGGCAACCTGACAAAGACCTCTGAGCGACTCTTTGTGCATCGCAACACGCTGATTCAGCGTCTTGACCGCCTGCAATCACTCTGCGAAATCGATCTGCAAGAGCGTGGCAACTGGCTCACGCTTCAGATCGCGATAAAGGTTTATAAACTACGTTCAGGCAGTATCTGAGCCTCTTCTTTTGTCGTTCCCATACAACAATACAGTTCTTTTTCCGTGCAACTGGCTCCCTGCGTGCGGCACTCGAACTGTATTGTTGTGTGATCGATATGATACTGCTCATATAATACATTCTTGAGCATTTGCAGAATTGGCGAACTACCACTTGGCGGCAAATCGTCTATAACCACATGGCAGGAGAGAGCATACATGCCACTCGTGATGCTCCACACATGCAGATCATGTACCTCTTTAACGCCGCTTACCTGCTTCATATTCGCGACAAGCTGCGGAATTGCGATACCTTTAGGCGTGGACTCCAGCAGAATATCCGCCGTTTCACGCAAGATAGGCAATGAACTCACGACAATAAGTAAAGAGATTACGATGGAGAGAATAGGGTCAAGTGGCGTCCATTTCGTCAAGAGGATAATTACGCCCGCGACGATAACGCCGACAGAAACACCAACGTCACCGAAAACGTGAAGCGCGGCAGCACGAATGTTGACGTTGTGCTCCTCTTTGCGAAGGCCAAAGCCAATAAACAGGTTGATTGCGATGCCGATACCTGACGACACAAACATGATAAATGGTTGCACTGGTTCAGGATGCTGAAAGCGTTGAGCCGCAGACCAGCAGATCGCGACGGCGACAAGAATAAGCGTCACCGCATTGGCGAGTGCCGCGAGAATACCGACACGGTGATAGCCAAACGTCTTTTGCGCGTTCGCGGGTCGCTCCGCCTGTACCGTCGCGAACCACGCGAGGCCGAGCGCGAATAGGTCAGTTACAACATGACCAGCATCCGAGAGCAGAGCCAGCGAGTTAGCGAAAAAGCCACCAAGCAGCTCCACCAGCAAGATTGCGATAGTAAGAAAAAAGGCTATACGAAGCGTCTTCTTCGCCATGCCATGCGTGTGGTCATGTTCGGCGTGGTCATGCACATCAGCGTGACCAGTAGTGCCTTGAATGCTGCTCATACGGACACCTCTGTTTCTGCATCAAGCGGTACTACAGAAGACTCGCTGGCGTGCGCGATGCCCATACGCAGCAGGTGCCGAATATGTTCATCGACAAGCCGATAGTACACAACGCGTCCCGCTTTCCGCATAGCAACGACTTTTTGATTGCGAAGAACGCGCAGTTGGTGCGAGATAGTGGTATCGTCGCGCCCAAGTCCCGTCGCAAGATCACAAACACACAACTCACCGGTCGGCGCGTAGAGTAACGCATGAACAACCTGTAACCGCGTTGGATCGCTCAGCACAGAGAAGAGCGCGGCGATGTGCGTAGCCTCTTCATCGGCAAGCAGGTTACGACGTACCGCTCGCACATGCTCGGTATGAACAGTACGTTCCTGACATATATCTCGTTGCAGCGTTCCCTGGGCCGTTTTCGTTGATGACGCGATCATAAACATTGTCCTCTTCTGAATACCTGTACATGCGTGCAACTATTCTCATCTTAGTATAGCACAACAAGGTGCTTTTTTCAAGCGGTATGTGAAACCTTCGTCTTGCGGAAGGGGCCATAAACATGCTACACTAAGACGTGTCTACTTCATTCTCTGATACAATTGAATCATGGTGGAAACGTCTGCGGCCCCGCTTTATCGTGGTCTACATCGTCATTGCGCTGGCTCTATTACTTATCGGCGCGACGGGCCATATACGCTTACTTGGCGAGGTCGGCAAAGTGTTCGGCGGATTTATCTGGGCCGTCGATACAGACGGTCAGGTTGTTGTTGTCTCCACACCCGCGCAATTGCCGCCCTCTAAGGCCACCGCAAACTCTCTGACCAGCAACACACACATTCTAACCGCGAACAATCAGGCTGGCCCAACGGGTCTCATGAATGTATACGCTCATGCTCATCAGGGCGATATCATCACGTACACATTACTCAATAGCAACGGGCAACAGACGACCTTCACACGTCCCGCCTATATCTTCACCTGGGACATGTGGTGGCAAGATTATGGCCTAGCTTTCCTCGCCGGTCTGAGCTGGCTTATGATCGGCGCGATTCTGCTCATGACGGCAAGCGAATGGACGGGCGCGGTTGAGGGTATGACGCTTTTGCCGCCCGCGATGTTGCTCCTCTTTTATAGTCACTGGGGCAATGTGCAGGTCGCCTATTCAGCAGATGCCGTTTTCCAGTTGCTATGGATTCCGTCGTTTGCCTTACTTGGTGCCGCTTTTGTTCACCTGAGCCTGACGTATCGACCAGAGGCGTTGAGTATGGAAAGAATGCCAAGTATGGCGGTTGACGGTCTGCCCTACCTGCCTATTCTCGCGCTCCTCGCCTATGAGTGGAGTTCTTATATCTTCTTCGGGCAACATATCCCAACGCGACCCAACCTCACGATTAGTCTGAGCTATGGCGTGCTTGGCGGCGTCATCAGTTTTGGGATTGGCGTGCGTTCGCTTATTCACGCGGGCCATTTGTTTCCAAGCGGGAAGAGCAAACACTCACATGATTTTATCCCAACGCGTGTACGCAAGCGCGTTGGCGATCTTCTAACACTCTGGATAGGGGGCGTTGGCCTGGGTTTCTGCTTTGGGGTGCTTCCTATCCTCCTCAATGGGCAGACACTGTTACCTCTGCCAATCTTCTATGCATTGGCGACGGTGTACCCTATTCTGCTCGCGTATGCTATTCGCACGCTACGTCTGGTTGACCAGTTGCACCTCACATTGGAACAACGCGAAGCGGCATTACAGCAGCAACAGCGCACGGCGGAAGAATTGCGGAGAGTTAACAACGAAGTACAGCAGGTCAACCGCGACTTAAAGCAGGCAACCTCGCTTTTGCTACACGCGGATGCCCACCTCCGCTCACTGCTATCGCAACGCATTCACGACCAACCCAAGCAGCAGGCACTCCGTATCCGCTCACTGCTTGGTCACTGGCAACACAAATTACGGGTCGAGGCAGAGCAGGACGCGGAACACAAGGTCGCGGTTCAACCGATTGTCGAGGCACTGGGCAAGGTACGTAAGATTAGCGAAGAACTAGAGGGCGACCTGCGCGGCCTCCAACTGCTGGTTGAGGATGCCTACCAGCGTCGGAGCCTCGGCCTACGGCTTCATCTTGAAAAACTGATTCGCGAGGACTTGCCCGCCCTTCATCCCGAATCATCCTTAAAGGTGCAATCTGACCTGTGGGCATTGGACACACTGAGTGCCGACCTGGAACAGACAGATGAAGGAGCAAAGGTTGCCGAGGCGATTTCATATACGGTCACGCAATCACTTCTCAACATTTACAACCACGCGGGTGCTAGCTTCGCGACGGTTCGCACGCTCAACACTAACGATATATTAGAGGTGCTTATCTCCGATGATGGGCGCGGCTTCGATCCCAGAGACGTGCCGCCAGAGAAGACGAGCCTCTTCAAGGCCCAACTCAAGGCGAAAGAGGCCGATGGAGTGGTCGCGATTCAATCGATACCACGTTCACAACCCGATCACGGCACAAGAGTGCTACTACGCATTCCCTTGCACCGTCAAGCCAATAATATCGACACTGGCCCGCTGCTGGAATCGCGCGTGCAACATGGCACATAGGGTTAATCTGACGCGTTCACATCATCACGCAAGCCGGCATATGCCTCGTATGCATGAGCAAGCAACACACGACGCCCTGGGTCGCTAGGTGCTCCCTCTATTGAAAAGAAGTTGTAGAGTTCGCTCACAATATTTTCAAGTGGCCCGATATTTGGCTTGCCTTTCGCGTTGAGAAAGCTCATGCGAACGGCAATGTCGTCGTTGCTTAGTCCTCGCGCAATGAGCGCGGCGCATTCTTCCTGACGCGGCGTCAGTCGTTGTCCGCGTAGTCGTTTGAGTAGATAGTTGAGCACTTCAGGGTCAATGAACGTCTCGTTACGATAGACGACGGTGGCGGCGATACGTTCAAGATAAGAGGGGTCCATGTTGTTAAATAAGGCATAGCCGTGCAACCCCTGCGTCCGCCCTGTACCTCTGCTAGCACTACGAGGTGTGCCACGTTTAGTATATTCCTGACGAAATACCTCGGCGGCAAGCGTCCAACTGGGATCTTGTGTGTAAATGACGACGCGCAACGTGGGCGCGAGGTCAAGCAGCACACGGCCCAGTTCAACACCATTGCCGTTGCCCAGTCGCAGATCGGAGAGTACCAACCAGCGCGGCACCTGTGGCCCTTTGAACTGCTCTTGTGCAAGCTTCTCTATAAGTTTGATTGCGCTGTCGATGTCACTCACTTGCGCGTAGAGCGAAAGGTGTGGAGTCTCTTCCACAAACTCGCACACGCCGCGCCGCTTAACGGGTGTATCATCGATCACAATCACTGGTATCTGCTCTTCTTCCATCTCCTAAGTATACTGTTTATGCATTGCCAAACGCAAGCATTTTCCATAAAATACAATATCTGTAAACTGTATGTTCAAGGAATTTTTTGTACATGCTGTACCTATGCTGTTTGTGGCACAATCGCGCTTTGCGTGGTACAGTAAAAGAATAGATACAGCAAATAGTAGCGCGAAACGGGCAAAGAGAAGGAGTTTTTACCATGAGTGGTTCATATAATGACGAGCGTCACCAGAAGAAGGGGCCTATTCTAGGGAAGGGGCATGGACTCTCGAACGAAGAGGGACACGCGATTCAGCAGATGATTCGCGAGGAGCAGGGAACCGCACGCCAGTTGTTTATTCCCAAAGAAGACCTCGCGCAAGAGGCGACGACGCATATGGCCCCGACGGTGGCACGCGTTATCAACGCCAGTAGAGTACGCGAAGTGCTGGACATGTTCAATCGCGATTATCTCTACGGCCAGGGACGCTTCGATGAGTACGGCGGTGGTCTGCTACTCAAATGGGGTGACGGCTACTCCCGGAAGCATATCTGGATGACCGTTGAGGACGGCAACCTGATTTTTGAAACAAGCCATTTCAAGAAGTGCGACAAACCGTATTGTAACGGCACGCATCATATCCTTTCGCCCGACCTTTATCTGGATATAGATGTCATCAATCAAGAGTTGGGCGACAGGTTTCGCCGTCCGGTCTATGAACGTTCGGATGATTAGGATACCCTCATGACAACACGCATTCTAGCGTTAGAAAAAGACCTGTTTTTTTCGGTGAAGATACGCGATACGTTGCGCCATCACGCGATGGATGTCACAACGGTACGCGCACTTCCCGCGTTCGAGCAACAGCTTGCCACAGACGAGAAACCCGCCCTTGTGCTTATCAACACGGCGATTCAAGGCGTAGATTGGGAAGCAGCAATTCGCCTGACGAAAGCACAAACGATCCCTGTACTGGCCTTCGGGTCACACATGGACTTAGAGGCACGCGCGAAGGCACTACAAGCGGGGGCCGCGAAAGTTGTGGCGAACTCGAAATTTACCAGCGACATGGTAGGCTTAGTCACGCGCATGATAGCTACCTCTGCTGATAGCACCGAGCAAGCACAAGAAGAGGAAGAAGGATGAGGAAGCAGATGCGCGAGAAGCTATTTTCGCGCATCTGCTCTTTTTCTATGCGTAGCGCGTAAAGAGATCACGCACAAAGGTGTAACTGGTTGGCACAAAGGCAAGACTGTAGCCAAGCGTGTGTTTTTCATAGGAGAGGGTCTGGCGTCGGTACGTCCAACGATTGCGGAGAAATTCTTTTTGCGTATACTGCGAAGGATGAATGCGATTGAATGGGCCGTGATAACGGGGACGATGTGCAAGCCTGTCGCTCATGAACACTCCTCACTAGTACTCTTCATTCAATAGAACGAAAACGGTTCTCTCTGACATAGAAATATACGTCAGGGAAAACCGCTTTTCTCTCATTCGTTTGTGGTTGTACTACTCGCATATGCACCACATCAGATGTTCCGCTTAGTGACCACAACCGCAACTGCGGGACTGACCACTGTCTTCCGCCGTCTTGAAGGAATGTCCACAACCACAGGTTGAAACCGCGTTCGGGTTGTTGACGGTGAAGCCAGCACCCATCAAGCTGTCGACATAATCCACTTCGCTGCCAGAGATATAGCCAACGCTCATCTCGTCAACGAAAACGTTGAAGCCATGAAGCGCGATGGTGGTGTCACCCTCTTGCTCTTCGTCAAGCGTCATACCATATTGAAGGCCGGAGCAACCGCCGCCAGCAACGAAGATACGAAGGCCAAGACTTGGGTCGTTTTCCTGCTTGAGGAGTTCACTTACCTTGTCTACCGCCGCCGTTGTCATACTAATCGCAGTTGTCTCGATCACCACGTGCTGATTCTGTTCGATCATGTATCTTTCCTCTCAAAGAAGAATTGGGAATTTACCCCGCTTGTTTTTCTACACTTGGATATTGGATGTTCTTCGTGTTCCACGTATCTTCATTATAAGTCACATACAATGAAGCGTCAAGGTTATACGCGCAAACATCCCCCTACACGAGATTTCAACAAGAGCAAAAGAGCGTTTATTCCTGCTTACTCCTCATAGACCAAAGCGTTGCTGTACGCGAATGACGTTTGTCAGCAGGCTTGGCTCATCTGGCATTGGGCCATAGAGAGCTTCGCTTTTGCGCTCCGGCCCTGCCGAAAGGCGTGTAATAATGTTTGACGCGGACCACCCTTGCGCCATCAAATGTGTCGCAAGCCCGCTCACAATCGCCGTCGAGAAGGATGTGCCACTCCAATCAGCCCACCCCGAACTGTTTTGCTCACCCATTGGGAACGTTGGCGAGATATACACGCCACGTACAGCGTCGGGAAGCGCGTTACTGTCTTCTATCCCCACACCATCACCGCCAAATGTTGCGACCCCCGAATCGAATGGTGGAATGCTAGCAGAGTTGGCGAAATTCGAGGGCGCGAAGGTACTATTCACCGATGTCACGCCCAGCGTCGTCTCGTAGCGAGCAGGAGAACGCGGCGGACGTGGTGCTTGCGCCTGTTGCACTGCTTTCAGCGAGTCGTTGCCAGCCGCCGCGATGACCAGCGCACCATGCGCGTATAAGCTCTCGAACAACAAGCGTAGCCCTTCCTCTATATGGTTCAGCACGCGCGTGACGCCGTAGAGTTGCGTTGTAGACCACTGCCGATTGTCGAACCAGAGAAAGGGCAAGCGGCGAATGTCGGGCATGATAGTGATACTGAGATTGATGATAAGCCGACGAATCGAGCCAGAAACCAGTTCACGCTCAAGATCGGTCAGGGCCGCGAAGACATTGTAGAGGTCGCAACCGCCGTAATCATTGAGAATGCGAACGAGGCGAATACGAGCGCGAGGCGCGACATCGCGAATGAGACCCGTCACAGAGACGCCATGATCGGGCATGAGATAATATTTCTCCTCACCATAGCGGTCACGGCCCGAACGCACATCATTGCTGACGGGGTAACGATCATATTCCACCGCGAACGAGCCATCTTCGTTGCGTAAATCGGTGGCGAGCCGTTGCAGCAGCCAGTTGCGCCGCAATTCCAGGCGGCTCGCGGCACTGCGGATACGGTCAGGATGGTGCGCGGTATCGAGGACCGCGACCAGCACGTCCTCACCGCCCTTTGTATCCAGCGTCATATTCGCATCCGTCAACCCGACGCGCCACCCCAGCAACATGTTATTGGGTGCTGGTACGTCGAGAGCAGGAGCGGGATGTGGCGGAACTGCCGCGCCACCATTGGCGTACAGAAGCGGCGCGGCAGTCACCAACCAGTTTGGCATAGCTGAGACGACATGTAGCCCCACCTTCGCGAGTTGCTCCAAACGCGCTTGCATATGAGAGAGCGCGAGCGGCAGAGGGTCTGCCACCGTTGGGCTAGTACGGCGGGCGTGCAGGAAAATCGCGAGCAATGGTTGCTTTTTGTGTAGCCCGAAAATAAACGAACGCCGACGTATCGGCGGCATCGCAGGCGTATCTACCCAGCGTCCATAGGTTCCATACGCTTCGAGCGTGACGCCATAGGGTGCGAGGAAAACATTGAGTTGAGCGCGAACCTGTTCGGCTACGGTATCCTGTGTATCATCGATGGGAATACGGGGCAGACGAACAACTACAACCATCTCATCCGGCACCCAGTAGAAAAGTTCCTCTGGTATTCCCATTACCTCTGTTGAACTACGAGACATAGACGGAAATTCCCCTCTATAGAAATACAATATAAATATATTGGCACGTATAAGTATGTTTGACGCATTATAACTGAAATGTCCTCAAGAGACAATGAGCAAAGCTACGCCCATCTACGGCAGGCGTATAATAGAGTAGAAACATACTGGAAAGCACGTTTTTCTTTTTGGAAAGGGTCTACCATGTCTTTTGCTCGTCTCTCGCAGACACTTATCGAACTCATCGGCATTCCCAGCACATCGGGCCACGAGGAACAGGTGCGTCACTACCTGGAACAGCAGCTCGCGGCCCTCGGTCTTCATGCACACATAGACGAAGCAGGCAACCTTATCGCAACATTCGTGGACAATGGTCAACACGGGGAGACGCTTCTGCTCAACGCGCATATGGATCGTGTGCCGCCCGGATTGGGTCATCAGCCGATACTGCGCGACGGGATTTTGTATAGCGATGGCACAACCAACCTCGGAGCCGACGATGCGGCAGGCATTGTGGTTATTCTCGAAGTGTTGCGGCGACTTGTCGAGCAAGCATTGCCACATCCCCCGCTCTTACTCGTCTTTACGGTGCAGGAAGAGGCGGGTATGTGTGGCGCGAGTGGCTTCGATACGGGGCGTTGGCCCGCGCGGCACGGGATTGTGTTTGATAATGCCTTCGACGCGGGCATCGTCGTCTCGCGTGGCGCGGCCTATAAAGCGTTCGATGTCACGCTCACAGGGCGCACCGGACATCCCGGCAAAGACCTCACACAGACAGTGAACGCGCTCGAAATCTTTCGGCAGGCGCAGTATCCCTTCGGCTCGCTCGCCAACGATCAGACGCGCATTAGCATCGGGCGCATTACTGGCGGTGGCGCACGCAACGCCATCCCCGCGCAACTTGTGCTTGAGGGAGAGCTACGCAGCTTTGAGTCAGCGGAGCGCATTCAGCAGTACGAGCAAGAACTTGAGCGCGGCTTTACAGAGGCGGCGCAACGTCTCGGTGGTCAAGCAACCGTCACCTTCAAAACGCACACAGACGGGTACGTTCTCGATGAGAACGAGCCGTTAGTGCGAACATATCAAGCGGTGCTGGAGGAACGGGGCGAGCAACTACGCCTGCAACCCACGTTTATTGGCAGCGACACAAGCGGCTTCCGTCCCGCCATCAAAGCCTTTACGCTCTCAACGGGAGTGATGAAGGAACACTCGACAGAGGAATACGTCGCGCTAGCCCCACTTGAGCAGCTTGTGAAGGATACGCTACAGATAGTGCGACACGTTTCACAGGCATAAACAAGCGGGAATAGCCCATTGTTATCATGGATGAGGAAGTTTTAAAGAGAGGTTGAGCGCGTGGCATAAAATACCGAGTGGCAGTGTTAGTATAGGCAAAAGCAATTATAAGCAAGCGAGGATACATCATGGCAAAAGTTTATGGCGTTATTATTATTGGATCGGGGCCATCGGGCTATACCTCTGCAATCTATGCGGCACGCGCGAACCTGTCGGTACTGATGTTTCAGGGCTATCAGGTTGGGGGGCAGTTGATGACGACGAGCGAGGTGGAGAACTACCCCGGCTATGAGGCGGGTATCATGGGGCCTGAAATGATGGAGAAGTTCGAGCAACAGGCACGCCGCTTCGGGACGGAAATGATGGCGGAGGATGTGACCGAGGTTGATTTTAGCAAGCGTCCATTCACGGTGACAACCGACTCTGGAGAGTACAAGGCCGAGTCAATCATCATCGCGACAGGTGCCTCGGCGAAGTGGTTGGGTCTGCCAAGTGAGAAGCATCTGCAAGGACGCGGCGTCACGGCCTGTGCGACCTGCGATGGCTTCTTCTTTAAGAAGAAAGACGTAATTGTTGTGGGTGGTGGCGATACCGCGATGGAAGAGGCGACCTTCCTCACACGTTACGTCAACCATGTAACGCTGATTCATCGCCGCGAGAGTTTCCGCGCCAGCAAAATTATGCAAGACCGCGTGCAAGCTAACCCGAAAATCAGCATTTTGATGAATACGGAGATTTCCGAGATACTGGGTGAAGATGCCGTAACGGCGGTGCAGTTGCGGAACGTGCAGACGGGCGAAACGCACAAACTTCCCGTGCAGGGCGTCTTCGTCGCGATTGGACACCAGCCGAATACAGCTCTGTTCAAGGGCATACTGGATATGGACGCGGCAGGCTACATCATTCCTAAAGAGTATACCATGACCAATATTGCGGGCGTTTTCGCGGCGGGTGACGTCACCGATCACCGTTACCGTCAGGCGATTACGGCAGCAGGCGACGGCTGTCGGGCAGCAATCGACATGGAACGCTGGCTCGAAGACACGCAGGGCGAGATCGTTGGCGTGGAAAACTGGAACTAGTCATTTCGCTACAATATAGAGAGCGTGGTGAAGGCGTGAGAGGGCATGGCAGGGCTTGCCCTCTCACTTCCCCACCACGCTCTTGTATTATGTTCAAAAGTATTTTCTTGCTATAAAGCATTTCTTCTTAGTATAATGTTGACACGAATAACCTCTGGTGGCAAACACAACTATTGTCGCGCTATTCTTTGGAGGGTCAACAGCGTATGGAAATGACCGATAGACCAGACATCAGTGTGAGTACACAGATACCCGCAGAGCGGCGGCGGCTGTCCATCTTCGATCAAGTCAACTTGAATGTGTTCTGGATTGCGAACAATTTTCACTGGCAAGCACTCCTCTCAGTCGTTATTCCCAGCATGGTGGCAACTCTGCTCGACCCAGCGCATAAGGACATTAACCTCGCGATTGTGGTCAATGCGGGAACACTGGTCGCCTTTGTGGTCAACCCGCTTGTAGGCGCGGTCTCCGATTACGCGACATTCCGCATGGGGCGACGCCGCCCCTTCATGATTGCCGGCACCATCATGAACGTCGTTGTGTTGCTCCTGTTCGCGTTCGCCCCCTCATGGCTCTCGGCGGGCGCACTCCTCTTTACCTTCGCGCTTCTGTTTGTGCTGCTTCAGTTCAGCAACAATCTGGCGAACTCGCCCTGGAGCGCAATCATCGCTGACAAGGTGCCGCACAATCAGCGCGGCCTCTCCTCTGGCTTCAATGGCCTCTTTACCCTGCTTGGTACAATTCTCGGCTCGGTTGTCGCGGGCATCATTCTTGGCGGCAACCTGCCACTTCCCCTGTACAAGAATGCTATTGTGCAGATATTTTTGCTGATCGCGGTGGTGCAAATAGTGTTCGTGGCCTACACAGTCTTCACGGTAAAAGAGTTACCACTGCCACCGGAACAATACGTCAGGCTAAACATGAGCGCGTTCTTCAAACGCTTTCTCTTTAAGCCCTCGGACTATCCCGATATCTCATGGGTATTACTGGCACGTTTTCTGGTGATGATGGGCATTTGGAGTGTGTACTATTTCCTGCTGTACTACTTCGATGATGTGCTGGGTGGGAAGGGCGTCAAGACGATTTTGCTCAACACTCCGTTTTCGGGGGCGCAGTTCAATGGCGTCCTCTTCCAACCCGTACTCCTACTGCTGGCACTGCCAACGTCGATTTTCGCGGGCTGGGCGTCTGATCGCTGGGGACGCAAAAGTCTGGTGTACCTGTCGGGCGTGATGATGGCGATTGTTTGTGTCATCTTCATTCTTTTTCAAAACCAGTACGCGGCCCTCGTGGCGGGCGCGTTCTTCGGCATCGGCTATGGAGCGTACACAAGCGTTGACTGGGCATTGACGACGGATGTGTTGCCGCCAACCGATGAGGCGGGCAAGTTCATGGGGATATGGTCGGCAGTCGGTATTCTGCCTCAGGTCGTGGGCATCACCGTGGGCGGCATCATCTTACAGTTGTTGCAAACACTCCCCAATCATTTAGGATATACATCGCTGTTCGGGTTGACCGTTGTGTATATCGCACTCGGTACACTTGTTATCAAGCAGGTGAAAGGCGCACGGTAGCGTTGGCTTCTTGAGACAGAAGAATAAAACGGATTCTATCCCTCTGTCTCAAGAAACAGTGAGTACTATGCTCTTGACTCGACAACCTCAATAGCATCTTTCCCACCGTAGAAGTCCCACCAGGGTTTCGCACCCTTCGCCAGCACCTCGTTCAAGCTTTGAATGTTCCGCGCACCCTGATCTTCCAACCAGCCCCGCAGAGCCTGCGCTCCCCCCTGCGCGTATACTTTGATGCCATCCTGCCAGGTGGCACGCCCGCACAGCACGCCCGCGAATGGCGTGTCAGCTTGCGCGGCTAACTCTAGCGTCTCAAGGAACACTTCGTTGGTGACACCCGCGCTGAGATAGATAAAAGGAATACTGGCGGCGGATGCTGTGTCTTTGAAGGCTTGTTTTGCCTCTTCCTGGCTATACGCAACCTTACCATCGGTATTGGCCTTCGATCCCTCGACATAGTTCATGTTGACTGGCACTTCGACCTTCAACATGTCCACTCCGTACTGCGGTTTGGAAAACTCTTGCATGTACTTCTTAACTTTTTGTGGCTTGACACGCGCGAACGCTATACTCTTCTCGTCGCCTACCGTATCACTGTATGCCAACAATTCCAGAAAGAAAGGCACGTCGAACGCGCGGCATTCCGCCCCGATGCGCTCGATAAAAACTTCTTTGAAGGTGTTGGTCTGCTTCGTATCGTCTGGATCATAGTACAACAAGACCTTAATTACGTCCGCCCCAGCCTCGACAAGCCTTCTCACTGACCACTCATCGAGTAAGTCAGGCAAGCGGCCTTTCGCGTTTACATCATAGCCTGTTTTCTCATACGCAAGAAAAATACCCGTTCCCTTCGCGCGGTGCTTCGCGGCTTCCAGACCATACTCCGGGTCAAGCAAGACAGCAGTAGCATAGCGTGTTAGTACTTCTGTTACCTGAATTTTGAACTGGCTAAGATCATCAGGGGTCGCGTCACTTCCTCTCGCTTTTGTGATAGCTTTCTGAAGTGAGCCGCGCTGATCCATAGCTGCGGCCGCAATCACGCCTTTTTCGTTCGCGACAGCGTTTATACCATTAAACTTTCCACGTGTTATCCGCGTTTTTGTGTGTTGCTGCATAAACTCTCTTTCTCCCATTACCTGGCACTCGTCTGGCACAACATCAGAATGCTGTACTCTCTTCTCACTGCTCGGCACGCGAGCACACAAGAAGAAACCGCACCCTCGCATCTCTATTGTACAACACTCATGAGAACACATTTCTGGTACACAACTTTCTTGAAATGCAGCGTTTATTGTAGCAGCATGCTCTCTTTCCGGATACCTTTTTGGCTACTGGGAAGGAAGACGATGAATACAACTGTTTTCTCTTACGAGAACGGAAAGCACTACCTTTGTTACCAGAGCCAACACGACACGTTTCTATACAAAAGATAGTAGGAAATTGTGCTCTTCTCTATAAGAAAGTGTACATGAGAAGCTATAAAAATATGTAACCATCTATGGATAGAATGCTACTAATACTCGTGCCTATACAGTGATGCAAGAAACACGACAACGGGGAGATCGGTCATGATTGAAGGCAGTTTTGATTTAATCGCACAGGGCTTGCTTAGACAAAAAACTGTAATGGAGCAGATGTTACAGGAGAACCAGGAGTTACGCAGTCAGCTTGCTGATCTACGAGCGGGTCGCGGCATCTTTATAGAGATTGACGGTCAACGCTTTTCGCTTGCTGGCGAGAGCCTCGCGCCCCAGGCCACTTCTATTGAAATACCTTCAGTTCCTCTTGTGGAGCCAGTACCGACAGCAACGCAAGTATTCAATGAAACAGAAGAACTTGTGCCATCCACAACTAGAACCTCTCTGCCTATCGCGAACGTCGTTATCGAGGAAGTAGAGGCCGAGCAAAAGCAAGAAGTTCCAACGCACAGCAAAGAAGTTGTAGCAGGGCCGACCTTTCTTGAAGAAGTGATGATTGACGAGTTCACCGCAGCCGCGACCAGCCCACTTGCTGTATGGTCGGTGCCTACTCCCACAAAAGAGCCAGTGCAGAAGTCTGAAATGACGGAAGAAGACGAACTGGTTATGTTGCGCCGCCAGCTCATTGGCAGCTACTTGCTTGAGTGAAACAGACGCTTCTTGTACAAGTCGTCTGTCTTCTCGCATTTGTTATTGCACCAGTGTTGTGTAGACAACTAAGCGCAGTGTCGTCTGGTGCTGACTGGGTATCCACGTTCCAGCACAGGTGATTAAGTTGAGATACGTTCCTCCTGTATCTCCAAAAATCTCTTGCACAGGCGCGTCCTGTGGCGCATAGGAAGCAGTGCGCGTCACCCGAAACTTCAAAGTCTTGCCGCCTGCATCCACCACCATCACCATATCGCCCGCAACCATTTTGCGTAAATCCCAGAACACCGCAGGCCCCCCACCGGGTCGATCCAGGTGTCCATCGATTACCGCGCTTCCCAGCTCGCCGGGATGCGGCCCATTGCTATACCAGCCCACACCTTCCCACGGGCTTTGCACGGGTACTCCCAGGTCGCCATTTACCTGTATCGCGACGTTCTCGATTGGCGCATTGACATTGATACCAGGAATTAGAAGATGCACAGGAGCGGCAACTGCTGGTGTCACAGTTTGTACTGACATTGGTGTTGACGATGTTGGCACAACAATTGGCGTCTGCCTGGGGGAAGTGGTTGGCTTCGCGACGGTAGCGGTGGTTGTCTGGGTAGAGGTTCCACAGCCTGCCAGGAAAAAGAGCAGAAAAGCTACACTGAAAATGAGATTTTTTTGTTGTGAACGCATACCAGAAACGTCCTTTATCATGGTCATTATGAAACAAGCTCGTTGTAGTTCCATTGTACTACAACGAGCTTGCACAAGAATATGTACATTCCTGAAAGATCGGACTCTTCGTTACTTCTGGCGTGCAAACGCGAAGCGACGCGCGGCGAAGCTAGAGGCAAACAAGAAGAGAGCAAGCCCACCAAAGAACCAGGGCAACATAGGATTGCTGCCCGCGTGGATCACTGGGCGCGGGTCGCTACCCGTGCCTGGCATTCCAGGGACACCTGCGACTGCGCCAAGTTTGAAGGCGAGAGCGGGTGTACCTTTGAGCAAGCCGACAGCGAAGACGCTATAGACCATGCCGCCAGTGAGGGTTGCAGATACAGGAACGGTTGCGCCGGCCTGCGTCGCGGTAACATTGAACGTGTACGCGCCACCAGGAACCGAGAGGTAGCCACTAGCGTTCGAGTAGGTCAAGCCACTGATAACGGTGTTGCCGCCTGCTGCAACATTGACTGGCCCCGCATCAGGTGACAAGTGATAGACGCGCACCTTCGCCATACCCCCGGAAACGAGGTTATTGTCGCCAAAAGCCACCAGTGAGAAGCCACTGGCAGCCGTGCCGACGGCTGCAACGGTGTATGGAATACCGGCAGCAACGGTCACGCTCTGCGTGATGACTGATGCGCCAATGCCTTTACCAGCGGGAGCAACCTGAATTTTGTGTGCGCCAGCAGGAACTGGCACGTACCCTGTAACGGTGCCGAAAGCAAAATTTGGAAGCAGGGTCGCGCCATCGACAAATACGTCAACGGTTCCGGCAGCAGGTGAGGCATGAACCACACGCACATATGCCATTGTGTCCGCAGGGGCAGCAGACGCAGGAGTGAACTGCACTACCATGCCCGCGAGAAGAGCAAGAACGCCAAGCAGCAGCGTGCTGCGATGTATAAGCATTGCCAATGAGTGTTTTCCACGCATTATTTACAATCTCCTCATGTATATAGATCAAGACATCCTGTTCTCTTGTTGTGCTACACTCAATCATGTAATAGGCCATATATCTACAATTAGGAGCAACACAGAGAACAATAAAAGAAGGCGAGTTACAGTACTATGCATCTTGCAGTGGCACTGCGTAACGTGTAAGATGAACATGCATCGATGTCGTTCTAAACATATAGACGCTCGCTTTTGGCAAATGTAGTAAAAGCGAGTCAAAAGTAGTAATGGTACTACCCTTTTCTCGAAAACACCTCGTCATGACAGTAGAGGAAGGACAAAAATACTCTTTCGGCCTGAGAACGACCACCTGCATTAGAGCAACGTACTCTCACAATACTCCGTAGTTTGCTCAAGAGAGGTACAAAACGTGTCACAAGAACTACCAGAAGACGGGCTGGTTCTCAGCGAAGAGCTACCACCGTTCGAGCAGAGTCAAGATAGTATACAGGCCCAGAGTGAGGCAGGGCAGGCCAATAATCACGATGGTCACTGGCAGGCAGAAATGGTTGCACGTTGTCTTACAGGTGACGAAAGGGCATTTGCAATGATCGCCGATCAGTATGGCAACCTGCTCTTGCGTACAGCGTATCTTCTTGTACGTGATGAAGAGGCAGCGAAAGATATAGTGCAGGACGCGCTGATTCTTGCCTGGAAAAACTTGACGAAGCTCCGCGAACCAACATTTTTGCGTGCCTGGCTATTGAAGATTGTTGTCAACCAGTCCGTGAGCCTGAAACGCCAATGGGCAAGAAAGGCGACACTGCTTCGTGAGCAGTTCATGCAGACTTCCCTTGACGACTCCATTCAGAGCGCGGACTTTGCACGGGGGCGTTTAGAGGATAGACTGGACGTTGAGAGAGCAATAGCACTGTTACCACTCAATCAACGTGTTGTACTTGTGCTCTTTTATTATCATCGTATGACGATGCCGGAAATAGCTACTATGCTCGGTGTCGCCGAAAACACGCTACGCAAACGCCTGCAAGCAGCATTAGAAAAGACGCGTCGGGCATTGCAAGTTGAGTTAGAAGGAACACAGGATACGTCATTGACAGGAAAGAGCGTTACTACTCACATCAGTATGCACAGAGGCGGGGCGTGATGAATGAGCACGACGAGGAACATAATTTACAGCTTCGCGATCATCACAAGCAAGAATTGGATACCAAAACCATGCTTGAAACACGGATAGCACACGTCTTGCAAGAGCAGGCCGCGCTCGTACACTTTACACCTGCTCAACGCGAGCAAGTCATGCGGCGTATAGCGGCGCGTCCCAAACAAACGTTCTTTTCAACCTCGATGCTGGTTGTCGCGACAGCACTCGTTATTGTGCTTGCTTTTGGCGCGGTTCTCTTGCAATCGTTTCGTTCCTCTGGCACAATCCAACCAACGGCTTCTGTTCAGTACACGGTCAATGCTTCTCTGGCTACCCCCGACGAGTTAGCCCATGGCGGGCAACTTGTTTCGCTTGACCCCACTGGACACCATCTCGCCTACAGGATTACGGGCGATCCAGGCATAATTTATACGGCGAACCTCAGCAATCCGACAGCGAGCAACCTGCTTGCGATGCGCTATGCCCGCGATGTGGGGTGGTCGCCCGATGGTTCCGCTCTAGTAACAACGATCTTCCCCCCCGGAGTCACCAAACCTCTCCTCGCACTTGTCCATACAGGCCAGTATATGGATACGCTTGGTCATGTGGCACTCGCGGCAAGCTGGTCGCCCACGTCGGATGAGGAAATTCTGTATGTCACACAGGAAAACGGCATTGCGAAACTGTGGCGCACCTCCCCAGTAAAAAATAGCCCTTCACAGCTCGTAACGACGTTCCCCCTGTCTTCTTTTGTGCAACGTATGATGTGGTCACGCGATGGTCACACGCTCGCGCTCATTACATCGCAGCATCAGACACTTGATGCCGCAGGGAGCGCGATTGTCCTGCTTGATATGCAAACCTATGCGGTACGGAATCTTTCTCTGCCAACCAACGCCACGCTTGGCACTGTTCAATGGTCGCCCGATGGGCGTTACCTGACCTATGAGCAAGTGAGTACACAGGGGCCTATAACGTTGCACACACTCGATATCAATAAGCAACATGAGAGCTTCACCATAACGCTCAAACAGCAGTTGCTTGGCTGGAGTTGGTCGCCACAAAGTGACGCGCTTGTATACAGCGATGGTGGAACATTAGCCGCGCATGTGATACATGGCGCGGGCCTGACCTTTCCCAAAACTAATGCCTCTTACCCACTCTGGCTCACCGATGGGCGTATTCTTGTGATGAATATGACGAACGGAACGGGAACGCTGGAAACACTTACACAGCACCACTAACATTTTTCTACGCGAAACGGGGTGGCGTCCTTTTATGGACGCCACCCCGCTTTGTGGGACGAAGGTTAGGACACCTGAAAATCTATCGTAGCCTGATTAACCTTCTGGTCTGAACTGCTCAAAAACACGAGCGTGAAGCTCGTGGTGCCTTGTGGCACAAGAAAAGCGACATCACCTGTTTTGCCAGAAGAGCCTGAGGCAAAGCTGTTCGGAAAATCGGTAATGTTCTCTGGTGAGCTTGTCGTACTTCCAGCCTTGAGGCGCATATAGCTGCTACTATTCGCGATGAACTCGTTCGATGATGGATTATCGACCTTTAGCGAGACCGTTACATACATCATACCAGTAGTCGCTTGTACTGCTTGGCAGCTCCAGCTTGCTGTCGCGCTGGTCATCGTCCAGTTCAAACCGCTATACTGCGCTGTTTTGTTGGGTTGCGTAGTTTTTGCCTTATACTTCGAGAGGTCTGCATTGCTTGTGAGAGGAACCATCATCTGTGCTTGATCTGCCGTCCCCAGAATGAGCGTCAATTGCTCAGGCTTGATGCTGGTCGAAACAGGAAAATCAATCCAGTTTGTGCGTGATATCGATGCTGCTAGCCCAGTAGAGTTTTGCTCGTTCAACGGCTCTACTTTGCTGCCATCGGGCAGTTGTAAACGCAAAATGGTACTATAAGCGTAGCTAGCACCGTTCTTTGTGGTGTTCTGCTCTTTCAGATTGATGCGAACAATACCCGTCGTCGCGCTATAGCTGCTTGTGTCATCCGCAAAGCTTTGGGCTTGCTGCACATTCACAAGCGTCATATCGACACTTGAATAGGTGATGGTCGTTCCCAACGGAACTGTTGTGGCGGGTGCCTGAGTCGCAGTTGCTCCCGGTGTTGTTCCTCCACCGCTTGCCCCCCCTGCGTAACCACCCGTCGCAGTTGCCGTTTTCGAGACATTACTAAGTGTATTCTTGGCGGCGTTATACGCAAAGTAACCAAGTGAGCCACAGATTACCAGCGCGATTAGCACGACAACGCCAACACCACATCCCACGCCGCGCCACACTTTACCGGAATTATTCTTTTGTGGTTCCGCATACACAGGTACAGGCGTGGGCGCGGATTGATACGATGCTTGCTCTTGAAATGGAGGTGGCGGTGGCGTTTGGGACGACTGAGACTGAGAAGGATATTGCGTGTATGATGGGCCATCCGGTGGGGACTGAGGTGACATGCGCGTCGCCATGTTCGATAGGTCGGCGGGCGTTTCACCGCTACGCGCGGTAGGTTTGTTGCCCTCATTACTGACAGGTGTACCGCAATTTTGACAAAAATGTTGCCCCTGTGGAACGAGCATACCACAACGTGAACAGACGATGGAAGAATTTTGAGCCATTGCGACTCTCCTTATACAAAGAAATTTAGACAAACAATAAGTGCTGCTACGCCTGAAACTTGATAATCGTTGCGTCAAAACCATGTTGAGCTTGCAAGGTGAACGTCAGAGCCGCTACGTTTTGTAGGATGAGAAATGTGACTGTTCCCGTCTGCCCACTCGCTCCCGCCACAAAAGAGACGGGAAGCGTCGTGTACGCGGGCAGGGCCATTATAGCTCCCGCCTTCAAACGTGCATAGTCATATGCCAAACCTGCGATAGCGGTTTGCGAAAGGATATTATTCACGTTTACCGAAAGCACAAGGTAACGCATCCCTTTTTTTGCTTGCTTTCCTTCAATGCTCATCTGCGAGTTCGCGCTTACATCGACACATCCATATGGAACAGTAACCTGTATCGGAGGAGTAGTTGTCGGCGGTTGCAGTACGCGGTGGTTGGTGTCGGGCAAGAAATTCACCACAACGTAGCCGATAGTTCCGATAAAGAGGAGGAAGAGGAGGAACAAGAGTAGCACGTCGGCCTTACCAATTTTTCTACGCTGCGAACGCGATGGCGTGCAAGACAACGCGGGCGCGAGAACAGAGCCGTTTTGCTCTGGTCTTTGCGCGGTATCTAAATCACAGCGAGCGCAGACGGTGTGATCCACGGCAAGCGGTGTACCGCACCTGGGACAGAAACGGGGAAATGTTTGTGCCATAGCCAAGCCTCTTCACCTTGTTACAGTAGCGATGAATTTATTCGTTCACCGATACTGTAACACAAATTCTGGGGCCAACTATAAACTACATCACATTTTCAGCGTGTACTACCCTACTTTATATTTGTCGCGAGAATGTTGTAGAAGTCAGCGAGATTAGGCGTACCAAGCCCTGTCGAGTAATCCCAACCGGAGGTCGCGGGAAAGTACAAGTTGTTGCCACGCGTCACATCATAGTAGGGGCGTCCACCGTTGCTCTGCCCGTTGACGTAGTAAAAGAGTTGTGGCCCATAACCAAACTTGTGTATCTGCTTAATTAACCCCTCGTTAACAAGCGCGAGACCCGTTGCCCAGATTGGAGCTGCCGCGCTTGTGCCGCCGACAGAACTCCAACGCCCCTGGTAGTAGACCGCGAGCGCGTAGGCCGCAGCCGATACGTCGGGCAGTTGCCGCGCGTTTTTCGAGTACTGATTGCTTACACCTGAGGCGTTCTGCCAGCTCTGGCGTCCAAAGACAAGACTATTCCCGCCACCACTACCCCAACTATTCTTGCAACTGGACTTATTCGAGCCATCCGACCACACAACTTCGTTTGACCTGTTCCCGTTCTGGTCTGGCAGCAGAATAGTGCCGCCAACCGCAACGGAGGAGGCATCACTTGCGGGAAAGCTTACCGAAAGGTCGCCATAACGGCGCGTCGTGAATGCTCCACAATCGCCGCTCGCGATGAAAACGGTCATATGCTCGGCCTGGGTCAACTGCTGAATGCTCTGATCTATCGCTCGGATATCGTCGGTGGATATCTGCGCCTCTGCCGCCCCCAGACTGATACTTACCACGCTGCCCGAACTGGCATTGTTTGTGTTGTCGTTGAGAATTTGCTGAAGCTCATCGTTGACATGAAGCCAGATGTCGTCACTGGCATTGCTATCCGTCTGGTAATCTACGATGTTGATTGAACGCGCCAGACCCGCGATCATCTGTACATCAAGCGTCGATTCGCCAAGAGATTCACTTGGTGCGCCATCGACATTGACAGTTGAGAGCTTACCCTTGAAGTTGATGCATTTAAAGTAGTTTTGGATATCACTTGCCTGAAATCCATCTATTTCAACAAGATTGACGGTCATATTTTCGCCATTCAGACCTTTGCTCCATAGTTGGTCATAGCCGTATGCATGAGCAACCTGTCTGGGCAGCAATGTCTGGCTCGATGGTTGACAGTTCTGAGCCACCTGTTGTTTACTTTGCTGCTTCCCTGCGGTAAGCGTGAAAGCGTGCTGGGGGGGCATACTGTAATTGTCTAATCCGGTCACTGCGGCAATCGAGTCAAGCACACTCTTTGGCAGTTTCGGGGGGGTCGCGGGCGCATAAAAGGTGCGGTCATTGTACTTACGAAGCACGAACTTTGTTTGTAACAGTTTCGCGAGCGTGCTGGCTTTCGCGTCAATCGCAAGATGCGTCCTGAGTTTGCTCAATTTGAGCGAGATGCCCGCAGGAGTAAAGAAATCTTTAATTTTCTGATAGGTAGTATCGCTGATGCCAAGCTTGGACGCAAGGTCTTCCAGTCGCGAAGGTTTCCCTGGCTCAATCTTCTGATCGTTCATCTGCTTGAGCAACTTGGGATCCACCTTGAATGTGACACGAACCGCAAGCTTGGTCGCGTCAGGCAATTGCCCCACGACAGGCGCATTCATGGCATCCGTTGGAATACCGAGGTTGAGCGTTGAAATCTGTAGTGGTTCCGGCCCTCCACACCCGGCAAGGGGCGTAAGCAGAAGAAAGAAACCGAGGACGCCCGCGAGTGCGCGTCCACTAAAAAGACGACGAAGTATAGGAAGAACAGACATAGGGAAAACCTCCGCGAGAAAAGCAATAATGTCAGACGACATTTTGAAAATAGCTATTTGTATCACGATTTACAGCAGAAAATAGTTCATCATTCTGCAATGGAAATAGAAGGCATACTCTTGTTGTTTTCAATAATGAAACCGTTATGACAACTCCTTGTCTCAACATGTCCCCCTCACAGCACTAAATAATGCTATAATAAAGAGAATAATTGGAAAATATATTCTACTCAAGGATAACGAGACTATGCCAGACTTTAAGGTAGAGGCCCCATTTCAACCTACTGGCGATCAGCCAGAAGCTATCAGGCAACTCGCGGAAGGCATCCGAAAAGGCTATAAGCATCAGACGCTGCTTGGCGTTACAGGCAGTGGTAAGACCTACACAGTCGCGAAGATCATTGAAGAGGTGCAGAAACCGACGATTATCCTGGCACCGAACAAAACGCTTGCAGCACAATTGTACAGCGAATATAAAGAGTTTTTCCCTTCCAACGCGGTTGAATACTTTGTTTCGTACTATGACTATTATCAGCCAGAAGCGTACATTGCACGTTCGGATACCTTTGTCGAGAAAGAGAGTGTGCTGAACGAAGAGATTCAGAAATTGCGTCTCTCCGCGACGCGCAGCCTGTTTGAACGCAAAGACGTGTTGATTGTCGCCTCGGTCTCCTGCATCTACGGTCTGGGCAGCCCAGAGGAATACGGTCAGGTCGTCTTGACGCTCAAAGTTGGCGACGAACGCCGCCGCGAGAAAATATTGCGCCACTTGAACGAGATTCAGTACGAGCGCAATGATACAAGTTTTGTGCGCGGACGCTTCCGTGTGCGCGGCGACGTGCTGGAAATCTTTCCCGCATACGAGGATGTCGCGGTACGTATCGAGTTCTTTGGCGATGAGATTGAGCGCATGACGGAGATTGACCCCCTGACCGGCGAGGTACTGGGCAAACGGCAAAAGCTGGATATCTATCCCGCCAAACACTGGGTCACGACACAGGAGCGACTGAACGAGTCCATCAACTTGATTGAAAGCGAGCTAGAAGTACGGCTCAAAGAGCTTGAGACGGAGGGAAAGCTGCTTGAGGCGGCACGTTTGAAGCAGCGTACCAACTTCGATATCGAGATGTTGCGTGAGACGGGCTTCTGCTCCGGCGTCGAAAACTACTCGCGGCACCTCGCGGGTCGTGGCACGGGCGATCAGCCGTGGACGCTGCTAGATTACCTGCCGGAGGACTACTTGCTCGTTGTCGATGAATCGCACGTCGCCCTACCACAGGTGCGCGGCATGTTCGCGGGTGATCGTTCGCGTAAGCAGGTACTTGTCGATTATGGCTTTCGTTTGCCCTCGGCCTTGGACAATCGCCCGTTGACCTTTCCCGAATTCGAGCGGCATACAACACAGGCATTGTATGTCTCGGCAACCCCCGGCCCTTATGAGTATGAGCATAGCCAGGCAGTTATCGAGCAGGTAATCCGTCCTACGGGACTGATAGACCCACAGATCACTATCAAACCAACAAAAGGCCAGATTGACGATCTGCTGGCACAGATTCGCCAGCGCACCGAGCGCGGACAACGCGTACTTGTGACGACGCTTACCAAGAAGATGGCGGAAGACCTCGCGGACTATATGCAGGAACTGAACATCAAAGTGCATTACCTGCACTCTGAGATTGACACCATTGAGCGAATAGAGATATTGCGCGACTTGCGGCTCGGCGTCTACGATGTGGTGGTTGGCATCAACCTGCTTCGCGAGGGGCTTGACCTGCCAGAGGTCTCCCTGGTCGCAATTCTCGATGCTGATAAAGAGGGCTTCTTACGTTCAGAAGGTTCGCTGATTCAGATGATTGGACGCGCGGCCCGCCACGTCGAGGGCAGCGTTGTGATGTACGCGGACAACGAAACGAAATCAATGAAGCGTGCGATAGAAGAGACAAACCGCCGTCGCGCCATTCAGACGAGCTTCAACGAGAGCCATCATATTACGCCACGCGGCATCAAGAAGGAGATTAAAACACTCTCCGAGCGCATTAAGGCCATGAGCGGTGTTGAGATCGTCGGGGAAGATGGGAAAGCAACCTCGGTGGCTCTCGCGGGCATTCCAAAGGACGAGGCCGTGCGCTTAATCAAAGACCTGGAGTCACAGATGCGGAACGCGGCGAAGCAACTAGACTTCGAGAAGGCCGCACAGTTGCGCGATCAGGTGATTGAGGTTCGCCGCTCAATGATTGAATAAGAAAAGTATGGTCAAAGCAGTATACCAGGGGCATGGCGGCGGCGAGCCGCCGCCATGCCCCTTTGCCCCACCTATGCTCCCTCACACCATACCAACACACCCATCCTCCACACAGCGTTAGAGAAGATGTTGTATACTGCGATGTTATCAAGGCTTTAATTTGGAAAGGACTTCACACAATGCCACATAGACCCGACAAACACCACGCTCATGACTCACAGGACACTGAGCAACATGACTCACACTTAAACGCGAACCAACAACATGGAACATTGGGCGGCTCACAGATTTTGCCACGACGAGTACGACCCGACATGACCGTCGCGGAATTGATCGACGAGCAGTTTCAGGCGTACAACTCCGCGCGACTCAACGAGGCGGCCCGTTTGTATGCACAGGAGATGCTAGACCCGGAGAAAGACGTTACCATTGGCCTCACAATGGCAGGCGCGTTAACTCCTGCTGGCCTCGGTGGGTGCGTCCTGACACTGATGGAATATGGCTTTGTCGATTTTATTATCAGTACAGGCGCGAATCTCTACCATGATATTCACCATGCGCTCGCGATGTCGTTGCACAAAGGCGATTTTCGCATGGACGACACCAAGTTACAGGAAGAGGGCGTTATCCGTATTTACGATATTCTGTTCAAGGATGACGTGCTACTAGACACCGACACTTTTGTGCGCGAGGCGTTGAAAGGTCTGCCCGCAAGACCTATCTCGACCTCAGAACTGCATTATCATCTGGGACTACAGTTGCTCAAAGTAGGCGTCAAACCCGAATATTCGGTTCTGGCTCAAGCCGCTGCGTGGAATATTCCAATCTATACATCCTCGCCCGGCGACTCTTCTATTGGCATGAATGTCGCGCGTACCTCGCTAGAGGGCAGCAAGCTTACGCTCGACCCGATGGCGGATGTAAACGAGACAACCGCGATTGTTCACCACGCGACCCGCAATGGCGTGATTATTCTTGGCGGGGGGAGTCCCAAAAACTTCTATTTGCAGACGCAACCGCAACTCTGGGAAGTTCTGGGTATCGAAAAAGGTGGACATGACTACTTTATTCAGATCACCGCCGACGCACCACACTGGGGCGGTCTCTCTGGCGCGACACCATCAGAGGCAGTTTCATGGGGCAAGATTAAACCAGACCAGTTGGGCGGTACTGTTGTTGTGTACAGCGACTCGACAATCGCGTTGCCGCTGCTCACAGCGTATGCCGTCAGCAAGGCCAAGCCCCGCCCACGACGCGAACTTTTCAAGCAACGCGAGGCTCTGATGAAAGAACTCAAAGATGCCTATGAGATGGGAAAACTTGCGCGTCCGTAAGCACAATTTCTATCTAATAGAGTACACCTCCCTATTAGGTCTCACGTGTACTTATATTTAGGTAGAACATTTATGAGTATTAGATATAATTTTCTTCTCCTCATTTGCATTATCTTGACAACCTAATGTATAATACTCTTCTATGTGCGATATTAGGCACATACGTACAGCTACAATCAACTCTTACTTACGAGAGGTTGTAGACATGCACCATAGAGGAGAAAAGATCGATGCTTGTTCATTTGATGTTAGAGTTGTATCATTGTGATAAAGAGACGCTGAGCGATGCGCCGCTGTTGCGGCGTGTGCTGGACGAATACCCTGGTCGGGTCGATATGGAGAAGGTTAGCCCTGTCCATTTGTACGATATTGAAACAGCGAATCCACTGGACGCGGGCCTTTCCGGTTTCGTGGTTATCGCGCAAAGTCATATCAGCCTGCACGCGTGGCCTGAATATGGCGAGGTCGATATCGACATCTGCTCGTGTAAGGAATTCAGTCAGGAAGACGCCATTGCCTTTGCTAAAGAGGTCTTCAAGACCAATGATGTAGAGGCGCACTTTGTGGTACGCGGCAACCGTTCGCTCCGTCCTGACACGCCTGATCCAGTACGCTATGAAGCGGCACTAGCCGCCCGCAACGCGCGTAGTGTTGCGGGGGTGCGTTAAAGGCAATATACTAACGGCACAGAGTGCCAGAGAGATTACAGAGCATGGAAGAATCGCTTGTGACCCAATTTGGCGCGTCGGACGCGCCGCATAGTGACCCAAATACGGCCCGTGTAACAATTATACCGGCTCCCCTTGAGTATAGCGTCTGCTATATGAAAGGCACTGAGCATGGGCCACAGGCGATTCTCAATGCCTCCAGTCAGATGGAGTTATATGATGAAGAACTTGACTCCTGCCCCATTGACGTGGGCGTGTATACGCTACCAATACTAGACTATACGGGAATGAATCACACCGCAGCGTTACACGCAACTGGTGAAGCCGCACGCGAGGTCTTGCGACGCAAACAAGTCCCCCTGACACTGGGTGGTGAACATTCACTTTCCGCGCCCGTGATTGCTGCCGTACATGAACAGTACCCCGACCTCACCGTTGTGCATATCGACGCACACGGCGACTTACGCGACGAATACGAAGGCACGCCACTTTCGCATGCCTCGATTGAGCGACGCGTTGTGGATATGGGGATTCCACTCTTAGAAATTGGCATCCGTAGTTTTAGCCCTGAAGAGGCCGACTTTCTCAAGACAAAACCAAACGTTCACATTGTGTGGGCCTACCAACTGGCACGCGGACTCGCCACCATACCCTGGGAACGCCTGAGCAAACATACGTATGTCACGATTGACCTGGATGCCTTTGACCCCGGCGAGATGCCAGCAGTTGGCACACCGGAGCCGGGTGGGTTACACTGGTATCAAGTGCTCGACCTTTTCCGCGAGATTTGCAGTCATACAACGGTAGTCGGAATGGATGTCGTGGAACTCTGTCCTATGCCAGGCCAGACACGCGCCGACTTCCTCGCAGCCAAACTTGTCTATAAAATGATTGGCTATCGCTTCGCCCATGAGCAAAAATAGCTCTATAGTCCAGTGTGTGCGTGTAATCTATACAGATTGCACGTTTTCCTATACAATAGACACCGCACCACACGCGGACAACCATAAACACACGCGAAGAATAAGCAAAGGGCAAAGCAGAAAACAACGATGACAGGATTTCAAAAACGGGTACGATATTCCTTTCTAGGAGGGGTTGCGCTGTTGACCCTGCTCCTAAGCGCGTGCGCGGGTATCGGCGCAACACAAAACCAAAGTGGAAAGAGCGGCACGTCTGTTCTTTCTAATTCCAACGGAGGGAACACGTCCGCACAGTCCGTGACGTATAGCACGAAGACGCAAGATGTGCTGTTACGCACGTTCTACGGTGGTGGCAGCTACGGCTCGTTACAGCTAAGCCCCAGCATTAGCCTTTACGGCGATGGTACATACATCTTTGGAGTGAGCAAGCTGGGCAAGCTGGGCGATAATGGCGTTCAGACGCTGCTGCACACCATCACAGATACCAACGGGCTACTCAATTTCAAGCGCCAACAATTTTCTGATATTCAAGATCAGAACGCGACTTTTTTGCAGGTAACACTCAATGGGAAGACGCAAGAGTTTATGTACGGCTCGTTTGGAAATCAGCAAGAGAGCACGCAAGATATGGACGAATACCATCGACTGGAGCGCGTTCTTACAACGATTACAGAGACGCTGAACGGGCCGACACAGCCTTATAAGTCCAACGATGTCATAGCACTCGTCCACCTGACATCAAGTGCAGCGCAACAAACCCTTACCTGGCCCCTGAGCGATTTCAGTCTCGCGCAGGCCGCCGCGTTTGAATGCGGTTTGCAGCCAAAAGATGAGACGAGCAAAAATCCTGATACCGGATGCCTTAAATTCCTTATTCCGCACAACGCGATTTTGCTCAACGCGGCACAGGCGCAGGCACTTCGCGGACAGTTGCCCGCGCAACAGGGGTCGCTTCAGCAGGGAGTGTTTACCGACGGTGATTTCAACTACATCGTCGCGCTGCGCCCTTTACTACCAGACGAGCTGCTCAGCAAGTCTGTAGCAATGCTTGGGAGCGCACAAAGCAACATTGTTGATGTTCCGTTGCTCAATGGACAGGTGCCACCAGTGCCAACGCCAACAGCATCCAAATAGCAGGCAGACCGCCAGTCCCGTGCGCCAATGTGCGCTTAAAGAGAAGGGAAACCTGCACAACCGCTCTTTGCTTGTGGTATACTACAAGGGACGCGCCCTCATAGCAAACTCCGAGCGCAAGAAAAGTGTGTCGAGACACAAAAGTAGGTACAGAACAATTCAGTCAGTGGAGGAAGCGACAAAGCGAACTTACCGCCCAGACATTCGTTGCCAGTCTGACCACTAGTTACAGTATACCCCTAATACGGTTTGATACCCGTGAAAGGATTTATGACCAGAGATTTCAATAAGCCGAAACGAGACGACTCACGTCCTGCGTTTCGCAACGCATCCCCCAACCGTAATCGAGATGAGCGATCTCCACGCCCGGCTCGACCTCGTTTGAACCGTGAAACGGTGGACCGCGCCTGGGAGTCAGGCGCACAACAACAACATGCTGACTACCACCCTCGCTCAAGTGGCGGACAATACGGCCGACCGCAGGGTCAGGGGCAGCAGCGCAATAGCGGATGGCGCAACCCCTCAAACAACCAGCAGTCCGGCTATTCCTCACAGAACGAGCGCGGCGGGAGCCGACCATATAATAGCCGTCCAGACAATTATCGAGACAATCGACAAGGGCCAGGCAACTACCGCGATGATCGTGATAGCAGAGACACTCGCGATACCCGCGATGCTCCCAGAAACTTTGACAGGCCGTATCAGCCGTCGAACACGCCTAATCGTCCCATGTCTGGGCCACCACGGCGCGACTTTGGAGGGCCACGCCCTGCTGATCGTCGCGACTCATTCAATGGCGCACCGCGTAGAGAGGGAGACACGCGCCCACCATTTCAAGATCGTGGCAATCAACGCCGCGACGTTGGACGCCCCGACAGGCCACCCACACGCAACACCTACGGAGACCGCACACAGCGTGAAGCACCCGCGCCCAGTCCACGCTGGCAGACCCGTCCCAGTGAGCAACGCAACATTATTGCACGTGGGCCGGAACGCACCACTGAGCGTCGTCCCAGTGAGGGCCGCGAACGCTTCGAGGGCGATTATGAGCGTTTTGAGGAACGCCCAGCACGTCCTAACGACAGACCGTTTAGTGGCAACCGCGACGCACAGAGTCGTCCCGCGAAACCATTCGGGGGGAAGCACGACGCGCAGAGTCGCCCCGATAGACCATTTGATGGCAGTCGTGGCCCACAAGGTCGCCCTGATCGACACTCCGAGGATAAAAACGAAGTGCAACCAGAGCGACACGTTACCCGTCTTCCAGATGGACGCGTGCTGAAAGGGCCACGTCCCGTACAACGCCGCGAAGCCCAATTTTGGACAGATGTCACGGAAAACACAAGCGAACTGATGAGCCGTGTCACGGACAAAAAAGTGGGCGACACAGACACCAACTCACAAGAAAACTTAACAGATGCTAACGTAACGGTTCCCGCCCTGCCGCAAACAGAGTTGCTCACTATAGACAATATGGACGCCGTAGACGCTCTAGCAATTCTCCCTGACGAAGTGTTTGCTGAAGAAGCCTCTGCTGAAATCGGCGAAGCATCTTCCACCGAGGAAGCACCAAAGAAACGTCGTCCAAGAGTAGCGAGTGCCGTTGCTCGTACCAAGAAGCCCCGTTCGTCTGGCCCTAAACCGTCACAGCGTGGCTTCAAGTGGCCCGCGCCTACGCAAGACGCGCCAGCACAGGAATAAGTTTCGCAAAGTACCAGGTCTTTTCACAGGTATAGACGATAAACCATCTTATGGTGGTTGTTCGTCTATACTAGTGATAAGGCTTGGTATTCTCATATTCGCACAATGTGTTTATCTGCCCTCTCGGAGTAATCTCACATGCAGTATCCTGGTTATCTTGCCCTATATGAGTCGGGCGAATTAGCACACCGCGCCGAGCAAGCGTGGGAGGTGCTACGTACTTGTACTATTTGTCCTCAAAACTGCGGGTGTAATCGTATCGCGGGCAAGACCGGCGTATGTCGTTCTGGAACCGAGGCGATTGTGGCGTCGTGGAATGTGCATAGACGCGAGGAACCGCCAATCAGTGGAACACGTGGCGCAGGGACAGTGTTCTTTGGCTATTGCCAGGCACGTTGTACCTACTGTCAGAACTTTTCTTTAAGCCAGGGCGGGTTAGGCCACCGCGTCGGGCCAGAACGTTTGGCGGATATGATGCTCTACCTGCAAAAGAAACAGTGTCACAATCTTGATCTCGTCACACCGACCCATTTTGTACCACAGATTCTCGCCGCCCTTGTCGTCGCCTGTGGGAAGGGATTGCACCTACCGATTGTTTATAATTGTGCAGGGTATGAAAATCTGGAGACGTTACAGTTGCTTGATGGAGTGGTAGACATTTACCTGCCCGACTCAAAATACTCTGACAATAAAAATGCGCTGCGTACCTCGAAGATGCCGAAATATGTTGAATATAATCAAACAACACTCCGCGAAATGTATCGTCAGGTTGGCCCTTTACAACTCGATGATGAGGGTATCGCACGGCGTGGACTACTCATCCGTCACCTTGTAATGCCTGAAGATGTTTCAGGAACGCGTGAGGTGCTGCGCTGGATCGCGGAAGAGCTTGGCCCCGATACACCTATCAGCCTTATGGATCAATACTTTCCAGCATGGAAAGCGGTCAACGACCCCGTACTCAATCGGCGACTCACATGGACAGAATACCGCACCGCGTTGGACGCGTTGGACGAGTTCAATTTTAGCACGGGCTATGTTCAGGAAGACCTGATTGAGGTAGATACAACGTCTACAGTATAATGCGCGAGCCTGACGAACGCTGAGAAACAGGGAGAGAGTGCATATTCTGAAAACTGTGCAGAACATGCCTGGTTTCTCTCCCCTAATACGGGTGGGACACGCTATAATCTGACAAGAGAGATGTAGTACACAACCCATACAAAGGTTGTACAGCGTATCACTAGAAGAGAAGGAATGCGTGTCTATAACCAAGCAACTTCTCTTCGTCACATGTCAGACGGTGGTGGTTAATCATTCCTGGTCATGTGCCAGAAGAAATTGGAACGGAGAGTCTTTTATGAACACTACGGCCACATTGAGCCGACTCTTTGCGGGTATCCAGACTGATCTCGATCAAGTAGATGTAGTCTTTCAGGACCGAGCAACCTCTGGACTCGACATCCTCAATTCTGCTTCAATGCACGCAATTGAATCG
>JBBQVS010000030.1:0-42659 GCA_038211295.1 Ktedonobacterales bacterium | reverse complement strand
CTGCGTATACATCCCAAGATTGTAGTCAATGTGGACACAGGCAAAAGATGCCGCTTAGTGAGCGCGTGTACCATTGTCCGTGTTGTCTCCTTTCGCTTGACCGTGATGTGAACGCATCCTTAAACATTTTGAGACTTGGATTAGAGTCTCTGGGTATCCAATCCCTAGAAGCCCCCGCTTTCTAAGCGTGGGGAGTAATCACTGAGCAAAAGATACAGGAAGAGATAAGGAAAGGTAATATGCGAAGTTACCACATGCTCAATGAATGTCATTTGACTGAGAAGAGACAGGGAATACAAGTTGTTGAGTTTCCATCTGCGTATAGTATTCCTATAAATTTTTTGAGAAGCTTTGCTGGTGCTCAAGGTAAACGTTTGCGATTACGCTCACCATATAAAGAGCAGCTCTCGCACGCCTTTGGAAACTTCTTTCCGCGCGTTGCTCTCCCGATAGATATAAAACCGTTTTCCAAAAAATGAGTTGCCTGGCATGTTAGGTTAAAGTACTTCAAAGCAGAAAACATAAAGAACTGTCCTAGCTAGCCCATTGTATACTAGGGTGGCTGGGACAGTTCTTTGGGTGATTGACCGTCAATACAGCTTACCTGTGCTTACAATGAAGCATGTTAATTGACGAGCTAGGCCACATATGCAAGCGCGAAACGCTATTCCCACGCGCCAATTTTGACGTAGCCTTTGAGCAGATCACGCGCTATGATGAAGTGTTGGATTTCGTCGGTTCCCTCATAGATGCGTGTTACGCGCACATCACGATACCAACGTTCAATCGGCATCTCTTTCGTGTAGCCCATGCCGCCGTGAATCTGCATCACGCGGTCAACGACCCGATTGACCATATTGGAACCATACATCTTCGCCATACTTGCTTCGTGGCGGTTATCCTGCCCCTGATCGGCTTTCCAGGCGGCGTGAAAGGCCAGCCACTTCGTCGCTTGAATCTCCACGGCGGAGTCGGCGATCATCCACTGAATGGCCTGACGATCCGCGATAGGTTGCCCAAAGGTCGAACGCTGTTTCGAGTAGTCAACCGCCATCTGGAGCAGTCGTTCCGCCATGCCGACACAGCGCGAGGCAATGAGCCAGCGTCCCTACCCAATCCACTTCATGCCGAGCGAGAAACCATGTCCAATCTCACCCAGAACATGGTCTTGCGGCACACGGACGTTTTCAAAGAAGAGTTCAGCAGGCGACCAGCCGCCCATCGTGGGAATCGGGCGCGAAGTCCAGCCCATTGTGCGGTCAACCAGAAAGCAGGTCACTCCCCCATTTTGCGGCGGCTTGCTACAGTCTGTTACCGCCAGCACCATTGCGAAATCGGCCTCGTCCCCACCCGTGATAAAGACTTTTTGCCCATTGAGAACCCAGTGGTCGCCATCTTTGACGGCGTTTGCGCTGATCGCGGAAGGGTCAGAGCCGGCCCCAGGCTCTGTGAGCGCAAAGCAAGATTTGCGTGTACCTTCAATCGTGGGGAGAAGATATTGTTGTTTCTGCTGCTCGTTGCCGTGATACAGAATGTTGTCAGCATTGCCACCAAGCGTAAATGGAACAAGAGTGCGCCCCATTTCCATCACGATAAGTGCGCTCATCACAGCACCCAGGTTTGCGCCGCCGTACTCCTCGGGGGTATTGATGCCCCAGAAGCCCAGCTCTTTCGCCTTCAATTGGAGTGAGTGGTAGAGGTTTGGCTCGATTCCCATGGGATACTTGCCTTCACTATGCATCGCCTCTTGTTCATAAGGCATCAGTTCGCGATCAACGAAACGACGTACAGTTTGTTGCACCATTTTCTGTTCATCGGTCAGGGAGAAATCCAATGGGGGCCTCCTTCACTGGCTACACTCGCGCCACAAGCCATCGTGGGCGAGACGATGCTCCAATTGTAACACATCTGGTAGTGGGCTTGAGGGAAAAACAGTACATCCTAACGTTTCTTAGAAGTTGTCACTTTTATCAGGTGGAATATCTCCTCTCTTAGCATTATTATCGCTCAATGAGCAATAAGAGAACTATTCAAGAAACTGAATACTTGCACCGTTTGGGTGAGAAACTTCGTACTCTTCGAGTGTCACGTGGCTTGACTCAAGAAGAGCTGGCAGCAGAAGCAAGATTTAGTCGCTCCTACTACACTGAAATCGAAACAGGTAAGCGAAACCTTTCTATACTAAATCTACGCAAGTTAGCTCAGTGCCTCCATATCGACCTCACTGAATTGCTTGATGTTACTTTGGGAGATAGCTAAATGACATTTATATTCAATGGCAGAAAATATAGATCAAAGAAGTTTCCCTTACTTGAATACATCTTCAATAAGCTTACCGCAAATGGTACTAAAGCGATAGCGGAGAATCATACTTTCACACTTGCTGACATAGCTGAAGCTTATACAGCTCTCAGTATCAAGGAGCCTGCATCTATTTCAAATACTATTCTTGACCTTACAAGAAAAGACGGAGGCATTGAGGCTAGATTACCGTTATCTCTTATAGAGTATGGTTATGATCTACGCAAGAAAACAGGCACAACTCAAACTGGCGCGAGTTATGCTGGGGAATTCGTATATGTAGGTGTGGGAAACGCGTTGCGTTCTTGGCATCTCTGGACTGAAGTTCCTGACAGATACATAGAAGTTCCAAATAGAATACCTGAACGTGTAAAAAAGTTTCTTAGCGATGACGAGGGAGCATTATTCTCAGTAATAGATTACTGCGATGTTCTTTCTTTAGCATTGTATGGCAAAGATCACCTAAATACAATCATCCGAGTACAAAACCCAATGAAATGGCAACCTAATGAAATAGATGGTCTCTACTTTTCAGACTTTAAGGGACAAGAGATCCTGTACCCAACTGAGGCAAAGGCCCTTAGTACAGGAGATGATATCAACCTAGAGCAGATGATTGGAGCGTACAACACTATTAGAGAGAAGATACCAAGCATCAAAGTTGTTCCTCTTGGAATTCAAATGATTGAGAATGGCATGAGAATTGGAGTATTTAGAGAAGAGAGCAACCACCTTGAGATAGACACATATATTCAGGCTACTTTTGACCCTCCTATCGTGTCTTGGCAAAGAAGGAAAAGACCATCTGCTAGTTCTTCATAAGAACATGTGTATTATCCTGCGAAGTTATAGTTATAGATGGTGAACTATGATATATTATATGAAATAAGCGACTACTGAAAAGGAAAATATGTTTATGCCATTTATATACAATCCTCCAACAAGAACACAATGTACAGTCTGCGATACGCTTCATCAAGAAAACTTGGACGAGCCGCTAATTCAAACTACTAATGGTAAATCTACATCAGCAAACAATTTCTCATTTCACAATTGGTACAACTTTGTTCTGGGTTACTCACCTCAGTTTCCTGAGTATATGTTGCATAGAGAAAATATTACCCAAAATGACCTCGTGGTTGACCCATTTGCAGGCTCAGGTACTACACTCATTGCCTGTAAAATATTGGGTATACCTTCAATGGGTGTGGATGCCAATGACTTTATGGTAGATGCAGCTGGAACAAAGCTCAATTGGTGTATAAACTTAGAAGATTTGAAGCGATACCGTGATGAAATTTTACGGCACGCGGAAAAAGAGATCAATACGTATAGGTGGAGCGTTGAGGAATGCCGATTACACCAATCTTCTTTTTTTGATACAAGTAATCAGGGTAAAAAAGATTATATAACATACGTGCAAAAAAAGCGGCCTGAGATGCTTGTACAAAAGTATATTTCTGATATGCCTTTTGCTAAAGCTAGTATTATAGATGAGGTAATACAAGCCACTTTTGACAATAATCCGTTAAAGGCGATATTTGACCTTGCATTAACCTCTATTATCGTTCCTATCTCAAATATTAAATATGGTCCGGGGTTTGGGGTAATAAAACCAAAGATAGATAGCGATGTGCTTAAAATATTTTCAAGTAAATTAAGCAAAATGATACGTGATTTAGAGACTGTTAACGATAAACAAAGGTCAACTTTGGCTCGTATTACTTTAGGCGACTCTAGGCACCTGTGTGACTATTTGGAGCCAAATTCTGCAAATTTGATGATTACCTCTCCACCTTACCCAGGCGATCATGAATATACTAAACATACCAGGCTTGAGTTAATATTTAAAGGATACGCAACAAGTGTCAGTGATTTTAGAGTTATCAAAAAGCGGATGCTAAGGGCCTCAACAACTAACTTATATAATGATGATAATGATAGGAAACCTATAGCAGATTTGCAAAGTATTCGCGATATAACGAACGTGATTCAAGAGCGCCTTGAGCATGACAAAGCGACAAGTGGCTTTGAAAAACTTTATACTAAAGTTGTGTGGGAATACTTTGGAGGTATGTATAAAACATTAGCTGAGTGCTTTAGAGTTCTTAAACCAGGCGGAAAAATAGCTTTATTAGTTAGTGACTCTCACGCATTTAAAATGGTACATATACAAACAGCAAGTATCTTACAAGAGATAGGTGAAAGAGTAGGCTTTGTTACTCCTGAAATTGTGCTATGGCAGCTTAAATCAAGCACTTCACATAAATATAATCTCAGAGAGAACATATTAATACTGTCAAAACCTTAATTTTGTCTTTCGTATTCAGCAATCATTCAAAAAGGCTCTTTTTGCTTTGCTCACCACTCCGAAAACGCACCATCATGCTTGTGTGATATACTGACTGTGTTTTTCACATCGCCGCTATCCCCTGTTCAGAAAGGAACATTCCAATAGATGAGCAACGATCAGACGCAGCAGCATA
The DNA here is from genome assembly GCA_038211295.1 of Ktedonobacterales bacterium. Classification (GTDB taxonomy): domain Bacteria; phylum Chloroflexota; class Ktedonobacteria; order Ktedonobacterales; family Ktedonobacteraceae; genus JBBQVS01. Next base: position 37,872 of record JBBQVS010000030.1, on the reverse strand, counting down.
GTCTGCCACCAAACTATTTTTACCATCAAATGCCAAATGGCATTGAGCTGATCGGGCAATATATGCCTAGCCTTAGCTCGATCACCTTCGGCTTTCAGCTTGACGCCGCCGTCGTGCATGAGCCAGAGGAGAAGCAGGGATTGGCTCACCTTTTTGAGTATATGCTCTTTCAAGGCACGAAAAAGCGCGATGCCCGCGCACTCAACGAGGCGTTCGAGTCGCTTGGTGCGCGTAAAGGGGCCGGTACAGGCATGGAGACGACGCAAGTGTGGTCACAGATCGTCAACACCAAGTTTGACCCGACGCTTGAACTTATTCACGAACTCCTGCTCACACCAACCTTCCCCAAAAGCGAGCTAGACCAGACACGCAACATTATCCTGCAAGAGATTCGTCGCCGCGACGACGAGCCAATGAGTCGCATCTTCGATATTGTGCGTGCGAACTTTTACAAAGGGACACCGCTTGCACGTCTAGCGTCGGGAACAGACGCGAGTGTACGTACATTGCAACGTAAGGACTTGCAAGACTTCTGGCAGGAGCGATATAAGCCAAACAACGTCCTCTTCTCCATCGCGGGCAAGTTCGACTGGAACCATGTCGTGGAGCGGATGCAGGGTCTGTTTGGCGATTGGGAAGGGCAGGCCACTCCCTCGTTACTGCAAGAGCCACACCCGACAAATAGCGTTTCGGTGGAGCTACAAGAGGGCAAGCAGGAGCATCTCGGCATGATGTTTCCTTTTCCGAATTACACCGACCCCGATTATTACGCCGCCATGATTATCAGCGAGGTGCTTGGTGGCAACATGGCGTCCCGTCTATTCGTTGAGGTACGTGAGAAGCGTGGTCTGGTCTATGGCGTCTCCGCGAGCCTTGCGGGCAACAAGCATATCGGTGCCATGCGTGTTTATGCAGGCACAACGCCGGAACAGGGCCATGAATGTCTTGAAGTTATCATCAACGAGCTACGCAAGCTGGAGCAGGATGGCATCACGTCTGACGAGCTGGGACGTGCTAAAGTACAGTTGAAGAGCGAGACCATTATGAGAAGTGAGGGGTCGGGCGCACGTATGGGCGCAATCTCCCGCTCGTGGTGGTACGAACGCCGCATCAAAACCATTCAGGAGATCAAAGGGGCAATCGATTCCGTAACACAGGAACAAGTGTTGCGCGTCCTGCGCCGCTACTCGCCGCTCAGTCCGCTTACCATTGCTGCGATTGGGCCACTGGAACAGGAAGCACTTGTAGGCAAAACGTTGTAACACAGGTGAGTTTGAGTCAGATATAACTCGATGTGACCGCTATACTGATACAAAAAGCAAGGTAGAGAAGCGTGTAGGCTATCGCACCCCTCTATCTTGCTTTTGTCTCCTGGGGAGTTTATGACCCCGCCGAGAATGTAATCATCCAGTGACCATGCCCCCAGGCACCAACCATTGCATAACAACCCGCACCTGGCAGGAAGAGTGAAATATCCCAGATGCCTACTTTACGCGTGCTAACACCTGTAACATGCATGGGATGTTGCGCGTCGAGCACGAGGCGTGAAGATAGCATTGTGTTGGTCTGTAACAGGGGAGAAGAGGTGCCGTTGAGATTGACAACGGTAAGCGTAATGGTTTGCAGATAGGTGTACTTTCCATGCAACTGCAAAGGAATAGCCCAACCTTTCCACCCATCTATCGTTTTGAGCGAGATGGGTGGAAGCTGTACCTTCGCTGTACTATCTATTCCTAGAAGCCAGACTGGAAAGCTCCCGATCTGGTTCCCTTGCCCCAACATCTCACCCGAAGGGCAGTAGTCGGGCAGGGTGCGTGCTGTCACAAGAATAGAGTGATCTACTTTGAAGGTCAAAATATTGGTTTCGGTAACGGGCAGGGGATTATCGCGAGCCACGATAGAACTTGAGTACGAGGTGGATTTTCGTGGCGGCGTGGTGGGTGGCAGACGGGAGAATATCTGCCCGAAGGATGAAATACCAAGCAGGATACCTAGTAGTAGAACCGTGAACAGACGTTTGCGGGGTATTCGTTCCCAGAGCCGTTTACTAGCGGTGGCGAAGCGTACCTCTGGCAGGTCAAACTCAGTATTGTTCGCCAGCACTTCATCGGGGACATCCATCATGCGAATATCGAAGTCGCACTCGTCTTCATCCACCTCTTCTTGCACAGGATGCGCGACAACTTTGATGCCTAGCCGTTTGAAGATAGCCGCACCGATATTCTGTAATGGATGCTCCAGGTCTTCATCAAGATCACTGATGACCATGGCATCTGCATCAAACACTGTTGTATGTGCGTCTTTTTGTTTCATGTTTTTGTATACTTCCTATAAACGCAAGACTGGTATGTCCGTTTGTTCCATTTCCGTGTCCGGTGCAGTCGCATATGCTGCAGCGAATTCCTGCCAGGTCTCTGCACCACCGATATGATGAATTGTGACACCTACCACTTTAATGGGAGGCGGTGCCTCACCCACAAAAAGCACATCGACGGCGTGACCCCTCTGCCGAATACGGGCCAGTATATCCAGAAAGCGATCACTGATGGTTGTGGTAATCACAACGACGGTTGCGCCTGTAGGAAGATGTGTCCGCTCAGCTTGCAGTACGTCCTCAATACTGGTGCCAAAGTAGGGTTGAATGCGGGCCAGTACCTCCATGATACGCTGCCGTTGTGTCTTATTGCTTGACGCGGGAATACGGACACGGCGTTGCGTTTCTTGTACAGTGTCGTGTTGCTTTTCCGTGTCTCCATCGCTCGTTTGTTTTGTATCTTCACGTATCTCTGAGCTGATCGTGTTGGCTTTATCTGGCATGTAGAGAACACTATTCGCATACAGACCAACGGCGTAGTTCTGGTTCATCGCCCAATCGGTAAGCGAGGCTGCGGCGCAGATGGATAGCTCTTGCAGTTCAGGATGAATACCATAGTAGTTATCATGGCGTGACGTGGCATTGACGAAGAGCACAAGTGTATATGTTGTGGAGGCTTCGTACACTTTGCTTTGCATCTGTGTTGTACGCGCCGTTGCTTTCCAATCGACGCGCCGTAGACTATCCCCGTACACGTACTCACGGACGCCTACGACACGCGCAGGGTCTTCCAGAATCCGACGCGGCGCACGGCGGTCTCCAAAAGGGTGACGTGCTGACAAACCAAATCTCGTAATCGGTACAACCAGCGGATAAACCAGCAGAAACTGGCGGTTTTCTAGAGATACTTCGCGACTGACAAAGCCGAATATATCACCACTTCGCAGAGTTGTGGGGCCAAACGTATGAACACCGCGCGTCGTGCCGCGAATACTATAGCGGCGCGTCACGCGGTCATACCAGCGTAGACTGAACAGGCAATCGAGCGTGAAGACGTTGTTCACGCCTGTGGCTCGTGTTGGCTGATTCTTGATGAGTAACGCACGCGGCACAATGTCCTGTACCTCGACCCAGGGAAGCGGCAGTATTTTTGTGTTGTCTAGCGCGAGCGCGAGCGTTACCTCTTCGCCAAATAGGACGCGGTTCTGGCTCAAACTCCGTTTATACTGCACATCATGTAAGCAATAAGCCGACCAGACATCTATCATTACAAGAATGAGTGTTAGAAGGAGGCCAATAACAACAAGGAGTGGCTGGCGAAAGAGAACGCCCAGCATGAGCAAGCCGATACTGAGATAATACCAGCGTCGGCTGAGTGTGCGATCCTCGCGGCTTTGATTTTGAGCAGTGAGCGGCGCAGGGTACGCGTGCTTTGACTTTCTTGACGCGAAAACCCAGTAGTTTCTCATGACTCGACAGGAACTGCGACAGTTTGTAACACGTCGCTAACAATCTGCTCCATGACATCTCCATGCATCCGCGATTGACTGGTAGCGATCATGCGGTGAGCGAGAACGGGATGCGCCAACTGTTTTACGTCGTCGGGAATAGCATAATTGCGTCCATGTATTGCTGCGTATGCCTGTGTCGCGCGGTAAAGCGCGAGTGTACCACGCGGACTTACACCCAGTTCTATTGAAACATGAGAGCGTGTTGCCCGTATAAGCTCGACAATATAGCTCTCGACTGCCGGCTCGACATAAACACGACGAATACTCTTCTGCAAATTCTGCAATGCTGTAGCGGTAAGCACAGGCTGAACATCTTGCAGGGGTTGTTGCTCTTTGAAACGCTGTAAAATCAGGCGTTCCTCCGTCTGACTGGGATAGTTGAGGCGTAAGCGCATCATGAAACGGTCAAGCTGCGCCTCTGGAAGTGGAAACGTTCCTTCAAGCTCAATTGGGTTTTGCGTCGCGATAACAATAAAGGGCCGTGGCAGGGGCAGTGTCTCGCGCTCAACGGTAATCTGGCGTTCCTCCATCGCTTCGAGTAAAGCCGATTGTGTGCGTGGTGTGGCGCGATTGATTTCGTCGGCAAGCACAATCTGAGAAAGCAAAGGGCCAGGGCGAAACTCAAACTCGCCGCGCTTCTGATTATAAAAGGTAATGCCTGTGATGTCTGAAGGAAGCAGATCGGGCGTGAATTGGATACGCTGAAACGAGCATCCAAGCGATTTCGCCAGAGCTTTCGCCAGAGTTGTTTTGCCAATGCCCGGCACATCTTCAAACAGCACATGGCCTTCACACAGGAGCGCAACCATCAACAGGTCAATCACCCCTTCTTTGCCAACAATCACGCGTCCTGTGCTATGACGAACCGCTCGCGCTGCCTCCTGAATCTGGCGTATCTCGTCGTTTTGCGTCATGAAGTATCCTTGCTTTTGAGAGTATAAAAATAGCGTAGGTACAGTATAGGGTATGACAGTAGTTTTCTGCAAGAGACAAAACGTATGAAGATACTGTGAGCAGGACGTTACTGCGGCACAATGCTATGTGTGACAATCTGGACAGTAAAAGGCTGCGAAGTCACTTGCTGATTGTTTTGCGAGCGTGCAACGACTAGTACACGCGCTGTAGCAGGAGTGTTGTGTCCAAAAGCACGCACTGCGACCTTCCAAGAAAGCGTGATGGTGCCATTGGCATCGGTCATTTGCGGCCCAACAGTTAAAAAGAAGGGAGACGCGTTATACGTAATGATAAGCCTGACCGTTGTATTTGCCTGACTCGTTGTCACAGTAATCGGAACAACCGAATTATTACTAACCTGCGCTGGTACGTTGTCGAACTGAACTGTGAGTGGCCCCGTCTGTACGGGTGGCGTCGTTGGTATTGCTGTCGGTATTACTGTGGGGCTGGGTTGTACGACTGTTGTGGGAACAGTGGTTGGAACTTGCGTTGGTTGCATCATGCTGGTGCTTATTGGTGTGGGAATAATCGCACCGCTATTGCCGGAACCCTGCGGGCCAGCAGGAGCGGTTGTTACTGGTTGATTGGTAGTGGCGGAGAACATAGTAGTCGCCACCGCCGCGAAGGCGACGCCACCAAAGAGTACGGCACAAATGCTCACCAGTAATACAATAAAGGCGGGATCCTTACGCCAACTCCGTTTCTGGTTTGGGAACGGAAAAACAGGAACGACAGGCATTTGTTTTGAATGCAAGAAATATTCTGGCGGCGCATACCCATGTTGCGTTTGTTGACTTTGAGGCGCATAAGCAGCGTCAGGAGGGGGCAATACCAGTTTTTGGGATGGTCGAGATACCCCTGAGAAATTGGACTGCTCGCTCGTCATGGGTTTTCCTCCTAGAATATAATATGTATCAGCATAGTTCACTATACTTTATTTTGTGGAAGCCGTCCAACAGCGTAACCAAATTGGCTATGTAGTGAGCAGTTCAATAAGTAGAGAGAGCACATTTTCTATCAGTATCGCTTCCATATTTGCTTGATGAACAACGTGTACGTGCAATCCTACAGGATGCCACATCACAGGATTGCTCGTGCCGAAGAGGGCGATTGTGGGTAGGCCAAGCAGTGCCGCGAGATGAGTGATACCTGAGTCATTGCCTAGATAGGCCGTACAACGTTGCAACTGTTCCACGACCTCTGTAAGTGGAGCGTTGACGAGACTGACAAGCAGGTCGGGGGTGGATGGAAGAGGAAGCATCTGTAAGAGCAGTGTAAGGCGTTCGGTATCTGCTGGCCCTGTGAGCAAGAGTACCGAGATGTTGCGTTGCCACAATGCTACGATCACATGCGCGAAGCGTTCGATGGGCCAGCATTTTGCCTTACCTCCGCTTCCGGGATGAAGGGCGACCCGTATGGCGGTGCGAGTAATCAAGGAGCCGAACGCGTGCGTCTCTTCCTCTCCTGTTAGCGTCATGTTCAGTGTTTGTGCCAGGTATGCAGTGATATGTTGCTCGATGTTTGGGAGACCAGGGACGACGAGTACCTGTGGTATCCCGATTGCGCGAAGATTGTGTTCAACAAGCTTGTCCGGATCGCGAAGCCAGCAGATTGCACACTTGATACTGCCGAGAACATGCAGGAGTGCTGGCGAGCGAATGCCATTTTGCGTGAAAAGTTCGCTCCATTCCAGGCTACCATAGTCAAAAACTGCGTCGGCTAGCCTCCATATCTGGGCCAGCGAAAGAACCGCAGCGTTGCTTACGAACGTGATGGATAGCGACGGGGTGCGCGTTTTCAAGGCATATAACAGGGGAAACGTCAGGAGCGCGTCGCCAATGGCGCCGGGGCGAACGATGAGTATATACATTGCGTGTGTTTCTACTTTCGTGCGAGAAAGAGAACCTCGACAATAATTGCCGCTAGGAGAATAATTAGCCCCATAAACATGTTCCAGCTATGAAAGTAGCGCAAAATAAGGTTTAGAATAATCACAAGTGACAGCAGAAGGCTTTGACGAAAGGCATGGCGCACGGTAGAGCGGTAGAGATGTGAGGTGATGAGTCGCAACCCGATGCCATAGGCGATGGGCGTAAATGTACATGTCAGGGCGACGCCGAGCAGTAGAAACAGCACCGCGAACGCGCCCAGGCTTGTAGGAGCGGTAAAGCTTGTAAAAAAGGCGAGCGCGATCCATGCAAGGGGGGCGATAACTATTGACGAAAAAAGTACAACGCGACCAGTCATAACATGCAATCCTTATTGTATATCTAGCATACAAACTGCTCACGCGTCATTGCTTCTTCCTGTAGCGGGTGGGCAGTCTGGATACGCAAATCTGTTATCTCAATAATGTAAATGGTTTGTTGCCATTGAGCGGCGCCTCGCTCCGCTTTTTGCTCTCTTGCTGTTCCGCGTTGAAGTAGGTGCGCCACATATCAGGTGCATCCTTGCTCTCGCCGCCGTGTGGAGTGTGTCGGGTACGCACCCGACAGATGATTGGCGTATTGACGCCCGCGCCTGCGACAATTACCTGTCCCTTGGAGAGGGCGGGCAGATTGTTGAGCAGGTCACGCCCCACGCCCTCGATAGCTGACGCCACGCTCTTCTGGTCAATCTCATTGACGATACGCATGATGCACTGCGTCTGGCACTGGCTCAACACGTCGGCATCCAGCTTGCCCGGACGCTGCGTGATGAGGCCAACGCCGATACCAAACTTACGACCCTCTGCAAGCACCTGTTTAAGAATGGAGGTTGAAACGACATCAGTTCCACTTGGGGCGAAATGATGCGCTTCTTCGAGCAAGACAAACACGGGGTAGGGCAGGTACATTTCGCCCGAATGGACTTTACCACGTTCTGTATCCATACGTGCCGTGTTGAGACGACGGAGCAACGTCGCCACGATAACTTGCTGGTCTCGCTCGTCTACATCATTGAGTTGAAGGATGGTACACTGACCCGGCTTGAAGATTTCGGGCAGGTCGAGATGTTGTGTATCATCGAAGGTCATGCTATCCTCGAAACGCTGCCCCACGCGCCACTCTAGCGCACGTACTGTACTGGAGTCGTCGCCCCCGCTATCCTCGTCGTCTTTTTGCTTCGCGACTGCGTTAATGGAGCGTTTCAGGTCGGCAACTCCCCAGGGCGTCCCTTTTTTAAGGTTCTTGACGTGACGCATGGCCTGACTGAGCAGGTATTGCTGCTTCTCGGTCATCTCTGTAAGCAAATGGCGCATGTCGCCCATATTGAGCGAGGAGATACGCACTTTGACCTGATCCTGTTTGTAGATTTTGACTTGCGCCCGATAACCCGCCCGTCGTCCCTCGGCTGGTTCACTGAAAAGGGGGCCGTTCATGATCTGGTCGAGCGTGCCGTATTCGCCGTGTGGGTCAACAATCAGCACACACGCCTTGTTTTGCGGTTGCATCAACTCTTCAATCACTACGCTGGCGAGATAACTTTTGCCCGCGCCCGTGCTCGCGATAATCGCAAGGTGAGTACTAACAACGTCTTTGACGGAAAGCACAACGGGTACAGCGTCGGGAGAGCGTGTCAGCAGGGAGCCAATTGTCGCGGAGCCGGGTTGTTTATCCTGTTTGCGACTGAGAACCGAGGCCAGCATAGCGTCATCAGCGAGGAATATCTGCTTGCCCGCCTGTGGTGGAATCCAGGGATTGATAAAGGAGCCTGTCGTATAGTCATAATAGCCCATGATGGCGACGTGCAGTTCAAAGAGTTCGTTAGTATGTGAGTTGTAGCCCATCATTGCCGCGACCTGACTGGGCGCGATCTCTGGCTCGCCCAGAAACGTATCGGGATAGAGCTGTAACGGCACGCGTTTGAGAATGCGTCCAAGCACGCGTCGCCCCTGTCCGTTCTGGGCTGATTGCGTGGGGTCGGGGAGTTCGTAGTAGACATACTCCCCGTTTTTAAGTTGTTGTTCGTCGTCGCGCGAGACAAAGGTATACTCGTGAATGGTCTCACCCGGCCCTTTGGTAATGCCGACAGGTTTACGTGGTAGGCGAAGAACTGACTGGTGCGATGCATCGAGCATGGGGCTATCCTTCTCTTATCCGGCTGTCTCTACCTTGAGTCGCCAGGCAAAGTTGCGTTTGACAATTGAGAGCAACGCGAGATTTTGCGGAAACAGGCGTTCGAGTTGGTCAATGATACGAAGCGTAACCATTGGTAACAGGCTGTTGCGCTGTGAAATAATGTGCGGCACATAGCCAATGTGCAGATATGCATCCGCGCTATAGGGCTGGCTCAGGCCAACGGGCGTGGTGGGATCATTGAAGAAGTGGAACGCGCATACATCTTCATCGTCCATCGTTTCAACCTGACTATCGAGTTCCAGTGAAAGGAGCGGGATACCATGTGTTGCGGAGATGTATTCTCTCGTGCCGCTTCTCATGTTGCGTTGCTCAATCATACCTAAAATCATTACATAGGTCAAGATAGCTTTTTCAGAGATATAGTCGGGCGAGAACATCTCAACCTGTGCCTCGTTGGAGAGACGGGGGCCGAGCGTCCCGAAGGCAGGATTTTGTAGAATCGTATCGTAGATCACGCCAACCGCATAGGTTATAGCGTCTTCACGCTCAGAAGTTGCTGCGAACAGAATACCGTCATTTTCGGGTGCGCGTAACGCGATGCGTACAAAACGCCCAAAGGCGTAGTCGGTTGGCCCAGGTTTTTCCTGTGCTTCATATGCTCCATTGATCTGACAAACATACGTGATATGCGAGTCCGATTTTACAATCTTCCCAATAATCATCCTAGAACCCTCTCAAGGTATGGAGTACCTGCTCTCTCGTCGGCGTATTCTTTTTGCGCTAACAATTTGTGGAAGTCGAGAACGCCGTATTTAGAGAACGCATTGCCTTGCAGCATTATAACATAGCGAAAGGGGATTGCAGAGAGGGGAGAATGCCGTACTGCTTGTGTTTGCTTGCATATACCGTCAATACAAGATAGTATGTTCTAGTTAAAGAATTTTTGGGAAGTGCCACCTCTGTGAAGGTTCTTTTTCTACTACAGCCCTTACTAGATGGAAGGATATCTATGCCTATCTCAAATTCTTCTGACGAGCAAACAGGCGAAAAGAAGCCGCATCGTCCACCAGAAGTGGACAAGTATGTGGATGACTTTCTTTCACTTGTCTGCGATACCAGTCGGCGGTACATTCTTGAACTGCTCTCGATGCCCGATAAAAACAACAACGCCGTTCTACCAGAGTGGCGTTCGGGCGACATTGCACGTGCGATAGGACTTTCGGCAGCAACCACGTCGGAGCATCTGCGGCAACTTGCTACTGCTGGCCTTATCACCTCGCGACGTGAGGGCAACACAGTCTACTATCGGTTACGGAACCATCTGCTTGTTGTTGCGTTCCATGATCTACTGGATGCACTGGAAAGCAATTTTCCGTCGCGCTTACAGCTTGAATAGCTAGAACGCACTGATCTAAAAAAGCACAAGAGAAGAGATCAAGTCAGAAAACGCTCGATAGCCTGTAAAAACTCATCGAGGTCAAGTGGCTTGTTCATGCCTTTGATATTACGTTTTTTCAGCTCCTTGACGGGCAATTGTGCGCTAATCATCATCGCGGGAATGTGTGCCAGTTCTGCTACCGCGTGTATCTGATCGTATAATTCCAGACCATTCATGCGTGGTAACTGATAATCCAGAATGAAAAGATTCGGCTTAATACCTTGAATTGTATGTAGTGCCTCGTCTCCGTCCTGCACCAGAACCGCGAGAAATGGCGTCTCCTGCGAAATCGCCAGTACCAGTACCTCACCTATATGTATGTCGTCTTCTACTACAAGTATTGTTTTGACTTGAGTATGAGCGTTTGTCTCCGCTTGCTCATTCTCTTTTGTCATATGTCAGCTCCAACGTTTCTTTGTATCCTAAAAACACCTCAGCAATTTCGGTAACTACCAAAACTGTCACTTTGACTATACCATGTATCGTCAAAGAATGAAAGCTGTAGCATAGCCTGTCCTTTCGTTCAGTTTCTTATGCTTCGGCTTGACATTGACCCTCGCTATCGCATACAACTGTAAGTGTGACACACACACGAAAGAAAAAACGTTTTGTGTGAGTGATCCACGAAACACAAGAAGAGGATTGCGATTATCCGTGTCCTTGTAGTATATCCGATTGAAGGAGACGTACTATGGCCTTTGAACTACCCGCGCTGCCGTATGAGTATAATGCCTTGGAGCCATACATCGATACGCAGACCATGCAACTGCATCATGATAAGCATCATCAGACCTATGTAACCAACCTTAACAATGCTTTGAAGGATCATGCTTTCGCCGCATTGCAACCTGAAGAGGTGTTACGGCGTCTCAACGAAGTACCCGATGCTGCCCGCACGGCGGTTCGCAACAATGGTGGTGGTCACGTCAACCACACGATGTTCTGGCAGATCATGAAGCCAAATGGCGGCGGTGAACCCACAGGGGAGATTGCCAGTGCTATTACTTCTTCCTTTGGTTCCTTTGATGCATTGAAGACCGCGTTCAGCGATGCTGGCACAAAGCAATTCGGTTCCGGTTGGGCATGGCTTACACTTGGTCAAGATGGCAAGCTCCAAGTTAGCTCAACGCCGAACCAGGATAGTCCCCTGCTGAACGGCGTCTACCCTATTCTTGGCAATGATGTATGGGAACATGCCTACTACCTCAAGTACCAGAACCGCCGCCCCGAATACCTGAGCAACTGGTGGAATGTCGTCAACTGGGACGAGATCAACAAACGTTACGCGCAGGCACGCGGTCACTAAGCCACTCTGCTTGTAGCATTCGCCCATAGACAAAGAAGCGCGACTCTAACCTTTATAGCGAGAGTCGCGCTTCTTTGTAGAAAAAACTAGCCTTTGACGGCACCCGCTGTCAGGCCCGACACGATGCGGCGCTGGAAGATCAGCACCATAATCACCAGTGGAACGGTCACGATGACGGCTGCGGCGGCGATCTCGCCGTAAGCAATCTGATGCTCGCCGTTGAAGAGTGGAATAGCTACCGTTACGGGTTGCGCGTCTGAGTTCGCGGTCAGCGTGAGGCCAAACAGAAAGTCATTCCAGGACGCAATAAACGAGAGAATAGCAGCAGCGAAGACTCCTGGAGCTGTCAGGGGAACGATAACCTCCCAGAGTGTTCGCAGACGGGACGCACCATCGACACGCGCCGCTTCTTCCAGGTCAGCGGGCAGATCACGGAAAAACGATGTCAGGAACCAGGTAGTAAGCGGAAGGGCGACCACCAGGTTTGGGATAATCAAGGCGATATACGTGTTGTAGATACGGAACGCGGGATTGGTGAAGAGGACAAAGAGCGGCCCCACCAACGCGATAAGTGGAAACATATTGACGGAAAGCACTATCGCTAGAGTAAGAGCTTTGCCTCGGAACTTCAAACGTGCAATCGCGTATGCGGAGAGCGAGCCAAAGATGAGAGCGAGAACTGTTGTACAGATCGCGATAATTGTGCTGTTTAGTAGGTCCTTCGCGAAGGCCGGCGAGACGCTGGTGAGCGCGGACGAGTAGTTCCCTGGCTCAAAGGTATGAGGGACGATGGTTGGCGGCGATGCGTTGAGTTCAACCGCGCTCTTGATGGAGGTGATTACCGTCCAGTAAAATGGAGCAAGTGCGATGAAGACCACTACCGCAACTGCGATGTAGAGGCCAACGCGATTCTCTTTCCGTTCGGAAACACCCCGTGCCGAGCGCACTTTCGCTTTTGCCAGAGGTACAACTTGTTCTTGAACTGCCATGATATGTGCTCCTTTCAGCGAGTCTTAGTCCTGTCGTGCGATACCGCCCATGAGCGATACAAAGATACTACTTACAATGACACATATCAGGAAGAGCACGATAGCGGAAGCCGCGCCAGGGGCGAAGTCCGGCCCTGTTCCTTGAAACATGTTATTGTATGCATAGGAAGCGATGGATTGAACCTGCCGACCACCAAACAGGAAGAACAGATCAAACGCTCGCAGCGCGTCCAGGACACGGAAGAGTAGGGCGATCAAGAGTGAGTTTTTGAGCATCGGCATCGTGATACTCCAGAATTGCTGCCAACGTGTGCTGCCGTCAACGCTCGCCGCCTCATAGAGGTCCGCAGGAATGACTTGTAGGCCAGCGAGCAAGAGCAGAGCCATGAATGGTGTTGTTTTCCACACGTCTGTAATGATAGCGGCGGTGAGAATGCCCGCGTTTGTACGCGTCAGAATGTCGCCGGGAGCCAGCAAATGTAGACCTTGCAAGATCGAGGTGATAATACCCGTCTGGTCATTGTACATGAGAAGCCAGATTTGTGCCGAAACGATAGTTGGGAAGGCCCAAGGAATGAGAATAGCCGTTCGCACCAGGCCACGCCCAGGGAACGTTCTGTTGATGAGTAGCGCGATGAGAAGGCCCAGGAAGGTTTCCAGCACAACACTGATAGCACTATAAATCAGCGTGTTCCCGATTGACTCGCGGAAAATTGTGTCGCCCAAAACTTTCCCATAATTGCTGAGACCCGCGAATGCCGGGCTTGCGATGAGAGGGTTGTCGGTAAAACTGATACGAATTGCATCGATGATAGGATAGACCGCGATGATTAAAATGACGAGCAGGGTCGGAGCTACAAGAAAGTACGGGAGCAGTCCGCTTCCTGCATCTAAGCGTTCGCGCAAACTCTCCTTGCGCGTAGATACCTTTGCCGCTTGTGTCGCCATGACGCTTATCCCCTTCTTTGGGTACATGTCGGTCAGGTGCTGAAAGAAGCGCGGAAGCTCTGACTTTCTCTTCCCAACCGCTACAATGAACAGGTGAAGAAGCCCCCTGTGAAGTGATAGAATGAGAGCCACCTGAAAGGGACACTCACTCTATCACGCTCTATCTACAATCTACAGGATACTATTTTTTCACCAGTGGTTGCAAGTCTGTGGTAAGTGCTGCCAGGGCGGCACTGGTGGTCGATTGTTTGGTCAATGCCTGATGAATACGCAGTTGAATGGCGTTGGTCACATCGACGTAGCGGGGAGTGATTGGGCGCGGCAGCGCGTTTTGCAAACTGTCCGTGAGCTTGCTGAAGAATGGTTGCTTCGACTGCACATCCGCGTCACCATACACGCTTTGTAGCGCAACAGTAAACGATGCAACGGTAGCACCAACCTTTTGTGCCTCTGGCCCAAGTAGGTACTGCATGAACTTCCATGCCGCATTCTGCTTATCTGTACTGGTGTATGCGTTGATCGCGAGATTCCATCCGCCGGTAGTGGAGTGTCCTGTTGTGTTGCTGCCACCATACAGCATGGGGTGAACATCGAATTTGCCGGCGACCTTCGACTTGGCAGGATCGTTGCCCAGCGAATATGCATAGGGCCAGTTACGCATGAAAATGGAGTCGCCGTTCTGCCAAGTGCTACGTGATGGCTCCTCGGAGTAGGTAGTGACGGCGGTAGGCGAGATAGTGCCGACCCAGCTTGCCATTTTATCGACTGCTGCCACACCTTCTGGGCTATTGACCGTGACCTTTGTAGGGTCGTTGGCGTCCAGAATTGAGCCACCATAGCCGTTGAGAACTTCGTTGAAGTCACACACGAGGCTCTCAGACTGGTTTGCCTGCCAGACATAGCCGTATTTGGCTTTGCTCTTGTTCGCGGCTGCCATCGTTGTCAGTTCTTCCCACGAGACAGGGGGCTTAGTGATGATGTCCTTGCGGTAATACATGAGACCGATGTCTGTGCGGAATGGAGCCGCCCAGATTTTGCCGCCAAAGGTGCAACTCTTCAAGGGGCCAGGAAGGTATTTCGCGCGTTCACTTGCCGACCACTTGTCATCAAGCGGCACAACCCATCCACTGGTGCCAAACTCGGCAGGGAAAACCACGTCAATGGACATCAGGTCAATCGTGGCACCGCGTGCTCGTAGCATGTTGCGGTACACGGTCATGATGTCAGCAGTCCCACTCGGCCCGTTGTTCCAGGTGACGTGAACGTCTTTCTGTGAGCTGTTGAAGTTTTTTACGATCTGGTCATAGGCGCCAGAGGTGTCGTTCTCGCTCTGCCACACAATCGTTACGGGGCCACTACTGGTGCTACCACTGCTACCGCCACAAGCTTCGAGAAGAGAGAGGGCCGCAGTGCTGGACAAGCCAATAGCGACTGCGCGTTCGAGGAAGGTACGACGCTTCATGCGTCCAGAACGCATGTTTCCAACAATTTCGTCAAGAGCTTCACGCTGCTCAGGTTGATTAATCACGGATTGTCCTCCTTTGGACTAACGGTGTTGATTTGTGGATAGAGGTCAAAGACACAACACGCAGTTGTGCTGTGCTTGAGCTTCTATGCCCATCAAACCTCCAAATACTTTTGAAAGTCTGCTACAACTGTAACCTATCTCGTGGATGTGAGCGCGAGACCATGAGTCTATACAGTGTGTCTGAAGAGAAATGCCCTGCGTATATCGTATCACGGAATACACTCACCGGAACGTTTCAGACGGCCCCGACTCCTTTCCTGATCGTCAACGAGAACACGCTTACGGTTCTTCGTTGCCCAAATAGAAAGTACGCTGCGAACATTACAAATCTCACAATGGAGGATGCTGCACAAGAGAAATCCTGTTTGGAAACGTTTCTATGCGCTAATCAAACAATACCATAAAAAACTCAGAAAGTAAATGTTTCCGCGTACAGCTTTTCGCGATCAATGGGTGTAAAGAGGGGGCCGACAAACCCAATCTTGTAGTGCGCGACCTTAATTGCGAACTGAACCGCTTTTACAGGTGGCAGGCCATCGAGATGAGCCACCATGAAGGCCGCCCAAAACCAGTCGCCGGCACCGGTGACATCCGCGACGGGTGTGGGAGAAACGGGGACATGGGCGCGATACCCCTGCTGATCCGCGATGTACACATCATTGGGGCCTGTTGTCAACACAACGAGTTTGACCCCCAGGTCTAGAAAACACTGAATATACTCTTCGTTGCTTTTGCCGACACCGAAAATTCGTGTCGCGTCGTCAAGCGAGGGTTTGGTAATCGTGACCATTGGATAGAGACGCGCGAGGACTGCCCGTGCCTCCTGCTGGTTGGGCCAGATGTGTGGGTGATAATTTGGGTCAAGCGAGATGATTTTTCCCGCGTGGTAGCCCTGTGTCAGTGCCTCGATGACACTGCTACGCAGTGGGTCAACGGAGAGCGCGAACGTAGAGGCATGAACAATACGCGCGAACGTGATGCATTGTGTGTCCTGTATATCTAACTGTAAACTGGCATCAGCACCGCGCTCAATGCGAAATTCAGGTGTGCCTTCTGTACGAGAAATATAGGCGTGCGTGGTAGCAAGGTCGCGTGCAATGTGAAGCGCGGCAACGTCAACGCCTGCTCGTTGTAACTGAGTGCGACACATACGTCCGGCCTCGTCATCGCCAACCTGCGAAATGAGGCCCGCATATCCGCCCAAAAGCGCAACCGCGCAAGCAATGTTGGCAACGGAACCTCCAAGATGCATCTGAAAGTGCCGTGTTTGTGCCAGGGATTTCCCTTTTTCTACGGCTATCGCGTCAACAAGCGTTTCACCAATTGCGAGAACATCAAAATATGCCACAAGTCTACTCCATCTGCCAACTCTAGTGCATAAAAGGAACTACAGAGATAGTGATCTTCCTGTTGTATTGCGCTCGATAAGTGTGGTGGACAGGCGGATAAGCTCCGGTAGTCGTTGCGGCTCTGCCATCAATTCAAGTAGCTTTGCTACGCCCTGCTCGCCCATCTGCTGCATTGGTTGCTGTACCGTGCTCAAGTCTAGCAATTCCGCTACTTCGATATCGTCGAAGCCAATTACCGCGAGTTGTGTGGGTACGGAAATGTGTAATTGACGTGCGGCTTCAAGGACGCCAATCGCTTGCATGTCTGAAGATGCAAAGATAGCCGTTGGACGTGGGTTGCGCGTGAGCAGGCGCAGAGCGGCCGCGCGACCCGCCTGACGATTCCATTCACTTTCAACCATTAAATCAGGCTCGAAGAGCAAAGCAGCCTCTCCCAGCGCACGATGAAAACCAATCAAGCGATCATTGGCTTGATTGAACTTGAAGTTTCCCTCGATAATGCCGTTGATAAACCCGATGCGCTGATGTCCCCTGTTAATTAAGCTCTTGACGGCCTGGTATGCACCCTCGACATTGTTGATGACCAGCGACGTGATATGGGGACTATAGGCATCTACCAGGACAGTGGGCAGGCCTACCTCGCGAAAACCGCACGCAAAGGCGTCACCAGGAGGCAGCGAGATGATGAGCAAGCCATCAACCTTGCGATGCATTGGAATTGCAGAAAAGTAGTGGTCACGTTGCGTGTCGTTCTCGACATTGTAAATAACTAACTCTTTCTGTGCGCGTGAAAGCGCGTTTTGAACACCGCGCAATACTTCGGTATGAAACGGGCGCGTGAAGAACGGGACGATCACACCAATTGAGCCTGTTTGCTTGGAAATCATGCTACGGGCAATCGGGTTGGGCTTGAAATGTAACTGTGTGATCGCCAAAAGGACCTTCTCACGCGTCGCGGGTCGCACACTGGGATGGTCATTGAGGACACGCGAAACGGTGCCAATGCCGACGCCCGCTATTCGCGCTACATCGTGGATGGTTGGATGTGCTGTCATTCGGTTCCACCTTCTAACGTCTCATGGTGGTGTCAGTTTTCCTCATGGAAACGCTTCCATTGCGCCTCGTTGCAATAGTACACGTTGAGCATAGCATACTCGAATGGAATATGTAAAGGGGAGGCGTTTGACAGCGAGGACGGAACCGCATACAATTCTCTGCAAGCGCAGTTGCACAGCGGAAAGGTTTATCACATGAGTTGGGGCGAACGTCTGTTACCATATCTTTTTGCCGCAATGGAGGCATGTTGGATTGACGCGCTTATTATCGCGCAGGCGGGAGTTGGGAGTTCCGCGACTCATGCGTTTTTCCTACCCCTCTGGGTGCCATTTGTGCTGCTACTTGCTCTTTGCTGGTTATCGAATACGTCAATATCGCGACATGTCGCTTCCACTGGTGAGCCTCCGCGGGCTGTCGTAGCGTTTCCAACACCACCACTGGTTATTGTATTGCTTGTGAGTACAACGCTCTTTTCGTTATGGTCAGGTCTGTATGCCGCGTCGTTCCCATTTTACAATCCCCTGTGGTTGGGAAATCTTATTGGCGATGTATTTTCTTTGGGAGCAGAAGCGTTTCATATTGTTGGCATTATCGCGCTTGTCTGTTACTTTTACTGGCGTAGTCTGCGTCTGGGGCAGAGCGCACACGAGCCAGGGAACGTGTTCATGGCGTTACGTATTGGCGTCGGTATACTACTCACTGTGATTATCTTTCAAGCAGCTACAAGTACAACATCTTCTAATGAGTTCTTGCTTCTGTTGCTCATGCCACTCTTCTTACTCCTCGCGCTACTGGCTCACGCCCTCGCGCAAATCTCTTTTGTACGTACAACCTATCGTTCTGGCTTACAGGGCAATGTTTTTTCGCAAGAACGTTCGCTGTTGACCATCATTCTTGGTTTTGGCGTTGTCCTCTTTCTGCTTGCACTCCTGATCGGTGCTATCGCTAGTCCGGCATTTCTCGCGGACGCGCAAAGTGTCTTTACGCCCGTCTCCATCTTCTACGGATGGCTTACCTATGCCCTCGCGTTTGTTGTTTCCATATTCGCGATTCCCGCGATCTGGCTATTTCAAACACTTCATCTCAAGATACAGTTTCCCGCTAGCAAGGCGGCAGACACGGTAGCTTTTTGTCATAAGTACCCCAATGCTTTGCGTTGTCTTTCGCCTCAGACAACTGCTCCACAGAATTCAAATGAGTTCTTTCAGCTTGCGGGCGAGATATTAGTACCTCTCCTGTTGTTATTACTGGTAGTGCTGATCGTGCGTTTGCTTCGTCAAAGAAGACCTACAGGAAGAAGAGGGGTGGTAAGTGCAGACGAGGTACATGAGAGCTTGTGGTCATGGAGTTTGTTGCTGACACAGATACGAACATTCTTCCGTGCGTTGTGGCAACGTCTCTTTGCGCGTCCTATATTGGTGTCATTGAGTGATACGGTGAAAGAGGAGATCGCAAGCGAGGCGACGGTACAGAGTGTTCGCGAAGTCTATCGCGCTATGTTGTGCTGGGCGGCGGAACGCGGCTATCCGCGTAAGCGCGACGAAACGCCCTACGAATTTCGGGGACGTCTACACACTCGCCTCCCCCTGACTGAACCAGAGCTAAGCCGCATCACCGAGGCATACACCGCCACTCGCTACGGACGCACTGTGCCGAACGCCGGTGAGGTAGCCGCCGTGCAGCAAACATGGACACAGTTGCGCGATAAAGTGACGAAAATGCGAAATGATACAGGGCGTAAACAGGGTGAATAATAGGGACGAGGGAGTATAAGAGGATCATAATAGGATGTGAGAGGGGCATAAAGAGATATGGATTTTGTAGAGGTGTATGAATTGTATGACAGGGGTGAGAAGGAGATGACGGTGGCGAGAAGGAGATGACGGTGGCAAGCCCTGTCACTACTATACTACGCGTTGCGCTGCTCTTGCAAGGTGTGGCAGAGCTACACGAAGATGTATATAGTAGTGGCGGGCCGTGGTGGTACTAACGGGCCGTAATGCGTCCGTTCTCCACGCGGTAGAGACGCGCCTGTGAAACGATTTCGGCGGGAAATCCTGTCAGATCGGTGGCGGTCAGGAAGACCTGTTGTTGTTGCCGTACCTGCTCTAACAGGTATTCTCTGCGTAAGTGGTCAAGCTCGCTAAACACGTCGTCGAGTAAGAGAATGGGTTCGTCTCCTGTGCTGTCGCGCATATAGGCCAGCTCGGCGAGTTTTGTGGCAAGGGCGGCTGTGCGCTGTTGTCCGCGAGAACCATAGGTAAGCATGGGGACACCATTGACGATGAATTCCAGATCGTCGCGATGTGGGCCAAGCAAGCACACGCCCTGCGCTATCTCCCGTTTGCGAATTGCGTGAAGTTGCGCGAGATACTGCTGCTTCGCTACCGCAACATCCCACGCCTCGTCAACCTTGAACGAGGGGTGATAGAGCAGTTGTAACTGCTCACGTTTGCCACTGATTGCTGCTTGAAATTCGTCAGCGATTGGTGTAAGCGCGTCGATCATAGTGTAGCGTTCGCCAATAATAGATGTTGCCAGCGTAAGAAGTTGGTCGTCGAGAAAATCAAGAAGACGTGGGTCTTCTTGCACATCGCGAATACGCTTGAGCAGAGCCGACCTTTGCTGGACAATCTTGCGATACTTGAGGATGTCCTGACAATAGCGGGGCGAGATCTGACACAATGCTCTATCGAGGAAGCGGCGGCGTTCGTCGGGCGAGCCATCAACGAGGTGCAGGTCGGTTGGCGCGAACAGGACAACCTTCATTTGCCCAATCAGGTCTATCGCCCGACGCGGCAGGTCGTTGACTTTAATCCGCTTGCGTGGTGTACCGACGGGCATTTCCATGCGTGGCGTTTGCACCATGTTGGTTGGTGAGAGTGGCGAGGGATCGAAAATCACAAGCTCGATATGAGAGTCGTCCGTGCGTCGAATGACGGTTGCCTCTAGTCGTGCGATATGGTCGGGCGCGTCCCAATTTACAACTTCGCGATCACTACCAGCATGAAACGAGGTCGCGGTAGAAAGCATACTCACGGCTTCGAGCAAGTTTGTTTTACCCTGCGCGTTCTCTCCATAAAAGAGGAAGAGGCCAGGGCCAAGCGTAAAATTCAGTTGACGGTAATTACGAAATTCGCTCAGTGTTAGATGCGAAAGATACATGCTAGCTCTTTACAGGAACCTGTGAAACGATACAGGGACATATTTATGCCCCTGCACCGTTTGCTAGAGAGTTGTCAACACATGCCAGGTTAGCGGTTTGTGCTCATGGGCATAATAACATAGGTGTAGTCGGCGGAACTCAGGGGCCTGACAACTCCGGGGCGGGTCGCGGATGTCACTTCGAGTCGTACCTGTGGTGTGTCGAGAATTGACAGCACCTCGGCGAGATACTTGATGTTGAAGATAATCTGTTGCTCTGGCCCGTCGACTGACGCATTGATGGTGCTGATGTTGTCGCCAACATCCTCGGCGGTGGCCTCAATCGTTAGCGTTCCCTCGCCTGTGCCTTGAATTTTGATACGCGCGATATTGGAACTGTCGCGTGCGAACGGCGCGACAGACTTGACCGCCGCCGCGAACTCTTTGGTATCGATAACCGCGCTCGTGGTGTGGTCTTTCGGGATAATCTGGCGGAAATTTGGAAACGTGCCTTCAATCAAGCGTGAGAGTAGGTCGGTATCTTTGGTGTGGAACAGCACCTGACTGCGGTTAGGCGTCACGACCATGTTGACGGCTCCTTCCGAGGGCAGGATGCGCGAAAGCTCGGTCAGTGTGCGGGCCGGAATGAGGATATCATTGCGTAACACATTATCGTCCGTCAGGGGTGAGACGCGTACCGCGAGACGAAACGCGTCGGCGGCGGCAAACGTAATTTTGCCCGTGTTGACCTGCACAAGGACGCCTGTCAGGACTGGGCGCGAGTCATCGTCTGCTGCGGCAAACGCGACTTCCGAAATCATCTCCTTGAGTTGCGCCGCGTCGATAACAATTGGTGGGTCGCTCCCCTCAGTGTTCGGGCTGAGCGGAAATTCCGAAGGGTCCATACCTTTGATGTTGACGATACTCCGCAGGCTTTTGATGTTCATCGTATGTGAGTCTTCGGGGACGGTGATATCGATTGGAGCTTGTGGCAGGCTGTTGACGAGATCAGTGATGAGTTTGGCGGGAACTGTTGTCGTTCCTTCTTCATGTACCTCTACATCAATCCAGCAGTTGATGCCAATTTCCAGATTGGTTGCATAGAGTCGTAAGCGTCCATTATCGGTAGAAAGCAAAATATTGGAAAGAATAGGCAGGGTGCTACGGCTTGAGACCGCGTGGCTTACCACGGAAAGTCCACGGCTCAATTCCTGCTGTTTACACGTAATTTTCACGAAAAGTTCCTCCAAACACAACCATTGAGAGCAAAAGTATACAATTGTTTTTGAGTAGTATAGCGTAGTCTACCCTCATTGTAAACGGTGTGGCAAACAGAATTGGGAGAGACGGCCCTGTCCGCTTCTAACAATGAGGGAATTTATGCCGGCGTGTGGATAGTTTGGAGCGTGTAAGACTATGGCAGAATACTACAATGTATCACCATCGGAGGTATCATCTATCAGGTCGCGTATAGGGACATCGAGCGCATGCGCGATTTTTTCAAGCGTACTAAGTGTCACATCTTTGCGTGGGTCTTGATAAATCAATTTGACTGTCCGATAGGAAATGTTGGCAGTCCGTTGTAAACGGCCCATGCTGAACCCTTTGCGCTGAGCAACCTCTTTAACGAGGAGACGTACCATTTTTCTCCACCCTTCTAGTTATTGGAAAGTAATTGTATCAGAGTAACCTCTTTTACGACACTATTACTGCGATAGGAGTATCTCAATAGGAGTGTTATGATAACATATCGGCATATCGGGGCAAGAAAAATAGGATGAGGAAAGAGAAGAGACGCAGTGGAAACAGGAAACCACGTTTTTGTATAGTGCGCGATTTCCTGTTCTTTATATAGGCTAAGAGCCTGTTAAATTGTCAGGTAGTCTTTTTTCTGGCCCGTTATTAGGAGGATGAATTGGTACATGGCGAAGAGTTCGAGCGCGAAGGGAAGGTAGCCTGTATAGCCTAAAGCAGGCATCTCGAATATTTTGAAGAAGCCAACATAAGGAACAGTATAGTACCATTTGGGAAGCGCGAAGTAGTTCCACATCTCCCATAAGAAACCACAGCATAGGCCCGCAAGCGGCAAGACAAAGAAGTGCCAATCATTCGCCGCGATATGAGCGAACGCTGATTTTCTGCCGAAAAAGTTGTTGATGGGGTCGAGAATGAGTACAACGCTGAGCCAGATCAGCGCGAAGCAATATTGGGGAAAGACCCAGGGCAGAATCAGGCACGCGATGCCCAGGGTTATAAGAACAAGCGTAACCCAGAGCGGTAGGCGCGGCCCAGCTTCGTGCGCGGGTAGACGTGGACGCCATCGCTCGAAAGTGGCGAGAAACTCTGCCGTTTCCATGACGGCAGGGAGAACGGTACTAAAGCTGAGACTGGCGAGCAGGAAGTAGGTCAGTGGCGTGTAGGGTTGATCCATACGGTAATGCCAGTTTTGCACGGGCGTGTTGAGCAGTTCAAATGTCCACCAGAAGAGGCCCGAAATGCCGAAAAGCTGAATGTATCGCCAGCGCATTCGTGTTAAAAGAGAGGTATCGTGGCGTATAAATACAAGCGCGTCCATGAAAAGAATGTACCCTAACCAAAGTGGAAAGAAGCTATAGCGGTAGAACGGGTCGATGCGTAGCCACGAACACGCCCACGCGAGTAGGCACAAAGCTAGACCGATAAAGCCATATTTAGGAAACGTTTTTGCTGGTGCGGTAGATGTTGTAAACACTAGCTTTTATTCTCTGTTTGTACTATCATATCGCGCAATTGCGCTACAACACTTCTCAAATCTCCATGCAGGTAGACACCGGGAATCTGCGAGATCACTTGTGCGTTGTGCATGAATACCTGCCCTCCAAAGGCGAAGATGGGGCGCGGCCCTGTCAATGCTTCAATGCGATGAGCAAGACCAATTACCGCCGAGAGATACGAGGGCATCGTCAAAGAGATACACAGAAGAGTCGGCGTTAGCTTTCGCACTGTTTGCAGTAAGCCCTCTATCTCTATGTTTTGTCCCAGGTAGGCCACACGCACACCCCTACGGCGTAAGAATAATGCCAACATAAGTGGTGCCAGCTCGTGCGGTTCCCCAGGGGCGCAGCACACTATTGCCAGTGGCCCATTTATAACAATGGGCGCGACATGGAACAGGTTGGTGAGGAGCGCACGAAAAAAGTTACTCGCGAAATGCTCCACCGAGACGGTGATGGTTCCATCAACCCAGAGTTGTCCAATTTGCCACATTGTCGGCGAAATTAGCTCGGTACAGACCTGTTCAAGCGGATAGATTGCTAGCATTGATCCCATAATCGTACCCGCGACGGACTCATCCAACTGGTTGAACGCTTCTATCAGTCGCTCACGTACCAAGCGCATACTATACACCATTGGGAATGCATTCTGTGTATAATGCGCGTCCGATAGTGAAGCGTATTCAGCATCTAATACTATCACATCGGAGTTTGTATCTTCTCTCTCAGCTGCCAGCGGGTTGCTCTCGTTTCCCTCATTCTCTACTGACGATGCTCCGACTTCTAACTCTAGTACGGTCTCTTCCTCATCGGTCTTGTGACGAAACAGCGCAATCGCCTGACTGATCGACATACCCCCATCGACACGTTCTTTGAGCCAGCGAATCATCACGATATCGCGTTCGGTATAGAGACGATACGTGTTGCCTGCCCGTTCGGGTGAGAGCAGTGTGTAGCGGCGTTCCCAGGCACGTAGTGTTGGCGCGGGAACACCGGTCTGTTGCACGACTGCCTTTGTGTTGAACATCGGCATGTCTGAATACAACCTTAAATCTGGTCTATCGATTGATCCTCTTTGCACCGCCGTGTACCCTCTCCGGTTCTCGTTGCCTCTGGTCAGAAGAACAATAGAGACCACTTGTCTATCGGTTTGTGTAGCATAGCACATCACTGAAAACGCGTCGATGCTTTGTTTGTATTTGTATAAGTTTTGGCTATGCTGTGTCTTTATGTAGTAGAGATGCACGTTGTATATGATACGGGTAATCTTCAAAAACTCTTGCGGTCTTCCTACTGCTATGGTATGATGCCAGTAACAATCTAATATGGCCTACACGAGACATGTTCCTTCCCAGAGATATGCAGAGAGGAAGCATCGATGGCTGCGAGTGTTCCTATCAGGAAGAAGTGAATACCCCTTGTGTGCCTACACAGAGCAAGTAATGTGTACGCTTCAACTCCGTTAGCAGTTGCATAAGCGCGTTCTCCGCACAGACAAATCACAGGAATTACGATAGAGTATAGTCCACTGGCTTGACTGACCTGAGTGTTGCGAGAGAAGCGGAAGATGGGTGGAACCACGAGACAAGCGTCACACGCCTTCTCGTCCCAATGAGGGACGAGAAGGTTTTTTGTTGTCTTTTTAGTGCCTGTACAGGAAAATGAAAGAGTAAACTTTTATGTCGGTAGAAGTCGAACTGCAAGATGCGGTAAACTACACGCCTATCCAGCGTATGCGGCACTCCGCCGCACACGTTCTGGCGGAGGCGGTGCTGGAGGTATTTCCAGATGCAAGCCTCGCGATTGGGCCTGCCATCGAGGATGGCTTTTATTATGACTTTGATCTACCTCGCACACTGACGCCCGAAGACCTGCCCGATATCGAGCAGCGTATGAAGCGCATTATCGCTGGCAACTATCCCTTTCTGCACGATAGCTGGCCCCGTGAGACGGCTCTGAAATACTTTCATGAGAAGCACCAGCAGTACAAAGTTGAGCTTATCGAGAATCTGTCAGACGCGGAAGTCGGCATGGAGCGGCAAAACACGTTTCTCGACCTCTGTCGCGGGCAACACGTCGAACACACGGGGCAGATTGGCGCGGTAAAACTGATGCGTGTCGCGGGCGCGTACTGGCGTGGCGACGAGCATCGTCCGATGTTGCAGCGCATCTATGGCACGGCCTGGGCAACACAAGAGGAGCTTGACCAGTACCTCTGGCGACTCGAAGAGGCGCAGAAGCGCGATCATCGCAAACTTGGACGCGAACTCAAACTTTTCTTTTTAAGTGAAGAGGTGTCCGCAGGTGTGCCAATGTTCCTGCCGCGCGGCGAGATGTTGCGTCACCTGATGGAGGAGTATGTTCGCGCGACGCAGGAACGCTACGGCTACCAGCATGTGTGGACATCGCATCTAGGCAAGGTGAGTCTGTACAAAACGTCGAAGCACTGGTACACGTACCGTGAAGATATGTTTCCAATGATGAAGGGCGAGCAGGAGCAATCAGAGGATGACGCGTATATGCTCAAGCCGATGAACTGCCCGCATCACATTCTGGTCTACAAGGCGCAGATGCACAGCTACCGTGAGCTACCTGTGCGTTATGCCGAGTTCGCCACGCTCTATCGCTACGAGAAGGCCGGTACGCTGACGGGCCTTGCTCGCGTGCGGAGCATCACGCAGGACGACGCCCATGTGTTTATGCGCCCGGACCAGATTCAGGAGGAGTTTAACAATGCCTTCAACCTGACATTAGAGGTCTTCAAGACGTATGGCTTGCTGGACTACTCTGTGCGCCTCTCGCTACGCGACCCACAGAAGAAGGCGGAGTACGTTGGTAGCGACGAGGTATGGGAGACAGCGGAGAACACGCTGCGAAGCGCGGTTGAGAGCAAGGGCATTGCCTACGAAGAGGGCATTGGCGAGGCAGCGTTCTATGGCCCCAAGATAGACATTCTGGTGCGTGACGCGCTGGGCCGCGAGTGGCAGGGGCCAACGATTCAGCTTGACTTTGTGCAACCGGAGAACTTCGAGCTTGAGTATATTGGCGAGGATGGACAGGCGCACCGTCCGGTGATGATTCACCGCGCCGTGACGGGTTCGACGGAACGCTTCCTCGCGCTTATCATCGAGCATTTCGCGGGCGCGTTTCCCGTCTGGCTGTCCCCCGTGCAGGCCATGATTATTCCTATCGCGGATCGTCACCACGAGTACGCTAACAAGGTAGCCACGATGCTGAAGGCGGCTGGCTTGCGGGCCGAGGTCGATGGACGTGGCGAGCGCATGAACGCGAAAATTCGCGATGCCCAGATGCAGAAAATACCGTACATGCTTGTCGTTGGCGACAAAGAAGCCGCGTCTGAGGCGGCATCCGTGCGGCTCCGCACAAATGTTGACCTGAAAGCGATGCCCCTGACACAATTTATTGAGCACGTCAAAGGGATTGTAGAAACGAAGAGTTTAGAGTTATAGCCCTGTATCCTGATACGCAATATGCCGATTAGCAATGGTAATACTATAAAGCTCGTCGGTATGTTGCTTGTTAGGAGAACGCTATGACTTTCACGATTTTACCAGCGCGTGTGGATACATTCGCGAACGATACAACACCGATTCATCCTCCACCCGATCAGGTAGTGCTGCCAAAAGTATTGGGGACGCGTGACCTGACTATTTTTACGCTCTTAACAGTAGTTACGCTTGGTTCTTTTACGACGCTGCAATCAGGTGGTCCTACTGCATTCCTCTATATCGGTCTGAGTCTACTCTTCTTTGTATTGCCACGTATCATCGTAACAAACTGGTTAAACAAGCAATTCACGGATCAGGAGACGCCTTATCACTGGACTCTAGACGCGCGGGGACGGGGCCTGAGCATTTTCGCGGCCTTTAGCGTCTGGTGGCCCGGCGTGTTGGTCGTTGTTTCGACCATTGAAGCGTGTGTCGAGGTATCGCATTTCTTTGTTCCATCTCCGCTCTGGGCCAACTCACGTCCATTGCTCCGTGGAATAATGGTCAGCATGATTTTTTGTACGACGACACTCGTTGCTTGCCTGCCTATGCGCTGGGTTAAACGGCTCCTGTTTGCTATGGCACTCCCCTACCTGGTGCTCCTTGTAATACTTGGTGCTACAGGAGTCTGGTGGATACTCAGCAGTCACCCGCTCGCGCGTTCATTTGCCTTTCCCACTCAGTGGTCTTTCAATACCAGCAACATGGGGGGGTACGGTCTGATTGTGATGTCTCTGCTCGGAATGCATGTTCCTCTTTTCCTTAAACAGGAGGTACGCGCCGAAAAAGGTGGGTCGAGTAAAATAGTCTCACGCTTCCTGTGGCTAAGCTCGTTTCTGGTGGTCGGGATTATGCTTCTGGGTACGTTAGGTGTGATGGTGATTGTGCCACCAGAACAGGCAAGCACTCTAACGGCTCCCGTGATTGCGATGATGATTGTGTTCAATACACCATATACTATGCCGATTGTAACAAATATTCTTGCGCTGGGATTGGGTACAATCGTGCTTGCCGCGCTCGTTGTCTACTCGCGTTTGCTGGTTGTGCTTGCACAGGAGAAGGTGCTACCACAGCAACTGACGCACACGAACCGCTACGGAGTGCCTGTGTTTAGTATTATGGTACAGGCTGTAATCAGTGGGACGCTCGCGATGCTGATTTTCGTTGTGATGCCTTTTCTCGTCGCGCAAATCTCTGCTCCCGCGCAGCATGTGCTTGGTCTCAATAAAGATACGCCTCTGCATCTTTATATTGCTGTACAGGCAAGTTCGTCTATAATCTTTGCGGTTATGTCCTCTTTAACGTTTGTTCTGGCGATATTTGTCCTGTTCAAACGGCGTCAAAAACAAGGTATATCGTTGAAGCAATGCATCGTTCTTTGTTTGCTCTCCGTGCTGGGATTTGGGGCGTATCTTTATGCTATATGGCTGGTGTTGACGCGCTCGTGGTTGCCCACCCCCTTTGTCAATAGTATGTGGACGCTGCTTCTAAGTAGCATTATTGTTGTATCTATCGTGCTGGGCTGGCTAATAAGCATGTTGCCACGCGTGCAAGCAGCACTTCAGGAGCAACAGCGTTTGAATGTGCAGGAGGCGAGGTTACGTTCGCAGTTGCAAGAGTCCTACGTTCAGCAACAAGTGCTGTTGGAAGAGGTGGACATGCTGTGCCGCGAACATGCACAGGCGGCGGTCACGGACGCCATCACTGGTCTCCCCAATCACCGCGCTGTGATGAATATGGTTGACGATATTGTGCTGTCTTGTCAGCGCACTCAACGCTCGTGCGCGGTGCTGTTTACCGACCTGGATCACTTCAAGCGCGTCAACGATACGTGGGGACATCGTGCAGGTGATGCAATTCTACGCGAGGTTGGGTGGCGATTCCGCGCCACCCTGCGCGAGCAAGATTTCGTTGGACGCTACGGCGGGGAAGAATTCGCGATTTTGTTAGCTGACACTGAGATTGAGCAGGCCATTCAGATCGCGGAACGTTTGCGCGTTGCCGTCAACGCCGAACCCTGTATCTGGCAAGAGGACGGGCAGGCTCCGCTCGCAATTCCCGTAACTACCAGTATCGGTGTCGCGGTCTATCGGTTGCATGGCGTGAACCGCGAAACGCTGATTATAAGCGCGGATCAGGCAATGTATCGGGCCAAAAAGACGGGGCGCAACCGTGTTTGCGTTGCTGACATAGAACAAGAGAGTATGATAGAGCCACAACCGACTTCTGAGCGTTGTCCTGGTGAGGCAGAAGCTGTACAAGCGTTGGCCGCCGCCGCCTCTGCCCATGATGGTAGCACGCACGAACATGCTCATCGCATGGTGCGACTCGCAGAAGAAACGGCGCGACAACTAGGCCGTTCGGAAGACGAGGTACACCTGATTCGCCTGGCCGCTCTATTGCACGACATCGGAAAGATCGGTATTCCCGACGCAATTCTGCATAAGCCGGGGCCATTGACCAGTGATGAGTGGGCGGTCATGCGTTCGCATCCTGACATCGGGCGCACTATCCTTGAGCAAACGGGGGGTATTCTACGCCTGCTCTCAAATATTGTTGTCGCACACCATGAACGCTGGGACGGTGCAGGCTATCCAAGCCAACTGACGGGTGAAAATATCCCGCTTGGTGCGCGTATCCTCTCAGTTGTAGACTCTTACGATGCTATGATCTCGCACCGTGCCTATCGTGAGCCACGCACCATCGAAGAGGCAAGTGCAGAATTGCAACGCTGTGTGGGCAGTCAGTTCGACCCACAGGTTGTCGAAGCGTTCCTCGCGGTCCTCTACAAGCAACAGCAGGAACTACTGCTTGTGTAGAGGTTCTGTGTAGAAATAAACAGGTAAATACACTACACCCTTGGTATACTTACCTGTTCATATACTAAGGGCGTAGTGTATTTACAGCATGTTGTACAGGTCGTTAGCAAAGTCTACGAGGTTCGGCGTTCCCCAGCCCGTCGGGTAGTTCCATCCAGGGCCAGCTCTGTAGTAGAGGTTGTTCCCGTTGGTTATATTGTAGTACGGATGCAATTTGCCAGCTTTGCTCACAGCACTATAGAATATCTGGGGCGAGTAGAAGTAACTGCCGCCATTGTTTCCATTCCCTGTCTTCCGAATAATCGCCTGGTTTGCGAGTATGAGACCTGCCGCCCAGATTGGGGCCGCCGCGCTTGTGCCGCCCGTTGGTTGCCATTGGCCCTGAGCGAACTCGTTCAGGTCTATCGCGACTGCCGCGATATCTGGCACCTGTCGCTTCCCCGTTGTATACTGATTGTTTGTACCCGGCCCCTGTTGCCATTGGGGGCGTGTGAAAACCGTGCTGACGCCGCCGCCGCTGCCCCAGGTATTGTTGCAAGTTGTATGATCCTGTGCGCCGTCGCTCCACACTTGCTCACTTCTGCGGTGTCCGTTAGCGTCAACGCGCAACTGGGTGCCACCAACCGCGACAATCCAGGGATCACTCGCCGGAAAATTGACCGAGAGATCGTTGTAAAGGCCACTGGTAAAGGCACCACAGTCTCCGCTTGAACCAAAGACGGTCATTTTGTCGATTTGAACAATCTGTTTCAGCGTGCTGTCGAGAGCTATCATTTCCTGTTGCCCCCCGTCCGCGAGTCTTGTTTCAGCGATGCCAAGACTAATACTCACTACACCAGAATTGCCGGTATCGCTGGCGTTGTCGCTGAGAATTTTTTGCAGTGCATCGTTCATTGCCCGAAAGCTGTTTGTTCCCATTTCATAATCAACGATATTGGCGGCGGGAGCCATACCCGCGATCATGTCTACATCCAATAGTGCCTCGTCGCCTTCCCCTGGCGCAGGTGGTGGCGGTTGTGGGCCGTCGATCTGTTGCTGACTGAATGTCCCCCTGTATCCGACACAATTGAAGAAGGTTTGGAGGTTGGGATTTGCTGACCCACCGGGAATACCGTTAATCTCAATCAGGCTAACAGTCATGTTTTCGCCGAGAAAGCCGGTACGCCAGAAACTATCATAGCCATATGCGTGAGCGACCTGTTGCGTCGTGTAGCCTTGATCGGGTGTGCAGACATTCGCGGGCTGATGCGTCGTTTGTGCCGTGTTCGTGTGCGCGTTCATCCGAGTCGTGCCAACTTTTACAGGTGGGCTATATGTATCCAGACCCGTTATCGCGAGTATCTGACCCGCTATCGCCGTTGGCAGTTTTGGTGGCAAGGTCGTATCTGGTGTGTAGAATGTTCGATTATCAAGCTTGTGCAGAACAAACTTTGTCTGCAAAAGACGTGCAAACGTGCTTGCCTTCGCGTCGATAGACAGGTATGTGTGTAGTTTGCCAAGTGTAAGCGTCGCATTCTCAACACCAAAGTACGCTTTAACTTTCTGATATTGTTCATCGCTGATGCCGAGCTGGTTTGCGAGCGAGGTCGCGTCCTTTGTTGTCCCCTTTTTCTGAGCATTGATTTTGTCGAGAACGGCTTGGTCGAGTTTGAACGAAACGCCGATGTGTAGAATATCGCCATCAGGTACTGAACCCAGTGTTGGTGCATCATACGCCTTTTGTGGAATATGTAGATTGAGTATAGTAAACGCCGCTATAGATGGTGCTGTAGGAGTAGGTTGAACTGCGTTTGTACCACCACCACAGCCCGCGAGTAGCACAAGTGTAAAGAGCAGAAGTGCGGCCTTTACACGAGTGTGTAAAGAAAATCGTGTTGCTCTTTCTATCGAATGCATACCAAAAGCCTCCATAAACTAACTGTTCTCAAAAGAGAAATCGCAGCAAGCAGGTATGTTTGCTGCTCAACATAGTATACGTGAACTAATCTGTAGCTACTACGCTTATCAGTTCTACTGCTACAAGTATACTGTGCTAGAGGTAAAGAGACTAGGAGGTATGCAATAAAATGGATGTGAATAATGTCACAATGGTAATAGAGTATGGCGGCTATGCGAGAGGGCATGGCGCGGCTTGCTCGCGGCTTGCTCGCACCATGCTCCATGACCCACTAGCCTAATTGCTCGACATAGTGTATTCTGCTAAGGAATGCCCACAAAATTTTTTTGAAGGGACGGGATTGCATGGCTGTCATAAAACAGGAGCAAGAAGAATTGGTGCCACATGCCGCGATTGTGTTGCCTAAATTGCGCTGGCTCCAACTCTGCTCTATTAGTATATTTTGGTTCGCGCTCAACTTCCACTGGTCGGCACTCGGCATTATCATTCTTCCTAGTCAGGTGTTCACGCTTGTTGGTGAGACACAAAAGGGCGAGGCACTCGCGTTTATTCTTGTTCCCGGCGCGTTCGTTTCGCTGTTCGCCAATCCACTTTTTGGCATGTTGAGTGACGAGACACGCGGACGCTTTGCGCGTCTTGGACGGCGGCGACCTTACATTCTGTTGGGTACGCTTGTAAATGTTGGCGCACTCGTGTGGATGGCTCTTGCTCGTGACCTGCTTTCGCTCGCGGTTGCCTACGCCCTCATTCAGTTTTCCAACAATGCCGCAACCGCTCCGTTTCACGCTTTATTACCAGATATTGTGCCAAAAGAACAGCGTGGTCTTGCCTCTGGCGTGATGGGATTGCTGGCAACCACTGGCTCAATTAGTGGCGTGATTGTGGCGGGGGCGTTCATCGACGCTTCAAAGTCCGCATCGGCCTATCACCAGGGTCTATGGCTCACCTATGGTATCATTATCGCGGTAATGCTCACTATGATGCTCGTTACGATTCTGTCTGTTAAAGAAAACGAGAGCATGTCCAGTCGCTTTATAGCACGAGAGCGAGAGGCGCGACTGCTTGCATCGGTACGAAGGCTGCCAGGGCGGCCTGAATGGCTCACGCGAAAGCTTCTCATGAACGTGCTCGTGACTTTGCTTGCTGTGGCTGGTAGCTGGGGCGTGATGCTGCTCTGGAATGCACTCTTTTCTCTACAAATCAATGGTGACGTGCAGCAGGGCATCTTGGAACTGGTCGCGACAATTGGGATTCTCCGCCTCTTTGACTTTAACCCACGCCGCGACCCTGATTTCGCGTGGGTACTCCTGACGCGTCTGGTGATGACAATTGGCATTTATACAGTGCAGGACTTTTTGCAGTTCTATATGCGCGATGCAGTTCATGCGACAAACCCGGAGGCTCAAACCACCAATTTTATTATCATTCTCTCGTTCACCAGTCTGGTCAGCGCACTTGCGGCCGGCTGGCTTTCGGATCGCTTTGGACGCAAGCGCATGGTGTACTTCTCAGGTGGGTTTATGGCTCTTGTCGGGCTGATCTTTGTGCTGACGCACTCGCTACCGATTGTGCTTGCCGCCGCCGCGATCTTCGGGCTGGGCTATGGAGCGTATATCAGCGTTGACTGGGCTATGGTCGCGGACGTGTTGCCCTCGCACAAGAACTATGCACGCGACATGGGCGTGTGGAATATCTCGCAATCGCTGCCACAGGTGATTGCGCCAATCATTGGCGGCCCACTGCTGGATCACTTTACGCGCACAGGTCAGCCCCTTGTCGGTTTTCAGGTGCTGTTCAGCATGGCGATTGTGTACTGCCTGATTGGTACGGTGACGGTGCGCTACATCAAAGGTATAAATTAAATCGGTAATGTAAATTGTGTAGATTTTATATAGTAAGAAGGCTGCGAGATATGCATGACGGTTCTGCCCCGAAATGCATCTCTCGCAGCCTTCTTACTATCTACTATACCTCTACTACCACTTTTCAATTTTTGCTGTTTACCCGGTGATTAGTGTTGTAGCAGGTAGACATCCGACCAATCATTGAAGTACAGGCCATTCGCGTTAAGTGAGACGCCGTGGAGCCATGATGGAATGATGGCAGCTGTTGACTGATGATCGATTGGCAGCCAGCCTACATCAGTAATCGCGATCTGCTCCGCCTTGTTGTAAAGCGCGATGCGATCCGCGCCGGACGATGCTTCGGCCTGTGTGACGGTCTTATCGAACTCGGCGTTGCTCCAGCCGCCGTTGTTGTTTGATGCTCCGGTGGTCAGGTTCAGCGTCAACCAGTCATAGGGATCGGGAAAGTCCGCGCCCCATTGCGTTGAGCCAAACTGAATGGTGTGATTTTTCTGGTTGGCTGATGTCTCGGTATTATACGCGTTCAACTCCTCGCCACGCATCTTGACCTGAACACCAAGCGCGGTCTGCCACATCTGTTGAAGTACCGCCGACTCGTTAGAGGTTATTTGTGCGCTCGGATAGGTAAACGTGATCGACGGTGCTTTGGTTACATCGGGATAGACCGACTGGAAGAGCGACTTTGCCTTTGCTGCGTCGAATTTCAAGCCGGGGAAATCTGGTTGGTAGCCTGGCATTCCCGGCGGAATGATTGTCTGCGCGGCTGCCACCGAGTCCTTTAATACCGAGTGAACGAGCAGGTCTTTATTTATTGCATACGCGAATGCCTGCCGTACCGCGACATTGTTGAATGGCGGTCTTGTGCTATCAAAGAACATCAGGTCTGTTTGCAGTAGTGACATATGCGTGAAGCCTTGCAGACTCTTTGCCTGTACCTGATCTTCGGGCGTGAGGTTCCAGACAAACGAGTATTGACCCGCGCGATACGCCTTGAACGCGGTAGAGTTGTCCTTGATAAAAAGCATGTCAACTTCAGTGAGCTTTGTCTTGTTACCGTAGTAACGTGGGTTGGGAACAAGCACTATCTGTGCGTTGCGACTCCATGTTTTAATCATGAACGGGCCTGTGCCAATACCCGTACCCTCCGCGTGCTGTGTCCAATTCTTCTGTCCGTATTGCCCGATCAACTTTTCGTTGAGTGCGAAGAAGACGGAGGTTGTGAGGGCTGAAAGAAAGTAGGGCGTTGGTTGTTTGAGTGTCACTTGTAGCGTGTGGTCATCAATCGCTTTTACGCCGCTCAGCGTCTTCGCCTTGCCGTTAGCTACAGCATCTGAGCCAACAATGGGTGCCTCGAAAAACGAGGCAATGGGCGAGGTAATGTCGGGTAGAAGCGCACGCGTCCATGTGTAGATATACGATTGCGCCGTTACGGGAGTGCCATCCGAAAATGTAACGCCGGGCTTAATCGTGAACGTGTAGACCTTTTTGTCGTTCGAGATACTCCATGTTGCCTGATCGGGAGTAACGTTCAGAGCTTTGTCAGAGCGTACAAGTCCTGAGAATATCATACTGACCGCGAGGCCCGCGTTCTGGTCTGGCCCCAGTGCTGGGTCGAGCGATGAAAGGTCGGTGATACCCACATTTGGAAACGCGAGTACCTGCTTTGAGGCGGCAGTTGTGCTACCAACGGAGGGCGTGGACGAACTGCCACCGCAAGCACTGAGCAAAACCGTGAATATACATAGAACAAACAAAAGCGCAATCGGTGTACGGCGCGTACTGTGTGGCAGCCGTGTAGAAAAAGGCATGGTTTTTGACTCTCCTTCTAAAGAATGCTAGCAAGGCATGAGTGCAAACACAAAGAAAGCTTGTGTAGTATTGTACCATCTCTAACAATGTGTACACTAAGAAAAATTTCTTAGTGAAATATCAAGATGTTATGTCACCTTGCATTACTTCTGTCACTTCTCTCCGTTATAAAATGTAGAGGCAGTTACCACAACAATATCTTATAAAACTGCCTGCTTCATAGCCGCGACTCACCTACGATAGTTGAGTCGCTTTTCTCATTTTATTCTTCACAGGGGAAGGACTCATAATTGCC
Source organism: Ktedonobacterales bacterium (assembly GCA_038211295.1). Taxonomy (GTDB): domain Bacteria; phylum Chloroflexota; class Ktedonobacteria; order Ktedonobacterales; family Ktedonobacteraceae; genus JBBQVS01. The sequence goes on along the minus strand of JBBQVS010000030.1, from coordinate 2,327 downwards.
ATGAGCAATCAGACGAACAGCACCGGGCCAGTGGAGTCAAAACCGCAAGACAGGTCGGTAACTGAGCCACTTGTGCAAACAGAGACGCTTGTACTTCACGAGGAAGCACTTAACGCCTACGCGTCGCCACAGATTGTCTTGAAACGCGGTGATGCGTTCCTGATTGCTACTATAAGTGGCGATATTTCCTCTACGCAACAAGAGGTTGGCCTCTTCTGGCAAGGCACCCGCTTTCTTAGTAGTTGCGCCTTCATGCTTGTGGATAGTCCACTTGTCTCACTGTCACACTATGTGGCGGATAGCGGCGACAGGTGTCAGATTGACGCAACAAACGCTGCGTTTTGTGCTGACAACGAGGTTGATATCGAACAGGGGACGCTACATATATGCCGTGTACTAGAGTTGCGAGGGGACGCGCTACTACAAACAATCACACTTACCAGCTTTCACGCGACTGCTCTTCCTATCGTGATGAGCCTCGCGTTCGAGGCGGATTTCTGCGATATGTTCGATGTGCGTGGCTTTGTGCGTACACAGCGTGGCATCCGCAAAGCTCCCTATCACGACACGCGCACCGCTACGCTTGGCTACTATGGTGCTGACCATGTTGAGCGCGAAACTCATATCGCGTTCACACCTGTTGCTGACTCGCTGCTCCTGAATCGTGTCTTCTGGCAACGTACTCTTAGCAAAGGGGAACCTGTAACGCTCCAGGTGCGGTGCGCCCTCTCCACATCCGAGACAAAGCAGCGCATGACGGTGCCTGTGCTTCCGCTCGCGATGCCAACGATTACCACAAACGATACACTTTTTACCCGCTTTCTGGCGCGTGGCATCAACGACTTTGCCATGCTCAGCACGCCAACGCCACACGGCTATTTCCCCTATGCCGGTATTCCCTGGTTCGCGTGTCCATTTGGACGCGATGGCCTGGTCGCCTGTCTGGAGTTTTTGCCCTGGTTTCCAGAGGTTGTGCGAGGTGCTTTGATGTTCCTATCGGCGCATCAAGGAACAAAGGTTGAGCCGTTCACGGACGAGGAGCCGGGGAAGATACTGCACGAGTTCAGAACGGGTGAGCTGGCGAATTTGCGCGAAATTCCCTATGTTCCTTACTATGGAAGCGTTGACGCGACACCGTTGTTTCTGATGACGCTCGAAAAGTATATTCGTTGGACAAACGACGTGTATCTTCTCCGTCAGCTCTGGCCCAACGCGGTGGCGGCTGCACATTGGCTCATCACTTGTGGCGATAGAGATGGCGATAGCTTTGTCGAGTATTATAAAGCGTCCGACAAGGGCCTGACGAATCAAGGATGGAAGGACGCGTGGGACTCCGTTTCACACGCGGATGGTCGACTTGCCATCGGCCCTATCGCGCTCTGTGAGGTGCAAGGGTACGCATACGCCGCGTATCGAGCTATGGCCTATCTCGCGGGTCGCTTGCACAGAAAGCAGGATGTGGAATACTGGGAGCAGAAGGCCGCGACATTGCGAGCGCGATTCTTGCAAACGTTCTGGTGGGAAGAGGAGCAGACCTTCTATCTGGCGTTGGATGGCGCGAAGCATCCATGCGCCGTTGTGAGTTCTAACGCGGGCCATTGTCTCGCGACGGGCATTGTGCCTATCGAGTACGGGCAAAAGGTCATTACGCGGTTGACGCGTAATGACATGTATAGCGGGTGGGGCGTTCGCACACTTTCGACACAGGCAGCGCGGTACAATCCCATGAGTTATCACAACGGCTCAGTCTGGCCCCACGATACTGCAATGGTTGGTGCAGGCTTCGCGCTTCATAATGGTAAGGCCGAAACAGATATGTGTTTGCAGAGCCTGTACGCTGCAAGTCAGCATCACGCTGGCTTGCGCTTGCCTGAACTCTATTGTGGTTTCGCGCGAGACACGGAATACGGCCCCACGCACTATCCCAGAGCGTGTTCACCACAAGCGTGGGCGGCTGGCGCACCCTTTCTCTTGCTCAATGGCCTGCTCGGATTGTACCCCCAGGCCGAGCAGCAACGGTTGTTGCTTATGAAGCCAATGCTACCTACAGGAATAGACATGCTGGAAATACAGGGAATGAAGGTACGCGGAGAAAATGTACATCTACGCCTCGTGCGCGTGAAAGATACTATAGACGTTTGTGTCGGGGCCGATAACGAGGTCGAGATACAGATACTGTGATATACCCCCGCATAAATGACGAGGGCTTCTACAGTCACTAGACTGTTGGACGTATCCCGCCCGAAAGTATTTTCATGCCCTTGTTCAGGATGTTGATAGCTGCGTTGTGATCCCTATCCAACTCACATCCACACTCGCAACTATGC
>JBBQVS010000029.1:0-42962 GCA_038211295.1 Ktedonobacterales bacterium | reverse complement strand
TGCATGTGGTCATAGCTGATAGAGGTGATAACCGCAACAAGTGGGTGAAGGATATTTGTGGCATCGAGTCGTCCGCCAATGCCAACCTCGACGACGGCATGATCGACATGTTCACGAGCAAAATAGAGGAAGGTCAACGCGGTTGCGACCTCATAGGTGATAAACGGGCCGAGCTTCCCCGACGCCTGCACATGCTCAACACAATCCCGTAACTCTGGTACAAGGGCAGCGACCTCATCTTCACGTATCAAACGACCATCGACGCGGGTGCGTTCGCGAAACGTATGCAAGTCGGGTTGTGTGTAGAGTCCAATGTGTCCGCCTGCTTCGCGCAGAACACGCTCAATCATCGTCGCGGTTGAACCTTTGCCCTTTGTACCGGCGATAAGCGTACTTGTGTACTGCTCCTGCGGATTGCCCAGCAGTTCGAGTAACGCGAGTTCACGCAACTGGTTTTCGTTGCGGTCTCGTGTGAACGATGAGCCACGTTCAAAATCGCTGAAACCATAAATATAGGCTAAAGCCTCTTGATAATTCATGTGTATCTTCTCCTGCGCGAAAACACGATTCGCTATTGCCATTCGGGGGAGAGTGTGAATGTGCCACGCACAATAGCATCGCTCATCTTGACCACACGCGCCATCTCGCGTACATCGTGGACGCGCACAATATCGGCTCCCTGCGCGATGCCCAACGCCACACCCGCGGCAGTTCCCTCTAGCCGCTCGGACGCAGGCAAGCCACCAAGCACGCGTCCAATGGTGGATTTGCGCGAAACACCGAGCAAAATCGGGCGTCCCAGTGCGCGAAGTTCCCCCAGGCGATGCAACAGCGTTAAATTCTCTTCCGGCGTTGTGCCAAAACCAATTCCAGGGTCGATGATAAGATGCTCCCATGCTATCCCCGCGTCCAGGGCTAGATCGATACTGCGAGCAAGGTAACGGCTTACATCACTCACAATCTCCCGTTTAGTGTAGCCGCGCATATTCGCCATCAGCACAACAGGAACGCCATAGTGTTTCACCACTTCCACCATTGCAGGGTCTTTGCGTAATCCCCACACGTCATTGACAATGCAGGCACCTGCGTCGAGAGCTTGTGCTGCGACCTCTGCTTTGTACGTATCAATCGAAATCATGATGGTTGGTGGAAGTGCTGCGTGCAGAGCGCGAATAACGGGAAGGACACGCGCAAGTTCTTGTGCGGCAGAAACGTTATTTTGCGCGTGAGGACGCGTGGACTCGCCACCGACATCTATCAGGATCGCGCCCTCGGCAACAGCATGCTGCGCTTGCACAACCGCGCTTTGCACAAACTCCTCTTCGGTCAACGTCTCTTGCGCGAGACCATCGCCCGAAAAAGAATCGGGCGTAACATTCACAATACTCATGATATGCGTCTGCTCGCCCCATGTAAGACGGCGGCCTGACCAGACCGTAGGAGCTAGTATGGTGGGCATAGATACGCTTTCTTTGGCTATACGATAACAGAAAAAGAAATCACGTTTATTATACAATTTCGCGTGTTCGATAGTACCCGCTTGCATTGTCTTGTGGCGATAAAATACTCATGCTATACTACCTGCGAGATATACTTTTTCTCTTTTCTCTTTTCTCATTACACTCCTATAATTTTTATACATCGGGGGAATACCTACCCATGTCAAAGACTATTGAAACAAAACGCTTTTCACCCGCGATAAATTCAACGCGTCGCTGCCATGAGTGCAGCGAGGAGGCACTTGGGCGTTGTCCCGACTGTCATCGTGGCTTCTGCCAAGAACACTTTCCCAAGCAACAGCACTCGCCATGTGCTGAGAAGCAGATGCGAATGGCCCAGATGCAAGTATGCTATGTCTGTGGCACACAGGTCTATCCAGATCAGTGGTCGCTCTCAAAAACGTCTCACGTTGTTGACCAGTTTACATGTCAGGGCTGTGGTCGTTATGTCTGCGACGAACTGCACACACAACACAAAGTTGAGAACGTCGTTATCGAACGTGAAGGATTGCGCGGGCATCGCTACCAGTACACAAACCGTTATTGCGACCTGTGTTCACCAGTACACCGTGTCGGAGGCATTCGCGGCTTGGCACGCATCGCCGTCGCCATCGGAACCGTTGTTCTGGCGATCTTCTTTTACCTTCATCGCTAAGTTTCAGCATCTATACAGCAGTAGAGAAAGGGGTTCGAGACGTTCCGCGTGCTAACTCTGTGTGGTTTTTTTGGAAATATACAACTCCATGCTACCACACACAACGACACGTATATCGTGTGTCAGCTTTCACGCCGTCTCCTCGTTATAACACTATGACATTATCAACAACGATACAATCGACCTTGCTTCGTCACAATCAGGCCATCACCACCGCTTTGCAGGCTGCTGTCCGCAAAGCAGAGGAGGGGCAATCTCACACGCTGCACGCGTATTATGGACAGATGCAGTATCATCTTGGTTGGGTGGACACCCAGCTTACGCCTATTCAGAGCAACCCCGGCAAACTGATGCGTCCAAGCTTGCTCTTGCTTGCCTACGAAACGGCAGGCGCGTGGGGATTGCGTGATGAGACGGCATCAGAGAATAACGAGCATCTTCGGCGGGCGTTGCCCGCAGCAGCAGCACTTGAACTGACGCACAACTTCACCTTGATACACGATGATATCGAAGACGGCGACGCTGAACGGCGGCATCGTCCCACGCTCTGGAAACAGTGGGGCATTCCTCAAGCACTCAACACAGGCGATGGTATGTTCGCGCTCGCACGCCTGACACTATGGGGCGTGCTTGATGAAGGAGTAGGGGGAATAACGGCTGCGCGACTGGGCGCGGCACTTGACCATGCTTGCCTCGTCTTAGCTGAGGGGCAATATCTCGATATCAGCTTCGAGCAACGGCTGGATATTTCTGTAACAATGTATACTGATATGATCTGGCGCAAAACTGGAGCATTAATGGCATGTGCGGCAGAAATGGGCGCGTTGCTTGGCACGCAAGATGAAAAGACAATCGAGAGCCTGCGACGGTTTGGCGAGGCAATGGGCGTCGCATTTCAAGTTCGTGACGATATTCTTGGCGTCTGGGCAACGGCTGCCGAGTTGGGCAAAACGTCGGCGGGCGATGTCTACCGTCGCAAAAAAAGCTTACCTATTTTGCATGCGCTGGAACATGCCTCCACACACGATCAAACCGTTCTACGAGAAGTCTATACTCAGGAGACACCCCTTACTTCAGAGCAGGTCGGGCAGGTACTTGCTATCTTCGCGCAGACTAAAACACGGGCATATTGCAGTGACTTTCTCGCGCAGCAGTGCAAAGCGGCACACGAAGCATTAGCGAGCGTCCCGCACTACCATACTACTATCTCCGCTCGTGCGCGTGGCGATATGGAAACGCTGGTTCACTTTGTCGAGGAAACGGGGCGAAGCTAGCAAAACGTACTAAGAGCTAAAGAAAATGAGGCGTCACTCTCATGACGCCTCACTTTTTAACTCAAATTAACAAGACTAACTTTGTTCGCGGCGGATATAGCAAGTTGATTGCCCTTTGGTGCCCAGGAAATGCCATGTACAGGAGTGTTCTGCTGCATTGTCATACGCAGTAATGGCTTTTGCATTTGAGTTGGCGACCAGAGCGAGAAGATACCATCGCCACTCCCTATCGCAAGATATTTTCCATCAGGCGACCAGGCGAGCGAACGTACAGCAACACCCGATGCCTGTATCTGCTGCGGTATATCTACGCATTGCCGTGTCCCCTTTGTCACCATTTGCTGCTGACAGGTTAGCCCATTCCAGAGGCGCACGCTACCATCCTCACCGCCCACAGCAAGCATTGAACCAATAGGGGAGAACGCAAGAACGCGCACTGGAACTTTCGCGTTCAAGTATTCCGGGTGTACTTCTTGCCCGTTCTTCGCGTTCCACACACGTACCGCACCACCTGTTGACGCAGAGGCAACTGTTTGACCATCCATCGACCATGTGACACTCGCAATAGGCGATGTGTGGCGCGAAAATACCATCTGCGGCGCATACGGTGCCGTGCTCCACACAACCGCACGATTGTCTGAACCACCCGATACAACCTGCAATTGCTGTTTGTTCGTAGCCCAGGCAAGGCTTGTTACTGGTGCTGCATGGCTACGCACATTGCGAAGCAGAGACGCGCCAGTTTTTGCATTGAGAAAGAGGACTTGATTGGCTGACCCTGTTACCAAATTCTGGCTATCGGGTGCCCAAGCGATGGCATGTATCGAGGTAGGATGAGCAATTGTTTGATGGACAGTGCCGTCAGTTCCCCAGAGCAGCAACTGCGCGTCGTCGGCTCCGCTCGCGAGCATCGTGCCATCAGGCGACCATGCTATCGCTCGTACTGTCTGTTGATGGCCGGTGAACACAATTCCTACTTTTGCCATCGTTGGAATCATCGCTGTAGGAGCATTTGCCACCTTCTGCACTTTTGCCGGTTGTCCTCCCATCATATTCGCGGTATTCAATATACCCTTGCTCAACGAGTTAAACGCGGCATAGCCACCACCAATCACGCCAGCACCAAGCGCAATCCCCCCAAGAGCCAGAACCGTTCTGCGCGTCACACTCTTTTTGCCAGGGACTGAATGCGACAGCAAACCAGATGTTCGCCCGACCTGTGGTATACCAGTGCCATCGTTAGCTGTATCGGACGAGTGGAACAGCGCATCCACAGTAGCAGGCCCCTGTGTCTTCCGCATAAGGGTGGCAACAGAGCCATCAACCACATACGAGTCGAGCATTAACCGCGTGCCTTGCGACACACCAGAGGCAAGGAGTGTTGCTTGTTCAGATAAAATCCGTCCATTAGGAGCATAGCGCAACATATAGACAAGCGGCTTGCCAAACAGGTCTGTTTGCGGAAGTTTTAGTTCCTCAACTAACGCTGGTACAAGTGCTGAAACTGGCGCGTCGGCAACAATCTCTACGGGCCGTACTGAGCCGTGTGCGTTCTCCTCTATGATGACTTCTAGTTTCTGCATAACGTTCCCCTATCCTTGCTCTATTTTTCTCAGTCTATCATGCTCTGGCCCCACTTCTCAGCATTATAGGTAAAATGGGCTAGTCGAGAAGCGCAAAATATGATACTATCAACCTATATAGAAACAGAAACTACTAAGGTGAGGGAGTTTGCACATGAGACGTAGTACCGTTCAGGTTTGCTGCTTTTGCCTTGTCCTGCTCTTTTTCCTCTTCTCAGGAACCAGCATAATAATAGCTTCATCAACTTCTGTACAGGCTCAACAAATACACTCACCGAAGCATCTCTCACCTCAGCTAACGGTGACTTCCACCACAACACAGGCACCATTAAAAGCACAACCCCTTTTACCCGCGCCATTTGGCTTCATTTTGGGAATACTGCTTTTGCTCATCGCGGTTGCGGGAAGTATAGGTATCACGCTGCTTCTTACCAAAAGAAGAAGGCTGTAGCGTATACATGGTCTGATAGCGCAATCCAGTACAATATATATGTAATGCGTTTAAAAAATAACAACAATACAGGAAAACACTTGTAAGCAACGTGTTTCCGTTTTGCGAGGTCGTGTAGACTCGTGACACATGGTGTTTTTCCTCTTGTGAAGGAGAATGAATAATGACACGTCCTATTTATGTAATCGGACACAAAAATTCTGATATGGACTCTGTAGCTTCCGCATATGCTTACGCCAAACTGCTCCGTTTGCAAGGTGAAGAGCAGGCCATAGCAGCCCGCAATGGTGAACTTAAACCGGAGATACGCTTTGTGCTTGACCGTTTTCACGTTGAGGCACCGGAAGCTCGCGACGATGTATATTTGCAGGTACGGGATGTGATGAAGCGTGGCGTTATCTGCGCCCACATCGACCAACCGCTTTTAGAGGCGGGACAGTTACTTCAAGAACATAGCCGTCGCTCAATGCCCGTTGTAGACTCGGAAAACAAAGTACACGGCATTATCGGTGATGAAGACTTTGCCAAACTCTTCTTCAACGACCTTGACCCGCGCGTTGTAAACCGTATTCCGTTACAGCGCGATAATCTCGTGCGTGTCTTGCGCGGACGCGTGCTGGTTGAAGGCCGACGCACGCTAGGCAACCGTGTGATTGTGGGCGCGATGGAAGCGGAAACAATGGCAGATTACGTTGAACAGGGTTGCCTAGTTGTGATTGGTGATCGTGAGGACGCCCAACTCATTGCAATAGAACGTGGAGCAGCCGCACTGGTGATTACAGGCGATCTGCTCGTCTCTGAAAGGACATTGCAGGCGGCTCGCAAACAGGGGGTTATGGTTATCAGCACAGGCCATCATACCTTTACCGCTGTGCGGCTCATCAACCTGAGCATCAGCACACAGGATATTATGAGCCGCACGTTTGATTTTTGTCATCCAGAAGATCAGATGAGTGAAGTACAAACACTTCTAGCTCGTCGTCGTTCGCTGCCAGTCGTCAGCAACGAAGGGAAACTCGTCGGGTATATCTCACGCTCCGATCTGCTCAACGCACATCCTAAGCGGGTTGTGCTTGTCGATCACAATGAGCAGTCGCAAGCAGTCGATGGCCTGTCCGAAGCCGAGCTACTTGGCATCATTGACCATCATCGCATTGCCGACGTGCATACAAACAAGCCCATCATGTTTCGCGCTGATCCGGTGGGCTGTACTGGCACCATCATTGTGGGACTCTATCATGAGGCCAATATTGCCATTCCACGTGACGTGGCGGGGCTGCTCCTGGCCGGGCTGCTTTATGATACGCTTATTCTACGCTCACCCACCTGTACGCCCCGCGACGAACGTGTCGCGGCAGAGCTTGCAGCAATTACAGGAGAGGATATTGAGCAGTTTGGGCAAGAAATTTTTGCCACCGCCGCGTCAGATTTAAGCGAGAAATCTGCCGAAGCACTCATCTCTTCGGACTTCAAGGAGTTTACGATTGGGGATGCTCGCATCGCGATTGGAACCGTCGAAACCGCGAGTCCCGCGTCTATTGAGAAACGCGCAACTGAAATCATTTCAACAATGCAACGTATCGCACATGAACACAGTTACGCCTCATTTCTTTTTATGATTGTCGATATTATCAATATGCGTTGTACTCTTCTCGTCTCCGATGGCGAACATGCGGTTGCGGAAGCACTTCATGCATCACTTGAAGCTGACGGACATTCCATCATTATTGAAGGGCTTGTTTCACGAAAGAAGCAGATTGTGCCTCTCTTGCCACGTATTCAAGCACTACTGACGGGAAAAATAGGCATTGTGTAAGCATGACGCAGAGAAGAAAAGGTATTATAAGAGGTTCTGTGGGAATGAAATGTTCTCGTTTTCGTGGTTCTGGTTGTGGAAAAATACTTGTCATTGAACAAAGGCTATGTTACACTACGTTTCGACTTAGACCCATGTGCATTGTGTAGAGGCAACTGCTTCGTAGCCTGGAGCAGTCACCCGAATTGTGATTTCATCACGATGTTTTCTGCTGGTCAACGATGATTAGTATATATCTCCACCTGCCCATAAGGAGGGCGTTTTCTATCGTGAGTAACAGTAACTTTATTTGGGTTCCCGTTGTTGTAGGACTGTTTGCAATCGCTTTTGCTGCCGGTCTCGCAGTTTATGTCCTACGAAAAGACACCGGAACACCTGCTATGCAGAAGGTTGCGAATGCTATTTTCGCTGGTGCAATAGCCTTCCTCAACCGTCAATACCGCACTATCGCGCTTCTCTCGGTTGTTGCCGCTCTAGTCGTTGCAGTTATCCTGGCCCTTCTCGGCGAAGGCTCATCTGCGGATAAATTCAACCTGGCCTGGCATACAGGCTTAGCTTTCATTATCGGAGCGTTCTGTTCCGGTATTTCCGGCTACATTGGGATGTATGTGGCCGTGAGGGCGAATATTCGCACCGCCAGTGCCGCGAAGAGAAGTTTAGGCGAAGCCTTGACAGTGGCGTTGCGCGGTGGAGCCGTTTCTGGCTTTCTTGTGGTCGCTCTCGCTCTGCTTGGCGTCTCACTTGTCTTTATGTTCTTTGGCGGCTTGGGAACGGCAAAAGAGATTGCCGCGACCCCTTCGCTTATCGTTGGCTTTGGCTTTGGCGCAAGCTTTGTAGCACTGTTTGCCCAACTTGGCGGCGGTATCTATACCAAAGCCGCCGATGTTGGCGCAGACCTCGTTGGCAAGGTCGAAGCAAATATTCCAGAGGATGACCCACGCAACCCCGCGGTCATCGCCGACCTCGTTGGCGATAATGTTGGTGACTGCGCCGGACGTGGTGCCGACCTGTTCGAGTCCTCAAGTGCTGAAAATATTGGCACAATGATTCTAGGCGTAGCACTTTTCAGGCTCACAGGGAACGTTGGTTGGATTCTCTTTCCACTCGTTATGGGCGCGTTTGGCATCATCGCCTCCGCGATTGGTGTACTCTGGATTCGTCCATCAGTTGTCATTGAGCCAGAAAAGGCCAATGGACGCGACCCAGGCGAAATAGCGATGAACCAGTTGAACATAGGGTATTACATCACCTGTATGCTCTGCGCGATAGGCATTTTTATAGGAAGCTACCTGTTGCTCAACGTCACAACAAGCAATGGTCACACGCTGGCAACGGGCGTCTTTCCCTCATGGGTCTGGTTCGGTCTCGCTGGCTGCGTTGGCATTCTGCTAAGCATTGCCTTTGTCTTCATCACACAGTTCTACACCTCTGGCACGTATCGACCAGTACGTGAAATTGCTGCGGCGTCACTGACTGGCCCCGCGACGGTTATTATCGCGGGTATCTACATTGGCCTTGAGTGCGTCGCCCTACCCGTGCTTGCGATCAGTGTTGCGCTTGGCCTCTCCTACTTCCTGGGCAGTCAGGTAGAGCTAGGGACGCACGGCGTCATCAACATTGGCGGCATTTTCGGTACAGCTACCGCGACGGTTGGAATGCTCATGTCGTGCGCGTACATTCTCGCCATGGATACCTTCGGGCCGATCACCGAGAATGCTGGTGGCATTGCCGAGATGGGCGGCGAAGCTGGCTCCGTGCGCGATATCACCGACGCGCTCGATGGCGTCGGCAATACCACAAAAGCACTCACAAAGGGCTACGGTATCGGCTCTGCGGCACTCGCTGCCTTCCTGCTCTTCAGTGCCTACCTGGATGTACTCTACTCGCTACGAACTGGCTCGGCGAAGGCGGGAGTCTATAGTGTCAATCTCGCCGATATCACCGTGTTTATCGCGGCCCTCATCGGCTTGACGCTGATTCTGTTCTTTAGCTCGCTTGCTATCCGCGCGGTTGGCGCGGCGGCACAGGACATGATTGAAGAGGTGCGCCGCCAGTTCAGAGAGAATCCCAAGATTATGGCTGAGCGCGTCGAAGACCGCGTTGATCCCGACTATGCACGCTGTGTCGATATCAGCACACGCGGCGCACTACGTGCCATGATTCTGCCAGGGGTAATAGCTATCGCGACGCCTATCGCGGTTGGCACAATTCTAGGCACACAGGCGGCAGCGGCGATGCTTATGGTTGGTACAATGGGTGGCATTGTCATGGCTCTCTTCTTCAATAATGGTGGCGGCGCGTGGGACAACGCGAAGAAATTTATCGAAGCTGGCTTCCTACACATCAATAGCAATGGTGTTGTTGACGCGAATGGAGAGGTACACGGAAAAGGTAGTGAGGAGCATAAGGCAAGTGTTGTTGGTGATACTGTTGGTGATCCCTTCAAGGACACCGCCGGCCCATCGCTACACGTCCTCATTAAGTTGCTTGCGACGATTACTCTGGTACTCGCTCCATTGTATGTGTTCCTTCACCCTTAATGGTTCTTAGTTATATGAGCATAAATGAACGCCTTCTCAGTGTGGAGGGCGTTCGTTTATGCTTTTTTAGAGACATCATCCCAAATATTCTTTTCTTTCGTTCTACCGTGTAGAATATATATTTACAGGAGTGACATATGCCCACACACTACACAAAAAAAGCATTCTACATCTTAGCCCTCCTCAGTATTTTCTGTATACTTTTCACAGCGTGTAGCACTGGCCCTTCGACAAACGATAGTACAAGTGCGACTGGCAGTACAGGCCCAATAGGCTCTGGCGTACAAGGAGTAAAGGTATTTGTGGAGCCAGAAGCGGGTGAACAACCCATCACTAGCGCGATTCTTGGCGCACAGAAATCGGTCTGGGTCGAAATGTATCTTTTAACTGATCGCAGCATTATCAGAGCATTAGAAGAGGTGGCACATCGTAAAGTAGACGTGCGTGTTATGCTTGAGCTACACCCATTTGGCGGCGGGGCTAATCCGCAACGCACGCTTGACTTGCTAAAAGCTGCTGGTGTACAGGCGCAAGCCACAAATGCAAGTTTCGCACTGACACACGAAAAAAACATGATTATTGACGGTACAACAGCGTACATCATGACCTCAAATTTCACCCGTGCCGCGCTTGGCGGTAGTAGTGGTGGCAAATATGGAACCTCAAACCGCGAATATGATATTGTTGACAGTAATGCACAAGATGTACAGGATATAATTGCTCTTTTTAACTCCGATTGGAACCATACAACAGCACAAGCCACAAACCTCAACCTGGTTGTAAGTCCGATCAATTCGCGCAATACTTTCGTAACGCTTATTGAAGGGGCGCATAACACTCTGTTCATAGCAGCAGAAGAAATGTTAGATAGTGGTGTTGAACAGGCTCTTGTGCGAGCTGGGAAGCGCGGGGTGCATGTACAGGTTCTTCTACCTTCCGCCAAAGGCTCTTCTAGCGATAGCAACCGTCAGGGTATCAACGCCATTCATCAGAATGGCATACAGGTTAAAGAAGACCCACGTCTGTATATGCACGCGAAAATTATTATTGCTGACGGACAGAAAGCATTTGTTGGCTCAGAAAACATTTCGACACAATCACTCGATAAGAATCGCGAACTAGGCATTCTTGTCGCGGATAGCAGTGTGCTGAATACGTTACAACAAACATTTCAACGCGATTGGAATGAGTCGCGCAGCGTATAGGCTTTTCGTAATATGGTAGGATAGAAAGAAAGTGGAGCAATAGCATGGTTACAGAAGTTGCACTAATCAACGCGGCACCAGGAAAAGAAAAAGAGCTTGGCATGGGTATCCAGCGCGGATTAGCGGTTATTCGCCAGCAGGCGGGGTGTATTTCCGCGACGGTAACGCGTTGTATTGAGCAACCTGAACGCTATATGTTGCGCGTCGAATGGGTTTCATTGGAAGCGCATACCGTCGATTTTCGAGGTGGTCCGCTTTTCCCACAATGGCGTAGCAATATCGCAGGTCTGTTCGTGGGTACGCCCGAAGTATTCCATTACAAAGCACTGTCAGAAGAATAACCATTCAGGGCAATTTTGGCCCTATTTTCATCCCCTGAAAGGTTGTTTAGTTCTATGTCCGAGACTCACAAGAACACAATAGAGCAACTCGCAGGCCATATCGCGACCCTGCGCCACCAGATAGAAGAGGCGAACTATCAGTATTATGTGCAGGATAACCCGACGCTAACCGATGTAGAATATGATCGTCTTATGCAAGAGTTGCAACAGTTTGAGCAGGAGCACCCCGAACTACAGACGCCAGATTCACCAACACAACGGGTTGGCGCAAGTCCTACACAGGATGTGCCACAGCACCGCCATCCCGTGCCGATGTTGAGCCTGGCAAACGCGTTCGACGAAGAGAAACTGCTGGCCTGGGAGAAACGCGCCCATGCGATTTTGCCCGACGCCACCTTTACCTACGTCTGCGAACTCAAGATAGATGGCCTGGCAATGGCGTTGACGTATGAAAAGGGACGGTTACTTATTGGTGCTTCTCGTGGTGATGGCCTGATTGGTGAGGACTGGACACCAAATGTACGAACTATTCGCACTCTTCCACAACGTTTGCGCGGAGAGCGCATCCCTGATCGTGTCGAGGTGCGTGGCGAAATCTATATGTCTATCAAGAGCTTTGAAATGTTGAATGTAGAAATGCAAGACAACAAGATTTTCGCCAATCCGCGTAACGCTGCCGCAGGCTCTCTGCGCCAGAAAGACCCGCGTAATACCTCCGCACGTCACCTCGACTTTTTCGGCTACCAGATTGGCTACGTGCAGGGCATGACCATTGATACTCAGTGGGATACCCTACACGCAATCCGTGAATGGGGGTTTTCGGTCAACCCTCACGTTCACCTTGCACATACGATGGACGAGGTAATCACCTTCTGCAAAAAGTGGGAACAAGAACGCTTCACACTTCCCTACGAGATCGATGGCGTGGTTATCAAAATCAACGACTTTTTTCAGCAACAAGAACTGGGCGCGGTTGCGCGTGATCCACGCTGGGCCATCGCATTTAAGTATCCACCCACGCAAGTCGCGACGCAATTGCTCAATATCGACGTAAACATTGGGCGCACAGGAGCAGTCAACCCCTGGGCAATGCTCGCACCAATCAACATTCGCGGCGTCACCGTCTCCCGTGCCTCACTTCACAACGAGGGCGATATTCAACGGAAAGACCTGCGTATCGGCGATTGGGTACTTGTGCAGCGTGCAGGAGAGGTTATTCCACAGGTTGTAAAGCCTGTTATTGAGCGAAGGACGGGTCAGGAAGAGGTCTATCATCTACCAGAGCATTGCCCGCGCTGCGGTACGCTCATCGTGCGTGTTCCCGCTCAGGCAATGGCCTATTGTCCAAATACACACTGTCCCGCCCGCAATCTTGAGAGTATTATTCATTTTGTCTCGAAGGGCGCGATGGACATTGATACAATAGGTGAAAAGATGTGCGAGCAGCTCGTCGCGGCTGGCTATATTCACACTGTCGCCGACTTCTATACGCTGACACATGACCAACTGTTAGCCTTAGAAGGCATCAAAGAGAAAAGCGCAAACAATATGCTCACCGCCATCGAGGCAAGCAAGTACCGCTCGTTATGGCGACTCCTCTTTGGCCTCAATATTCGCTATATGGGCGAGAAAGCGGCACAACTGATAGCGAACGCGTTTCACGACAAGGATAGTTTGTTGACAACAACAGAAGAAGAGATTGTCGCAGTGCCTGGTATAGGGCCTAAAATAGGATACAGTGTCTATACATGGCTACAAGAAAAAGACAATCAGGCACTGCTTGCACGGCTACAGACGGCTGGCTTGAATATGCGAGAAGAGCAACACACAAGCACGGGGCCATTGACAGGCCAAACATTTCTCCTGACAGGTCGACTGAGCACGATGACGCGCCCTGTCGCAGAAGAGACGCTTACCATGCTGGGCGCGACAATTGCGTCGGGCGTGAGTAAATCGCTTAGCCATCTTATCGTGGGAGAGGAACCGGGATCGAAGGTCGCGAAGGCCCAAAAAGCGAAGGTTCCCATTCACGACGAGCAGTGGTTGATTGAGCTTTTCAAAGAACATGGAGTTACTGGAAATGCCTGAAACCACTCCTGACATGCTCGCTTCCTGGCCCGTTTTTGATGGACACAATGATCTTCTCTTAGCCCTTCATCGCTTGGAGAGTAGGAGTGATAACGCAGGTAAACGCTCCTTTTTTGTCGAGAGTACAAGCGGTCATCTTGACTTACCACGCATGAAAAAAGGCAATTTCGCGGGTGGTTTTTTCGCGGTGTACGTTCCGCCCACACCAGATACGCCTAAAGAGGAAGATACAATCAGGCGCACCGCCACTGGCTACGAATTTCCACTTGCTCCCGCACTCGACCATGAGTATGCCATCACAAATGCGCTGGCGATGACAGCACAACTTTTCAAGATCGAGGCAGAGTCACAGGGACAGATGAAAGTTGTACGCACAGTAGACGAACTGGTAGCATGTCTGCACACAGGGGTAATTGCGAGTGTGCTTCATTTTGAGGGAGCAGAGGCCATCGATGCTGACCTGAACACGCTTGAGGTCTTGTATCAGGCAGGCTTACGTTCGCTTGGCCTTGTATGGAGTCGCCCGAATATTTTCGGGCATGGTGTTCCTTTTAAGTTTCCAGGTACACCTGATACAGGCCCTGGTCTGACAGATAGTGGTAAAAATCTTGTACGTGCCTCCAATCGTCTTGGTATAATGCTTGATCTCTCACACATCACCGAACAGGGTTTCTGGGATGTCGCGAAATTATCAGAGAAACCCCTTGTTGCAACACACTCGAATGTTCACGCCCTTTGCCCCTGCCCACGCAACTTGACCGACAAACAGTTGGCCGCTATTAGAGCTTCGGAAGGGATGGTTGGTCTGAACTTCGCAGTTTCGTTCTTGCGACCCGACGGACACAATGACGCGAACACATCGATAGAGACGATGGTTCAGCACATTGATTATCTTGTAGAGAAACTTGGTATTGAGCACGTTGGTTTAGGCTCCGACTTCGATGGCGCGATGATTCCGCAAGCAATCAAAGACGTGACGGGTTTGCCAAAGCTACTTATGGCACTGTATCAACATGGCTATGACGATTCCGCGCTTCGCAATCTCACTCACGAGAATTGGCTACGAGTATTGCGAAAAACCTGGTAAGCACAAAGTACAAGAGAGCAGTATTGGATGTAGTAAAACATCCAATACTGCTCTCTTATCTATCATAAAGAAACTACTCCTGGCTTGTGATCGCCATTGCTTCAGCAATCCACTGAGTAATCTGGTCAAGCCCTGGTGTAGTGTAGGCACTCTTGCCGCTACTCTGTGCTTCCAAGAGTGTTGCGTAAAGATGCTCAGGATTACGACGGCGCAGGTCCTTTGTGCCGCCAACACCCGCTTCTTCGAGCAGCGTAGCAACATCGGCGGTAACGCCCTGTAAACGCATGAGGTCTGCACGATCAGCAAGCATCTTGAGCATATGAGTGCTCATCTCCGCTTTTTGAGCAAGAATGGCACGTTCTTCTTTTGAATTTGTTTGCTCTAAGAGTTGTGGCGTCGTTTGTATTCCCTGCGCCTCAAGCTTTGCCTGTATTTCAGGCTCGATACCTGGAATAGTAGCAATCAAATTGTCGGTGCTAGAGGTTGACACTGAAGAAACAGCACTCTTAGCACTATTCACTGTTGCAGATGTTGAGGACTGCACGTTTTGCTGTGTCTTTACTGCTGCCTGCTTGGTTGTATCAGCAATGTTGCCGGCAGTATCCTGAACCTTCGCGGTGGCTTGTTGTACCTTGTCCTGCACCGTGTTGCTTACGGTGCTGGCAGTATCCTGAACCTTCGCGGTGGCTTGTTGAGCGGCGGTGCTCAAGGTGCTAGCAGTGTCTTTCGCCTTTGTAGTAGCCTGTTGTGCGACATCCTGCGCGGTACTGCTCAGGGTGCTAACGGTGTCTTTCACTTTCGCGGTGGCTTGTTGTGCAGCGTCCTGGGCAGTGCTGCTCAAGTTGTTTACCGTGCTCTTGAGGTCTGAACCCGCTTGTTGCGCGACTGTACCAATATCACTCGCGGTATCCTTGGTACTTGCACCTGCCTGTTGCGCGATGGCTCCCAGATTGCTCGCGGTATCTTTCACTTGCGCGGCGGCCTGTGTGGCGTAGTCTTTCAGCTCGCTCGCGGTCTGAGACACTCGTCCCGAAACCTGCTGTGTGTATTCGTTGAGTTGTGCTTTTTCAGGCACATAACCAAGCAGTTGCTGCAAACGTTCGTTTAACAGACGGCGCAGTTGCTCGCCGCGCATTGGCGCAACCAATAACGCGACACCGATACCAAGTAAAATTCCTCTTAAAAATCGGCCCATTTTCTACTTCCTTTTTCTTAATACATAGGTGCAGCAGAGAAAACGCTGCAAATCGATCGTAATATATACGTACCGATAAGGCACGTATAAGCACTAGCACAAGTTTCAAAAAACGAAAAGTCCTATACAAACGATGTGTAGACTGCTTTTATGGTCTCCTAAAGTACCATACCTACAAGATGCCAGGAGGAAGTAGAGCATCAATTGTCATCTCGCAAAGAATTGACTGGACACTTCCTCCTGACATCTCACAATTACCGTTTAGACAAAGGTCATCGTCGTGTAGCGACTCCGTAGCGCGTGTACTTGCTCTTTGACGTTCTTGCCACGAACGGCATCGTGTATCAGTTGAGCCAGTTCGCCCATTGCGCGTTCGTCCATGCCAAAGCGGGTCATTTCAGAGACACCGATGCGTAAACCAGAGGGGTTGCGCGGGTCGATATCGCCTGGGAGCATATTGTAGTTTACGATAATGTCGTTCTGTTCCAGCGTTTTCGCAATCTCGACACCGCTACCAAATTGCGCGACATTGACGCCAATCATATGACTCATGGTATAGCCAAACTCGCGTGCCTCAACTGGTGTCCCCAGCTCATCAAGACTCTGCCCCAACGCCTGAGCATTGCGTACTATCTGGGTCACGTATACCGCTCCGTACTTTCTCATCTCGCGAATAGCAACAAGCAGCGCGGGCAGGGTGTTGAGATGATGATTGCTTGAAGAACCGGGGAAAACGCCACGGTCTGCTGGCGTCCAGAATTTCTTCTCATCCTCTTCATCCATATTGCCAAGAATAACGCCTCGTTGTGGGCCGGGAAAGGTCTTGTGTGTACTGCCAGTGAGCCATGTAGCACCCTCATGCAGTGGGTCTTGAAATTCACCACCAGCAATCAAACCCAGTACGTGTGCGCCATCATAGAGGAGAGGAATCCCTTTTGTTTTACAAAAAGCGGCAACCTGCGAAACAGGCTCTGGAAAGAAAAAGAGACTCTTGCCCATGATAACAAGCTGCGGCGATACCTGATCGATCAGCGCAATAGTTTTTTCCGCGTCAACGTGATAATGGTCTGTCGTCAAAGGAAGATAATGGAGGTTTACCGACTTTTCGCCGCCGAGTTTGAGCGATTGTCCGCGACTCTGAATGCGTCGCCCAAACACGCCAACAGGGCCATGACTGATATGCCCACCGCCATCGGTTGAGTTCGCGAGAATGGTGTCTCCACCACGCAAGAAACCAAGCGCGATTGCGGTATTAGCAGCATTGCCGCTAATCGGGCGCACGTCCGCTTGCTTAGCGCGAAATAGCGCGACAATCTCGTCATGCGCCATGCGTTCTATCTCGTCAATGAAGCGCGTCCCTTGATAATAGCGATTTACCTTGTCGCCCTCGTTCGGGTGTCCCTCAGCATAACGACCCATGAAATCCGAATTTTGAACGCGTCGTACAGCATCACTTGGTGTATTTTCACTGGCGATTAGGTTAATTGTCTGCGTCTGTCGCCATGTCTCTTCCTGGGCCAGAATATTTTCGATATCAGTTATGTCTACGGTCATAGTATTGCCCTCTCTTGGCTTTGCTGATTGTGTATGCTATGGAAACGAAAAATACACAGTCAAGTATACCAGTATCGGCGTATTTGAACAAGCAACGGCGCAGGAACATTGAACTATCACACTATTGCTGGTATACTAAACCTACCGAACCGGAATAGTGCGTTGCACATGTGTATCTCTGTACCGAACCAACCACACACGTGGTCGCATAGGTGGTCTATGACAGACCCCCAGGCGTCTGGATAGATTACCTTTTGTGGAGAAACTCAGAAGGAGTTGTTTCTATGAAGGTGTATAGTGCGGAACAGATTCGTAATGTAGCGTTAATTTCACATGTTGGGACAGGCAAAACCTCGCTAGTGGACGCCGCGCTCTTCGATAGTGGCGCCGTCACTCGCCAGGGGAAAGTCGATGAGGGTACATCCGTCTCCGACTATGACCCCGATGAAGTCAAACGACGGATGTCTTTGAACGCGAAAGTGCTTCCCATCGAATGGAAAAACACGAAAATTAACTTCATCGATACCCCCGGTTATGCCGATTTCGTGGGCGAGGTGAAGGCAGGTCTGCGCGTTGCCGACGCTGCCCTGATGGTGGTCACGGCGGAAAAAGGCGTCGAGGTTGGCACTGAACTCACCTATCAGTACGCGAACGAGCGCAACCTGCCGCGTATTTTCCTTGTCAATAAGCTTGATCGCGAAAATACCTCTTTCGAGCAAGCGTTAAATTCGCTACGCATGAAGTTCGGTTCAAAAATTGTTCCTCTGCAAATTCCTATTGGTGAACAACTACATTTCAAGGGCGTGGTCGATCTTGTCACACGCAAAGGCTACACCTTCGAGGGCGGCAATAAGGTACAAGAGATTGCTGTTCCAAACGACCTCAAAGAACGCATGAACCTCTACCGCGAACAACTGCTTGAGTGTGCGGTTGAGAGTGACGATACGCTTATGGAGAAGTTTCTGGAAGGCGAGGAGCTGAGCGATGAAGAGGTTCTTTCCGTTGTCAAAAAAAGCACATGTGCGGGTCTAATGTTTCCGGTATTGTGCGGCTCCGCGTGCAAGAATATCGGCGTACAAACACTACTCAACGCCATCGTGGACTATCTGCCGAGTGCCGCTGATGCCCCATGTGAGGAAGCAAAAGCCTTTGGCAATGCGCTCGCCCTCTTCATCTTCAAAACAACCGCCGCACAGGTTGGCACAATCTCTACATTCCGCGTCTATAGCGGTACAGTCAAACCGGATTGTCGCGTCTACAACGTACAAACAAAAACTGATGAACGCCTGGGACAACTCATTATGGCACGCGGAAAAACACAGGAGAATGCGACTGAAATTCCTACAGGCGATATTGGAGCCGTCACAAAACTCACCAACACTCATACAGGAGATACCCTGACGGGCAGTAAAGATGCAACCACGCCTCTCACAATCATTGCGTTCCCACAACCATGTCACACCGTGGCGGTTATTGCACGCAGCCAAGCAGATCTCGACAAAATGGGAAACGCGCTCGCACGCATCGTTGAGGAAGACCGTACTCTGCGTGTTGCACGCGACCCCGAAACCGCCGAAGTCTTATTATCAGGTATGAGTGAGTCGCATCTACAGATTATTGTTGAGGGCATCAAACGCAAATATGGCGTCGATCTCGTAACCCGTGACCCGCGCATCATCTATCGTGAGACGATTCGCAACAAAGCACGCGCGAATGGTCGTCACAAACGGCAGAGTGGTGGTCACGGACAGTTTGGCGATGTATGGCTAGAAATCGAACCTCTGCCACGAGATAGCGAACAGCTTTTCATCTTTGAAGATAAAATCGTCGGTGGTGTAGTGCCAGGTCAATATATTCCCGGCGTCGAAAAAGGTGTACGCGAGTCGCTCAAGAAGGGCTTTCTCTCCGGCAATCCGATGCTCTATGTCAAAGTAGCGGTTGTCGATGGCAAGTATCATCCGGTTGACTCGTCAGCACAATCGTTCGAGGTCGCCGCGTCGCTTGGAATGCAAGAGGCGGTGCAGATGGCAAATCCAGTGTTACTGGAGCCAATCATGAACGTCACCATTACTGTGCCGGAACACAATATGGGCGACGTGATGAGCGACCTTAATACAAAACGTGGACATGTACTGGGTATGGATGCGCTTGGCGATAGTATGCAGGAGATCACGGCACTTGTGCCACATGCAGAGATGTTACACTACGCGACTGATCTGCGTTCTATCTCACAGGGGCGCGGCTCTTTTTCAATGGTGTTTGCTCAATACGCGGAAGTCCCCGCCAACGTACAACAGGAGATTGTAGCCAAACATAAGAAAGTCGCAGCGTAGTTTTATACTGGAATAGTAAGAGGAACTTTTGGCAGTGGCGAAAAGTTCCTCTTTTTTAGCGTGTACAAGAAGGTAATAACATATGAGCAGAACAGGACCTATTTTAGCGGTGACAATCCCACTGGCATGTACCTTGACCTCCGTAAGCTGGGCAATATCGGCCTACCTGATGGTGCGTGCGAAATACAAAGCGCAGGTAGAAATTGCGCGGTTCAGCACGAGCAGGAGCAGCAAAACGCCGCTTAACGACTAACGGCCTCGCTGTTTAGGTGGCTCCTGTCTTCGTACCGTGTTTGGACGCGAATTATTTGAACGCTTCCCAACAAAATTTGGCAGGGCGGCACCGTTTCCCTTCCCGCGATTGGAACTGTCCTTCGTACCCAGCTTTTTTTCGCGTGCGAGAAATGCGGTGGCGTCGGCCTCATGTCCGTGCGTCATTAACCACTCATAGGCGCGATCATGCAAATTGCGAAGTGAAGGGCTACCCGCGACCATCATCCACATCGCGAATTCTGCGTCCGCAGGTTGTCCCTCGCTCCATTGCTTTTCAGCAATCAGAAATGCCTGCACTTGCTTTACGTCAAGAGTGCGTAATACCGTGTCCAAACGCTGACGAAAACTTACGTACTCTGTCATGCTCTCTCCTACCTTTCCTGCATAGTTTCTTTCTATGTACATCCTAATTGAGCATTGTTCGATCATCAGATATCTTCTTAGAAAGAATTTGGCGCATAAATGGCACTTCACGACGCAGAATAGCGATCTCTTCACGCAAACGCTGATGAGTCGAGTTCATTTCCAGAAAGTGCTGCTTTTGATCGTCTTCTACGTTCAGCAGGAACGAGGCGATAAAGTATGATAGCTCCTCAGCTTCGTTAGGGAGGTTTGCCTGTACGTCTGGCTCATTCGCCTCCTGTAGCAAAAGTCCCAGGTATTCCTCGAACATTCTCCGTGCCTGTTGCACAACGGTTGGCAGCTCTGGCTCTGTTGTTACGATATCGTCATATGGCTCCACAGTCGCGGAAATGTACGCCTTATCTCGTGCCTCGCTTAGAATACGGAAACGCTTTGTGCCAATCGCGTTGAAGGTGTAGCGTCCGTCTTCAAGTCGTTCCAAGTTGTGTATCTCCGCCATTGTGCCGATTGTATGCGGTACTTCACGCATAAACTCGCTCTCAGGGCGGGGTAGCACAATACCCAGGGGCTTGTTTTCGCTCTGACAGGCCGCTATCATCTGCCGATAGCGCGGCTCAAAGATATGCAACGGCAACACAGTTCCCGGAAAAAGGACGGTCAGTGGAAACAACGGTAGTTCAATAATATTGCTCGTCATGAAGTGCTCTCCTCTGGAAAACCTGCGACTCCTGAGAGTTGCTGATAATCAAGTATATCACTACGCCCATGAGCTTGAAAGCATCTCTACCTCTCTTCTCATGGCATAAAATTTCATATTTTTTGAGTACGTTTTTCTAGCACACTTGCTCATTTTGACGTTGTAGCAATTCATTACGGGGCAATTTCTTGTTGTTTCATCACAACATCTTGACAACTGTACCGTCTGGACGGTACAGTATACGTATGACACTATCAATAACACGGCGTCACATTTTGGACGCGGCAAACCGCATTATACGGCGTGAAGGCGTGGCGCACCTCACAATTGAAGCCGTTGCGAAAGAAGTAGGTCTAAGTAAAGGAGGCGTACTCTATCACTTCCCCAGCAAAGACGCGCTTGTTGAGGGTATGATTGCCTTTTATATCGAAGGCTTCACACACGACCTTATGCAAGCTCTCAATGAAGAGAAGTTAGGTTCAGGGCAATGGACGCGGGCGAATATCCGTGCCTCTTCCACCTCTACAGTGGAGGGAGACGCTGAAGAAGCGGCGGCGATAACCGGACTTCTCGCAGCGATTGCGACTAACCCGCAGTTGCTAGACCCGCTTCGCAAGCAGTATGACGAATGGCAAAGGCAGGCAGAAAATGATGGACTGCCTCCAGCAGTCGCAACAATTCTGCGTCTGGCGGTTGATGGCTTGTGGCTTGCAGACATGTTAGGGTTTGCACCTCCAACTGGAACATTCCGAGCAGAAGTTATTAACACAATGCTCACTATGGCAAACCCGACGTAAAAGTAGTCAGGAAACGAGTACACACATGAATATGTTTTATCTTACACTGGCAATACTTCTTGAAGTTGCTGGCACAACATCGCTAAAGTTTTCACAGGGCTTCACAAAGCTTGTTCCTTCGCTCATCGTAGTCGTCTGCTATGGTCTGAGTTTCTGGATGCTCTCGCTCACGCTTAAAAAGATTGACGTGGGCATAGCTTACGCAATCTGGTCGGCAGTGGGAACAGCGCTCATCACTGCAATAGGAATACTCTGGTTCAAAGAGCCGCTTACCGCGATAAAAATTGGCTCTATCGTGCTTATCATACTTGGGGTTGTCGGGTTGAACTTAGGGGGAACACACTAGCAAAGTCAAGAGTTTCTCCCTTGACTTCCACTCAATAGCTATGCTATTATTTTGCTATGAGTTACACATTCATAAGCCAGTTTGATTCTCTACTGGCTACCACTCACCCCAGCAAATATCGATCAGATGGTTCCGCCGCATAAGCCTGACGCAGTTGCTTATGCGGCGGAAAGTGGCGTCGTTTGAACACGTACTTACTCGCATACTGTGAGTAGGCTTATGCTTGATGTGTTTCATCTGTGCTGCTCTTCCCCATATACACACCCTTCATTTCGCGCTTCTCTTCTCTGCATAGTTTTTGCGTTTGGCAACATCACCTCCCTTTTTCGATGCGTCGTATTCCTAATGCAAGGAGAAGCACGTTCATGTTACTCGCAAATTTTTCTAAAGTCTGTAAAGATTTTGGTGGCAATCCCATTTTTCAAGATGTCGACCTGGAAATACTTGAAGACGAGCGTATTGGACTCGTTGGCGAAAACGGTAGTGGCAAATCAACGCTGTTCAAGCTACTCGCGGGACTCGAAACCGCGACACAGGGTACGGTCTCGCGCCGTCGCAACCTTACTATTGGTTATCTCACGCAGGAGATAGACCCTAAAACGAACACGAAAACTATCTATGAAGTTGTTGCGGAAGCATCGCCCGAACTGGTCACGCTACAACTGCTTCTGGGACAACTTGAAGTACAGATGTCTGACTCGACAATCGCGGCAAACGCCACCAAGATGACACAGGTTCTTGAGAAATATGGTAGAACTCAGGAACGCTTTGACGCGCTCGGTGGCTATACGCTCAATAATAAGGTTGAAACAGTCCTGAGTGGTTTGGGCTTTCCGCCAATCATGTATGAACAGGCAGTAAGCTCGTTGAGCGGGGGCGAGAAAAAGCTTGTCAACCTCGCACGCATTTTATTGCAGATGCCCGACCTGTTGCTATTAGACGAGCCAGACAATCACCTTGACCTACAGGCGAAAGCATGGTTAGAATACTACATACAGGATTATCCCGGCACGGTGCTTATTATCTCGCATGATCGTCACCTCTTAGATCGCTCGGTCACAAAGATTTTCGAGCTTGAGGACGGCGAAATTTCGACCTATGCCAGCAACTATAGCTACTATGTGGTTGAGCGACAACGTCGTCTGGAAAAACTACAAGAACTCTACGCCGCCCAACGTGATGAGATTAAGCATCTAGAAATCAGTATGCGACGGCTCAAAGGGTGGGCAAAAATGAACTCGAAATTCGCCGGCAAAGCTGAATATATGGCGAAGCGCGTTGAACAGGCACGCTCAGAAGCGGTAGATAGGCCAATGCTTGTTCGTGGTAGAATCAAAGTCGGGCTAGAGGCGGAGCGAAGCGGGAAGAAAGTGCTTGAAATTAAAGAGTTGAGCAAGACTATTGACAGCTATACACTGTTTGAGCCGTTCGATCTAACGGTTCTTTATGGCGAACGCATCGGCATTGTTGGAGCAAATGGTAGTGGCAAAACAACGCTCCTCAAAGCAATACTGGGCCTCCTCCCCGCAACAAACGGTTCGGTAAATATTGGAGCAAGCGTTGTGACCGGCTATTACGCTCAGGAACAGGAAACATTGCCATTTGCGAGTACACCACTGGAGTTTGTGCGTCGGCTAAAAAACATGACAGAGCCACAGGCAATCGCTTTTCTGCACACACTACTCTTCTCGTTTGAGGACATTCATACACCGATTGGACAACTGAGTGGAGGTGAGAAAAGCCGTTTGCAGATTGCCCGATTGCGCCTCTCAAAGGCAAATTTTCTCTTACTTGACGAGCCAACAGATAATCTTGATATAGCCTCAACCGAAGTTCTGGAAGAGGCGTTGGACGAGTTCGAGGGAACGGTCTTAGCTATCTCGCATGATCGTTACTTTCTCGACAGAATCGCGACAAAGATTGTCGCGATTAGCGATGACAGAAAGGTACGCATCTATCCAGGAAACTTCTCGTATTACTTCGCGCATCAACGCTAGGATGGAAGAAAGAGCAGACATTGGCATACCTCTACTAATGTCTGCTTCTGTGGTTGTTTCTTGACCTATTGAGAGCCATTGGGCGTTCGTCTTCCTGAAAGCATTTGTGTATCAAGTTGAAAGACGCCCAGGCTCACCAGAGCAGGCCCGACATCCTGCAACGCCTGCACAAGTAATCTATGCGCGTTCTGCTCCCCAATAATCGGAGAGCAAAAATACTGGCAGATAGCCAGAAGTGCGGTAAAACCTTCAAGCAAATCTTCACGCGGCATACGGTCTAACTGTGAGCCATCTGTCACCTGCAAGTAGCCGGAAGGCGCAATGCTGAGACCTGCGAATGCTGGAAACGCCGCAGAGCAATCATCCAGGATGTCACGCAGAACGTTGAAGGCTTCTTTAGGACCAACAAGATGAGCAACTGCGAACGACACGCGTCGCGTTCCCTCAGTAAGCACACGCCATTCCCAGGGTGTGATGAGCGGTTTGACTTCCGGTGTCGGCGTCAACCGACCCTCGATGACACGCGGTCTTTCGGTGAAAGACACGAGGCCGCGCCTTCGCAGAGTAAATAATACGTCATCTATAATTTGTTCATATGCTTCGCCCAGTTCAGGCACGTTGGGAACGGTTCCTCGATCAAAGCGGACTGCGGCACGTGTCCATGTTTTCACTTCAAGTAAAATAGCACGAGTATCACCACGATTCCCTACGACTTGCACCAGTTTTCCTGCCCTGAAATAAAGGTGGGCAACACTTAAACGCTCCGTGTTCCGCAGCGACAGACGTCCAAACGATCTCGAACGCCGTACATGATACAGAATATATGCGAGTTCACGAAGAGTACCTTGCCAGGGATGCCCAAATGAATTGGTTTGTGGCACAATCAGTATCGCTTTCTGCGCGGCTATGCTCTTACGACATTTATGTTGGAATACGGCAGAGCGTAGAGCAAACCTCACAATGCCCTACGAGTTGCCCTTCATGTTCATGTACGTCCCCTAAGCGACGAGCGCAACGACAGACGTAGCCATGAAATCGTGCGGGATTGCCAAACACAAGTGTGTGAGCGGGTACATCTTTTGTGACAACGGACCCCGCACCAATTAAAGCAAATTCTCCAATAGTTATACCACACACAATAATAGAACCCGCGCCAATAGAAGCACCATATTTGACGAGCGTAGGCGTGACCTGCCAATCTTCTCCACCTTTTACCGCGCCGTCGGGCGTGATAGCTCTGGGAATTAGATCATTGGTAAAGCAGACATGAGGACCAATAAAGATACCGTCTTCCAGGGTAAGCCCCTCAAATAATGATGCATGGTTCTGAATTTTGACACGCGAGCCAATGTGTACGTGACTATCTATATACACACCTTTCCCAATGTTACATGACTCACCAATAGATGCATGTTCGCGCACCTGCACTTGCCGCCAGATACGTGTACCGTCTCCAACATGTGCCTCGCTTGAAACCTCTGCGGTTGGATGAACATAAAATACTACTTCAGACATCTTGCCACACCTTCTCGCTCCTTAATATCCTATATACTAAGACCGCTTTTTCTTATTCACGACATAGAACAGTTGCGAACTATTTCTATCGTCTCTATATTGCATTCATCCATCAAAATGTGCAAGAGCGCAAGCCAAATGTCCTAGTTGTTTACTTGACAGAAACAGTTACCTCGAAACCACATGAAGTGGGCGCGGGTGCTCCTCAAGTTCTTCAAGCGAACGACGCATCATAGTGTACCCTACACCGGGAACGGTCAAAATATAATAAGGATTGCTTGCATCCGGCTCCACTTTCTGCCGTAGATGCCGAATATGTGCTTTGATTAACCCTGACTCGCCTTCTGTATTGTATCCCCACACATGCGTAACAATCTGACCCGCAGTACATACATCATTGGCATTTACCGCAAGCAAATGCAGCATTTTGCTTTCCGTTGGTGTCAACCGCGCCGTTCTACCATGAATAGCAACTTCATTGCGAAGCGAGTCAACAAGAATAGGCCCAACGACTATTACAGATGAGGGACGTTGCACAAGCGTTGTTCTTGCTCTACGGCTAACTGCGCGAATGCGAGCAAGCAGTTGCGAGGGGAAAAACGGTTTGCGTAAATAATCATCCGCGCCAGCGTCTAGGCAACGTACCTCGTCCTGCACATCTTTGCCATCTGTCATTACAAGTAAAAGTGTATCGTGCTTGCTTTGCAAGTCTCGACACATGGCAAGCGCGTCTACCCCTTTAAGTGATGTATCAATAAGAACAAGGTCAGGTTTATGTTCCAGCCACTGCGTTCTTGCATGGTCAGGCGTGTATGCGCGGTAAACTTCATACCCAATCATTTTTAGCCAGCTTGTAAGCATTTCAACCAGATCGCGGTCACTGTCGATTACGAGTAGCTTCATCTTAAATCCTCCCTACCGATTGTTTGCCATAACACATGTTAGTGAGAATGAACGTTTTGACACTTCCCCGCTTAGAAAGACGGGGAATTCTTCTTTCCACCAGCCGACTTGCTCAATGTACCTCTCGATACGCGAGTAGGGGTCTTCTGTCCAGAAGCGTTTTCCTCCTGCGAACAAGAGGCCGTTCCCGTCTGCCCGACGGTACGGGATTTCTCTAAAATGTTGAGCGCGGCGTTGTGGTCTCGATCAAGAACCACGCCGCACTTGTGGCACACATGCGTCCTCACGCTGAGACTCTTTTTGACGCGAGTGCCACATGCACTACAATCCTGTGAGGTGAAGTTGGGCGCAACCGCTTGCGCAGGAACGGTATGTATCGTCCCATAGTAGTTGACCCACATGAGGAACTTGCCCCACGAGGCATCGCTTATCGATTTAGCAAGATGATGATTTTTGACCATGTTCTTAATTGAAAGTTTCTCCTAGGCAATCACATCGCTAGAGGTAATGAGCGCGTTCGCCTGTTTTCGAGCGAAATCTTCACGCTGCCTCCTGACTTTCAAATGCGCCTTTGCCAATTTCTTTTGTGCCTTTTTTCTCTTCTTGCTTTTTTTCGTACATTTAGAAGCCTATGCCGCACTTATCCGTGAAGGTGATATGTTTCCCGTCAGGTTCAAGCTTCCACCCTGTTTGCTTGTATTCTACCGAACGGTTGTCATGCTGAAATCGGGGATAGCCTTTCTTCCCAGGTTTCTTGTTTTTGCAATTGTCGTAGAAACGTTGAATAGAGAACCATGCTCGATCTGATGACGCTTGACGAGCTTGTGAGTTGAGGCACTCGGCAAAGTCGTACTGCTTAGCAAGGGTTGAGCAGGAGACTTGCAAGTCATTGTTAGAGACGCCGCGTTCGTCCATCCACAAACGGATACATTTGTTCCTGATGAACTGACATATCCTGATAGCGTTGTCAATCGCTTCTCGTTGCTTTTTGTTGGCATCAATCTTGTATTCGTAGATGAGCATCGCGGCGTCCCTCCTTTCCTCTTGCATTATGTGTTTCTCTCTGGTAGAGTACACACCATTGTGGGTTATCATGTCAAGAGGGAAAATACAATGAGAAAAGAACGAACCAACGTTTACCTTACAGAGAGACAAAAGACACAATGAGAAAAGCGAAGTCAGGAAGATGATGTAGCAATGGCTGAAATCATCAGACGTGCACTTGATGTATACCTTGCCTGGGATGATGCAAGCTACAGACCCGACCTATCACGCCCCGAACGGAGCGGGCTTCTATCCCCCGCTTAAAAAGACGGGTGCTTTACCCACCTCCTGTAAGGAAACGAGAAATACTCGGCTATTTTCTTTTTTGACAGAAATGATGTATCACGAACTCTATTTACAATTTTCAATGTACCATTTTTTGTGTACTAAAGGGAGCATTGTTAGAAATACTTAGTTGTGTAGACGTGTGTATGTTTTGGTTTTGGAAGCTCCCTTTGCAAGTACCTTGTACTTACAAAAGATGTATTTCCCTTATTTCTCAGCATCTCTTTATTGTGCAGTTAGTAGTAAACCAACACCAATGCCGAGAAGTGCGCCGACAAATACCTGAATAGGAGTATGTCCAATAAGTTCACGCAACCGCTTTTCCGCCATCGGACTTCCTTGAAACGCTTCATCAATCATCTGGTTGAGAATACGTGCCTGAATACTTACCGCTCGCCGCACACCTGCCGCGTCATACATAACTATACTCGCCATAACAACGGCGATAGCAAAAGACGCAGATCCCATTCCAGCGATACGTCCCGTCGCAGTCGCAAGCCCTGTCACCAGTGCGGAATGCGAACTAGGCATTCCGCCCGAAGAAACAAGGCGAGCAAGAATGAGTTTACGCTGCCGAAACAGATCGAGAAGAGTTTTAGCAATCTGGGCAACCGCCCATGCAAGAAAGGATGCCAGAAGAATGCGATTGTCCAGCAACGAATTGTGTACCATAGAGATATTTTATTCCTTTTTAGACTTCTATCGGTTGCGTGTCAAACGTGCCATCAGTTGTAACACTTAACTGCTGAACCGAAAGCTCGGCTTTCTGCAACAAGCCATCACAATGCTGTGCTAGCTTCATACCTTCTTGGTAATACTGCATAGCTCGTTCGAGCGGCAGTTTTCCATCCTGTAAGGCCGCAACCGCCGCTTCCAGTTGCGTGAAAGCTTCTTCATAAGATAAAGACTCCACAATCCACCTACCTATTCAAAAAAATTTGTCTTCAAAGAGTCCGTACTTCGACTGGAAACTGTCCGTCCTGCACCTGGACAGTGAGTGTATCACCTGGTTGTGTCTGGTTTGTGCTCGTAATGATTGTCTGGTCGCTATCGCGTCTCACAACGGCATATCCGCGTGCGATCGTGAGCAAGGGACTAAGCGAATGTAGTTGCAACGCGGCACTACGCAATCGTTCACGCTGCAACGAGAGCGTATGGCTCATCTGCTGATACAATCGTTCCATTGTGTCGTCAAGTTGTTGACGTCGGTTGTCAATCAGTTTTAAGGGGCTAGCATGGTGGAGCGCAAGCTGCGTGCGTTCGAGTTCCTCGCCAAGCCGAAACAATCGGTCTTCCATAGTATCATATAGCATTTGTTGCTGTTCGCGCACATCATCGCGCCATTCTTCGATATCCGGCACAGCCACAACAGCCGCAGCCGTTGGAGTGGAGGCGCGATGATCCGCGACAAAATCGGCAATAGTAAAATCGGTTTCATGACCAACAGCACTGATAACGGGGATGCGCGAACGAGCAATGGCCCGTGCGACAACCTCTTCGTTGAATGCCCATAATTCTTCAACGGAGCCGCCTCCCCGCCCAACAATGATAACGTCAGCTTCTCCATGCTCGTTCAACAAGTCCAGCGCGTTGGCGATTGCGGACGGAGCTTCCGCCCCCTGTACCAACGAGGGCGAGAGGAGCACTTGAGCGAGGGGATAGCGTGTACGCAGGACACGCACCATATCGCGCAATGCTGCGGCTTGCGGAGAAGTGACAATGCCAATAATAGTAGGTTGAGACGGAAGCGAACGTTTGCGCCCTGCGTCGAAGAGTCCTTCGGCAGCTAGCTGAGCTTTGAGTTGTTCAAAACGCTGAAAAAGTATACCCTCGCCCAGCAACTTCACAGCATCAACATAAAACTGAAGCTTGCCATCACGCTCGTAGTATGCGGCGCGTCCATTTACCGCAACCGCCATGCCATCACGCAGAGTAGGAGCAGACGAACGTTGCCGCGCGTGCTTGAAAAAGACACACATCAGTTGTGCGTCTCCCTCTTTCAGAGTAAAATAACAATGACCGGAGGCGTATGTTTTATAATTAGAAATCTCTCCATGCACCCAGATATTTTGTAGAATGTCGTTTTTGTCAAGCAGTGCTTTGATATACAGCGAGATTTCCGTGACGCTTACAATGGCGGCGGTATCAGTATAATCGAGCATCGACGCTATGCCCCTTCCCCAATGTCAACGGTCATCAGATGCTGCCCGTATTCTACGGCCTGGCCTTCCTGCACAAGAATATCTACCACGCGCCCGGCCTTTGAGGTCTCTACCTCGTTTATCACGTTGAGCGATTGAATCGTTCCCACAAGCTGCCCGGCTTTTACCTTATCACCGACAGCAACCAGGGTTCCACCTTTTGGCTTTGCCCATGTGTGAAAGATGCCAACAAGTGGCGCAAGCACATCGTGTTTTGTCTCTACACTCGGCACAGTTTCGCTCTGCGCTAAAGCAGCAGAGGTTGGCAGCACTATCTGTCGCAACTGCATTTCAGCGGGTTCCACCGCCTTTGCTTTGCGTAGCACTAAACGCGTTCCCTCATCGGGACGATGTAATTCAATCTCTGACACATCACTATGGTCAAGCAACTGTACCAGATGCTGCAATTGCTCGATACTAATGGATGCCTGGGTTACATTTAGGTTGGAAGCACCAGA
This sequence comes from Ktedonobacterales bacterium, assembly GCA_038211295.1. Classification (GTDB taxonomy): domain Bacteria; phylum Chloroflexota; class Ktedonobacteria; order Ktedonobacterales; family Ktedonobacteraceae; genus JBBQVS01. The sequence goes on along the minus strand of JBBQVS010000029.1, from coordinate 12,462 downwards.
TTCGCCATTCGCATTCACTTCCAGATCGTAGGGATTATATCCATTTCCATCCATACAAAAACTCCGCACTTTGGTAAAATTTAGCAAGAACGCTTTTATCAGGCGCGTTCAACGTATTCACCGCTCGTCGTGTTAACACGAATCTTGTCACCATTTGCCACAAACAGAGGCACCTGTACCACAAAACCCGTCTCCGTCGTCGCAGGCTTCGTGCCGCCTGTCGCGGTATCGCCCTTGTACCCTGGCTCAGTATATGTGACCAACAGAACGACTTTTTCTGGTGGTTCAACCGAAAGTGGCTCCTCGTTAAAAAGAATTAGATCAAGCTCGATATCATCAATCAGGAAGTTTTTCGTGCTTCCCAATTGTGCCGAGGTCAACACAATATCGTCATAACTGCTGGTATCCATAAAATGATACTGGTCGCCATCCTGATATTGATAGGTTACGGTTCTACGGTCAAGGTATACGCGTTTGAATTTGTCACCAGCGTCACAAGTGCGGTCAATCGTTGAGCCTGTACGGAGATTGCGTAATTTCAATCGTACAATCGCACCACCGCGTCCCATTTTGATATGTTGCCAATCCAAAATGCTACATAGCTGATTTTCAAATTCGATAGTTACGCCCTTTTTCAGGTCGCCGGTGGAAATCATAAAAACTCCTTGCTATACCCTGTAGCTATTTTTCTTGCTACTCCGGTTCTATTCTAACGTGGTAGGACTAAATCGGTTGGCGACTGCGTGAGCACTTCAATGCCATCTTCTTTCAACAGGACACAATCTTCCACGCGTGTACCAGTCCAGCCGGGAATATATACGCCTGGCTCGACGGTGACAACAGCACCAACGGGCAGCAAAACGTCCTCTGGTGCGCGTGCCGACAGGTTTGGCCCTTCGTGTATCTGGAGACCAACGCCATGACCGGTGCTATGTACGTAGTATTCAGCCAGGTTTGACTCTGCCAACGCGTTACGTGCGAGCGCATCGGCAGCCTTGCCAGAGATACCCGCGTGCAGACCCGCTTCACAGGTCTTCATCGCGTGTAGCACTGCCTCGTACACTTCGCGCATACGTGGCTCGGACGGCTCACCGAGGCAAACGGTGCGAGTCATATCACCACAATACCCTTTATAACGTGCGCCCATATCAATAGTGATAAGCTCACCACCCTGAAGTTTGCGCGATCCTGGCTCCGCGTGTGGCATCGATCCATTGGAGCCGGATGCAACAATTGACTCGAAAGCTAGACCATCAGCACCCAACTCTGCCATCTTACGTGCTATCTCCATCGCCACCTCTTTTTCCGTCATGCCCACCTGAATCCATGAACAGAGATGTGTGAATGTCTGATCTGTGATGGCAATAGCACGTTTGAGCAGTTCAATTTCGTCTAAACTTTTGACCTGCCGCATCTTCCCGATGATATCTTCCTCAATGGGAAGAAATTCATACACACTCTCTCCTACCTTGTGATACTTTGCATATTCGCTGTAGAGCAGAGCAGTTGACTCGAAACCAATCTTTTTCCAACCCTGTTGTTGCGCCAGCGTGCCGACTGCGGATGCGTACTCGCGTGCCGCAGGAATAATAGCCTCCCAACCACTAGCTTCACTTAACGCAACCTCTTTATAAATTGGCGTTGTCATCAAAACTCGCTGTGTCTGACTTATAAGCAAGATGCCCGCCCCTTCCACGTCATCGTTCAGCCAGCCGCTCAAATACGAGCGGTTCTGCGGTTGTACTATAAGAAATGCGTCAAGTCCCTGTTCTTGTATCCATACGCGGAGTTGTGTTACATTTTCCTGACTCATACTATTCCTCTTTGTGCTGCTGTTCGCGCACTATTGCCACAAGCACTTCTAACGCGAGTGTATAGCCACGCCAGCCTAATCCTACAATATGTCCTTCACAGATCGCCGCCATAACAGAGTGATGCCGAAATGGTTCGCGAGCGTAAATATTACTGATATGTACCTCTATAATTGGAGCTTTAACAGTGGCAAGCGCGTCGCGTATAGCTAGTGAATAGTGCGTAAACGCCCCCGGATTGATGATGATACCATCAATCGCGTTAGCGTATTCCTGAATACGATCAATCAATATCCCTTCGTGGTTCGACTGAAAGCACGTCACCGTCGCGTTCAACGTTTTACCTTGTGCCACTAACCTACTCTCAATATCTGCCAACGTGACTGCTCCGTAGATAGCGGGTTCACGCGTCCCCAGTGTATTCAGGTTTGGCCCGTTTAGAACCAAGACACGCAACGCATCTTCCATTATTCAGCCTTCTGTGTGGTAAAAAACGTTGTAAGAACGCGCTGTACCAACGTCTCTGGGAGCGTCACGCTCGTTACTGTTCCAATGTGTTGCGGCATAATCCAGCGTATCTGCTTTCCCACGACTTTCTTGTCGAGCTGCATAGCCGCAAAAATATCCATTGCCTGTACTGGCCCCATATATTGTACAGGCAGGCCCAGCGCAACAAGTAACGCATTCTGGCGGTGCATCTCTTCGGCAGGAAACATCCCTGCTTCATGTGCCAGTTGTGCAGCAGCTACCATACCAAGCGAGACAGCTTCACCATGCAACCACACACCATAGCCAGCAATATTTTCCAGCGCATGGGCAACGGTATGACCATAGTTGAGAATAGCACGCCGTCCTTGCTCACGCTCATCTTCCTCTATAATCATCACTTTGAGTTCTATGCAACGCGCGATTATCTGGCAGAGCAGTGCGACGGGAGGATGCTCGAAGGTGTGTAGTAGCTGCGCATGAGCCTCAAGTCGTGCGAATAATTCAGTGTCGAGTATGATACCATACTTTACGACCTCTGCCCATCCCTCAGTTCGTTCGCGCGTCGGCAACGTCCGCAAGAGCGCGGGGTCAACAAGCACAAGGCGTGGATGATAAAACGCGCCAATCAAGTTTTTCCCCTGTGGATGATTGATACCTGTTTTGCCGCCTATAGCGGCATCAACCTGGGCGAGTAACGATGTCGGCACCTGTATCAGTGGTACACCACGCAGATAGGTGGCGGCAACATAGCCAACAAGATCACCAATTACACCTCCGCCCAGAGCGATAATTGCCTCGCTCCGCTCCGCGCGATGCTCTAGCAACCAATCATAGATAGCATTGAGTTGCTCGGACGATTTGCTTTTTTCGCCTGCCGGTACAATATAGAGGTGCGCGTCAAAGCCTGCTTGCGTAAGATTTTGTAGAACAGTTTCCCCATAAATTTGGGCAAGGTTGCTATCTGTAAAGAGAAAAATACGCCTGGAAAGCGAGCGTTGCGTAAGGTAATCAGCTAATCGAGCAAGTCCACCCCAATCTACAATAACACTATATCCTACGCCTATCTGAACTTGGCGTGTAATAGGTACACTATATTCTTCAGGTTTATCGAAACGTGTAAGCATTGCGCTAATCTCCTGTACAACCTGCTCTCCGTCTTTTCCTGTCGTGTCACACACAATCTCTGCCTCTCTGTAGAAAGGCATACGGGCAGCAGTAAGCGTGCGGAGTGCGAGTAAAGGCTCTGAACCCGTGAGTAGGGGGCGTATTTCGGGAGTACGCTTCTGCGCCAGTTCAGCTCTATACTGAGTGTGTAAACGTTCAAAAGCAAGTGTAGCATCAACCTGTAACCAGATACGTATCCCATACCTCCCCATCAACACACGATTTTCTTCGCGCACAACAGCACCACCGCCAGTGGCAATCACCGCTCCGTCAGGCGTCGTTTGCACAGCGTTGGCAAGTGCCTGACTCTCCTGAATACGGAAATACGGCTCCCCATGTCGAGCAAAAATAGCGGCAACGCGTTCCCCACATTCAGCCTCTATCAAAGCATCACTGTCAAGAAAGGGAACTTGTAAATGCTGTGCAAGCAGACGCCCCACCGTACTCTTGCCGCTTCCCGAAGGCCCAACTAGAAATATGTGTCGCATATACATCATTGTACCACGCCAATTTTTCAGAGAATGGAAAGGCCACCTTTATGCTCTACTATTGACACCATATGCCGCATAAATATGAGCAAGGCGCATATGAAACTTCCACCTAGAAACGTTCGTCTAGTACAGCTCCTCATCATGAATATTTGTTGAGAGTGTATTAAGAAGGCTAAACGTCGTTGTATCAACTTTATTCAGACGTGTATCTGGCACACCATCCTGACGTAGAAATGCCTGTGAGCGGTTATCATATACCTGGAACTTGCGTCCAAAGGAAAACACGTATTGTCCTATCTGGCCTGTCTGGCGATCCAGAACCAGAATATCGTCACCTGTAGCACAGTTGCCATTTACAATACAACGCGAACGATCAAGGAAAGCTCCCACGAGAATTTGCCAACGCTGGCCCCAGCTTTGCACTGTTGTTTGCTGGGAAATCGCTAACGATTTGTCAAAGGCAAGGAATGTGCTTTGTCCTGCTTGCGGATCGTAGAGCATAACGCTCACAGTTGGCAGACCAAAGTGACCGGCATAGAGAACCATGCTCGTTCCCAGGTTTGAGTAGGTCAACTGGTTCGCAAGCGTAAGGTCAGACTTAAAGGCGAGCATCTGACCAGCACCGTTTACTGGATCATACAAGAAAAGTTGTGCGCGGCCCGCTCCGGTAAAGTCGCCACTGTAGAGAACCCAGTTGCCATCAAGGTTGTGCGTCTCCTGATAGTGGTTGATAAGGAGTTTTGCATCGAAATCCATGATGCGGCCCTCGCCCGCAAGTCGATCATACAGGAAGATACCATCCTGTGTAGGACTGATAAAACGACCCACATAGACTTCCCAGTTCGCGTGCCAGAGCGTGTACGACTGCTGCACATGTACCTTAAAATCCTTGTCAAAGTCAAGTACCACGATATTCGCAGTGCGGCCCAACTTCTCCCAATCCTGGGGCGCTGTTCCGCTCAGATCGCCTGTACCTGTCGTTGGCGTTGGTGAAGGCGAGGTATCGGCAAAACCCGCGTACACATGCGACATCGGCGTTGCGCTCTTTTTGCCTTTCCCCTTTGGCGTTACCGTAGGGGTCGGTGTTACTGTCGGGGCGGGTGTCGTCGTGATCGTTCTCGTCGGTGTTGGTGTCTCTGTCGCACCCACGGTTGGGCTTGACGTTACCGTCGCTCCAGTAGTTGTCGAACCCGCTGTAGCTGTAGGAACAGGTGTCACTGTTGGGCTTGACGTTATCGTTGTTGTAGGTGTCGATGTCCCTGCCGAGCTTGGAACTGTTGTTGGGCTAGGAGACACTGTTACTCCTGGTGTTGGTGTCGGACTGAGTGCTGTTGTTGGGCTAGGAGACACTGTTACTCCTGGTGTTGGTGTCGGACTAAGTATTGTTGTTGGACTAGGTTTCGGCGTCACCGTTGGGTTAAGTTTCGGCGTTGCCGTTGGGTTGAGTTTCGGCGTTGGTTCAGATTTCGCTGTGTGTCCTGCGCTTGTCGTTGCAGTTGGCGATGGTTGAGTACTCACCGTTGGGCTGTCGGTTGGTACAATGTCAACACCACCTGTTGTATTAGTTGGCACTGTATCGACGCCCCCTGTTGTGTCGGTTGGCGTTGCCACTGCATTAGCATCAGGCTGGGCATACCGTTTATACATAAACACGCCACTACGCTGCCCATCGAAGCGACCTACATACGCTTCCCAATTTGTTCCCCAGCCGGAGAGTACCACATGCTTCTGAATAGTAAGTTGTGGCGTCAGGCTAAGAATTTGAATTGTTCCCGCCACACGGTCATATAAGAGAAGCTCCGAACGGCCCAAACCATCAAAGTCACCGATATGAACATCGAGTGATGATCCCCATTTATCGGCGGGCGTGGTACTATCAGCAAGACTTATAACCTGCGAAAGAGGAGCGTCGTTACCCGACCTACTTGTTGCACGAGATACATACGTTTTCTGCTGCGGCAAATGACTTAGTTTGAGTACATTAAGTCGTCCCTGTTGACGGTTATAGAGAAGAAGATCACTATAGCCTGTACCAGTAAAATCCGCGTTGAACTCTTGATCCGAAGAGACGGATTGTGCGCCAAGCGTGATACGATTGTTCGTCAGTGTCGAGGCTGAAGTAGCCAGAACTTTGTTCGCGCCCAAAACCACCGATGGATTACTCGTGCCAACGCCGGGCAGGCGCAAGAAACTTTGTGATTTCATAGCCTTTGGAAAATAGATGAAACGCAGTTGTCCATTTTGAAAGCGTGTCTGATTGATAACAGAAACATTATAATTTGTGCCTGTATACATGGGCGTGGTGTCGCCATAGTTCTGGTACGTCACATTGAATGTTGAACTATCATCACTTACCGAAGTAACAAAGGCGACATGCCCCGGTGTGCCATATGCCCAGACACCATCAGCACGAGGAAATACGGCAATAGAGCCAACACGCGGCGTTGTGCCTAATGGCAACCCTGACCGTTCCGCGTCTGTAATCCAATCAGCAGCATTGCCCCAGTTGAGTGGCAAATCATACCCTAGCAGATGCCACTGCTCCCATGCCCACCAGACGCAGTTGCCACCTGTGGGAAAGGGGCCGGGGCATATTGGGAAAGGGTTGCCATCAGGTGAGAAGCCGACTTGCCCGCACTCGTTGTTCACTGTCGCGGCGGTATGGCTATGAGCATCAACACCTGGCACAAAGGCCACCAACTCGACACAGACGAGCGAGAGCAAGAGACATAGGCCAAATATACGAATGAGATAATAGCTACGGACACGACCCATGTTTTTCAAAGATACGTTTTTGGCGTGTAAGAACGAAGGAGGCATAGAGATAGCACCTTCCTAAATATTTTCCGTTTTTGTGGGCCTGTGGCAGACAGAGCATATATGTTTCCACATAACAAATAATCGGCAGAATGTAGTATATTCAGTGTAATAGTTTCAGCAATTTCCCGACTCTTCAAGTATAACATTAACATTCCATAAGACTCAAGAGGATTTGGGCCACTTTTTGAAACTTTACAAAATCTTAACCATTTCACAACCAGAAAGAAACGGGGCTTGACAACTGTCGCGAGCAATGATATCATTGTTCTTGTTCAAGGGCAATTAGCTCAGTTGGTTAGAGCGCTACGTTGACATCGTAGAGGTCACAGATTCGAGTTCTGTATTGCCCACTTCCCTCTCCAGCGACTTTGCGGAAAGTCGCTTTTTTGTTGCTCTGCTCCGTTCATAAAAAAGTGAGCGACTCGTACTGTTTGCGCGGGTCACTCACTCTGCTTATATATCGCTTACTTCTTCAGAATCGGGAGATTTAGACCCTCATGACGGGTACGATGTGAGCCTGCGGTCTCGTGAATGCCGCCCTCTGGATATACCAGCTTCGCCTCTGCTTCTGGAAGCAGGCTCGCAACCTCTTTCAGTACAGCGTCAAGAAACTGGTCTTCAGGTACAGTTTTGACGACTTCGCCCTTGCGGAAAATTACACCCTTGCCTCTACCACCCGCAAGGCCAACGTCGGCGTCACGCGATTCTCCAGGGCCATTGACGACACATCCCATAACGGCGACGTGAATAGGTGTCTGTACCTTTGCAAGACGCTTCTCGACCTCGTTAGCGACCTGAATTACGTCGATTTCAACACGTCCGCAGGAGGGACACGAGACAAACGTCACGCCCCGATTGCGAAGTTCGAGTGAACGCAATATCTCGTAAGCAACAGGAATTTCTTCCTCTGGCTCCGCGCTCAAGCTCACACGCATTGTATCGCCAATGCCATCCGCGAGCAAAAGAGCCATACCAACTGAAGATTTTACTGAGCCAGAGACAAGTGTGCCAGCTTCTGTAATACCAAGATGCAATGGATAATCCGAGCGTTGCGAGAATTTGCGATACGCTTCGACGGCGGTAAGCACTGTCGATGATTTGAGTGAGACGTCGATTTCGTGGTAATCCAACGCCTCACACCAACTGATATACTCCAGTGCCTTCGTAACCATACGCTCCGATAGTCGCTCACGCTCAATGCGCCGCGCTTCCGCAGGGTCGGAACGTTCCAACGTACCATCGTCACGGAGGCGTACCTGGATACGCTGCATCTGTGCAACTTTGTCGAGTGCGTCGATTGAGCCAGAATTGACGCCAATACGCATGGCGATACCACGCTCTTTGGCTGCCACAACAATTTGCTCCAACGAAGTACGCCCATGTCGCAAGTTACCAGGATTAATACGTACTTTGTCGATACCTTGCCGAATCGCCTCAAGTGCCAGCGACCCCTCGTAGTGTACATCGGCAACGAGCGGAATATGAATCTGCCTCTTAATTTCACCAATTGCGTAGGCGTCTTCCATCTCTGGAACAGCAACACGTATCAATTCGCAGCCGACATCTTCAAGACGGTGTATCTGGTCAACCGTGCTTTTTACATCGCGTGTATACGTTGTTGTCATGGACTGCACCACGATTGGCGCGTCTCCACCAATAGCCACATTGCCGACATGTATCTGTCGAGTCTTTTTTCTCATTATAAAAATGCTCCGTTTGCACGTTGTAGGAAAAATGATTGTTCAGTCGCGCGTTTGTTCTTCTGTCGCGAGCTATACCCACAACTATCTGCGAGTGGTGACTTAGTGCGTCACATCACTAATAGTAATAACAACCATTAGGGTCAATAAAATTGCCATACCGACAAGATTGATAATACCTTCGCGCTCTGGCTTCAATCGCTTCCCACCACGCAGGAGTTCAATCAGTATAAGTAGGATGCGTCCGCCATCTAAAGCGGGGAAAGGTAAAATGTTGATTATCGCAAGGTTAAGACTTAACACTGCCGTCAGGTTGAGCAAAGGCCACCAGCCCTGCGATGTTGTGCTCTGTGCGGTCTGGCCTGTAATTTTGACAATACCAACCGGCCCCGACAGTTGCGGCTTGATGGCCCCGGTGATCATCTGCCCGATAGCTTGCAGAAATGCTCCTGTAACAACTATAGTATGCTGTACGCCCTTTAGCGGTGCTTGCCAAAGTGGTACACTTGTATACGTAATATTCGCGTTCGAGTCATCGGCGACAACTCCCATTGGCCCCTGATCTTTAGGCGGGTGCACACGCACGTTAACTATTGTGTCAACAGGGTCAGTCATACCTTTATGACGTATCTGCATCGGAATAGGGACAGTCGCACTACCACTCGGTGCGCCAGCGATATCTTGCTTCACGATTGTTTGGAGATCGTCAAAGTTTTGTATGCGCTGACCTTTGATCGCGACGATTGTGTCGCCGGGCAATAACCCTGCTGTCGCTGCGGGTGAGTTCGCAGTAACAGTGCCGATGGTCGGGCGCAAAACGGGTTCGCCAATAAAGCCATAGGCGATGGTAAAAAGCAGCATTGCGAGAATGACATTCATTGTAACGCCAGCTAGTAGTACAATAATGCGTTTACCTGCGGATTTTGCGGCGAAACTACCTGGATCGTACTTACCATCCACATCGTTGATATCACCATTTTCGCCCGGCATTCGCACAAATCCGCCAATAGGGAGAAGGCTCAGTGAGTAGATAGTATTCTCTGAGCTGCCCGGCACACTTATGCCGCCGCTTGTCCCACTAAATGGTGTTTGCTTTCCATCGGTATATGAGTCTTCAGCACTGCTTTTGCCACTGAGCCAGATTACTTCCCAGCCACGACCACTGGCACGCTTGCGAATACCCACAAGCCGAGGAGGAAGGCCAAGACTGAACTCCTCAACACGGATGCCCGCCCACTTAGCCGTGATGAAATGTCCAAATTCATGTACAAGCACCAATATTCCAAAAACTGGAATGGCAGCAAGAAAATACCAGTTATTCATCCATCTATCCCTTTTACCTTACGTTTTCGCTACATTTATCTGTGTATAACCTCGCCCATGAGCAACCACGGCATCTTATCTCGCGAGTGTTCGATACAACGCCTGTGTTGTACGCCTGGCCCATGCACAAGCATCCAAGATTTCCGCGACACTCGGTTGAGCTATAGCAGTATGACGTTCGAGTATAGTCTCAATCAAAGTAGCAATCTCTACTAGTTTAATTTTACCATGCAGGAACAGGTCTACCGCCTCTTCATCGACCCCAACCAGTACCGCAGGATACGTTCCACCAAGTTGCGCGGCTTCCAGTGCCAGTCGGAAACAGGGAAACTTCGCAACGTCTAACTCCTCAAAGTTGAGTCGCGCTACATCCGCCCAATGCAGGCTACGGATTAAAGAACTCTCTGTGGCCGGCAAGCGATGCGGGTATGCGAGCGCGTTCATAATTGGCAGATGCATACTGGGTAGGCTCGCCTGCATCTTAATAGAGCCATCGACAAATTCAACCATCGAATGAATGATACTTTCAGGATGTACCACAACCTGAATACGCTCATATGGCACATCAAAGAGCCAATGCGCTTCTATGACTTCTAATCCTTTGTTCATCAACGTCGAGGAGTCAATGGTAATTTTTGGCCCCATACGCCATGTTGGATGCGCCAGAGCCTGCTCAACCGTCACCGATTGCATTTGCTCACGTGTTGCCTTACGGAATGGGCCGCCTGATGCGGTCAAAATCAGATTGCGAATCTCCGCGTGCTCTTCTCCCTTGAGGCATTGCCAGATCGCACTATGTTCGCTATCTATAGGAAATACGTTCACTCCAACCCGTTGGGCAGCGTTCATTACAAGATGCCCTGCCATGACCAGTGTTTCTTTGTTCGCGACGGCAATGGTTTTTCCCACTTCAATCGCCGCGAGGGTCGCTTCCAGTGCCATCAGGCCAGAGGTTGCCGCTACTACAACATCGACATCGGGATGCGTTGCCGCCGCCGTTAAGCTCTGGGCACCGAGAAGAACATTTGGTAATGCGGCTTGAGCAGCTTTTTGTGACTCTACCGTATCAGCAGTACAGGCGACAATTTGTGGATGAAACTCTGCAACCTGCTGTGCCAGCAACGCGATATTGCTGCGTGCGGCAAGCGAGACGACGCGAAAGTGCTCTGGAAATTGGCGCACAACGTCCAGCGTTTGGCGTCCAATCGAGCCAGTGCTGCCTAACAAGGCAAGGCGTTTAGGAAACGTGGCCATAAGTTTTTATCACATCAACAAATACTGCCAGTCGTTCGTACTCACTATTTGCAACGACTAGCTTGTTTTGTTCCTCTTCAAATTATAGCAGGGTTAAACCACTTCTGGAAATTTTTCAGCACGCGCGAACACCTATTTGCCTATGAGTTGCGCGAACACATACACCACAATAACCGCGAAAAGCAGGCTATCGATACGGTCAAGCATTCCGCCATGCCCCGGCATAAACTGCCCACTATCTTTGACGCGCGTCTGCCGTTTGATAAGTGACTCGGCAAGGTCACCATAGATCGCGGCAATGCCCAGCAGAATACCCAGCGCAATCGCAAGATACCAGGGAACGCCCAACTGTACAACCGTCAAAATCAACCCTGCGGTAATCGACAGCGTAAATCCCCCCAGCGCACCCTCCCACGTCTTAGCCGGACTTATGCGCGGTGCAAGTTTGTGCCGACCCAGATAGCGACCCGCGAAAAAAGCGGCGGCGTCAAAGCCCCAGACACCAAGCAGCACCATCAGTAGCCACCAAACACCACGCGGCAGATAGAGCCACGAAAGATTCGTCAGGCTAAAGGTCGAGAAGTTGATTGTGCTAGACGCGGGGCCGCGCAGCAACAAAAAAAAGCTCATAGGCCAGCCGAGATAGATCGAGATTGCCAGCGTCAACGCCCAGTCTACCATCGCCCCATCGAGCTTCTTACGGACGAACAACCAGGGAAATGACGCAAGCAGCCCCACACCAAGACTGACTTCCAGTATCAACTGTCTTTGCTGCGAAAACATAGCCGCAATTAAGAAAAGTACACTCAAGCCGAAACTCACCCAGATCAATGGGTGATAGCCAGCATTGAGCAGCATGTTATGTAATTCGAGCGTCCCCATGATTACGACGAGCAAGACAGCGGCAAAGGCAATCCAGCCCCCGAACCAAACAAATGTCAGGACGACGGGGATAGCTATACCAGCAGTCAACCACCGTTGACCGACAGAAGATTTTTTCTTTTCGCTTGCCGACACCGCACCAGGTTGCAGCTTTTCATCAGTTGCTCGTTGCACCCCATGACTCCTCTGCGCGAACGTACCTTTTACTAAAAAGTTATGTCGCAAAAATAAAACGTTGTATAGTATCCAGTACGACGCGAGAAGGTTTCTAGTTACAAAAACAACTCCTTCAGGAAAACAATAGGATACGCCCAAGAACGTATAGCATCATCCTACCTTGTTTCTGCGTTTCTTGCAAGCACACGCGACCATTGGTTCGGTGCTTTAGGAGATGAGTAACAGTGATCGAAAGCGCAGTAAAACATGCTTAACTGTGTTCACTTTGATCACTTTCTTGTAACTGGCTCATACCTTCTTGTTTTGCTAATGCACGAATAGCAAGTTCTAAGAGAGCAGACTGGCTGATAC
>JBBQVS010000028.1:0-43432 GCA_038211295.1 Ktedonobacterales bacterium | reverse complement strand
GCCAGGATCAAACTCGCCATTCATGTGTCTATCTCACCGTGCCGAAGCACGATAAAGCCATGTGTTGAGTTGCAATCCAGGCCAAACTGCTGTCGTTGTTACTGTTGCATTTGGCTGTTCGCGGAAACTCATTGAACTCATCCAGACCGGGTTGGCCTGCATGAGGTTGTATTGACAGAACCTGTGCGCGAACGCTTGCGCGTCCGTACTGCATGTAAACTTACCGTTTGTTCTGTTCTGCTTTCCACTCTTCAATTGTCAAGGTGCAGTGTTTATTTTTCGCTGGAGCCTCGCGAGCATTTCGTGCGTCGCTTGACTGTGAGTGTAGTATCGCATACTGTTTGCGGTTTGTCAAGCGTTTCTCTCACGAGTTTTGCGAGACGGTCAAACAGCGGTTCTTCGTGGCTCATGAGTACGCCCGTCGGGGTGGAGGAGCCACAAAAATGTGGCCATCCAGCGTTGGGTCTCTCTCATGCTCGTGGAAGAAGTGTTTCTCTGAGGAACCACGCAGGTGGCTGATCTCCAGGAGAAGACGATACACGACTTGTTCCGCACACAAGCACCCATCATAAAAGTGGGGTGTCTGTTTTCGGGAACGTTGCTAGTATGCCACAGGCTGCTCGGCTTGTCAAGGGGTTTGTTATCACTCAGTAAAATCTCTTGTTTTTTGCCATTCGTCGCGAAGCCGTTTCGCTTCAACAAATATCTCCGAGAGCGTGTTGTCTTGCTGTTGTATGCGAGCACTCATCTGCTTTAGGACACCTACATACGCGTCAAGCATCGCGACAATAGTCGCACTGTTAGTAGTGCAGATATCACGATACATTTCAGGACTACCACCCGCAAGCCGCGTCATATCTTGAAAGCCCGTTGCGGCTAAAAGAGACGATTCACTCCATGTAGCATCCTGAGTAATAGCTGCCACAAGAGCGATAGACGCAAGGAATGGAAGATGGCTCACGCTAGCAACTTGCCTATCGTGCTCCTCAGCGTTTATGTAGTGTATACGCGCTCCAAGTATTTCTACAAGAGCTACGACTTTGTTTAGAGCACTTGTTTCAGTCCGTATTGTTGGTGTGACACAGTATACGCATCCTTGAAATAATGCAGCATCAGCGACCTCTATACCACTTGTCTCTTTACCTGTCATAGGATGCCCACCTACAAACCAGACAGAAGCAGGTAATAGTTCGTTCGCCCATGTAAGCACCTGACTTTTTGTGCTCGCGACATCTGTTACAACGGTTCCCGTTGCAACAAACGGTGCCATTTCTTTCAAGAGACCATATACAGCACCAACTGGCGTCGCAAGAATAACTAGCTCCGCCCCCTGTACAGCCTCGGTAGCTGAACCGTACACTATATCAATAGCTCCTATAGCATGTGCACGCTCGCCAACACCTTTTCCCTTATCATAGCCAACAATCTCGTTTGCGGCTTTTGCCTCGTGGAGTGCAAGACCAAGAGAGCCACCAATCAGTCCCAAGCCAAGAATAGCAACACGATTAAACATAAATATTACACCTTCAGGCTCTTAAATACGGGCTTTCTTGTCAAACATGTCCTCGCTCTCTTCTATTTGTTGAGCGAGAGCAGACCTTCCTCTGTTATGCCCACCACTCAATGTGCTGAAAGCATCAGAGTGACTTTATTATGGACAATAGAAATAACAAGATGGTGCGCTTTACGTTCTACTAGACGCTTTTGTACTTCATCGTTATTCAATTTGACGGTTTGGGTTGACATAGGAGCCTCCTATCTCCTACAATGTGAGTGTATTATACTCCTCGCATTCACTTCGTTCAATCCATTTAGTTTGTGCTAACAGTTTTATGGGATCGCGTCACGTTAAGAATATGGAAACCTTTTCACAAAACGTCTAAGTTCTTGTATAAGATTACCTATTCGGCTACGTATAACATATAGAAGTACTTTTGTGTGTGCTTTGAGGTGTTGGCGATCTTGTATAACTGTATGTAGTGTTTTTTTGTAGTGTGGCGTTGTACGGAATCCTCGAAGAAGAGGCACTGCCAATTTGTGGCAGTCTATCAACGTCCTTGTATCTTATCTCACAGTAGCATGGAGAAACACAGTTTTATCTTCTCCAACTACGCTTAGAAACTGTTGCTGCAAGTCAGTGATGAATGTGCAGCCCGGAGGTTCAGTATGAGACGACGGCTTATAGCCCCCTTACTTATTCTTTTTGTGCTTCTACTCAGTGCCTGTGGAAGTAGTACCGCGGGTACAGGCGGTAACGGTGGTGGCGGTGGCACGCAGGGACTCGCTGGCGGTAACAATTATATTCAGTGTCCTGGCACCACGAACACGGACGCCGCCCCTGCTGAAAGTGGAAATATCACTCTCACTGTTTCTGGGTATTCATCCACGCCAGCAGAAGATGCGCTTGTGCAAAGTAATCTCGCCAAGTTTTCGACGGCGCACCCCAATATCAAGGTGAACTGGGCACCTATTCCTGGTGATTATCCAACCAAAATGCGTGCCAACATCGCCAGTGGTAACGTTGCCGATGTGTTCTATGTGACACCACAGATGGGTAGCCAGTACACAACATCAGGTAAGTTGCTCAACCTGTCTCCCTACATGTCGAAGGACAATGTGAAGCCGGAAACCTATTACTCCTCCCTGCTTACTCCTTTCACCTGTAAGACGGGTAACATTTACGGTCTGCCGAAGGACTGGAACTCACTTGGCGTCTTCTATAACAAAAAACTCTTCAAAGATGCTGGTGTCGCGTTCCCTTCCGCTAACTGGACATGGGATGACATGCGAGCAACCGCGAAAAAGCTCACAAAAGCTGGCAATGCCGGCAGCTCTCAGTACGGTATCACTCTGAATCCTGATCCATCGCGTTGGGGTGCCTTCTTATTCGCTGCGGGTGGCACTGTTCTTAACAAGGAAGGTTCACAGGCAACATTCAACAGTAAAGCTGGTGTTGATGCGTTGAACTTCTACTCTGGTTTCCAGAAAGATGGTTCTTCCGTTATTCCAACAAATGTGAGTGCGGGCTGGCCTGGCGAAGCGTTTGGTAAGCAGCGTGCGGCGATGGCTCTTGAGGGTGGTTGGCTCATTCCTTACATGAAGCAGACCTACCCCAACGTAGATTACGATATTGCCCCAATGCCTACCAATCCAACAACAGGCAAGCGTGCGGACTTGATCTACACAAACGCATGGGGCGCATATGGCGCAACCAAGCATCCGCAAGCCGCGTGGGAACTCATCAAATACATGACCGGCACAGATGTGCAGTCGAGTCAGCTTCATGCGGGCTTCGCATTACCTTCCATTAAGAGCCTTGCAAATGACCCTTACTTCGCGAGCAATCCTGGCGTGAAGGTTATGTTCGATGCTGCTCAATATGGATATGCCGATAGCTTTGGCCCACGTGATGATGTTATCCACACCAAGATTGGAGACGCCATCGAAAAGGTCTTGCTTGGTAAGGCGGATGCAACTACCGCACTTAACAACGCGGCAAGCGAGGTCAATAACGAGTTGGGTGTGTAGGCTCGTTCTACAGTCCCTCTTTTCCGCGAAGTATACAGTTGCTCAGGTGTCTTGCGTCCGTCTCGTTCTTGAGAGGACGAGACGGACGCAAGACATTTCTTGAGAACACCTCTTGTGACACATGCCTTTCTGTATCAGAAACTGGTACACCAAAAACAACGGTTGTTTACTACGAAGCAAGGAGTGCTTTACATGGCATCTCAACCCAAATCTATCGCCTCCGCTCCACCCCTTACTCCGGGAGGCAGACGACAACTGCGACGCGGCACAGGCTCACGCGCGGGTGAAACACTAGCAGCATATCTTTTCCTGGCACCATACATTATCGTTCTCGGTATCTTTACCGTGTTTGTCGCGATCTATGGTATTGGCTTGAGCCTCTTCAAAGTTGACATCGGCTTCACGACACCAGAGTTTGTGGGGTTCGCATATTATCAAAGACTGTTTGGGCAGCTTGCTCATGCAAGTGATAGCGATTTCTGGATTTCCATGTGGAACATCACACGCTACACGTTCTTTGTCGTCATCGGCGAAACAGCATTCGCGCTTCTCTTGGCGATCCTGCTTCACAACATTAAGCATCTTAAAGGCTTTTTCCGCACTGTCTTCTACCTACCTGCGGTTACATCTTCGGTGGCGGTCTCGCTCATCTTTCTCTGGCTTTATACACCACAGGGCGGCATCAACTACCTGCTCTCCCTTGTTGGTATTCCTGGCCCACACTGGTTGGAAGACCCAAATTTCGCGCTTCCTGCTCTGATGATTCTCAACATCTGGAGTACCTCTGCGACGTTTATGATCTACTTTCTGGCGGCACTGCAAGACATTCCAATCGAGTTGCTTGAAGCTGCCGAGGTTGATGGCGCAGACCGTCTTCACGTCTTTTGGAATGTCACATTGCCCTTGTTACGACCAGCAGTTTTCCTGGTTGTGGCACTTGGTACAATTGGCGCGTTCCAGATGTTCGATCAGGCCAAATTTATGTCTCAGGGAGGCAATGGCGGCCCATTAAAGTCAACCCTGACGCCTCTTCTGGAAATCTACGGTAAGGCTTTTACTGATAATCAGTTTGGCTATGCATCCGCGATGTCAGTGGTTCTCTTTATCGTCATTTTCATATTCACCCTCGTTCAGCGTCGCTTGATCGATGTGAAAAACTAGCAGGAGAAAGCTCATGGCACAAGTATCAGCCCAGACACAAGCAGGTACGCAAGCAGTAACAAAGGAAAGTGCGGGCCGTCCAAGTCGCTTTTTCCGCCCAATCAACATTTTGATTTATGCGCTGCTCGCATTGTTTACCTTTACCTCGCTTGGCCCGTTCATTTATTCACTGCTTTCGTCGTTCAAGCCTGAAACAGAAGTTTTGGCATTTCCACCGAGTTTGTTTCCAATCCATGCCACAATTGACAATTATGCTCAGTTGCTTAAAGGCGGAGTATTCGCTCGCTACTTGCTCAACTCGCTTCTGTTTGCCGTTGCGGTTGCCCTCCTGAATGTCTTGTTTTCAGCGATGGCAGGCTATGCATTGTCACGTATGGAGTTTCCGGGACGTAACCTCGTCTTCGTCGTAACGCTCGCGGTCATGATGATTCCTACGCCCGTGACTATTATTCCTAAGTTTCTTGTCATGAACAGCTTCCATCTCATCAATACCTACTGGGCATTGATTATTCCGTCAATGGTTCAGCCATTCTCGGTCTTCTTGATGGTGCAGTTTATGAAAGGACTTCCCAAAGAGCTAGAAGAATCTGCGCGGCTCGATGGCGCATCACGTTGGCGCACGTTCTACCAGATCATTCTTCCCCTGGTGAAGCCTGCTCTTACCGCCGTAACCATCTTGAGCTTTCAGGGCGCGTGGAATGACTTCCTCTGGTCCCTGCTCGTCTTGAATAGCAATGATATGTACACCCTCCCCGTCGGCCTCTTCCAGTTTAAGAGTGCTCACTATACGGAGTATTCGTTGCTCATTGCGGGTTCGATGTTCAATGCTATTCCAGTGCTAATTCTCTTCTTCATCTTTCAACGCTACTTCATCGAAGGTGCTGTTGGTTCTGCTGTAAAAGGCTAAGCACACGTCAAGTAAAAAAGCGGTGAGGTGCAATCGCACCTCACCGCTTTTTTACTTGCACTGCTAAAAGTAGACGAGATTTTCTAGCCACTCAATACCATCAGGGCCAAGTATCGAAGCGAGCATAACCGTCACATCATCGCTCAGCAGCTGCCTATACTCCGCGCGATAGACCGCGAGGAAACGTGGCAATATCTCTGGTTGGTAATTTGCTAGCAGGTCAGCAGCAAACTGCTCTAGCAATAGCTCATACTCTAAATAATCTTCCAGTGTTGTATCTTCATACCAGTCAAAGCCACGCACTGTTACAGGTGTTTTGCCATCCGCCTCCGGCTCAAAGATATCCACAAATTGTTCGTGCAAGTCTGTGTTCACAATTCCCTGCTGAGCGTCGAGTTGCTGCGAGAGCCAGAGTGCGGCAAACTTGAGTTGCCACTCATCAGCCCACAACGGGTAATTATCGGGCCACGGGCGTGGGTCATCTTCAAAAAAGGCCAAAGCAATCTCGTGATAGAGGATGAACGCAAGCTTTTCCTGTGTCTGTTTGCCCCAGATACTATGCAGTTGCGAGGGTACAACGAGCGTTGGCGGAGTTGTTGCCGCCGTCCAGTACGGTTGCGATGCTCTTGCCTCTTCCTCATCGTCGCGTGGGGCAAGCAACCAGTCGGCATCTGTCGCCAGCAAAATACGCATCTCTGGTAGAGGGCGGGCGAGCAAATGTGTGAGGAACATACTTGCTCTTTCTACCGTAGAAAGTACCCAACGGGCGCGGTTCTCGTCGCCCGTTGGATAGTAGACGGTAAGCGACTCGGTAAGTTTCTTATACTGTTCATAAGGAAAAACCATGCGCTTTTTCAGCCGTCCCTTCTACTGGTTGTTGACAACTTTTTCCTTTGGTTCATCCAGAAGCGTCGGTGTAGTTCCGATTGCGCTCTCTTTTTGTAGCTCTGCGACGGTGTGATCTTTACGGAAACGATGATACAGGTCGTTTGTACGTTGGCGCACGGCACCTGCGTTTAGCTTTTTCCCACCCTCGTAGTATTCAAGTGCGACCTCACCAATAGACCATGTGGCACCAGCAGCGATGAGTCCAGCAACCAGATCGCCGCCAAAAGGAACTACCTTTGCCGCTTGTTCAGCAAGCAGGCGCAACCCAAGTCCACTCCCCATTGTTACCAGCAATTCGCGTGCGTGCTTCGCGGTGTCAATGGAATTCATTGGCTCACCATACAGGGCCGCGAGCCGTAACACAAGCCGTATCTGCGTTCCTAAGAGAATAGGAATATCGATGAATGGAATTGGCTCCAGACCTGCCGCGAGACTTAGCAAGGTAGAGTTGCGAATAATACGCTGGGCGGCATAGCGACGGAACGCAGGTAGCTCGCGTCCAATTACCAGTGCAGCCTCTGGACTTGCGTCAATTAATGCAGGGATAAGCTCTTCGACAATATTCGTACCCTTTGTCGCAGAAATTGGTATTACGCCAACTGCTCCAAGCGAGATGGCGATTTCGGTAGCGATCTGATCCGCTCCTTCACCGCCTTTAAGCGTGTCAACTTTATTTACAGCGACAATCGTTGGTTTTTTTTGAGCCGCAATCGTCTTATATAGGTCTTTATCTTTTGCCTGAACACCCTTTGCGCCATCAATCAAAAACACGACGACGCTTGCCTGGTCTAAACCAGTCGCGGCGATATCGGAGAGCGCACCTGGGCCATCGATGCCTGGGGTGTCGACAAGCGTGAAGGGGCCAAAATCTGTGCGTACAAGAGTACGCGTTGTACCCTCTTGCGGCGACACCTGCGAAAGTGTCTGACCCTTGAGTTTATTGAACAGGGTACTCTTCCCTGTGTTTGGTTGCCCGACAATCACAACGGTGTTATTCAACCCTTGCAATACTTCGTCTTGCGCTTGCTTCCAGTTGGCGGCCTTCATAAAGCCTTGCACCATACCAATGTTGGCGGGCAGGTTTTTGAGAGTGCTAATGCCCAGATCGCGGGCTGTGCGGGGGCGGTTACTGCCACGAATGGCACTTTTCACCAATTCATCCCTGAGCTTCTTTTGTTCCTCTGTGAGCTTCCCTGGTTTCTTTGTTGCCACGCTTACTTCCTCCAAAAATGTAATACGCTAAAAGTCAGTATAAAAAATGAGAGCATGAGTATATTTTTAATTATAAACACTGTTGAGCTAAGGCCGCAAATCGCACGCCAAAGTGCTCTCTGTCTCTTGCTCAATACAGCGAAAAGGACTCTTACTAAGTATACGTTTCTACTTGTGATTAAGGTGCCAATTTTCAGTAAGAGAAGCGAAAGAGCATGGTTGGCGCGTAATACGCTGTTGTATACTACGAAAACGCGCTACATAAATAGTCCCAAAGAAGGAAAGAAGATCATGTCGTCTACAGCGAAAGAGACTCCTCTGTATCAGCGACCAGCAGAACTACTGCAAAACCTGATACGCTTTGATACAACAAACCCACCCGGTAACGAGGCACAATGCATTGCATATATCAACAAAATTTTACAGGAAGCAGGTTTCGAGACCAAAATGCTGGGTAGCGAAACAGAACGCCCGAATTTGATAGCACGTCTGCCCGGACGCGGCGAAGCACCACCTCTGTTACTACAGGGACACGTAGATGTTGTGACAACAGTTAATCAGCACTGGCAACATGCACCCTTCGCAGGACAAAATATTGATGAGTACATCTGGGGACGCGGCACGCTTGATATGAAGGGGGGCGTTGCGATGATGCTCGCGGCCCTGCTCCGCGCGAAAGCCGAGGGTATCGACCTCCCCGGCGATGTAATTTTTACCGCGCTGAGCGATGAGGAAGCAGGTGGTGGTTGTGGCGCGAAGTATCTGGTAGAGCATCATGCAGACCTCTTCAAAAATGTGCGGTACGCGCTTGGCGAGGTTGGAGGTTTCACCTCATATATTGATGGCAAAAAGTTTTACTGTATTCAGGTTCTCGAAAAACAGGTCTGCTGGTTGAAGGCAACACTGCGCGGGCCAGGTGGGCATGGCTCCATTCCCATGCACGGTGGCGCAACCGCGAAGCTGGGCCGCCTGTTACAACACCTTGACCAGCAACGTTTGCCAGTACACCTTACGCCTGTTGTCTCTCAGATGCTCACAATGATGGCGAGTACGCTTTCGTCCTCCCCTACAGGCTCACGTATGCAGCAATTACTAGACCCGTCACAGGCAAGCGCAGTATTGGACCAACTAGGGACATACACACACTTTTTCGATCCCATCCTGCACAATACGGTCAATGTTACCATCTTGCACGGTGGACACAAAATCAATGTTATTCCCAGCGAGATTGTGCTTGAAATGGATGGCCGTCTCTTGCCGGGTTACGCTCCAGATGACATGATACGCGAGCTACACGAGCTTGTGGGCGAGGATATCGAGTTTGAACTTATTCGTTATGGCAAGGGGCGTGTCGAGCCGAATATGGGCTTTTTCACTACGCTTGCAGACATTTTACACGAAGCTGATCCTCTTGGTATCGTGGTGCCAACACTTATGCCGGCGGTAACAGATGGACGTTTCTTTTCAGAGCTAGGCATTCAAACCTACGGTTTCTTGCCAATGGACCTCTACGAAGGGTTCGATTTCCTCTCAGCTCTTCATGCCGCCGACGAACGGATTCCAGTAGCCGCTCTGAACTTTGGTGCGAACGCTCTTCATGAAGCATTGCGGAGAAACAAAGCGTAGAGAAAACTCTGCTTTGACTTGACGATGCAGGACTTTTTTTGACATAATAAAGAGAGTAAAGTAGAATTTTTCAATAAAAAATTTGTTATACAGAGGCTTTGTGATGCAAGATACGCCTATACGAAATGAGACAGAGGAGCGCGATTACCGTGCCGGTTTTGCACGAGTCATGCGCTTCGCTGAACAAGCAAAACTACGAGGCTGGCGGCTCAGTGACCGTCAACTTGTCCATGAGATATTGCAACGTGAACGCGCAGCACAGATTCGTGAGCAAAGTTCCCTTCCTGTCATGGGCGCGGAAACACGCTCGGCTTCTTGGAATCATGGGCAAGCGGACGCATTACGAACCATTCTCAAAACACAAAAAGAGTGCTATACCAAAAACGTATAACATACGACAAGCGTCTATGGGAATCATTTTAGCGCGTCCTGTACGCTGGTTCATTAATAGCAGGACGCGCTAAAGTGATTCCTACAGACATGCCTTTCTTCCTCCAAGTGTGCTATACTTGTTCAAATTTCATCAAGCCACAGCAACGCGTGTATGCATAGTCGCATAGGAGGCCGTATGACACTGGATGTTGAGTTTTATCGTCGCACCCTTTATACGAGCGGCAAGGTTGGACGACCACTTCGTCGCATTAGCATCATTGACATTCATCCTCAGAATGCAACGCATACGATGGTACTTATACACGGTTATGGTGGCAACGCACTACAGTGGCTCTATCAGCTGCGCTTCTTCGGGCAACATATGCGCGTAATTGCCCCTGATTTACGCGGTCACGGCCTCAGCGGTGATGATTATACATTTCCATACACAATGGACGGGCTTGTTGACGATGTAGAATTTATTTTAACCGCACTTGCTGTACCACAACCATTCTCACTCATCGCGCATTCCTTTGGCGGTGCCATTGCCACCGAGTACGCGCTACGCCACCCACAGGCTGTTTCGAGCCTGGTTCTCGTGGGCGTTCCTTCTAGCTTTATTGTGCGGCCCATCATTACCCGTTTAATGAAGCTTGTGCCAGACCCGCTCTTTAGCTTCGCCGCCAAAAAAGTCGGCGCGGTTTTATACGCGCCTGTCCGAACTCTCAAGCCGATGCATGACCAGATTATGGGTGTCTGGCGTGGAAGTGAACACTTTCCACACTTACGTGTACCCACGCTTGTTATTCTGGGACATCGCGATACCGTCTTCTTACGCGCACACTATGACGATGTGCCACGCAGTATTCCCAGAGCGCAACAGGTAGTTATTTCTGTCTCCGCGCATCTTGTACAACTAGAACGCCCCGATGCCGTCAACCGCGCCATTCGTCGCTTCGTCGAGTCCGCGGTTTCGATAGCTAGCGCGGCCACGGTAGCAGAGTCAAACGCGGCGTTCTCATTAGAGACCGCGCCAAAACTCTCGTTCGCGCCTGCCAATCCAGCGAATAGACTGGTTGCGATGCCCTGGCTACAACACTATGACGACCATGTTCCCGAACGACTCCCCTTGCCAGAACAACCGCTTCACGACCTTCTTAGCAATGCCGCCATCGAGTATCCACACCGAGCCGCGCTTATCTTCTTTAACCAGAAGATTGGTTATCGCGAACTGGACTCTCTTAGCAACCGTTTCGCGCACGCACTCCACAACCTTGATGTTAAAATTGGAGACCGTGTAGCAATTATTTTGCCGAATGTTCCACAGTGTGTCATTGGCTTCTACGGCATTTTGAAAGCTGGTGGTGTTGCCGTCCTGGGCAGTCCACTCTCGAACGAGACAGAGATTCACCATCAGTTGCAGGACTCTAAGTCTACGATTTTGCTCACACTATCGTCTTACCACGCACTCGTGAAACAGGTTTGTCGCGATACACATATACAGCATGTGATATATAGTGATGTCCGTGAATATCTTCCTATGCAGAAACGCGTTTTGCTCGCGAGTCTGATTGAGGGTATCACCACACACGCATTACGGGACGAAAGCACAGTACAGGAAAGTACGACGCTTGTTCAAACGACAGGGCACTCTTTATGGAAGGTACACAACTTCCAACACTTGTTGCGTAGGCAACCTACCACGCCGCTAGCGACTGGCGTCACATCGGAGCAGCTCGCGCTTATCCAGTACACCTCTGGCACAACAGATACGCCTAAAGGGGTGATGTTATCGCATCGTAACATGGTAATCAACGTTGCTCAGGTGCGCCACTGGGTTCCCAACGCACAGCGCGGACGCGAGGTGGTGCTGGGTGTCTTGCCGCTTTCGCACTCTTATGGACTCACCAATACCATGAATCTCTCGATTGCGCTTGCAGGCTCGCTGGTCATGATGCCAACTGATCGCATTGGTCAGATTATGACAGCTATTAAGACGCACCATCCCAGCATTTTTCCCGGCGTACCCGCAATGTACCTCGCCATTGCGAACTACCCCAGGGTGAGAAGCTACGGTGTCGCCTCTATCCGTAACTGTACCAGTGGCTCGGCCTCGCTACCGGTTGAAGTGCAGGAGGCGTTCGAGAAGCTTACAAAAGGACATCTTGTAGAAGGATATGGCTTAACGGAGGCGTCGCCCGTCACGCACTCGAACCCTTTTCAAGGCGAGCGGCGCATTGGCAGTATCGGCATTCCCATGTCCAGTACCAATGCTCGCGTTGTCGATGTACAAACAGGAGTCCCCGTGTCCGTTGGTAAGATTGGTGAACTTCTGATACAGGGGCCACAAGTTATGCAAGGTTACTGGAATATGCCCGATGAGACGGCACAAGTCTTACGCGGCGGTTGGCTCCATACAGGTGATCTCGTGCGAATGGACGAGGACGGCTTCTTCACTATTGTTGACCGCAAGAAAGACCTGATCCTCTCCGGCGCGTATAACGTCTATCCACGCGATATTGAGGAAGTGCTTTACGAGCATCCTAAAGTGCTGGAAGCGGCGGTTGTTAGCGCAGGTTCAGCAACTTCTTCCTACATCAAAGCCGTTGTAGTACTAAAACGCGGTGAGCAGGCCACTCCTGATGAGCTACTGGCTTTATGTCGCGAACGGCTCGATGGCTACAAAGTTCCCAGACAGATCGAGTTTCGTACTGAGCTTCCCAAGAACCTTGTAGGAAAGGTTCTTAGAAGATTGCTTATCGAGGCATAGCTAGAACTGTTTATAACACGCTCAACCAATGTACTGATGCGCCCAAATAATCACGGCTAGCACTGCCAGTTGAGAGAAGCGGTGCCTGTCGAGAGACTTGAACGAAAAACAAATGTGACCTGCCCTCCTTGCTGACAAGCGTTGTACAGATACGTAATTACTTGAATAGGTTGGTTGACAGAACCAAATCCTCCCGACGGGCTAAAGTGGGCTTGACCGCCTGTACTTGAAGCTTGCCAGAAAACCGATTTCTGTGGACTGCTCGTCACCGTGAGCGTAACGGTGCAGCGATACCTGATTGATTCAGCTACACAGTTCTGGGTAGTAAGTACGTTCGGAAAGACCGACACGGTTATTGGTGGGAACACAGGCACGGTTGCAGTAGCGGGTGGCGCTGTCGGTATCAAAGTGGCAGCAGGCACCGTTGGCACGATAGCAGGCACAGACACCACAGGCGTAGGTAATTGCGCGGGTATTGTAGTCGTCGAAACGGGTGCAACCGGTATGGTTGGTGTAAGAGGAACGCTCGGCGGCATAGTCTGGACGGGAAATTGTGCAGCGTTGTGAGAGGTCGTGAGGGTAGGGGTTGGCGGCACATGCCCCTTTAGTGATGAAGAAAAGAAGGGCTTAAAAAAGAATAAACTACTAGCAAGCAGCAAGAGAAGCGATACTACAATTCCACCGAGTAATACAGGACGTTTTAGATAGCTATTTTGCTTTTTATGCGTACTGGAAGTGCTGGTCGCACTATTTTGTGCAGGAAGCCTGAACGCAGAGAGCGGTATAGGTGTAAGTTTCAGAGAGTCCACAATTCCTGCGTTGGAATGTTTGATGTGCTCAAAAACACTCTTGCCGAATTCCTTGAGCGGCGTGACCCCACCCGATTGCTTTTGCAACGCCTGCACATATGCCTGTTCCCAGCGTGTGCTAGCTGGTTGCTCTTGAGTAGGAACCGCAGCGGGTACGGGCGGTTCCTGTCGTGCTGGTACAACGAGATTTGCTTCTCCATTAGCGACGTTATACTTTTTTGTCAGCTTTTGCAATTTTTCTGCCTTTTCTTGCGAAAGTTGTGCTGGCTCTAACAATCCCAGTGCTTTCGCATCCTTCTCGAAAAGGGTACACAAATGCTCACAAAAGTATGGTGTTGGCGCAAAAAGGCCGCGCTCCCAGCGACTTACCGTTGTCGCGTCGGTTCCAACCTCTTTCGCAACCTTCGCATGAGACCAGCCACGCGCTTCGCGGGCGTGCTTCAGTTGGCGATTTGGCGTCATAATTACCCCCAGTAACTGTGCTACTCTCCAGTAGAGTATTCTCTGATCTTTTCTTTGCCATAACAAATCGTTAGTATTGTATACAAGAATGCTTTGTTTCTATGAAAAACAGGACTTTTGGTTTTACCTCTGCTTTCGAGATCGTATGAAGTGTGTAGAACAAGCATAGGCATAAATGCTGCTTGACATGATATGGTCTGCTCTGTCATAATCTGCGTACTTTGGAAAAAGCTTTTAGCGATGTATTGCAAGTAATGCCGATAGGTTGTAGGTGAGTATGGCCCAGATTGTGACTATTCTCAATTTCAAGGGTGGCGTGGGAAAATCAACCATGAGTGTTGAGATTTCCGCAGCACTCGCGCAACATCACGGACGAAAAACACTGCTCGTTGATCTCGATCCGCAGGCAAGCGCGACCTTCTACGTGATGGCACAAGAAAAATGGCTTACATGGAAAGAGGTTAATGGCTCAACGTATAATGTCTTCGAGCAACGCGACACAATGTTTCCTATTAGAAATGCTATTGTGCATGACGTAATACCAACCGTCTTTGGCTTTGATCTCTTACCTTCTAGCCCCGACCTTGTGGATGTCGATCTGGGCCTTTCCGATTTCGTGGGACACAACATTTTGCAACGTTGTCTTCAAGAGGTTTTCGACGAGTACGACTATATCATTTGCGATTGTCCCCCAAACTTCAATCCAGTCACAAAAAATAGTCTCCAGGCAAGCAACGCCTATGTTGTGCCTACCGTACCTGATTTTCTTTCGACCTATGGCATCGCACTCTTACAACGTTCAATCAACAAGCTCTTTCCTAGAACCGACGCACCTTTTATCGGGCCAGTGCTAGGCGGAATTGTTCTCACACGCATCAAGACAAACGCCAAACATCACGAAGCATATAGTCAGAAGGTGCGGGCCGATTATCCCGGTGACGTATTTCGTCATTCCATTAGCGACAGCGTTGAGGTTGCTAAAGCGCCTGATGATCGTATGCCTATAAGTGTCACTCCGTCCGCAGTCGGCATGACGCTAAAATTACAAGAACAGTTCAAAGATGTGGCAGGAGAGTTTATTAGTCGTATCTACCATCTAAGTTCTCGAAGAAAACGCTAATTGATTATAAAGAGCAGAAAAAAGTATGTAAAGGAAAATATCAATGAAGACACGTTTGACCGTTGCTCAACTTGAGCAAATGCAAGTACACGAACTCGCGGAATTGCTAGCGAATATTGTTATTGTCTTGCGCCGACTGCCCAATGTCCCGTTCGTGCAGTTGCAACCAGAACTTGCGACATACGATTCGTCGGATATACAACAGCGTGAGACAACGCTTTCTACAAACGCGGCAGAAAAGTCGGCAACATCTTCTCTGCCCATCTTCACGGAGGCACAGTTAAGAAGCAAAAAAGTTGCGGAATTGAAAGAACTTGTTGTCACACTACACATCTCTACATCCGCCAAAACAAAAGCCGAACTTATCAGTAAAATATTGGCGAGTCAGGGGCAGAAGCACAGCGAACAATTCGCTATCCAGAATGCGTAGGATGGCACCAAAATGACTTTTTTTGGCGAGCAGTGGTCATCACCACCCGACAAGCTTCTGCTACCCGCAGGTGAGGTACATATCTGGCGTGCCTCACTTGAGCAACCTGTAAGCTTACGTACAAATCTGTGGCAAATACTCTCACTCGATGAGCAGGAGCGAGCTAGACGGTTTCGCTTCGAGTGGAGGCAAAATGCTTTCATTGTTGGGCGTGGCCTGCTTCGTGCAATCTTGGGGCAATACCTTGACCTTGCACCGCAACATCTGCGCTTTATTTATGGTGAGAACGGCAAGCCTTCTATAGAACAGTCAGAGCTTGCCAGAGATATTCAGTTTAATGTTTCGCACTCTCATGAACTGGCCCTCTATGCGTTTGTACAACACTATGCAGTTGGCATTGATATTGAATATATATCGACGTTGCCAGAGCTGACAGCGATAGTAGATAGTTTTTTTTCCGTGCAAGAGAAAAAGAACTTTCGTGCTCTTTCTCAAGATGAGCAAACAAAAGCTTTTTTTGCGGCATGGACGCGGAAAGAGGCGTACTTAAAAGCATGTAGCAATGGTCTAGCGATGCCGCTCTCTCAGTTCGAGGTCTCGTTCGCCCTCCAGGATGTTCCCCGTATCGTCGCAATTGCGGGAAATACAGACGCTGCCAACGCATGGTTTTTGCACGATATTCTGCTTCCTGATTACAAGGCCGCTCTTGTTATCAACAGCAAACAACAATGGAGAGTGCGCCAGTGGAACTGGACAGAGAACGTATAGAGCGGGAGTGAGCCTACCAGATCGAATATTAGGCGGAGTTCTGCTACCTTGTCGGTAAATGTAAGAGAAAAAGGGTGAAATAGATGGAACAACAGGTAATTGGCTACGCGGGGCCTGAGCCGGGATCAGTTGAACAGGTTCATGCGATAATCGCCGAACTACGAGAACACTACCCTGAAGCCAGATGCTCTCTGGACTTCTCAAATCCGCTGGAACTGCTTATAGCAACACAGCTTTCGGCGCAATGTACCGATGTACGGGTAAATATTGTTACCAAGAAGCTTTTTCAAAAGTATAGCAACGTCGAGGATTTCGCGACGGTGAGCCAGGAAGAGTTGGAACAGGACATTCGCTCAACCGGCTTTTACCACAACAAAGCAAAAAATATCCGCGCAACCGCCCAACGTATCATTACCGAATTTGGCGGAGAGGTGCCGCGCACAATGCCAGAACTCCTGAGCCTCGCAGGGGTCGCCCGCAAAACCGCCAATGTTGTGCTCGGCTATGCCTTTAGTATTCAGGTAGGTGTCGTTGTAGACACTCACGTTGGTCGTCTCTCACGCCGCCTCGGATGGACGAAAAACGACGATGCGGTAAAAGTCGAGCGCGACCTGATGCAGATTATTCCTGAGCAAGACTGGCTTAATATCTCGCACTTACTCATTTTTCATGGTCGCGCAATCTGTGATGCTCGTAAACCATTATGTGAGCAATGTACACTTGCACAGTTTTGTCCATCAGCATTTGTTGTGAAAGCGAAAAAAGTGTAGCTTACACGCGTACCCATAATGCTCCTGGCAGTATCTTCGCATCGAAACTGGTCGCGCTCGCCGTTTCTCCATCCATCTGAATATTGATGGGGAAACGGCTTTCTATATGCACGGTTTTTGAGCGATAAAACGTCACCTCTGGCAAATTAGAATGTTCGCCTTTTTGCACAACGGGGAGCAAGCGTAAGGCACGGAGAAGCGGAGTATAGTCGATTGTACAGACATCAAACAGGCCATCGGTATGATCGGCGGTAGGGTTGATGCGGAAGCCCGCCCCATAGGTCGGGCCATTTGTGACTGCCATTAAAACATAGTGCGTCTGCATTTTTTGAGCTTGAGCTTCCGATGTTGCATCATCAAGTTCAAAGGTCAACCAGGGACATTTTCCGTATCCAAATAACAACTGCTGTACTGTCGAGGTATAATACAACCGTTCACCGCTCATTAAAGGGTATTTCTTGAGCCAAGCCGCGGTTTTCGCGATATCTGCATCCAGCCCGACGCTGAATGAGTTGGCGAAATACTTTCCATTAACAATGCCAGCATCCGAGTCAATCGGGCTTCCATTGAAAGCTCGCTCTACCGCCTCAGCCGGGGTACGTGGCAGTTTGAGCGTATTCCACGCGTAATCATTGCCAGAACCGGCAGGGATAATGCCAAGTGGAACACGTCGTCCAGAGGAGAGAATACCGTTGACGGCTTCATGCAAAGAACCGTCACCCCCGACGATGATTACAGGGCGGCCCGCCAGGGCCGCGTGCATTGCACGCTCTTGTGCCTCACCTGCACGCTCTGTCTCGATGTACTCTGTTCGCTCTGATCCTTGTTCATTGCTCAACCGTCTACGTACAAGATCTCGATACACTCCCATATTGCCACGATTGGCGGTGGGATTGAGAATAACAATAGAACTGCTGCTAGACAACGATGTCTTCATACTTTTCACCTCTTCGCGCAATGAAATTGTTGTACAGATTGTATCATCTATCCTCCATGCCACCAGATATGCGAAAAGTGTGTCTTTTCTTGCCTACAATTCGTGTCCTACAAGAGAAACAACTTCTCTAGCGTCTCCTGTTTTTATGTATATGGAGGACTTTTTTATGGAAACATTCCTGGTCTATGGTCTCGTAGTTGCATTCTTTGTGTTGCTCGCACCTATTATCTATCTTTTAGTGAAAGACCCATTACCTCACGCGAGAGAAGACCAAGAGACCCAAGAAAAGCGGCAACAAGCAGTATCCGCTTCTAAGAAATCACCATCAAGGAAGATAGCCTATGGAGTACTCGCTGCGCTTTTTACGTCTCTCTGTGCATTGACTGCTTTTGTTAATAGGACAAAAAACTAGTGCTAAAAAGTTTCACGACACCTCTACCATAAAACAGGTAGCTTATGTGAGAGGTGTCTTTTTTTGTTTTCTCTAAAATATCTGTAAATAGGTCTCTAAAGGCTTGATTTTCTTGGCTATTTCGTGTACTGTGTAGTATGTACACACATTTATAAAGTGTACGTACAGAGTAGCCGTTATGGTAGTGTTTATCCACACCACATGCTCGTGGATAGCACAGATGAACGAGGTTGCCCTGTATTTTACAAAACGCGTGCAGAACGGATACTCGCACAAAATGCACATCCAAAGCTTGAACAAACATAGCAGGAGAGGAGGAACGCCATAAGACGTCGCTAAAAATAGCATACGATGATCCTTAGCCCGAAGATCTTAAACCGTTAGAAGCAAGACCACCCAGACAAGGAGCACCATTATGCAAAAGATATCTCTTCGCAAAGTAAAAACTCCTGTTGGTTACACACAGGCTAGCGATGAGGAAATCTTACACTTCTCTTTACAAGGACTTTTACCCGCCGATCATTTGCTCGCGTTGAACACCTCACTTGGCACTCTCTCGCACCTCGCTTACATTCAAGATTACCCCCGAATGCTCATGGAACAACAATTCACAACCAGTGAAATTAGCGTTCTTATGCCGTTGCTTGAAGCTCATCCTTACTACTGCCCTTACGAAGTGCTTCTTGCCAGCTTTAATCATGGGCGTGTCACCGAAACAGCCGTCGCGCGTTGCCGTGAACGTCTACTTGAAGCACAAGAAGCAGGTATCTGGGATCAGGAGATGCGTCCAGTTCGCAATGTTCTCTCACGAACACGTCTTAAAACGCGCACGTTCGGCATAGAGATTTCTTCTATTCTTGAAACGGGGTACATCTTGATGTATGTAGCACAAAGGAGGCAACCACAGAAGCCATAGTAAATATGGAACACAACAAATAAAAAGAGTGCGATACATGCTTTTGCAAAGCACAAAAAAACACATCCCATTCTGGTCTGTGTGAGTTCTCTTGATACTATCGCTGGCACTATTCGACACTCTACAGGTAAAAACAGAGCTTCTCGCGGTGGCTACTGATTATACCAATGTGCGAAGCATATCTAGCTTGACTGACGAGCTACATATCTTTCATTTTGCACAAGGGGAACAGTAGCCAATCTTTATGGTGTAATTTTAGATGTACAGGAACATACATGTTCTACATTTATATGTGCAGTTGCCATAACAAAGTGCTTATGCATATATACTGAAACCAACACCTTTGCAAGCATACCATATTTTTTGCGTATTGTCTAGTGTAACAGCAGCGTATTTTTTGTGGCCTAATGTCTTCTTCTCGTACAGAAGACTGGTATAAGACACATTATACTATTATTGCTCCCTGCCGTATCTTACGTCTATGGCAAAGACTTTTGCTAAGCTTAAAGCTTTTCACTTCCCCGTTTTGACATAATAATGTCGTCTTTCCCTGCTCCGCAGATTCGTTTCACGTTATGGAAGTCCACGCGGAGTAATGCAAAAGTACCTTATCTTATACTTTGGTCAAGGATTGTATGAATGTAGTGTGTTATTGAAAAAACATTTGTGAGGTTGTACCTATGCACTCGTTTTCTAATGGATCGATTAAAACGCTCGCGTGGATTGGTGCTGGCATGATGGTAGTCGTTGTTTTCCACCTCGGCGGCTCGTTCTCACACCTGGTAGGTCAATTCTCGCCGCTTGTTGGAGCTTTTATTGGGGGTGGGCTAACGCTCTTCTGTGCGAGCATTCCTATGCGGCATAGCGAGAAGGTCGAACGTTGGACAGGTCTTGAGCAGATATCCTGGCTTCTTATCGGTTCTTCGATTATTCTATGGGGATTGGGAGAGAGCTTCTGGCGTTACTCTATCTCTATCGGTCAAACACCTTTTCCATCAATCGCTGATATCGGCTATACCCTCTTTCCTCTACTGGCCTTTGTTGGGCTACTGCTACAGCCGCCACCAGCCCAGCGTAGTAAGCGGCTTGTTTTGCTGATGGATAGCCTTATTTCTATGGGGTCTATCTTTGCTATTGCCTGGTATCTTCTGCTTGGCTCGCTCGCACAAGCTCCCGGCGAGGCAAATCTCGCGAAGTTCCTGGGTATCTATTATCCAACTGCTGATATGGCCTTGCTGAGCTGTGTTGTGTTCTTACTTCTGCGCGGTCAGGGACGGGCCTACCAAGCGAACGCACGGCGCATCAGTCTGCTCGTCATAGGTTTAGGCTTCTGCTTCTTTATTGGGTCTGATTTTTTCTTCAACATTCAAAACAATGCTGGTACATATGTTGAGGCGAGTTGGATTGATATGGGTTGGCCTCTGGGTTTGATGACAATTGGGGCTGCCGCATATATCCGCCGCTTCTTTCCGGCAACCTCCGAGGAAGTTGTGCAACAGCGTATGGAACAGAACACACGAACGCTGGGCTTTAGTCCACAACAACTTGTACCCTATGCACTACTTGGACTCCTGTTCATAGCTTTGACACTTGATGTACTCGCACCCGACGCGGGCCAGAGGGCCATCCGTCCTGTTCTCCTGTTCTCAACACTCGCGGTTGTCGGGCTACTCGTTACGCGCCAAATTTTCACATTGTGGGATAACATGCGCCTCTCACAACGGCAAGCCGAGTCATTGGAAGAACTAGAACGGGCCAGTACGCGTATAGAAGAACAATCCCGCCAGCTTGCCAGCTACAATGTCGAGTTAGAGCAGGGTATTGAACATCTCAAGGCAGTTCAGGCAAGTCTCGCCAACGGCAATATGCGAGCACGCGCCCACTTGACACACGGTGCGCTACTTCCCCTTGCAGGAAGTCTCAACCTTATGGCGGAACGGCTCACACGCCTGGGCCAGGGCAATCTGTACGCCCAGAAACTTACCAAGGCGGTTAGTGACCTCAGTCTTGCGTTCGAGCGCACAGCTCTGGGTGTACCGCTTACCATTCCAGAATCGTGCGTCGAACTGACCGAAGTCAATCGCTTACTTGTCGCCCTCCGTGTAAAGCGGCTCCCAACAACACCTGCCGCCTATCAACAACTCACACCATTACCTAACACACCACCTGCGGCGCATCCGGTTACGCAACCACTTGTGCCACGTGTGCGTACAACAGAGCCACAACCACGTCAAACCGACGCATCACGCCTGGGCGCGAGGCCCTACAATAATGTGCTTGGACTACGACCTTCGCCACCATCTGGCCCAACGTGGAAAGATGCACAGGAAGAATAACTTCTCCATAAGTGAAAAGTGGAAGGCACTCTAACGCCTTCCACTTTTCACTTGCAAAAAGCATAATTACTCACCATAAGGAACCCAGATATTTTTCACCTGAGTAGCCGCCCGTAGAAACTCCGCACCTTCGCCCTGTATTGTATCCAACCAATCACGCTCATGTCCGCCGCTTCCCCATGTACGCTTCATATTTCCCGCCGAGGCGAACTCTATCGGTTCTACACCTGTGGCGGAACCAAAGTACCACATCGCATCAACATCATCGTGTTCCGCCAACACTTGGCTAAGCACATCACGCTCCCCTGTGACAATATTGACGACGCCTGACGGTAAATCAGAAGTCTCAAACACCTGATAGCAGTCCGTCGCGCTAAGTGGTGACTGTTGCGATGGCACAACCACAACGGTATTACCCATCGCAATCGCGGGCGCGACCAGCGAGACACATCCAAGTAACGGGTATGTATCGGGACACGCGATACCTATAACTCCCATTGGCTCATACATCGCCAGCACAACGCCACGCATTGGTGGTCTGTGAACTACACCCTCGAACTTGTCTGCCCATGCTGCATAGCTGAAGAGACGCGCGAGAGTCGCTTGCACCTCTGCTGACGCATCCTCGTATGTACCGCTTGTCTGTTGCATAATTCTACGTGCGAATTCGTCCTCACGGCTCGCAAGGTTCTCCGCCATGTAGTAGAGAATTTGCGCCCGATTGTGCGGAGTGCTACCAGCCCACCCTCGTGCCGCATGGGCCGCCTCAACCGCGTTACGAATGTCTTTGCGGTTGCCCTCACCTACTTCCCCGATATGACGATGTTTTGCATTATATACATCTCTACTGTAACCAGAATCGGGACGCGTCTGCTTGCCACCAATAAACAGCTTTGGAGTGCGATCAATCGATGGCAATCCGGTTTCGTTGGGGGACGCGCTCTCATCTTCTTTCCCTTCAGATATAGTATTCTCGGCTATAGGAATATTGAAAAGAGGTGAGAGGGGTGCTTTGCTCTGCCAGACTGGGCGCACATACTCATACAGACCTTCTTTACCACCTTCGCGTCCAAAGCCGCTTTCTCGGTATCCTCCAAAACCACTTGAGGCATCGAACATGTTGGTACAATTGATCCAGACCGAACCGGCCTTGATTTTAGGCGCGATATCGAGCGCGAGGTTGATATTGTCGCTCCACACGCTCGCGGCTAAACCGTAACGCGTGTTGTTCGCCAGTGCCACCGCTTCTTCGGGAGTGCGAAAGGTCATCGCAACCAGGACAGGCCCAAAGATTTCAACCTGTGCAATCGAGGCTGCCGGCGAAACATTCGTGAAGAGAGTCGGTGGGAAAAAGCTCCCCTCTGTTGGACACGCCCACGAAGGCTGCCACAGCTGCGCTCCCTCGGCGACTCCCCGCGCTACCAATCGTTGTATCTCTTGCAGTTGCGTTGTGGAGACAATCGCGCCCATGTCTACCGTTTTGTCGAGCGCGTTGCCCAGTCGCAACGTTTCCATTCGCACCCGCAACTTGCGTATTAGAATAGGCTCTATATTCTCTTGCACGAGCAGGCGCGAGCCAGCACAACATACTTGCCCCTGATTAAACCAGATCGCGTCAACTACGCCTTCCACAACGCTATCCAGGTCTGCATCATCAAACACGACAAACGGGGACTTCCCACCAAGCTCCAATGAAAGTTTTTTGCCGGAACCCGCAGTCGCACGTCGAATGTTGCGTCCAACATCAGTTGAACCAGTGAAAGCGATTTTGTTTACATCTGGATGCCGTACTAGTGCTTCCCCAACTTGCGACGCCTCACCCGTGACGATATTCACAACGCCCGGTGGCAAACCGATCTCCTGCACAATCTCGGCAAACTTCAGGGCGGAAAGCGAAGTATAACGTGCTGGTTTCAACACAACTGTATTGCCCATTGCGAGCGCGGGCGCGATCTTCCAAGCCAACATTAGCAGTGGAAAGTTCCAAGGGATGATCTGCCCCACAACGCCAAGCGACTGGTAGTTTGGCAGTTCGGACGCCATAAGTTGCGCCCAGCCCGCGTGATAATAAAAATGCCGCGCGACAAGCGGAATATCTAGATCGCGTGTCTCACGAATAGCTTTACCATTGTCCAGTGACTCTAATACTGCGAGCAGACGCGCATGTTTTTGAATTTGTCGCGCAATCGCATACAAGTAGCGGGCGCGGACGTGACCCGCAAGCGTACTCCATCCCGCGAACGCCTGACGTGCCGCCGCGACAGCCGTATCAACATCTTCACTACTAGCGGCTGCGACCTGCGCTAAAGACGTTCCAGTAGAGGGGTTGATGCTTTCTATATAGCGACCACTCGTGGGTTTGACCCATTGATTGTTGATAAAAAGGCCAAATGGCTGCCGCTCTTTTATCCACGCTACAGCAGGTGATGCGGATTCCGGGGCGGGGCCGTACTCCATTGTTTCAAAAATATCCATAATGCTCATGTATTTTCTCTCTTCCCTAGACCATTGGATTATGATTAGCCGCCGCGTAGTGGCCCGTGACAAAGTACGAGAGTTGACGTTCAATATCAGAGAGCAGTCCGCTTGCGCCAATGCGGAAAAGCGTATTGCTCAGCCACTCGTTCCCCAGTTCTTCCTTCATAAGCGTAAGCCAATCAAGCGATGCCTTCGCGCTGCGAATACCACCAGCAGGCTTAAAGCCAACTTTATAGCCCGTTCGTTCGTGATACTCGCGAATAGCACGCGTCATTACCAGCCCAACAGGAAGTGTCGCATTGACAGCTTCTTTACCAGTGGATGTTTTGATGAAGTCCGCACCCGCCATCATACACACTCTGCTTGCCCGACCAACGTTGTTCAATGTTGCCAGCTCATGTGTTGCTAGAATAGTTTTCATGTGCGCTTCTCCACAGGCTATACGAAAAGCTTTTACTTCGTCGTAGAGTGCTTGCCAGTTTCCCGTGAGCACATAAGCACGTGAAATCACAATATCTATCTCGCTCGCACCTGCCCGCACCGATGCCTCAATCTCTGCTAGTTTTTGTGTCATCGGATTTTGGCCCGCGGGAAACCCTGTCGAGACAGCTGCAACAGGAATTGTGGAGCCTTGTAATGCTTCTACAGCTATCGGAACAAGGTTGTGGTAGACACAGACCGCGCCAGTGCTGAGCGGGTACTGCCCCATGCCCAATGCCTCCATCAGCTCCTGGCGCACAGGTTGACGCGCCTTAGCGCATAGTCGCAAGACATTGCCCGCCGTATCATCACCCGCAAGCGTTGTCAGGTCAATACATGTAATCGCTCGTAACAGCCATGCTGCTTGCCACTCTTTCTTGACAGTGCGACGCGTTGACAGGGTCGCTGCACGCCGCTCAACTGCGCTTCGGTTGATCTGCACCTCGCGTACCCAATCCATATTCAATGGTATCCCAGGGTTTCGTACAACTATAGCCGATTGTTCCTCTTCATGCGCTTGTGCTCTTCGATGTTTGGTTGTGGTCATGTAATTTTCCTATGCTGTTTCTTGAGACATTCTATTGTTACTCATATCTTCATCCGCGAACACAATCTTGTCAAGCCGTAGGCACAGGAAAAAGGCACACGGAGACATTGCTTGATGTATTTGAGGTATAGCGTAAAGCTGAACCATGTAGTATTCTATACTAAAAGCTCTCAAGTCTGTTTGCAAAGGATTTCCTTTCTCATGACAAAGATTTTAGCTATACTAAAGACCGCCTTGCAATGTTGGCTTCTTGTTGCAGTCGCGGTAACTGGAGTCTATCTGCTTGTTTACATTGCCGCGCAACAAAATTTCAGGCAGAACGCCAATGACCCTCAAATTCAATTAGCAGAAGATGCCGCCGCGAAGCTAGCGAGTGGACAATCCACCCAAGATGTTGTGCCAGCAGAAAAGGTGAATATTGCTGCGAGTTTAGCATCATACATTGTTATCTTTGATGCAAATGGCAAGCCAATTGCCTCGTCTGGACAATTAAACGGACAAATGCCAACGATACCCTCTGGCGTTTTTGACTCTGTACGGCAGAATGGCGAGGAGAGAATTACCTGGCAACCGCAAGACGCGGTACGCAGTGCCATTGTTGTCACACGGTTCAAGGGTATGAATTCGGGGTTTGTACTTGCAGGTCGCTCTTTGCGCGAGAGCGAAAAGCGTGACGCCGCTATATTCCAGTTACTCACACTTGGTTGGATTGGGATACTACTCGGTACACTTGTTGTGGCAATCGTTCTCTTTAGAAACACCACGGAAAGTAGCGCGAAAGCTGGATAAACGCGTACTAGGCCCTGAGTTAAGATAGGGCCATGTAGGGGCAATATACGCGAAGCTGTCACCAAGTGCAAGGGAGTCACGCATTTGACCTGTAAAGCTTTCCTGCGACGAGTTTTCGCCCACCATCTCAACCTTCGCCCGTTTTGTCTGAGATGAAAAGGTACAATGGTAGGGGTTAAATTGGCAGCAGAGAAGAGTATCTGTTGCCAGTTTTCTGCGACGAGTTGGAACGAAGAGAACGGCCTAGAAACCTGTATGATACGTATTGTAGAGCAAAAGCAGAATTGCTACCTTGCACTCCATGCCAGCTTCGCGCATATCACCCCATGTAAAGGATGTCTCAAGTCGGTCTGAGGAGTACCAGTAGTATAATTGAAGCCAGTAGGGTTACACAGACAATAACGAGCAAAGCAATTACTACTTTTGAACCAACCGTAAAAATAGGGCGTTTCAGAAAGGGTCTTCCAATCACGATAATAATCCAAAGTGTTGCGAAAGGGAGGGCAAGTACAAACCAATTACGATATCCACTAATTACTAAAACGTTACATAAAAGAAGCACTGCTGCTATAATGATACCGATAATCAAAGTTGCACTTTGTCTCACCAGGAGAAACAATGCTATAGCAATCAGAACAAATATATCCTCCATACCAAGTAGTACAGGCCATATAGTCATATTTCACACTCCTCTTAGAAATACAATAGTTTTCGTAACCGCAAAGGAGATACCTGCGGCTACTTGGCCTCTTCCTTAACATAGGGCCTACTGCGTTGTCGTCCACCTGTCTATCCAAACAGCCCACTTCTCGGCGTTGGAAGCCAGCGCACGGAGAGTAGAAAGGGTGCTTGTTGTCTCGCGCACGCCAAGCAGCCGTTCCTCTTCGCTCGTAACCGACTCACCAAGTGAGCGATGTATGTTAAAGAGCAACCAGCCTAGCCAATTGCCGATAACGCCATGCATCGCTACGAGACCGGAGTCACGTATCTCTCCACCAGTTGCCACGTATCCCTCAAGGAGCGCGTGAAAGCTCTCTTCTTGTGGCGGTTGTACACTCTGCCCACTCCACGAGAGCGCGGCCCCGACCACATCCATTGTTGGATTTACCAGCCCCGCGGCTTCCCAATCTATCACAACGGGCGAAGACGCATCACGCCATAATACGTTTTTCTGGTCAAGGTCTCGATGACTGATAACAGAGGTACGGCGCAATAGCGTGCTCGCCTCCGCCTCTAGCCGACTCCACTCGTTTAGAAGTGGCAGGGCGTGGCGTACCTGTGGTGTCCAAGGGATATCTCTATCAGCCGCCTGAAACGTGAGCATGTCCCACTCATCAGGAGAAAATGGCTCCCACTCTGGCGGTTCAAGTTCTGGGAAAAGGTGTGGTTGCTCGCGTAATAAGCTATGCATCCGCGCGAGTATCGTTCCAATCATACGTGTACGTTTCGGCCCTACCGCCTTGATTGAAAGCGTCTCACCATCTACCCACGGATAGACAATGAAGGTTGCGTCACCAATCTCCTGAACTGTTCCACCCTCTCCGTTACCTTTAAGAGCCAGAGTCGCAGGAACATCACGCGCAACCATTGCTTCCGCGATACGTTCACTGAGTCGGTAGCTCTCTCGGATACCGACTTTTCGCATAATCACGGCGTTCAGTTGCTTTACCGCGAAGCTCCCGCGCGTCGTTCGCAGGTGCCACATACGATGCAACAACCCGCCATGTACCGCTTGTGGCTCCTGTACAGGCAGACCAAGCGCGAAATTTGTGCAGAGACGTGCGACCTGCTCTGTATTCACTGCTGCTCCTCCTACTATCTACGCGACGTAGGTTGCCTTTTGCGATGCGTGAAATGGCGCGAGCGCATTGTTAGCACTAACAATCGTTGTGAGTTTCTCCACTACATCCGCGAACTGCTCGCCGGGAAGCGTCAAAATCATTTCGTTCAGCGTCAATTCTACATAGGTACGTGCGCCGACACAGCCAAAGCTCATTGAAGCTTCGTTTTTTTGCAGTGTACGTGGAATAACACCGCAGGTCGGACGCCCAAACGCAGTCTGCCCGCCCTGCAACCAGTCAGCCTTTCCCAGAGCCTCCGCGATCAGCATTGCTTGCTGCGCGTTGAGTCTACAGAGTACGACATCAGCTGCGAGAGGAAACAGATCAAGCCGTCCATAGATAATGTTCTCGTGCTGCTTCTGCACTGTTGGCAGTGCCGCGACTTCAGCAGGCGAAAAATACTGGACGCTTGCCATTATGCCAACTAATGCCCCCGCGCGTTGCTGATCGGCTTCGGGCATGATAAAACCCATCGTCATCATTCCAATTGGGCATTCCTTGTGATCCTCGCCCGTCGCGTAAAATATATCTTGCTCTGCCAATCGCCAGAAAGTACAGGCCGAAGGGACATACGTCGTCTTCCTCTTCACAGATGGCGGTGCTTCCTGCACAAAGGCCATACCAATCGGCACATGTTCTAATTGCAACAAGTCTTTAAAACGTGTGGTTAATTCTTGATACAAAAGCATACTTCTTTCTATCTATAGCAGGAAAGATCACAAAACAAAAGCAGTTTTCTTCGACTACTAGCCATGAAAACGCTTGAACCATGTATATCTTATCACATAGGCTAAGAAGAGGAATACGAGATACGGTATTATTCTACCTTATGTTTTTTCGCCAGCATCATTATCCAGTTGCTCTGTTTCTCGCTCGGCACAAAAGTATTTTTCTGTAACCGCTTCGCCATGTCGTTAATAAATGTGCGTTCCTGTGCAGAAACACGCGCACTATCTGCCGTAATACTCTTGAAGAGAAGTTGGAGCGTTTGGACTTTTTGCTGTAGAGGAGCCTGTTCAGCAGTGACGGAGCCATTTCTCGCTTCCGGTGCTTGCGAAGTCTGCCACTTCGCGTATGCCTTCTGGTCGTTGTTCCAAGCACCGAGTCCCGCTAACTCGTCCGCACGTTCATTATGCTCGTGACCTGCATGGCCTCGCACCCACTCGAATTTGGGCGGCACTTTGCGGTAACTCAACAACTTGCGATAGATCGCCCACATATCAGGATTTGCTTTCATCTGATACGTTCCCTGCGCTACCTTAATCGTATATTCACTGTCGCTATGAATGAGTAATGGTAGGGTCGGGGGTGCAAGGCTTAGCACAGCCAACACTGCGGCAATCTCTGCCCTGTTATTCGTGGTGGTTGCGGCCTTTGGAATATGTCCATAACACTCAAGACGGGTCGCGCCAGCACGAACTTTTCCATCGGGAGTGTTTTGCCATAGAAGCGCACTCCAACCAGCAGGGCCGCCCGGATTTTTGAGACAGGCACCATCAGTGTAAGCTATGACGCCCTGTGCATCAAGTGCTGTCAACGTCGCGCGGATATCAATGTCAACAACGGCGTTCAAAACTGAACGCCATTCTAACGACTCTTGTATTTCACTCACCACTGACAACCCTTTCAGCGCGTAGAAAAGTATAATTTTTGCGTTCTCAGTGTATCATAGTGCCGCACTTTTGAGTAGTCTACTACTTTGGAGAAAGTTTGACTACATGACCATGCGTATCGCCTCAATCACACCACGCTTGCTCTTTTTACCTTCTACAACAAGCACCATGCCCTCCTGCACATTGCGTACCTCGGCAATCGACACGCGTGCGCCTTCTCGATTGAGAATAATTGTATCGCCATTGACAACAACAGCAACAGGCTTCGTCTCGCCCGTGGCCTGTTTTATTGTGCCACCAGCAATAATATATGTATCTTTCTTCTCTGGATTGGGAGCTTTGGCGACAACTGTAACCTTGCGTCCATTCGTTAGCAATGAGCTGAGCAGCCCAGGTAACTCTTTACGCATATCACCTTCTCGCTTCTTCTCATCTGCCTGCTGCTGATCGAGTTGTGCGGCAGCACGTGACTCTTCGATCTCTGTCTGCTGTTGTGGCAGCGTCTGCGGATCGTCTTTTTTATGATGGTGTGCTTTCACATGCGACTTTTTGTGCTCATCGCTTTCATCAACACGGTTTTGCTGTGAGCCATCCCTGCTATGAGACTCCTCGAACAATGCGTCATTATACGCGTTAGGAATCGCTACCTCAAGAGCGTGAGGTAACGCATCGAAGCGATACGTAATCATGACATGCTCGGATGTAGCGACCTGTTGCAGCTTCTCATACTCAGCCTTTTCCAGGTAGTCTTTGAGCTTTACCGCGCTCCCATCCAACTGCATTGGCACACTAGAAGGCACACTAATTGAGAGATGTGCGCCATGAAAGTATTCGGCACTCAAGTTGTCAGGCTTACGACGCAGAAGCAGCGACGTTATCTGCTGCATTGTCGAAAGTGGGTCTCCTGCGGTAATCACACACACGTCAAGTACACCATCATCAATGTATGCGTCCGGCGTCATCTCCGCGATATCGCCGTACCGTCGCGTGTTGCCAATCACCACCTGCGCCGCATCACCCTTCCATGACGGCTCTCCTCCACTCTCACTACCCATACGGATTTCAACAGGAAAAGAACGATGTGTAGACAACTCTTTCGCGGCCGAAAGGCCAACGGCAAGCGGGCCGATACGATACTTGAGCGGCTTAGAAACATTGCCCATGATCGCGGCATCTATTCCCAACCCTGCCATAAGCAGAAAGTGATGTTTCCCTTGACTGCT
Organism: Ktedonobacterales bacterium; assembly: GCA_038211295.1. Classification (GTDB taxonomy): domain Bacteria; phylum Chloroflexota; class Ktedonobacteria; order Ktedonobacterales; family Ktedonobacteraceae; genus JBBQVS01. The sequence continues at coordinate 13,037 of JBBQVS010000028.1, read as the reverse complement.
TCCCTTCGACGTTTTACTCTTCTTTTTTGAAGAATTTCGTTCTTCTGAGGATGGTTGCGCCGATCCGTTTGCCTCTGGAAAGAGAAGCTTTTCTACCGCGACATGCCCAATATCGACTTTTCGCGCCTCGCTATTGACAAGCGAAAGGGCCGCCTTGACTGGATCAATCGGCACACCGATTTCACCAGCCCACACGTTCGCGGTTCCCCCTGGAATAACGCCAACGATACTATGTGGCTCTTTGCTAGTCAAGACGCCATTGACAACCTGATTGAGCGTACCATCACCACCATAAGCGATGACCAGGTTACGTCCATCGTTCGCGGCATCGTTCGCCAGTTCCATTGTATGCCCGCCGTACTCTTTGATTGATATGTCTGTCTTCCAACCTGCCGCTGCAAGCACTGCAAGCACATCTGTTATTTTAACAATATTTTGGCCTGTGCGTGGGTTGATAACTACTGATGCATTTTTTGCACGCATGAAAATACTCCTTCGTGTAGGGATAGGTTACACGTTCGCTACTTTCAATACGTGGCATTGTGTAGTACAGTTTCAAAACAGGACTAGCGATGAAGAACGGCAATAGCTTGTAGAATACCACCCACAGCAGCCCACGCAGAGATAAGAAAAGGCCACGCCCCCCCGTGTCGCTTGCGTGCAGCAACACTACTTACGGTATCGTACCACTGCTTAGAGCGTTTCCCAAACATACGCCACGCGATGAGAGGAGAGAAAATCAGCAGAATTACATCTGTCACAAGCGGCCAGTAGTTGCCTCGCCCGATACTAGTGATAACAGTTGGAATAAGCACAAGACCACCGAGAAAAAGCACCGTGTTCGCGACTGCCTGTATTGGGCGAGTCCAACGCCAGCCACGCCGTACTCCTTCGCCGAAAACAGCCAACAAGCCCACCACAGGCAACGAGATTACCGTCGAAAGCAGTGTTCCTTCTAATGGCCCCAACTGCTTGAACAGGCCAGGCATTCCAAGCAGCAATGTTGTAGTAGGCGTCACCAGAATTTGTGCAGCAAGCCCCCAATCGAAAGCCACCGCCATTCCTACACCCTGTGGCCCTTGCTGTGCCTCCACTTTTCCCTCATCACTTTTCGCTTTAATTGAATCCACCGGTGACATAGTATTGTGTCTCATTTCTTTTACCAAAAACTAGAAGCAGGATAAAAAGGGTGCGCAATTTTTGAATTGCGCACCCTTTTTACTTTTGCACAATCACGAGCAATTGAAAGCTACTTTTCAGCGAATGCGTCGTCCACTTTCCCCTGCACAATAGCTTTGACCGCCTCGACGATGTGATGAGCACTGATGCCAGCCTCTTCCATAAGTTGCGCGGGAGTACCAGAGGTAGGCATTGATTGCACCGCAAGTTTGACGATCTGTGGTATCTGTCCGTCGCGCTGTGCGAATGCCGAAAGCACTGCGTCACCAATGCCACCTTCGGGCCAGTGATCTTCAACAGTAATGAACTTGTTACCAGCCTCTTGTGCCGAAGCAAACAATGTCTCTTCATCTATCGGCTTCACTGAGTACGCATCGATAACCCGAATAGTGATGTTGGCTTCCTTCAACTGGTCATATGCTTTGAGTGCCTCGTGCAAAGTGATACCGGCACCGACAACTGTGAGTTGATCGTGGTCGGACTGGCGCACAATTTTGCTGCCGCCAACCGCGAACTTCTCATCGGGACTATATAGCGTTGGCAACTTTTCGCGTGTAGTACGCATGTAAACGATGCCACCGTGTTCAGCCATCTCCGCCACAAGTTGCGCGGTCTGGTTAGGATCACTTGGGTACAATACTGTGCTACCAAAGATAGCCCGCATCATCGCCAGGTCTTCCAGTGCCATTTGCGAAGGCCCATCTTCGCCAATAGAGACGCCAGCATGAGAACCCACAAGGCGAATGTTCGCACGCGAGATAGCTGCCATGCGAATAAAGTCATACGCACGTGAGAAGAACGCCGCGAATGTCGATGCAAACGCAATCTTGTGCCGAACGCTCATACCGACAGCCGAAGCGACCAACTGCTGCTCTGCAATGTACTGCTCGAAGAAACGCTCTGGAAACGCTTTTGCGAACTCATCAGCGTAGGTAGAATTGCTTACCTCGCCATCAAGTGCAACAACGTCAGGGTTGGCATCACCTAGTGCCTTGAGCGCATCACCATAGGCTTTGCGAGTGGCAACCGCCTCTTCCCCATATTGTGGGAACACAATAGCCTTTTTCGCGGCCTCTGGCGCAAGCTGCCCTGCGGCAGGCTTCTGCACGGGAAATGTCATGCTGCGAGCCTGCGCGTTCAGTTCGCGCAATGCCTCGTCTTCTCTATCCTTTGGCACAGGCTTCCCATGCCAGCCATCTTTGTTTTCGAGGAACGAGACGCCACGCCCTTTCATGGTCTTCGCGACAATACAGGTAGGTACGTCTTTAGCCTCTAATGCCTGCTTGTACGCCTGGTTAATCTCTTCATAGTTATGCCCATCAATAACGATGGCATTCCAGCCAAAGGCACGAGCGCGGGCAGCATAGGCTTCTGTGTTCCATCCAAGATCGGTCTCTCCACGTTGTCCAAGACGGTTCACGTCGATGATCGCGATCAAGTTATCAAGCTTGTAGTGTGAAGCCTTGTCGAAACCCTCCCAGATGGACCCCTCTGCCATTTCGCTATCTCCACACAGTACCCAGACCTTGTACGGCAGTTTATCAAGATATTTTCCCGCGAGCGCGACACCTACCGCGATTGGCAACCCCTGACCAAGCGAGCCTGTCGCCACGTCTACCCAGGGTAGAAGCGGTGTAGGATGGCCTTCGAGTCGGCTTCCGAACTTACGCAAAGTCAAGAGTTCTTCGTCTCCAACCGCGCCTGCTGCCTTATACATAGAGTAGAGTAGGGGGGACGCATGTCCCTTAGAAAAGATGAGATGGTCGTTGTTTGGGTTTTTGTAGTCGTCAAAGTCATAATGTAGATAGCTGTTCATCAGCACTGCCATCAAGTCTGCCGCAGACATAGACGATGTTGGGTGGCCCGAACCCGCCGCAGTGGTAGAGCGAATGCTATCTACACGCAACTGCTGTGCAAGATTTGTCCAGTGCTGCACCTGTGATTCTGTTTGGGTTGTTGTCATTGGTAAACACTCCTATCTTAGAAGAAGTTCTTTCTCTGTTCTCTTTCAAATCCGCTACCATTGTAAAACGTGGGGTTACAAAATGGCAAGCTGATGCGTCATGTAAAGCACTTCTCTATAGTATCACGCACAAAAGAGCAAAAATGCTTCTTTTTTATTGAGGCCAGCAGACGAAACACGCTACTTCGCCTTTTCGTGTACTCCCCCACGAGCATTACGGCACCGTTCAGAACAATAGCGTACTTCATCCCAATTGCGCTCCCAGCGTTTCCGCCACTCGAACGGACGTCCACAGGTCGCACAGAGCTTTGTTGGCAGTTCACCTTTTTTGCGGTGAACCGTCGGCTTTTTTGTGTTTTTCACACTCGCACCTTTTTTTACCCGTACCTTTTACGGTATTATAGTAAAGAGAAGACCTACTCTTCTGCTTCCTTCCGACGCTATAGCAACAGCAAAAAGGTACACAACGATATATGAAACACCGTTCTATTTCTCGTCTGCGAGCAGCAGGCATTGTCGCGACGCTCCTTCTCTGCATGACATTACTGGTCGGGTTTATCTGGGACTGGGTTACAGCTCTTGCCTTTATCATTGGTGGAACTTTTTTTACCCTGTGCTGCTTCCTTTCCTATTACCGCCGTATCGCTTTTTCCTTTAATAGTATTCCTGACACAAATATGAGTAGTATGGTCGCATTCCTCACAAATAGTATTCCGAAGCATGAGACGCCGCCGCGTCCCGGCTCAGAACTGGACACATTCAAGCCTTTCACCTTCAAGCAAGACGAAGAAAAAGTGCAGGAAGAGAAGCGAGTACGCGCCCTTCTTCGTCAGGTTTTTCCCGATGGCGAGATTTCTTTGTAAATATCCGCCAGAAGAAATATTTTTCACGTTCCCATTCTCGGCCTGTATTGTATCGCTTCGGCAATGTGGTTCGCGGCTATGATGTCGCTCTCAGCTAAGTCCGCGATACTTCGCGCGAGTTTGAGCACACGGTGAAATGCTCGTGCCGAGAGGTGCAATTGTTGCATCGCCGCCTTGAGCAGCTTTTCGGCAGAGGCATCTATAGAACAGAAGTCGCGTACCTCGGCAGGCCCCATTTCGGCGTTACAAGTGAGTTTTGTCCCAGCGAAGCGGTGCAGTTGTCGCTCGCGTGCTTCCTGCACACGCTGCCGAATCGTGGCAGAGTCTTCTACCTTGCGTTTGTCAGCAAGTTTCTCATAATCGACGCGTGGCACCTCGACATGAATGTCGATACGGTCTAGTAAGGGGCCACTGATACGCTTCTGATAACGCGTTATCGCGCTTATCGAACAAGTACATTCGCGCACGGGGTCGCCATAATAGCCACAGGGACAGGGATTCATTGAGGCCACCAGCATGAAGTTCGCGGGATACGTAATCGTACCCTGTGCGCGTGAGATCGTGACAAGTTTGTCTTCAAGCGGTTGACGCAGCACCTCTAGCACGCTCTGCCCAAACTCTGGTAGTTCATCGAGGAAAAGCACTCCCCGATGTGCCAGGCTTATCTCGCCCGGACGTGGTATACGTCCGCCCCCCACCAAACCAGCATGACTGGTTGTATGGTGCGGAGCACGAAACGGGCGTTGCAGGATGAGCGGAACATCAGAGGGCAACATCCCGCTAACACTGTAAATTTTGGTAACGTCTAAAGCCTCCTGTATCAGCATACGTGGCAGAATCGAGGGTGTTGTGCGAGCAAGCAGCGTCTTACCAGACCCAGGCGGCCCACTCATTAAAATGTTATGCCCACCACTTGTGGCAACCTCTAACGCGCGCTTCACATGCTCCTGGCCGCGCACTGAGGACATATCTTGTAGATAAATCGCCTCTTTGGCGTTATCGAGAATGTGTGGATCGCATATATATGGCTCGATGCGTTTAACCTCGTTGAGGTGTGCCACAAGTTGTCCCAATGTCGCGACAGGGTAGACGGTCACGCCCTCAATAAGCGTCGCCTCGACAGCATCAACCGCAGGGACAAAGACGGCCTTAACATGCTTCTCGCGTGCGAGAGACACCATTGGCAGAATACCGTTTGTGTGACGAACCGTTCCGTCGAGCGAGAGTTCGCCCAAAAATAGTGAGTTCGCTAGTTCCTCGCTAGGGTTGATCTGAGCCGACGCGGATAAGATACCTGCGGCTATGGGCAGGTCATAGGATGGCCCCTCCTTACGAATATCGGCAGGAGCCAGATTGATAGTGATATGTTTATAGGGGAAAAGACAGCCGCTATTTTTGATCGCGGCTTTCACACGTTCCTTCGCCTCATTCACGGCGGCGTCGGGAAGTCCAACAATTACAAATGCAGCAAGACCATTAGCGATGTCTACCTCAACCTCTATCAACGCACCATCTAACCCGATCATCGCGCAACTTCGCGCCATTGCAAGCATAACCAAGCCTCCTCATCAATAAGTCCAGGCGTATTATGCATCAATGAAAGTAAAAATGCAAGTCTATAGCTATAACGTCTTTACTACGAGTGCGAGCTTGGAAGTACAATCACCTCTTGTCCCGGTCGTAGCGTGGTCTTCATACCATTAAGCCCGCTAATCACTTCATTGCTCACAAATATCTTGACATGTTCACGCAAGCAGCCTTGCTCAGTACATAGCCGCTCCCATACTGCGTAATTCTGTTCTTTTAGTGCAGTAAACAATTCTTCTACCGTATTCGCATGAAGTACAATCTGACTTTTTCCACCACTATAGGCACTCAAAGTCGAAGGCAAACGGAGAGTAACAGAAGCTTTTTCATTGGTTTGCATACGTATTATTATTCCTCAATACTAGCTTTTGCTTATTTTTGGCGAAGATTTTTCAGATTATATCATGTTATGACTTCTATTGATAGTCTATTTTCTTCGCGCCACACGATAATGCTGTTTTATTTGCTCGATAGCTTCTCCTACCGAGCGTACAACGATGGCACCATGTTGTAATAGTTCGCCTGCTAATTGCACACCTTCACCACCCGTATAATCACGCGCTGCCATTCCGGTACGTTCTAAGAGGCCATCATCCGTCTCTACCGCGCCTCCGACATCACGCGTATCAGGAGTCGCTACTAGTAGTACCGATAGCCCCCGTTGCGCCGCGCTAACAGCCTCACGGAGTAACGCGACATTGCCTGCGCCAATCGGTGTTGGGCAAATGATTAGGAGCGCGACACGTTCGAGGCTTGCACGCACTTGCTCTAGCGATGCTTGCGAAATTGGCGCATATGGTTGTTCGACAATTACCTGCTCAGCAAGTCGCAACGCCAGCGTGTAGTCACTATCACCAATATTTAACGCCCCACTTATGAACGGAATATGTTCGTCAGCCAATGCTCGCATCATCACTTCGCCAGAGCCGCCCCCACTCAAGAGATGCACATAGGCCTGCTGTTGACGATGCGGCGTGTCATCGCGCTCCTCATCAGGCGGTAACACGCTCAGGTGCTTCGCGCCACGTAGTATCCCAACGCGCACATTGATATCGTAGACACGACTGAGCACCGCCGGCTCTAATACTTCAGCAGGGCTACCATCCGCGACAATGCCACGCTGAAATAAGAGTAGACGAGAAAAATAACGCGAGGCAAGGTTAAGATCGTGCATCGCCGCAATAATTGTTACCTCTCGCTCTTTGTTCAGGTGTTGCACCAGTTCGAGCGTCTCGATCTGGTACTTTATGTCAAGATGCGAGGTCGGTTCGTCCAAGAGTAAAAGCGATGGTTTCTGTGCCAACGCCATCGCGATCATCACGCGTTGTCGTTCACCGCCACTCAATTCATTAAAGATACGTTCAGCAAATGGCCCGATACCTGCCAACTCCAATGCGTCCGCGATAACACGCTGGTCGTGTGGTGTTCTTGTGCCGAAAAAGGGCTTTACAAAGGGCGTCCGTCCGAGGCTAACCATATGCTCGACGGTAAACGCGAAAGGGATATGCAGTTCTTGTGGTACTACCGCGATCCGTTGTGCCGCCCTGCGTCGCCCCCATGCTTGCAACGTGCGTCCTTCTACAACAACCGCGCCACGTTGTGGAGCGAGCAACCCGCTAATCAGACGCAACAATGTTGTCTTCCCCGACCCGTTGGGGCCAAGTAGCCCAACCATCTCGCCCTTCCGCACCTGTAACGACACCTCATAGAGCAATGGTTTATTATCATACCCAAACGTGATGTTCTGCACCTCCAAAAGTGCGTCGCGCCTGTCTTTTTCTGTGTGCGGAAACTCTACCATGTATAGTCTCGCTTTCCATGTCGCAACAAAAATAGAAAAAATGGCGCACCCACAAGTGCTGTAAAAATGCCAACGGGCAACACAGTTGGGGGAATTAAAACACGTGCCAGCAGGTCTGCTAACACGAGAAAAATCGCGCCACCAAGTGCGGTAGTCGGGAGCAAGAAACGATGCTTAGGCCCTAGTAGAAGACGCATCACATGCGGCGTTACCAGTCCCACAAATCCGATCAGGCCACTGATTGACACAGCGGCAGCCGTTAGGAGCGAGGCCACAAGCACAATCGCGAGCTTATACCACTCGGTGTGCAACCCCAAATGCGACGCACTCTCTTCACCAAGCCCGAAAACATCGAGGACATCCGCGAGACTTAGCGAACACAGAATACCCGCAATCGTGATACACCCGACAACTACCACTGGAGGCCAACCCACTATCTCTATCCCGCCCGCCAGCCAGTTATAGAGCGACTGCACGGCAGACAACGGATGCGGGATCAGTGTTAGGACGAGCGTTTGTACAGCGATGAGAATAGCGTTGACCACGACTCCCGCCAATAGCAGGGTTACAACGGGCGTGCGTCCATCGGTACGCGCAATCGCGTAAACAAAAACGACGGTCACAATCGCACCTAAAAACGCGCATAGTGGCGTAAGCGAGAAAAGGGTGCCAGATAAAGTATCAAATGGCAACACAAATGTGATAGCGGCACCGAGGGCGGCACCCGACGACGTACCTATAAGAAAGGGGTCAGCAAGTGGATTACGTAACATTCCCTGAAACAATGCTCCAGCAACAGCAAGACCTGCTCCCACAAAAGCGGCGGCAAACACGTTTGGAAAGCGCAGTTGCCAGATAATTACTTCTAAGGATGTGTCCCAGAAACGCGCAAAGTGAAACAGATGCGTTCCATTCAACACAACCTGTACAATTACGCTGACCGGAATTGAGGTTGTGCCAAAACTTACCGCGAAGAGCATTACAATAACAAGTATGACGCTTAAAGTGAGTATCATAAGCTGTGCTGAAAAAAAACGCCGTTTTCCTCTACTCATCTTTCGCACTTTCGTTATCGTACTATAATTATTCAGAGCTAGACCTGTTTTCTACTATAGCACAACGCGTCTAGCGTCAGAACAAAAAGTACGCCTAACTGTCCTAACGAACAGTTGACAAGCGGCATAGCGCGGATGATACTACGAGAGGACAAGACACGCTTCTATAAAGGACATTATACACATGGCTATTGAAAAAGATTTCTTTCGACAGGTTTTAGGACATTTCGCAACAGGCGTGACAGTTGTCACGACAAATAATCAAGGCAAAATTGGTGGTTTAACGGTTAATGCATTTTGTTCTGTCTCGCTTGATCCTCCACTGGTTCTCGTATGTGTCGATATGCAAAGCAATACACTTCAACTTATCCGCGAGGGCAAAAACTTCGCTGTAAATATTCTTGCCGATGAGCAAGAGCATCTTTCACGCTGCTTCGCGGTTCCCTCAGTCGAGCGATACGAAAACTTCTGTCATGCGGGCTACACCACAGCCGCAACTGGCGCACCTGTGCTTGATGGCACCCTCGCGTTCGTTGATGCTCGCGTTGTGGCGGAATATCCTGGTGGCGACCATATCATCTTTCTTGGGCAGGTTGAAGCAATTGGCACCTCTACTCACGTCGAGTTCGTTGATGCCATGCAGCAGGCGCAAAGCACAGTTCAAATATATAAGCAGCACGGAGAAGATACGTTACCCCTCGGCTATTATCGCGGGCAATATCGCCATTTTTCTAATACTTATAAGCAACCAAGCCTAGATAGTAAACACTATGAAAAAGTTCCCGATTAGCGAACGCGACATAGACAAAGTGCAGATGCTAGCGATCCTGCAACAGCGCATTCGCTCGTGTCGCCTCTGTCAGGAGCATGGTTATATTCCTCTAGCTCATCCGATTGTGAGTGGGCGTGCAAATGATCGTATGCTGGTTATTGGACAAGCCCCCGGTCATCGCTCGATCACGAACGATAAGCCATTCAGTGGGCCGGGGGGACGCGTGCTACAAAAGTGGCTTGAACAGGCAGGCTTCCCCAGCGGCTACCTGCACAACCACACCTATCTTAGCTCGCTAACACGTTGTGATCCAGGCAAAAATCCACGTGGCGATGGAGACCGCCGACCATCGCCCCCTGAAATCGCGCTCTGTCGTCCCTACCTTGAAGCAGAATTGACACTGCTCAACCCGAAGGTTGTGCTGCTAGTTGGTACGATGGCAATTGAGGCATTCTTTGGCAAGATACGTCTTGAAGACGTAATTGGGACATATAGAGAACGTAACGGTATGTTACTTCTTCCTCTGCCTCATCCATCTGGCGTCAGTCGCTGGCTCAATGACTCGGCTCACCAGCAGCTTCATTTGCAGGCATTGACGTTACTAGCTGAGTGGCGAGAGGTATACGGGTTGGAAGATTTTGATTACTGAGAGTAAGGACATATAAAACGGAGGGACGCAGTTTGTTGCATTCCTCCGTTTTGTATATTTTTGTTTATTTGACTATATTTCTCTTACAGGATACACAGCATCAGCTGCTCTTTTGTGCATGTCATATTCATGCACACCTTTTTTCAGCGTGCCGAGCGCGAGAGTCGCACAGGTCGGGCGCGTCATCACAAGCTCGCGCCCAAGCTGATTCACCAGGTCCTCAAAGCTTGTATTCTCGATCTGCTCCGCCGTCATCCCCTCGACCAACTCCGTTACATACGAGGCGGCAGCGCGGCTAATCGTACAGCCCTCGCCCTCCCACCCAATGCCATCAACTTTACCATCTGGCCCGAAATGTACGTGCATAGTGATTACGTCCGCGCAACCGGGATTGCCACCACTCAGGCTTACATCCGCGTGTTCCAGTGGCCCATTATTACGTGGGTTCTCATAATGATCCATTAAAAAATCAATAGCTTCTTGCCGATCCATTTTAGTATTCCTCCCCTCACAGGGGCTATGACAAGGAGAGCGCGAAGTGTTGTTCATCCCTGAAACACTCTGCACTCTCAACAGGCGTAGTGCAGTAGACTCTTACTTCTCGATAGGTGCACGCACGACGTTACCCCACTCTGTCCATGAACCATCATAGTTACGGACACGCGGGAAACCAAGTAGCTCGGTCAATACGAACCATGTATGCGCTGAACGCTCTCCAATACGACAGTAAGAGATTACTTCCTTGTCGGGCGTGATATCTTTGCTTCCATAAATTTGACGCAACTCTTCCGCCGACTTAAATGTGCCATCAGCATTGGCAGCCGTGGCCCAGGGGATACTCTTTGCACCGGGGATATGTCCACCGCGTTGCGCACCCTCCTGCGGATAGTTGACCATGTGCAATAACTCACCACTGAACTCCTGTGGGGAGCGAACATCAATCAGGCGACGCGAGGGATTTTTTAAGCCGACAAGCACATCGTCGCGGAATGCACGGATTGACTCGTCAACAGGTTGAGCATGATATGTGGTCCGCTCAAACTGAGGAACACCTTTTGTATATTCGCGCTTCTCAGCTTCCCACTTTGTGCGTCCGCCATTCATAATCTTGATACTTCTGTGGCCATACATGCTAAACAACCAGAAAGAGTAGCACGCATACCAGTTGTTTTTGTCGCCAAAGAGTACAATCGTTGTATCGTTACTTACTCCATAACGGCTCATCAGTTGCTCGAAACCCTGCTGGTTGATAAAGTCGCGGCTAATCTTGTCCTGCACATCTACGTGCCAGTCAAGCTTAACTGCGCCAGGAATATGCCCAACTTCATATAAAAGCACATCTTCGTCGGCTTCAATCAAACGAATTGCGGAGTCGTTCAGGTGCTCGGCAACCCACGAGGTCTCAACCAATACTTCTGGATGAGCGTACCCCGAAGCTGAACCCATACCAGATGTTACTGTTTCTGTTCCAGACATTGCTACATTCCTCTCACTAACGTGGCTATTGTTGCTGCTCTAAACGTCCACAAAAGCGAACGCAGACGCAAATAATTTCAACTCTGTTGCTGCTGTATCTCGCATGGCCGATACTCGCCTTACAGCAAGAAGCAACTCTCAGAAGATACAACAAAATACGTACCTTTTATATTCTACTCTGTAGGTCGGAATTGAGCAAGTTGTAGCATCACGCAAGCGTCTTATTTTTGTTCAACGACAATAATAGGTCAGCAAGTCCTGTGTTTCGTAGCGCGACACGGTCATTTCTTACCGCCATCTCTAACGCATATGGTTGACCGACCAGCACACAAAACCTCTTAGCACGCGTAATCGCGGTATACAACAGATTGCGTTGCAGCAACATGCGATGCTGTACCACAAGTGGCACCACGATTGCCGGATACTCGCTGCCCTGACTTTTATGAATAGTTGTGGCATATGCGAGCGTTAGCTCATCCAGTTCATGAAATTCGTATTCGATATAAAGCGGCCCGGCCTCTTCGATAAACTCGACTTTGACGGTTGCGTTCTCTCGATTAATCGCGCGTATCCAACCCACGTCACCATTGAACACGCCCTTATCGTAGTTATTGCGTGTCTGCATCACCTTGTCGCCGACACGAAATACGTTTCCGCCCCACTCTACCTGCGCGTTTGCGTGTGGATTGAGTCGCGCTTGTAGTTCTTCGTTCAAACTCAGCACACCCACAGGCCCCTTGTACATGGGGGTCAGCACCTGAATATCGGTTGTCGAGTTGAAGTGATACCGTGCGGGAAGACGCCGTTGAACAAGGTCAAGAATAAGCTGTTGTACACGTAGCGGGTCTTCCTCCGCTATAAAGAAGAAGTCGCTCGCCGCCTCTACTTTCGTGTTTGGCATCTGTCCTGCGTTGATAAGGTGCGCGTTTACAATAATCTTACTTTGTTGAGCCTGCCGAAACAATTCGGTCAAACGCACCGTTGGTAGGGCGTCACTTCGTAGCAGATCGCGCAACACATTCCCCGGCCCCACAGAGGGCAGCTGGTCGGCGTCACCGACAAGCAACAGGTGAGCACTTTTGGGCAAGGCTTTCAAGAGATTGTAAAAGAGCAGAATGTCAACCATTGAAAACTCGTCCACAATCACAAATTGGTAGGGGAGCGGGTTGGCCTCGTTGCGCTGGTACGTGTTATCATGCGGTGCGTATTCCAGTAAGCGGTGCAAGGTTTTTGCCTCAACTCCCGTCGCCTCAGCAAGACGTTTCGCGGCACGACCCGTCGGTGCCGCCATCGCGACATCTACCTTACGTTGCCGCAACAGCATCAGAAGCGCACGAATGGAGGTTGATTTTCCCGTTCCTGGCCCTCCCGTGAGGATGCTTACCTTTTGCCCGTATGACATCTGTACCGCTTCACGCTGTTTTTCGGTCAGGTGCATGTTGCGCTTCTGCTGTAGCAATGTAAACACGGAGTCCCACTGATGCTGCGTTGTGGATGGCAAGGTGCTTTTCTCGCGCAACAACTGACGCAAAATACGAACTGAGCCATTTTCCGCGTGCCAGAAGGGGCCGTAATACAGATGTCGTTGTGGCTCTTGTGACTCAACCTCATAATCCACATAATCGGTGTCGGCATCATTCGCCGCTTTAGACGTAGCGACAATCATGGGGGAAGGCTCCCCGATAAATATAT
>JBBQVS010000027.1:0-44232 GCA_038211295.1 Ktedonobacterales bacterium | reverse complement strand
TTTTTTCATTATATTTTTTTTTTCTTATATTTAAATCTAAACCTCTGTGTTTGGTTTTTTCTTTTGGGGGGGGGTGGGTTGCCCCACCCCCCCCCCCCCCCCCCACCCCGCATGCTCTCTATGTTGACCCCGCCAGATACATGTTTTTTCTTAATGCTCTTTCTTTTCTCTGAGTTCTTTCACTCTTACAACTTCAAATGCGCCACATCGTTTAGCACGAAGATGACGCGGTGTGTGCCATTGACATGCAGCAGTGTGATAGAGGTGTTGGCGCACGGGAAAAAGAAATCTCGCTCAAGACCGAGCGTTTCGGAGGCGTAGGCGTTGATTGTGCCGCCGTGCGCGAAGACAACGACGCGTTCGCCAATGTGCTTGCTGGCAATCTGGTCTAATCCCGCTACAATCCGCGAGCGAAACGCTTTCGACGGCTCGCTATCGGGAACAACATCCCAGTGGCCTGCCGCGCCCGCCTTGCGTACAATGTCGCCCTGTCGCTCCTGAAGTGCTTTGCTGAGTACCGTAAGGTCATCGCCCTCTTTGACAACGGGCATGGGCGAGATGTTGCCCAGACGAATCTCTTTGATGTTCTCGACAATCGTCAGAGGCAGGCGAATATGTTCAAGCAGGGGGGCGGCGGTCTGGCGGCATCGGAGCAGAGGGCTACTATATGCCGCGTCGAAATGGGTATCTTTGAGCCGTTCGGCGAGTGCTTGTGCCTGCTCACGCCCCGTCCTGCTCAAAGGTAGATTGTCATAGACGCCACTTGGAATAATCTCCTCTGGCCCCGGAATCGCATCCCCATGTCTAATAAGAAACAGTTCTGCGGCGTCCGTGCGCCGTAGCAAAAATGGGTCATTTTCGTTCATAAACGATCGTCTCTTTATTTATAAATTCAACTGACGTATCACCGATTTTGCCAGCGAGCGTTTGTGTACCTCGTCCGGGCCATCAACAATATGCATGGTACGCCCGTGCGCCCACATCGACGCCAGGGGAGTGTCGCCACTCACGCCCGCGCCACCGAAAAGCTGAATCGCGCGGTCAACAACGTTGGTATGCAGGGCGGGCGCGACAATCTTAATCATCGCTATCTCGTCCTGCGCGGCTTTCTTGCCTTTTGTATCAATCGTCCAGGCCGCCTGTAGCGTCAGCAAGCGGGCCTGCTCGATCTCAACCTTCGACGTAGCGATCCAATCCTGCACCATGCCTTGCTCCGAAAGCGGTTTGCCAAAGGCGATACGTGAGGCCGCGCGTTTGCACATCAGTTCAAGCGCATACTGGGCCGCGCCAATCGAGCGCATACAATGGTGAATACGACCAGGGCCAAGCCGTGCCTGTGCAATCGCGAAACCACCGCCCTCTTCGCCAAGCAGGTTGCTTACGGGTACGCGCACATTCTCGAATGTGACCTCGCAATGGCTTTCGTTATCGACATAGCCCATGACTGTGAGGTTCCGTACAACTGTGACACCAGGGGCGTTTTTTGGCACTAGCACAATGCTTTGCTGATGATGGCGGTCTGTCGTATGCGGATCAGTCTTGCCCATGACCAGCAAAATCTTGCAGCGTTCACGCGCCGCGCCAGAACACCACCACTTGCGCCCGTTGAGAACGTATTCATCGCCCTCACGCGTAATGGCAAGCTGAATGTTTGTCGCGTCCGAACTCGCGACATCGGGTTCCGTCATCGCGAACGCGGAACGAATCTCGCCATCAAGTAGGGGTGTTAGCCATTGCTGTTTTTGTTTCAGCGTCCCAAACTGGGCGAGAATTTCTATATTGCCAGTATCGGGCGCGGCGCAATTAAATACCTCGGACGACCAGGGAACACGTCCCATGATTTCCGCCAGGGGCGCATATTCTAAGTTTGTGAGGCTCATGCCATGTTCTGCCTCCGGCAAAAACAGATTCCACAGACCGGCCGCTCTGGCCTTCGCCTTGAGGTCATCGATAATCTCAGCGTGATGATGCGGATTGCCAGAGGCAAGAATCTGCTGCTCATAGGTAGACTCGTTAGGGTAGACATGCATTTCCATAAACGCACTAACACGCTTGCGTAACTCGTTGACCTTCTCCGAATAGGCGAAATCCATGTGGCTTGCTCCTTCGTTGGTGCTGTCTCTTCGTTGCTTTGACTATACCACATTGTCTTAGCGTATCGGATGTACCGCTGTGTCCTTTACTGCAAAAGCCGCCTGTGCGTTCGCGTCATGCATCGCAACAAGTGACGTTTCAGGGTGACGATGCGCGTAGTGGTGCAGGTCGATGAGCGTCTGGCAGGCCGTCGCGTCGTCGCTGGTGACACCATTCCAGATGTACGGGTGCATAGTGGCGGGACGGAGATAGTTGTCCGCGACCCAGGCCGCGTCACCAAGCAGGAAAAGCGACGACCCGTTGGCGCGTCGCACAATCATACCTGTGTTGCCGGCGGTATGTCCAGGCAACGGCACAAGCATAATCGAGCCATCCCCAAACAGATCGTGACTCGCGCGGAACCCGTCGTAGGATGGGCCATCACACTCAAAAAAGGTGAGCGGATTGTCGCACAGCAGGGCGCGGACAAGTCCATGATGCAGGGCAAGCAGACGCAGTTGTGCCGCGTCATACTCTACACGGTTGACACGCAGTGGCACATTGAGTAGGTCGGGAACGCCACTCACATGATCCCAGTGTAGATGTGAGAGCAGCACAAAATCCAGGTCACGCGGCCTTATGTCAAGCCCTTGCAAATGACTGGCGATAGACCGTTCATAGGTAAATTTTCCCAGCGTATTCTTGAAGAGTAGTGACTGATTTTGCAGATAGAGAAAGATATCGCCTGCGATACCTGTGTCATACAAAAAGGTGCCTTTGGGATGACGTATCAGAACCGCGCTATGCGAGATAAGACGCGGCGCAATTGAGAACATCCCACGTACCGCGACAAATTCGGGGACGCTGACACTGCCACAGCGCAAAAAGGTAATCTCTATATCTGGCAGCGTTGTATGACGGATATGAGAGGTTGTGTCTTCTGGCTCGTACCATGTGGCAAAGGAGCGTGGTAGCACGCTCTTAACGGCGATACCTGCCCCAATCGCACTCAGTGCGAGCGCGGCTCCTGTCGCGGTTCGGCGAAAGAAAGAACGCATAAATGCTCCTCATACTATCGATGTAGTATTTTTTTGTACGAGTGGTAGTGTAAACCAGAAGGTCGAGCCAATGCCAGGGGTACTATCCACTCCAACGTGTCCGCTGTGCCGCTCGATAATTGTCTTGCTGATATATAAGCCCAGACCCAGACCAACGCCGGAGCCGCTCACAACCTTTACTGTATCAACTTGGTAGAAGCATTCCCATATCCGCTCCTGTTCTGGAAGCGCAAGCCCCGGCCCCTCGTCGCGTACCGCAACCCGCGCGATTGCCTGTCCGCCTGCGTCTTGCGTTTGTGTTACGCTGACTGCTATGGGCATGTTGGAAGGGGAGTACTTGAGGGCGTTCGTCAGGTAATTGGTCAGCACCTGTGTGATGCGGTCCGCATCTGCCATAACAAGCATAGGAGTGTGTGAGTCTGGAAGGGTCAGCGTCAAGGTACGGTTGGGAACTAATTTCTGCTGCTCTTGTATCGCCTCTGTGGTGATTTCTATTAGGCTCGTCGGCTCTGGTCTCAGATGAAGCTGTAACTTATTCGTCTGAATGCGTGATATGTCAATCAGGTCGCCCACGAGCCGATTGAGCACGCCTACCTGTCGTTCCGCACGTGACAACATCTCGGAGGCAGCATCAGCTTTACTCACAATAGCTGTCGGGGAAAGTTCGGGTACAATAGCTTTGAGACGCCGCTTGGCGAGCTGCACGTTCGCCTTGATTGTCGTCAACGGGGTTCGCAACTCGTGACTGGCAATACCGAGAAACTCTTCCATTCGGCGGTTCGCTTCTTGCAAAGCGACTTCGCGCCCGCGTGCCTCTGCCTGTGCTGTAAGGAGTCGCTGCCGCTCGATCACCAGGGCCGAGAGCGTGGCAACAGCGGTAACAAGCTCAATTTCGTCTTGATTATAAGTGTGTTCGGTGGAACCGTAGTCCAGTGAAAGCAAGCCCACAGTGCGTTCGCCCAGACGGATTGGCGCGATTAACATACGTTTGGTATCGTAAGGGTTGGGCAGCTCCGTGAGCGGTGGTTGAGTCATATCTAGTATCAACACCTCGCGTGAACGCAAAAGCTCCAGTACCCTGGGAGCCATTGTCTGCATCGTATTCGCTTGCTGCAATTGTTCTTGCCACCACGCACGCTCTTGTTCTGGCGAAAGTCCTACGACGCTGAGTGGATGTAATGTTCCTGTCTCATGCTCCAAAACCACCATTCCTACGCGCTGGCAATCAAGAATATCGCGAATGAGTTCCGCGAGTCGCTGTCCAATTGTGTGCATCTCTGCTTGCTCTTTGTCTTCTCGTATAGGAATTTGCACGAGAGCCTGAGCCATAGTGAGCAAGCCTGTAAGCGATGTCTGAGTACGTTTTTCCAGGCGGCGACGATCTGTGACATCGCGTATCACCATGACCCCACCCACAATTTCGCCTGAAAGATCGCGCAATGGTGCGCCTGTGACGTTGATCTGCACTACACGTTCGTCCAGAGCGCGTATCGTCGCGTCGGCGGCGGTTGCGCCTTTGAGTAACTCACCTCGTAAGATACGCATCATTGGTTGCATCTCTTCGACAAGCACCTTACCCTGTGCGTCGCGTGTATCAAGTAGACGAAGCCGCTCCTGTGGGGGAAGCATCGTGTAGGCTGGGAACGTGTCAAGAGCCAGCAACTCACGTCCCGCTGTATTCACCTGAAGAATATTGCCCGATACGTCATAGACAAACACGCCATCCGTCATTGCAGAGAAGATTGTCTCTAGTTGATTCGCGTGGAGGGTCGCCGAGCTATTATGCAACTGCATGGCTATATCTGTATCTGTTATTGTACTGTAAGAGCCATTTTTTGGCTTATGTGCTTCTTGTGAGTGCTTGTTGTGCTCGGCATCCTTACCCGCCAACTCGTCACGTCTTGTACCCATATACTTCCTCCGAGGAAACAACAAGATAGGTTTTCAGGTACGTATTTTGAAAAAAAAGACAAAATATTCCACTGTGATAGAATCTCTACTTCTAGTAGTACGCAGAAGAGCAAGTAAAGAGATACAACCAGTACAGCGATGTCACTTTTTCACACGGTAGGGCGTAGTAATACTGTACAAATACACCGACACAGCATGTTTGCTTGAAGGCATACATATAAAAGGAGCACCTATCATGGCAATGCACAGTTCAAAAGACCTCTTCATTCACGAACTCGCTGACATTTTTGACGCGGAACAAAAGCTTTCCAAGATGTTACCCACGATGGCTCAGCAGAGCAATCACGCGGAAGTCAAAGAAGCCTTTGAGCAACATGAGGCGGAAACGTTGCAACAGATCAGCAATTTAGAGCAGTGTTTTCACGCATTGGGCGTCACACCTGAGAAGTCGCCGTGCCAGGCTGTCGCGGGTATGAAGGCGGAGCATGATAGTTTCATGAAGGAAAAGCCCTCGGCTGATATCCTGACATTATACAATCTTGGTGCAGGCTCAAAAAGTGAGCATTACGAAATCGCGTCATATAAGGGCTTGATTGCCCAGGCAACGCTCATGGGCCAGATGCAGTGTGTTCAGCTACTTGAACAGAACCTTCAGCAAGAAGAGGCGATGGCTGAGAAGGTCGCGCAACTCTCGCACAAAATTGGTGTAGAAATGGCCACACACAAGAAATAAACAGGAGAAAACAGAGAGGGCCGCGTTCACATAAGTGAACGCGGCCCTCTCTGTTTTCTCCATGAATTACGCTGCCTGCGCGACTTCCTGTGGAACGATGGCAATGCTGCCATCGCGCACCGTCAACAGGGCAGTCATGCCACTTGCGATCTCACCCGCGAGCAAGGCGTCGGCGAGTGCATCATCGACATTGGACTGAATGGCGCGGCGTAATGGACGTGCTCCGTACTCCTCGTCGTAGCCCTCACGCAACACGAAGTCGCGTGCCTCGTCGCTTACCGCTAGCCCAATGTTTTGCTCTGCCAGGCGGGTACGTACCTGCTCCAACAGTAGGTCAACAATGCGGTACAACTCGGTCTTGCCCAGAGCATGGAAGACAACGATCTGGTCAATGCGATTGATGAACTCAGGGCGGAACATCTGCTTGAGACCTTCTAGTGCCTTCGAGCGCATCACCTCGTGCTGCTCGTCGCGACCCTCGTCGCTGGTCTTCTTCGTAGAGAAGCCGATGCGTAACGCACGCTTGAGGTCAGCACTACCGGCGTTGCTGGTCATAATCACAACGGTGTTCTTGAAGTCAACTGTGCGACCCTGCCCGTCCGTCAAACGTCCGTCGTCCATGATCTGCAACAGTGCGTTGAAGACCTGTGGGTGTGCCTTCTCGATTTCGTCTAATAAAATGACGCTATACGGATGGCGACGAACCTGCTCGGTCAGCTGTCCCCCCTCGTCATAGCCAACATATCCTGGAGGGCTACCAAAGAGACGCGCAACCGTGTGCGGCTCCATGTACTCCGACATGTCGAGACGGATCAAGTTTTCCTCACCACCGAACATCTCGGCGGCTAGTGACTTCGCCAGCTCGGTCTTGCCCACACCGGTTGGCCCCAGGAACAGGAACGAGCCAATAGGACGCTTGGGGTCTTTGAGGCCCGCACGCGAGCGACGAATGGCACGCGCCACAGAGGTAATCGCCTCATCCTGACCAACAACATGCTTCCGCAGATCGCCTTCCAGGTTTTGCAGATTGACGCGCTCGCTTTCAAGCATCTGGCTTACGGGAACCCCCGTCCAGGTCTCGACTACACGCGCGATATGCTCTGGCGTCACCACCAACGCGCTCGCGCTCTGCGCCTCTGTCCGCACCTTCTCCAACTTGCCCAGCACAATCAGCTCCTGCTGACGCATTCTGGCGGCACTCTCGTAGTCCTCGGAGGACGCTGCTGCCTCTTTTTGCGTCTGGATATCTGTCAGCTCGCGCTCAAGGTCGGAGACAAGCGTTGGGCTGATAATACCCTGCTCTGTCGCCTCCAGGCGAAGCGAAGAACCGGCCTCGTCCATCACATCAATTGCCTTGTCGGGCAAGAAACGATCATTGATGTAGCGGTCTGACAGCTTAACGGCGGCTTCGAGTGCCTCATCCGTGAAGACCACGCCATGATGTGTCTCATAGTTAGCACGCGCGATGTGCAGCATCTCGATGGCCTCTTCAACGGAAGGCTCGCCAACCTTGACGGGCTGGAAACGACGCTCTAATGCCGCGTCCTTCTCGATATGCTTGCGGTACTCATCAAGCGTTGTCGCGCCGATACAGCGCAACTCTCCACGCGCCAGGGCCGGCTTAATCATGTCGCCCGCGCCAACAGCACCCTCGGCAGCACCCGCGCCAACGACGGTGTGCAACTCGTCGATGAACAGAATAATCTCAGGCGCGTTACGTATCTCTTCCAAAATGGACTTGATACGCTGCTCGAACTGGCCCCGGAACATCGCCCCCGCGACCATACCACCAATATTAAGTGAGATGATACGCTTCCCACGCAGATTAGCGGGAACGTTGCCCTCTTGAATGCGACGCGCAAGCCCCTCGACAATCGCGGTCTTACCCACGCCTGGCTCACCAATCAAGACAGGGTTGTTCTTCTGACGACGCCCAAGAATGGTAATCATACGGCGCAATTCACGCTGACGACCTGCGGCAGGGTCAAGCTTGCCCTCGGCAGCTTCTGTGGTCAGGTCGCGCCCGAACTCGTCAAGTGTTGGAGTCTTACTATTTTTAGCCGTGCGCTCAGCAGTGGCGGTATTAACACCATTCGCGGAGGAGGCGGATTTGTTATTTGCAGAGAAACCCAAGGGAGCACCGACATCAGGCTGACCATCAAGGCCGCCCATCTGATTCATCGCACCCATAAGCTCGGTAACGCACTGCTGACAGAGATAATGCTGCTCTCTGCGCCCGTTGACGATCTGGTCAACACGTACACTCGCCGGGTTCTTTTGACAACGTTCACACTTCATAATCTTGAATGCTCCTCATTCTATATGATGTAGGAATGGATGTCTGGCATCCACCTTAGCAAAAAAACTGCGAGACTGCTAGAGTATACCATGTCCAAATTTTTTGTCTGGCACTCTCACATCATGATTGCTAAATCATCAAGTATAACATTGGCAGAGGGAAAGTTATTCCCGTATTGCCACGCTACCTGGCAGGTTTAGCACTCTCGTATCTTTATTGCTAACTGTAGTAGATAACAGCAGGGTGGGTCATGTTATTCCGTACTTTCCTCTATCGGCACCCTATGCGAAAAATTGTGTTGTATATTGTGTAACGTCACACGTTTTATAAAGAGGAAGGAGAACACGAAACTTGAACACGACACGTATCGTGTAACAAGAGGTAGAATGCAAAAAAACATGATTGTTGTTAAACACCTGAAGGGGCACTTATTGCTCTTTCTCTACAGGAGAAAAACATGCAAGCATCATCAGTAGCATCGCGTAGTGGTAATCCGGCTGTGCGACAGGGCCTGATCTTTGGCGTCGCGCTTGGCATCATTCTAGTCATCATTAGTTTGATTACGACCCTTGTTAATCTAGGAACAATAGGAACCATCATCTCCTATATATTCCTCGCAGTAGCACTTGGAACTTTTGGCTATGTAGGCTACCGTGTGGCAGCGATTACAGGCCGCACTGGCTCTGGTGCTGTTGCTGGACTAATAGCGGGAGCTATTGCGTATACTATATCTGCTATTATGACCGTCATTCTAGCGTTGGCACTGACGGATACACTCCGCCAGCGTGCATTGGATCAAGTTGGCTCAAACCAGGCCGCGCGTGATATCGTTACCAACCAATTTATCATTGGAGCGGCTGTTGGCGGCGCGATCTTCAGCATTTTGTTAGGTGTTGGTTTGGGTGCTGCTGCTGGCGCGATTGGTGGCGCAATTGGCAAGAGTCGCGCTCCACAGCAACAATATCAAGAGGTGCTGTATCAGGGACTGCCTCCAACTCCTGGTGCTCCATATCAGGGCAATCCGTCCACGCAACAGACGCCTCCACCTCCGCCCCCTGCAAACTATCAATAAGGCAAGACGTACAGATTGAAACTGGCAAGAGGGAATATAGCGGCTTGCCGTCGCTATGTTCCCTCGTCCTGTCTCATCCTCGTAGGTCTTGTTCACGCAAAACCCATGTGCTACACTTACCAGAGAGCATAAAGGCCAAAAAACATGGGTGTAGGTAGGGAAAGTTATGAGAACAGCTCACACAACGATGGTACGGGGCCGCCGCCTTGAGCGAGTAAGTTTGCACAACAATGTAACATTGCGAAAACAGTACGTCGCGACCATCCCGCGCTGGCGTCATCCAGTTGTCGGCTATATTACGGGTATTTTGCTTGTCGTAGGTGCGCTACTCGGTACTTTCTTGCTACGCTTCCTGCTTGGCTCGTCCCTGTTCCCCGGTTCGTTCCTCATCATCGCCGTACTCTTAACCGCCCTGATCTGGGGGGTCGGCCCTGCTATTGTCGCGCTCATCCTGAGTACCATTATCCTCGACTATTTTTTTGTCAATCCCATCAATCAATTGGATTTGTATAACTGGCATGGCATCAGTCAGCTCTTGCCCTATATTATTGCGGGTCTGGTAATTGCGCTCATCACGGGGCAACGCGAGCGGGCGCGACTACAGTCGCTCGCAACCGAGCAAGAGCTAGAGGCATACGCGCGGGAGCTAGAGGCGTCCAACGCGAAACTTGCGGCGGCGAATCATCAGTTGCAGGATAGCGATCAGTTGAAAGACCGTTTTCTCTCGATTGCCTCACACGAACTCAAGACGCCAATTACGAGTATTCGCGGGCAGGCACAACTGGCGATGCGCCGTCTGGCGAAGCAAAAGGCATCCTCGCCAGAGATCGAGGGCTTGCACACAACGTTGAGCAAGATCAACGAGCAGACCACGCGCCTCACCACGCTTATCGACGAGCTGCTCGATGTGAGCAGTATTCGCGCGGGCAAGGTCGAGCTGCGTAAACGTGAGTGCGAACTGGTCGCGCTGTGTCGTGGCATCGTAGAAGACCAGCAACTGCTATCGGGCCGCTCCATCGAGCTTGACGCTGAGCTAGCCACCATCGCGCTGATTGCCGATCAGGAACGGCTCGCGCAAGTCCTGGTAAATCTCGTAACTAACGCCCTCAAATACTCGCCGGAAGATAAAGTGGTATGGGTGCGGGTGAGTCATTGCGAGACACAGGCTCTCATTGAGGTGCGCGACTCCGGTAAAGGTATCGCGGAACAGCAACTCCCCTACATTTACAATACGTTTTACCGCACACCCGACGCGCAAGCCTCCTCAAAATTCGGGCTAGGTCTCGGCCTCTCCATCTGTAAAGATATTGTCGAACGGCACGGCGGACGCATCTGGTGCGAGTCCAAGCTAGGCAAGGGTAGCACCTTCTTTGTGGAGTTGCCGCTAGGATGAGAATGATTGAGTGAAGTAGTTGTAAATATTGCTAAACAGAGAAAAGAATGTTTTAAGAGAGTAGATGAGCAAAAATCTGTTCTATTCAAAAGTTCTTTAGCCGCTGCAAGAACTTTTGAATGGCGTGCATGTCGGCATATAAAAACGCCTGAACATTGAGATGTTCAGGCGTTTTTAACAGGGGAGACAGGGCTCGAACCTGCAACAACTCGTTTTGGAGACGAGGACTCTACCATTGAGCTACTCCCCTATAATTACGCTTTGATAATACCAGAGCAGAAACGATTTGTCAAGGGACGAACTCACGCAATTCCTACGCGTCCCTTCCCGCTCTGCTCCATGTTCACCGCCCCGTTTACAATTCGTAAAGGAAAACCGCCTGAATGTTCAGGCGGTTCTCTTTTACTCTATACTATAGCGGAGGAGGAGAGATTCGAACTCTCGGAAAGCTATTAACTTTCAGATGTTTAGCAAACATCCGCACTAGGCCACTATGCGACCCCTCCATACAAGGCTCAGGTTTTTGTGACCTGATGCATACAGTATACAGAAAAAGTGTGGGCGTGTCAAGCGTTTTTTTTGGGATGCTGGCATTGTTCCCTTACCAGTCCTATGCTATACTGCACAAAGAAAGAGAAACCAAACAAGTGTTCGTATTTTTTTTGGGGGAACTTTGTATTCGGGGAACAAGGAGATCAAGGCACACATGTCGAACGTAGAACTTGAGCGTATTGGCTCTTACACTATCACAGACATACACAGCATGAGTTCTACGAGCAACGTCTACAGGGCCAAATGGGGCAAGAAAGATGTGCTTATCAAGCGGCTCAACGTTCCGCTTACCGCACCAGAGGCTAGAGAAGCCTTTCAGAAGCGTGCGGGGCAACTCAAAAAGTTGAAGCACCGCAGCATCATTAACACATATACATTCGACTTTGAGGGAGAGCTGGGCTATCTTGTGCTGGAGAGTCGGGATGGCGAGACCCTGCACCAGCATTTCGTGCAGGGAACACAGCACTCACCGGACGCGATACGCTCAGTTCTCTCGCCTGTAGCGGACGCGTTGCAGTATGCTCATGTGCAGAACACGTTGCACGCAAACCTGCATCCGGGCAACATCAAGCTTGACGAGCGGAAGAACCCCTTTGTCGTCGAGTTTTCGCTTAGCACGCCCGAATGCGTGCTTGATGACGAAGCCTTCGCCATTCCCTACATGGCTCCCGAACACCTGCAAGGCTTGCCCGTTGCCGCCAGCGACCAGTACGCCCTCGCTGTCATGGTCTACGAGTGGCTTTGCGGAAGCCGCCCCTATGAGGCAACCGAGCGCGAACTGTTGCTTGCACAACAAACGCAAACGCCAATGTCGGCTCCAAGCGGACTTAACGCGGCAATCTCGACACAAGTGGAGCGCGTGCTTGTGCAGGCGTTGGCGTTTGAGCCAGCACATCGTTTCCCTTCAATGCAAGCCTTCAGTACAGCATACTTGGGTGCATTGATGAAGTTGGACATCAAGCCCTCTGTAAAGGCTATCGTACCCACCGCGCCAAAACGCCAAACGCCTGCACCTCTACCCGTGCCACTGGTTCCCGTCGCGAGTAACGCCGCCGCATTTGGCGCGGAGCTTGTCGCGTCCGTCACGGTGCCAAAGAAATCCCGTGCGACAAAGCCTAGCGTGTCTCCACCGCGCGTCACAAAACCTATCGCGCCCGAACCGTTACTACCCGTCATGAAGCAAGAGACTCCTCTCTCTTTCTTGCAAGAAGCACAACCTGTCGTGTCTTCTCCTGAAGAGTTGATGCCCGAAAAGCCGCGGAAACGCGTTTCCACTCTCAGCGATGCGCGGCTACAGGGCATGGTGTCTGCGGATCTCTGTCAGGGGGGCATTCTCTCGCGCCAGCTCCCCGGCTATGAGGAGCGGCCCGCGCAGGTCGAGATGGCGATGTTGGTCGCACGCGGCCTTAACGAGAACGTCCCGACCATCATAGAAGCCGCTACAGGGACGGGTAAAAGCCTTGCCTACCTCGTCCCTACCGTGCGTTCTGGCAAGGTCGCGATTATCAGCACTGCGAACAAGGCGTTGCAGGAACAGCTTTTTTACAAAGATATTCCGTTTGTGCAGAAGCATATCAAGGACTTTGGAGCGGCACTGGTGAAGGGGGTTGGGAACTATGTTTGTCTTGACCGTCTGGAGAGCGAGCGGACGGGAATACAGCTCTACGCGAAGAATGCGGATTTCAAGCGACTCGTGGATATCACCAATGATCCCGACTCGGAGTTCATGGGCGACTTCGAGACGCTGGGCTTTCAGCTTCCCAGCGATATTCGCAGCAAGGTCGCAACTGATAATGACCAGTGCGCGTGGAGCAAGTGTGGCTACTTCTCGGATTGCTACGTGCGGCAGATGCGTGAGAACGCCGCCCTTGCTCAGGTTATCGTGGTCAACCATACGCTGCTTCTGCTTGATGCAGCGATTGGTGGCTTTCTCTTGCCCGAACGCGATGTGATTATCCTCGACGAGGCACACCACTTGGAAGAAGAGGCGACGCGCTCATTTACCATCACCATCGGGCCGGCCCAAATACAAACGCTCCTCGCGCAACGCGTTCTCCGCAACCATAGTCAGTTACGTCTACAACATGACGCGATGGAGGCATCAACCAACGTCTGGGCGCGACTGGCGCAGGTGGCGGATCCCGGTTTTAAGGGACGGGCTAATCTGGAGGCACCACTAGAAGAGGGTCTCAAACTGGCATCAATTATATCCGACCTCGCCGATTCGCTCCGTCGTCAGCGTCCAAAGGACTTGCCCGACAAAGAGGGGCAATTGTACGACAAGCTACTCAAACGCACGCAAACGCTCGCAGAGAATATCCGTACCGTTTTCTCAGTCGCGCAACCGACCAAGTTTGTATATTTCGTGGAGCGCGTCCAGACTTCGGGTCAGCGCGGGGGCATTCAGTTGCAGGTGTCTGCCGCCCCACTTGATGTAACGTCATGGTTACAAGAACGGCTTTTCAAGAAGTGTAATGTCATTTGCACCTCGGCTACGCTCGCGACGATTGGCCCCAACACGGCGCATCCAGAGGAGAAAGGCCCAAACTTTAGTTACTTTCGGCATCGTGTCGGACTGGAACCAGCGCAGGACGAGCCGGACATGGTGCTAGAGCGTATTCTGCCGCTCACGTTTGACTATGAAAGCAACGCTTTACTATATATTCCACGCGATCTGCCGGAGCCGACCTATGGGGCGGGTTCCGACGAATACATGAAATCGATTGCGCGTGAGATGTACAAACTGGTCAAGGCGTCGCGCGGGCGTGCCTTCCTGCTCTTTTCCAGCAAGCGGATGTTGGAACGTGCCTACGAGCTGATGGCACCGCATCTGCCCTATCCATTGCTCAAGCAGGGCGATATGACGCGGCTTGAACTTACGCGCCGCTTTCGCGAGGAAGAAGGCTCGGTGCTCTTTGGCCTAAAAAGTTTCTGGGAAGGTGTCGATATAGCGGGCGATGCCCTCTCGCTCGTCGTCATCGACAAACTTCCCTTTGACCCGCCCGATGACCCTGTACACGAAGCGCGGGTGGCGCACATGAAGGCCGCAGGTGAAAACTGGTTCGGGACATATGTCCTCCCACAGGCCGTACTGCGCCTCAAACAGGGCATTGGTCGCCTTTTGCGTACTCATGAGGATCGCGGCGTTATGGCGATACTTGATACGCGTCTGTACACAAAAGGCTACGGTAAGCAGGTTTTGAATGCTCTACCACCTGCCCGTCGCACAGCGAGCATTAAAGAGGTCGAACACTTTTTCGCGGAAGAGGACGACTAGGGGAGTTCCAGAATACGTTTCAGAGGCGTCTCGAATTCAGTCGCGAGACAATCCATCAGTATCTCGTCGTAGACTTTGCCGCCCCAACGATTGACTTCGCGGCGGCGACCCATGCGTTTGAAGCCTGCCCGTTCATAGGCTTTGATTGCCCGTTCGTTATACGAGTATGTTTCGAGCGAGATATTGTGTAGGCCGAGAATGGTAAAGCCATAGTCGAGCATCAAGAGCGTCGTCTCGGTTCCGTAGCCCTTGCTCCAGCAATCCTTCTCGCCAATCAGAATACCAAAGTCGGCGGTGCGGTTTTTGTAACTGATGCGGCGTAGCTCGGTGAGTCCAATTGGGCGCAGAGTCTCTTTTTCGTAAATGATGAAGTCCACGCGGTCACGCGAAATTTCGCGGTTACTCTGCTCAAAACGGGACTCGGTTGTCTCGCGTGGCACCGAGCGCAGGGGGTCGCCCGAAAAGAACGAGACCTCGAAATCGTTATCCCACTTGGAGAGTAGATGCACCACGCCGCGCTGAAACGGCCCCAGCGCGACCCGCTCGCCGATAATGTTAATGGTTGGTTCCTCTTCTATACGTGCCATATGATGACATCCTTCCTACTTTTCGCATAATGCAACTGTCTGATTGTCGCATACTCATAGACAAGACGCAACATAGAAAGAATGTCATGTGGCACCACACGTAGGAGAAGTACCCGCAAGTATCCGCAAAAAATAGCTATCAGGACGGTTCTATGTTAGAATCGTCAACGAAAGCATACAGGGGC
Source organism: Ktedonobacterales bacterium (assembly GCA_038211295.1). Classification (GTDB taxonomy): domain Bacteria; phylum Chloroflexota; class Ktedonobacteria; order Ktedonobacterales; family Ktedonobacteraceae; genus JBBQVS01. The sequence continues at coordinate 29,092 of JBBQVS010000027.1, read as the reverse complement.
ATTAAGTCCCTTTGCAGAGAGAAAAAAGAACATGGCAAAGCATATTTTGGTTGTAAATGATACGCAGGATATTCTGGAAATATTTCGTCTGCTGCTAGAGGATGAGGGGTATAAAGTTACGCTTTCCTCATTCCCGTTGCAGAAAACCAGTGAAATCAAGAAAATCGCGCCTGACTTAATCATTCTGGACGTAATATTTGGTGAGGAACGACTGGGTTGGCAGATGTTGCAGTTGCTCAAGATGCAACCCGCGACTGCGATAATTCCCGTTATCATTTGTACCGCCGCCGAAAAAGCGGTGCGTGAAATGGAAGGCTACCTTGTCTCTAAGAACGTGCTTGTGGTCTACAAGCCATTTGAGCTAGAAGACTTGCTGCGTTCGGTCAAGCAGGCACTACAAGGAGTGGGAGCGCAAACCTTGTCGCAGACCGCCAAAGAAAAAGAGGAAAAAGAGGAGTAGTGTCGGTGGTAGACAACGGGCAAACATAGAGTATAATAGGAAGGCATTCCGACGCTTCAAAGACAAATATTCATTTTTAGTGGTACAGGGGAGTTTGCACATGGCGAGTAAGACCAAAATGCGTTGCAACAGCTGTAGCAAGTGGTTTCAGTCGGCAAATGCTAAAGATATCACTTGTCAAGAGTGTGTGCAGAAGGCACGAAAAGAAAAACTGGCGGCGAAAGCGGTGCCACCAGCACCTGCAAAAGCAATAGTAGCACCACAGGCAGCGGCACAGCCCAGACCCAAACCGAAGGACACGCAAAGCGGCACCAATTCCTGGTTTGACAAGGTGAGTGATGTAAAAGTTGCTAAACCTGATGAGCCGACACGTCCCAAGATACCCTTCTCCCCAACACCTCGTGATATTCGTGGGAGTTCTAGCACTTTACGACCTGCTGATGGAGACATGCAAGAAGAACAGGATGTCCCAAAGAGGTCTGGCCCTGGGGCGTACCGTGACGGTGCTATGCGACCCGCGAACGGCCCCTACCGTGTGGGCGGTGGAGCTGGTCTACCCGATGCTGGCCCACGTCCACGTCAACCGATGGAAGGCGTGTTAAATCGTGGCCTTCGCGTTGACCGTCCTGATAAGTCGCCACGTCTGGAGGGACAGGGTGGGGCGAAGTTTGACAAGCCCAAGGTAAAGACACTCAGGCCGCAATCGGAACCAAAGCCTAAACATGAGAAAATTGAGCCTCCGAAGCCCTTTGAACCAACCTCCGAACAGGTTACACAGGTCGAGGCGCGGTATCTGGAACTCGCAACCCCCGCAGAGTTTGACGGTATTCGTACACAGATCGCGAAAGAACTCGCGATTCCTAAAACAGCGGTCAAGAAAATTATCAAAGAGCTGCGAGACCAGCAGCACATTAAGAGCTGGTGGGAGACGCAAACATACAAGGGCAATGAAGAGGAAATGACAAAGATCAGGGCCGCTTACGAGCCATCTTTACCCTTGCCCAACATTGGTATTCACAAAAAGATTGCCGATGGCTTTTCGCTTAAACGAGGTGAGGTCTATCAAGCCATCAAACTGATTCGCGCCGACATGGGCTTGCCACAATACAACGATCCTGCCCTGCATGGCCTGACACTCACGTCCGCGAAGAGTGAGCCAGCGCAGGACACGCCACCGACGAACACAGAACACGAGGTAACTGAGCGTCAGGAGTCCGAAACATCGGCTGCATCGGACGCTGCCGCTACAGAAGTCTAGCATGTACGGGTGTGAGAGAGCGGGTATGTTATATCGCGTGTGAGTACGTGCCTGCTCTCTCACGTCCACAATTTCTCATAGTAGGAGCATATTTCATGGACGAACAATGCGTATTTTGTAAGATTATAGCAGGTCAGATACCTGCAATCATGCTCTATCAGAACGAGGATGTCGTTGCTTTTCGCGATCTGCACCCGCAAGCAAAAGACCATATTCTGCTTATTCCACGCCTGCACCTTATGTCAATGGCTGAACTCACGACGGAACATGGTCCTCTGCTCGTCAATATTTATCAGGCCGCCCAGAATGTCGCGAAGAAGCTTGGCATCGATCAGAGCGGCTATCGGCTCGTCACTAATGTCGGCCCTGATGCGGGTCAGAGCGTCTTTCATCTTCACTTTCATCTGCTTGGCGGTGAGCCGTTGGGCCTATTTGGGCGACCCATTTTCTAACCGCAGATTTTCCAAATAAGAGGTATTTTCCATGCGTATCGCAGTTGACTATACGGCGGCTATTCGGCAGGGGGCCGGCATTGGCTCCTATGTGCGCAATCTCGTGGCGGCAATGCTGCAACAGGACGCGACAACAGAGTACACTCTGCTCACCAGTGGACGCCCCACGTCGGAACATCCGTTTCCAGAGGCGGAGAACGTCACTGGCAAGAGCGTCTTGGTTCCTGACCGCTATCTCAATATTCTCTGGTATCGCTGGCACACACCGCTTTTGCCAGCAACGCTTTTCACAGGGCCGATTGATATTTATCACGGCCCTGATTTTACGCTTCCACCCCTGGGCGACAAAGTACGTAAGGTTGTCACCATTCACGACCTGGCGTTTCTCGAACATCCAGAGTATGCTGTGCCATCGCTTGCCGTGTACCTTAGCAAGGTTGTGCCACAGGCTATCGCGGAGGCCGATGTTGTTGCAACCGTTTCGCATGAGGTTGGACGCACACTCGTTAAGCATTTTCAGACGCCACAGGAGAAGCTGACCGTTATTCCTAATGGCGTCGGGGCGCATTTTCGGCGCATCACTGATCCCGTATTACTGGGAGCAACGCGCCATAAGTTCGACTTGAAGGTGCCATTTATACTCGCGGTAGGCACGCTTGAGCCACGCAAAAACCATATCGGGCTAATCAAAGCCTTTCACAAAGCGCAGCAAAAGAAAAATGGCCCCGCCATGCTTGCCATAGCGGGTGGGCAGGGATGGCTCTATGAAGAGACAAAACGGGTTGTCGCGGACCTCAAACTCGAAAAAAAGGTACGTTTTCTTGGACGCGTTACTGACCTTGAACTTGTAACGCTATACAGTATGACTGATATATTCGCGTTCCCTTCTTTTTTTGAAGGCTTTGGTGTTCCTCCGCTTGAGGCGATGGCGTGCGGCGCACCCGTCATCACCTCCAATACATCCGCCTTGCCAGAGGTCGCTGAAGGAGCCGCACTACTCGTGAACCCACACGATATCGACGCACTTTCCGCCGCGATAACGCGCCTGACGGAAGATGAGCCGTTGCGTGCCGAACTACAACAGAAGGGCTATGAACGCGCCCGTCAGTATACATGGGCCATGTCAGCGCAGAAGATGCTGGCGGTCTATAACACTCTGTATAATGGAGACAAGACGTTCAAGGACATGTAATAATGAAAATAGGTATCAATGCACTCTTTTTCCAATATCCTGCCACAGGAAGTGGACAATATATGATTCATCTGCTTGCGGCATTGGCGCAGGCAGATACTCAAAATGACTATGTTTTACTGGGGCCACAACCCGTCGATGGACAAAATAACTCTACCTTCCCCTATGAAGTGCAGGCCGTTCCTGGTATCGTGGGCGGCAATGAGAACATTCAGAAGGTTGTTTGGGAACAGATAACGGGGCCGGCGGCGGCCCACAAAGCGGGAGTGGACATCTTCCACGTTCCCTATTTCGCGCCTCCTCTGTTGCCGCGCACACCAACAGTTGTCACCATTCACGATGTTATCCCCATGCGCCTGCCCGCGTATCAGCCGGATACGAAAGTGAAAGCGTATATGCGCCTGGTCGCCAGTGCCGCGCACAAGGCGACTATGGTTATCACAGTGTCACAGCACGCGAAGCAAGATATGGTTGACGCCCTCAAACTGCCTGCTGAGCGTATCCGCGTGATCTATGAAGCGGCGGGTGATGAATATCGACCCGTAACCGATGCCGCGACCCTCGCGCGGGTACGCGCGAAATATGGCCTGGGCGAACGCTACATTTTCTATCTGGGCGGACTCGATCAGCGCAAAAATGTACCGCAACTGGTACGTGCCTTCGCGCACCTGCACGGACAACTCGGCGATGACTCGCTGCAATTGCTCATAGCGGGCAATCCCGATAAGCAAAAGGGGCCACTCTTCCCAGACCCACGTCCTGTTGCCGCCGACCTGGGCATGGCGGGCCAGATCGTGTATCGGTTCATCGACGAAGAGGACAAGCCAGCGATGTATAGCGGGGCCAGCCTCTTTGTCTTTCCCTCCCTCTACGAGGGCTTTGGTCTGACACCACTTGAGGCGATGAGCTGTGGCGCACCCGTTGTTTGCTCGAATCGTACCTCGCTACCAGAAGTTGTGGGCGATGCCGCGCTGCTGGTTGACCCCGACGATACGCGAGCGTTGACCGAGGCTATGCGGCGCGTTCTAGAAAACCCAGAGCTGCAACGCGACTTGCGGGCGCGTTCGCTGGCCCGTGCGGAGCGATTTAGCTGGAACAAAACCGCCAATGAGACCATTACGGTGTATGAAGAGACCTTCACGCGTGGCGCGAGTCCACGGAAGACGGCACCACTGGAAAAGGTATAGAGCAACAATGCGTATACTCATGATTTCAAAAGCACTCGTCGCCGGAACCTCGCAGCGCAAACTCGAAGAGATCGCGAAATTGCCCGATGTTGAATTGACGGTGGTCACGCCCGAATACTGGCAGAGCGATGATGGTAGCAAACAGGTGCTGGAACGGCTCTACACAACTGGCTACACCATGCTGGTGACGCCCATGACGCTTAACGGCAACTTTCACCTGCACTACTATCCACAGTTGGGGAAAATCATGCGCGACGTGCGACCCAATGTGGTGCATATTGATGAGGAGCCATATAACGTCGCCACCGCGCAAGCCATGTTTCTGGCACAACAGCACAAAGCAAAAACACTTTTCTTCACGTGGCAAAACCTGTACCGCGACTATCCGCCCCCATTTCGGCAGATGGAGCTGTACAACTATAAACACGCCTCCGCCGCGCTTGCGGGCAACCGCGATGCTGAGGGAGTATTACGGCGTAAAGGCTACAAAGGTGCCGTGCATGTCATTCCGCAATTTGGCTTTGACACCGACATCTACAAACGCAGTGCGCCGCGTTCTACCCGCAAGCCTGACGACCCCTTCACGCTTGGCTTCATCGGGCGGCTCAAAGAGGAAAAGGGCTTGACACTGATGGTCGAGGCACTCACTGCTCTACCTGATTATTGTCGGTGCGTCTTCATCGGCAACGGGCCAATGAAAAGCGTCCTTGAGGAGCAAGCGGCCCGGTTAGGTCTGACGGAGCGCGTCATTTTCAAAGGGAGCGTTCCCACGTATGAGGTCCCGCACGAAATGGAGCAGCTTGACACCTTCGTGTTGCCCTCAATCTCGAAGCCCAACTGGATTGAGCAATTTGGGCGCGTCCTGCCGGAGTCAATGGCTTGTGAGACGCCCGTTATCGGCTCCACAAGCGGCGAGATTCCGCATGTCATTGGTGATGCAGGGCTTGTTTTCAAAGAGGGTGATGCTCAAGACCTTGCCCGTTGCGTCCAGAAATTGCTCGATGATTCAATGTATTACGCTGACCTCGCGCGACGTGGGCGGCGACGCGTGCTGGACAATTACACTCAGCAACAGATCGCGAAGCAGACCTACGACGTGTACAACGAAATGATGGCGTGATTTATCACGCCCAACGGCGAAAAATGATATGATACAGGGGGCCGAGAAGAAGCTTTTCGGTCACTTTCTCATGTGTTTTTCTAGTCTCACCATAAGGAACTTTCATCATGGAACCCGATGGCATGGCGATTTTCGCGGGAAGTGGTAGCAGAAGGCTCACAACTCATATCTGCGAATACCTGAACATTCCACAAGGCAAAAACGAGACCCTGCGCTTCTCCGATGGCAATATTTTTGTACGCATTCAGGATAATGTGCGTGGGCGGCGCGTGTATCTTGTTCAGTCCACCGTCTTCCCCGCCAATGACAATTTTATGGAACTGTTATTCTGGATTGACGCGTTCAAGCGTGCTGGTGCCGCCGAGGTGACGGTGCTCATTCCCTATTTCAGTTATGCGAAAGGCGACAAGAAGGACGAGCCGCGCGTCTCTATTCGGGCGCGAGTTTGCGCCGACGCCATCGAGGTCGCGGGCGCAGATCGCGTGGTCACGATGGACTTGCACGCCCCCCAGATTCAAGGTTTTTTCCATAAGCCTGTTGATAATCTGTATGCCCTGCCACTGCTCTGCGAGCGCATCAAGGCGTTAGGTCTGGACGATCTTGTGATCGTTTCGCCTGATGTCGGCTTCGCGAAACAGGCCCGCCGCTTCGCCTCCAGCCTCGGCGTCTCTATCGCCATCGCTGATAAAGAGCGACTCGCCCACGACGAAAAAGCCTCGGTCTTGCATATCATTGGCGATGTCAAAGACAAAAATGTTGTGATCGTTGACGACTTTACCATCTCTGGCGGTACGCTAGTGGACGCGTCAATCAAGCTGCTGGAACGGGGCGCACGCGACGTTCACGCGGTTGTGACGCATGGCGTGCTGGCGAAGGGTTCCGTCGAGCGTATCGACGCTAGTCCGCTCAAAAGCTTGATTATGACTGACACTGTGGAAAATCAGCCCGTCGAGTTCTCGAACAAGATCGAGGTGGTTTCTGTCGCATCCCTGTTTGGCGAGGCCATTCGGCGCATTCATGACCGCGAGAGCATCAGCGAAATGTTCGGATAGAGGGGAGCTTGTGAGAAATCCTGTCGTAACAGACGGTACTTTCCACGAGGTACGATGTATTTGCCATTCTGCAACGTTGATACTAGCAAGACGTAAAAAGGATAGCATAAGCGGAGAGTCAGCATGACACACGCTTAGAGATAGTGTATAATAAAGCCGCAAGCTATTCTTTGCTGCCCGTCTACAAAAAAGCACAGAGCCTGGCGTCTGGCAATCTATATAGTGAGCATACCGTAGAGTCGCGGGAGGAGTTTTTCATGAATGGTGACATGACAGGACGTGTCATCAAGGGTCGCTATAAGCTAATTGATGAGCGAGGGCGGGGCAGTTTTGCCACCGTCTATATTGCGCGGGACCTGGAAGATAACCATATCTATGCGATTAAGATGATGCACCTCGAACTATCGAATGACGACGAACTCCTCGCCCGTTTCCAGCGCGAAGCCCACATACTCTTGAATTTGAGCGACCCCCATATTGTACGCATCGTCGATTATGGCAATGATGACAACATGCATTATATTGTAATGGATTATATCGACGGGCAAAACCTGAAGTATCATATGCTCACGGAAGGGCAGATGGATACGTTACATGCATTGAATTATGCACGCCAGATCGCGGAAGGGCTAGACACAGCATACGCGCAAGGAGTGGTACACAGAGATATCAAGCCGCAAAATATTCTTGTGAATAGCAAAGATATGGTGAAGATTACTGACTTTGGCCTTGCTCGTAGTCGCGAAACCGTTACGCTCACTCAATCGAACGTGTTTATGGGTACAGCCTATTATATTTCGCCAGAGCAAGCAGAGAGCGGGCGTTCGGCAGATACGCGCTCCGATCTCTACTCAGTCGCAACCGTATTGTTTGAGATGTTGGCAGGTGTGCCGCCCTTTCAGGCGGAGTCGGCGGTTGATATTGTTATCAAACACATGAATGATCCTGTGCCTTCTCTCTGTCGTCTGCGGCATGATCTCCCAATGGAGATGGACATATTCATGCAGAAGGCTTTGGCAAAATCGCCGACGGATCGTTACGCGACTCCGCAGGAGTTTGTTGCGGCACTGGAGCAGATTCACGAGCGGGTCGTGTCCGCGCCCGTCGAGAAGCGACCAATGCAGCCCGTTGGTCCGATGCAGGAGCAACGGGGCAACAGCAATCATGGTATTCACGCGAATGCAGCCCGACCTGTACCGCAAAAGGAAGCGCGTATCGTTGTTCTCGCTGATGGGAAGTCGATTCCTTTGAAGGGAGAATTGATGATCGTAGGCAGACAGGATCCAATTCTCGGTATCTTTCCAGAGGTTACTCTGGGGGACAAAACGGTTGGGCGACGCCATGCGTACTTGCGTAATCAGCAAGGCGTGTTTACCGTTGAAGACTTGAATGCTTTAAATAAAACACGCTTAAATGGAGTCATCTTGACACCACACGAGGAACGTACACTCAAAGATGGTGATGTCCTTCGCTTTGGCAGTGTCGAGGTACGTTTTGAAATGCGATAAGGTGCGGTGTATACAGGCACGAATGTGCAGGGTAGAGAGACCTTCTTTTCGCAGGTCTGCTATACACCTGCTGTTCGTTCTGACACGTACTATGTCGCAGTTGTAGGGGTATCTACTCAGTGATACCCGATTGAGATCGGGTGGCAGAGAGACACGCTGTTCGAGAAAACATGCGTCCCTCCTCTACCGCCCCTACGAGCAGAAGGGTAAACTATTATGTATGGACAACTTACGCTCTTGGTTGTTGCTGTACAGCTTCCCGTTTCAGGGCCAGTCATTGCCATTGCGCTTGTGGTTCTAGCGTTGGTTGTCGCGATTGGCGGCTTCTTCGTCTACCGTAGTGGTGGCAAGAAGGGCGCGAAAGCTGCGGCAGGCACAGCGAACAGTGACTGGCAACGTCAGCAGGCACAGCAGCAGTCGGGGAACTGGAATCCGCAGGGTGCGGGCAATGACGCGCCCGCGTGGTCTCAGCAAAATGGAGGCCCGCAGAACGGAGCCTGGGGCGGCGCGAATAATCCTCCGCAGGCCCAGCAACCCGCATGGAATGGGAACGGTCAACAGAACGCCCCCATGCAGCAAGCCGCGAGTCCCTGGGGCGCACCCGCGGGAATGCAGCAGCAACAAACAGGCCCCTGGGGTGGGCAAAATGGGCAAAATGGGCAAGCTGGTGGCCCAATGGGCAATCAATGGGGTGGAGGCAACCCTGGCACACAGCCAGCCGCCGCGAATCCCTGGGATGCTCAAGGCAATCAGAATAGTATGGGTGGAGGTCGTGCTCCCTGGGAGGCAGAGCCTGCACCCGTGGCGCAAGAACCCTGGGGTCAACCACCTCCCGCCTCGCCACAGCAGCAGCAGTGGGGCGCACCCGCCGCACCGCAGGCTCCAAACGCGTTTGGTGGGGGAATGAGTTCCGGCCCTTCCTGGAATCAACCCGGCTTTGGTGGCGTGGGCCAGAATGGACAGATGGCCCCGACTGGCGGCCCGGACGCATGGGGCGCACCGGCAGCACAGAATACGCCGGGCGGCTTTGGAGCTGTTGGAAGTGTGCCACAGCCGCAACAAGCACCAGCGTGGCAACAACCGTCAGCTCCACAACAGCCTTTTGGACAGGGTGGCCCTGGCTTATCGCAAAATCAAGGTGCGCCATTCGCCAATGCTGATGGCGGCTTTCTCAATAATAACGATGGCGACAAGACGATGATGCGTCCATCGGGCGGCCTGGGTCTTGTACGTGTCGAAGAAGGTAAAGAGCCTGGACGCGAATATAAGATTGTCAAAGAGTCGCTCAGTATCGGGCGTAGTCGTGAGAGTGACATCTTCCTAGAAGACCTGGCGGTTTCACGCTTGCACGCCTCTGTTGTCAATCAGGGGAACGGGCAGTATGCTCTCAAAGACGAGGGAAGCGCGAATGGCACAAAGGTCAACGGGCAACTGGTCGGCAAATTCCAGATATTCCCATTGCAAGAAGGTGATCGTATTCAACTTGGTCAAACGGTGCTTGTCTTCGCTCGTAACTAGCCACACTATATGAGGCGTGGTACATCAAGCATATCTCTATACCTTCGCATCTCTGCGAGGCATAGATGCCTGATGTATCGCGCCCTCATGTGCTACTGTCATAAATAAGAGAGAAGTTCCGCGTAACAATGCAACGAGACGATTTACTAGGCACAATGTTGGGCAACTATCGAATTCTTGCCCCCCTGGGTCAAGGCGGCATGGCTCGCGTCTATCGAGCACATCAGGAGAGCCTGGACCGTGAAGTCGCGGTGAAAGTGCTTCCCCCCTGGTACGCCGCAGACCGCAGTTTTGTTGAGCGTTTCAATCTTGAGGCGAAGCTAGTCGCGCGTCTCTCGCATCCCAATATCGTTACCGTACATGATGCCAGCGAGCAAAATGGACATCTCTACATTGTTATGCAGCTTGTCGAGAGTGGAACGCTTAAACACCGTCTTGACCAACTGCACGCGCAAGGGCGTGCGATGGATATAGCTGAGGCACTCCCAATTTTTATTCAGCTTGCGGGGGCGTTGGCCTATGCCCATGAGCAGGGCGTTGTGCATCGCGACGTAAAGCCGGTCAATGTCTTGATGGATCGCTCTGGTCGTCCCATTCTGTCGGACTTTGGCATCGCGAAGGTGCTAGCAAGCACCAAGGAGCAACTCACGCGTCCGGGGGCAGGCGTCGGTACGCCTGAATATATGTCGCCGGAGCAGTGTCTGGGGGGAGCTGTCGATGGACGCGCCGACATCTACGCGCTTGGCATTATGCTATTCGAGGCATTAGTAGGTCGGACACCATTTCTTGGCGAAAACTATCCCGCGCTTGCCCACAGTCACATTTACACCGCGCCCCCGCGTCCAAGCTTGCTCAACCCGCAGCTTCCATCCGCGATAGAGCAAATTATTCTCACCGCCCTAATGAAAAATCCGACGCAACGCTACCAGCAGGCAAGTGATGTCGCGGACGCGCTGGAGCTTGTGCAGATGCAACCACGTATTCAGACGGGGCATTATCCGATAGTGCCGCCACAGGGGCAGCTTGAAGATATACCGACTGTGAGACCTTCAGCACCATTGAGCAGAGGCCACGAGTACGCGCAACCGCGACTCAATCCACAATCTGGGCCGTACCTAACCGAAGGCTATGCCTGCCCAAACTGTCGGCAGCTGAACAAGCCACAGATGCGCTTCTGTACACGCTGTGGCTATACTATGAACCAGTGTCTGCTTTGTGGTAATCCTAATCCGCTAAGCAATCGTTTTTGCACGAAATGTGGACAACCACTAACGCGGCGGATATGACTGTCATATCCAACATCTTCTGTCCTTACCATTGTGAGACAAGGTGTGCAACCTTGCCACCAACGAGTGTTTCGTAGCGGATGCGGTTGGGACTGATGCTTTCCAACATACGTACATCATCCGCGGCTATAAGTATTTCGTGCGGACGCATAGTTTGCCAGATGCGCGTCACAATTTCCGCTTCCTGTGCCTCAGAGATCTGCTGAATTGGCCTGTACAAAAACTGTGGTACGACGTTTGCGTTTGTGGCAAGCATCATTGTTTCCGCCGTTCTCAGCGTTTGAATAGCCGTCTCATCATACATATACGGTTCGTAATACTCGAATGGTTGTAGTGGAGGCGCATTCTTTGGTTCGCCCACGTAGAGAAACACAAGTGGTTTCCCATTGGTATGTTTTGTCGCGGCCTGCACAACCAGCGAATTGTGCTTTTCCTTTCCTGTTAAAAGTACGGCTAGAGTCGCGTGTGAAAGTTGCTCGATGCTGCTGAGCGAAACGATACGAATAGGAGTTTTGCCTTGTGCTGCTTGATTACGATAGTTGAGGTATGAGATTGACATACCAATCAGCGTGACCGAACCACCAAAGAGTGTCGCCAGTGGTTTCGCGACAAGGTTTGTTGACCACGCGACAATGACAAGGAGTGTGGTAAGAATGCCCAGCGCGAAATCCACCCATACCCACGCGCTCCGTAGTCTTTTGCGTAAGGAAACGCCAACAGGCATTATTGGATCGTAAACACCGTTGCTGCCGTTTGCTCCGTTAGAACCATTCTCGTTACTCTCACTGTTATAATTTTCTTCAACATGTTGCTCATCATAAGAGATATCAAGCGCGACCAAATCGGTTGTTGCTCTCGCGTCTTGAACAGGCTCTACATGTGGATACTTCTGCCTATGGGCGGCGCGACGATCTCTATAGCGGATGATATCTAGACTCAGGCATGTAAGCGTGAACGCGCCCAGCAAGCCAAAAGCGTACATGTCGCCAAGCACGTCGATATTTCCCAGCACGAGCAGGAGCACCAGAATAGGAATACCCGTCGCAAGCATAATAGAGTAGTGCGGTGTGTTGCGGATTTTGTTGCGTTTGAGCACGAACGCGGGAAAAAAGCCTAAACGAGAAAGTGCCATGAACACATGATAGGCTCCGATGATGGCGGTATTGCTGGCGAAGACAAGCAACGCACTTGCGCTGATCGCAACCTCTGTCTGTAGCAGTCCGTTGCCCCAGTGACCGGCGAGTAATGAGATAAGTTGACTACGAAGAATCGGGTTGTGGGCTTCTCCGGGTTGCAGTAGCGTCGAGAACATCGTGAGTAACGGACTGGTAATACCGATTGTCAGTACAACCAGTAAGAGCGCGATGCCCGCGATTCTCTTGCGTGGCGTCTTCATGACAGGAGAAAGCTGTGAGATGCTTTCCAGGCCAGAAAACGCCAGGAAAGAGCCAGCAAAGCCGATTAAGAGCGACTTTGGCGTCAGTGCGTTCGCCGAGAACGCTTCCCCGAAAAGCTGCATAAATGTGGAAAATGAAAGATGAGTAAAGACGGTGATAAGAATAGCAATGTTGCTTGCGAACGCGATAATTGCGCCGACAAAACTCACCTTTGCGCTTTCACTGATACCCACCCAGTTGAGAATACCCAGTAAGATAAGCACGCCTATTGTGAGGAAAAGCAAGGGTAACTGAATTGCGCCAAAGAGCGGCACAGCGATGCTTATACTCAGCGCGGGCAACACAACGCTAAGATACTGCATTCCAGAAAGGCAACTGATAGCCGCCGTCAGGAAATAATCGACGAGAATAAACATGCCCCCCAAAGCACCCATCCATGTATTGAGGGCGGCAGCGGCGACTGTGACGACGCCTCCACCCTGTGGAAAACGGTGTGTAACTTCTGCATACTTGAGTGTGAGAAGAATAAAGACGGACATGGTGAGTAAAACAAAGAAGCCGGCAAGGTTGCCAACACTTCCATAGAGGATGCCCGGTACATAATAGACGGAGGTTCCGATGTCCGCAAACACCACGGCCCAGCAGAGAAGAGGCCCCAGCAGTGTTCCACCGTGACTATGTTCGTCCCCCTGTATGTCTTCTTTTTCAACAACAGTTTGCGACACGACAACGTATCCTTTCAAAATGAAAGTGTAGCTTGTTCTATATCGCTACACTGTAACATAGCGATGTAGAACAAGCAAATGTTCTCATGAATAGAAGAGGGGAGAGGCCCGTTAAGTTCAACGTATTCACGAAGTGGCTCGGTAGGACATGAGAGGTGACGTGATGGAGTGTGCGCGGGCATGACGTGCGGTAGAACCCGACTCCATATCTTCTTGACAATAAATACATCGCACGTCTACTACTTGTGGACAATTTGCACATAGAACAGGGCTTGTTTGTATGAGACAAAATGTGCTATATTCTTCTTCACAGGTAATGGTGCTTGTTCAGGTTTGAGCTACGCTGCTCCCCAGGACTCAATGCTGCATCTGGTTGCGCTCCCCGCGCTCACATACCCGCGAACCGTTTGGATGTACAACATGCGAATGTTTGTACGTTATGCACAAATCCATGACTTTTTTAGGGAATAATCAAATCCTCCGGCCCCAGTGTCGGTGCCTAATGGATGAGAGCAGACGAGTATGTTTTCTGGAGGACCATTCATGCACTCTACCTCTTCATTTTTCGACCCCACGTATCCGCTTTATGAAGACCGTTGGGAACACGACGCCTGCGGTACAGGCTTTCTGGCCCAGGTATCTGGCGAGCCAAGCCACGCGCTGGTTCAGACCGCGCTGGAAGCTCTGGCGCGTCTCACACATCGGGGCGCACAGGATGCTGATGCCGAGACCAGCGACGGGGCAGGAATTCTCACCCAGATTCCCAAAGCTCTCTTTCTTGCGGAATCAGACGCGTACCCGCTTGCTCACCCCGATGACCTCGCGGTAGGCATGGTTTTCCTGCCATCGCGCACATACAGTCCTGAGGCATATACCGCGAGCCGCGCCCTCATCGAGCAGGTGCTGGCGGAACTACAACTCCCGTTCCTGCGCTGGCGCACTCCACCTATCAACTACGCGATGCTTAGCGCGTCTGCCCTGCACAACACGCCTTCAATAGAACAGGTGCTTGTCGCTCGCCCAGAACAACTCGCTCCCGACAGCTATGAGCAAGAACTCTACTACGCCCGCCGCGTGATTGAGCAGCGACTGCGTAACGCGAACATTCAGGGATGCTACATCGTGTCGTTCTCGCATCGCACACTCATCTACAAGGGTCTGCTCGCGCCAAACGAATTGGCACATTTCTATCTTGACCTTGCCGATCCGCGCTACACCAGTGCGCTGGCGGTGTTTCACCAGCGTTACAGCACAAACACGTTTCCGTCGTGGCCTCTTGCTCAACCGCTCCGCTTGCTCGCGCACAACGGCGAGGTCAACACGGTGCAGGGAAATCGCAACTGGATGGCGGCAAGCGAGGGGTCGCTGACCTCACCCGTCTGGGGTGCGCGTGTGCGCGACCTGTTGCCAGTGATACAACCAGGAACCGTGAGCGACTCCGCGCAGCTCGACAATGTGTTGGAACTGCTGACCTGCTCTGGGCGCGACCTCCTGCAAGCGATGCAGATGCTGGTTCCGCCTGCGTGGGAGTATGACGAGACACTGGATGACGCGCAACGTTCGTGGTGCGCGTACCACGCGGGACTGATCGAGCCGTGGGATGGCCCCGCCGCGCTCGTCTTTAGCGATGGTCGCTTCGCCGCCGCCGCCCTTGACCGCAATGGTCTTCGACCCGCACGCTACACACTGACCAGACAAGGCTTATTGATTGTGGCATCCGAGGCGGGCGTCGTCTCGCTCGACGCACAGGATATCGTTGAAAACGGGCGTCTGGGGCCAGGGGAAATGATCGCGGTTGATGTTGAGCAGCATCTTGTGTTGCATAACGCTGAAATCAAAGCCGCTCTTGCCCGAAAGCAACCGTATCAAGAGTGGGTCGCAAACCAGCGTTTAACGCCACTGGCCCCCGATACTTCGTTGCCACAGGAGAGCGTGATTGATAGCGATTCCCTTTTCACACGGCAACAGCTTTTCGGTTACACACATGAAGATGTCGAGATGGTCTTTCGTCCCATGCTTACCGACGACAAAGAGCCTGTTTGGAGCATGGGTGATGATGCCCCGCTTGCCGCGCTCTCGCATCAGGTGCGCTCTTTCTCCGATCACTTTCATCAACGTTTTGCCCAGGTTACAAACCCCCCGATTGATCCGTTGCGCGAACGTATTGTCATGTCGCTTGGCTCATATCTTGGGTATCGTCAGAGTCTGCTTACAGAAACGCCACTGCACGCACGTCTGTTGCATATCAACACGCCGTTGCTCACAGAAGCGCAACTTGTCTCGCTACGTGCCAACCCACATTTTGCCACCACCACGCTACACACAACCTTCGCGGTGGACGCCGGAACCGACGCGCTGGAAGCGACCCTCAATCGGCTAGAACAGGAAGCGGTAGCCGCGATTAAGCAGGGGACAACGTTGCTCGTTTTGAGTGATCGCACGGCATCGCTAACTCATGCCCCCATCCCCATGCTTATCGCGATGGGAACCATTCATCACGCGCTGATTCGACGTGGTATTCGCGCGATTGTCACGATTGTGTGCGAGACGGGGACGGCGTGGGACATTCACCAGATCGCATTACTGCTTGGTTATGGTGCTGAAGCTGTGATGCCCTCGCTCGCGTTGGCCAGTGTCCGCGCGTTAGCAGGCGAGCGCAAGCTAGAGCATCTTACGCAGGACGAGGCTGTGAACCGCTACTTCCACGTTATCGAGGACGGACTACGCAAGGTCATGGCCCGTATGGGTATCTCGAATATCCGTAACATCATTGGCGCGGGTCAATTCGAGGTAATCGGGCTTGAGCCAGACTTCATCAATCGCTGCTTCACGGGTTCTGCCGCGCACCCCGGCAATATCAGCTACGCTCTTGTGGCATCTCAGCTTATCACGCACGCGCAAAATATTCAGGCGTTGCAGGAAAAAGCGGCTGAACAGGTTGGCATGGCGGGACGCCGCCGCAAGCTGACCGATCTTGGACGTTATCGCTTCCGTCGCGATGCTGAGTACCATGCCTACAATCCTTTGATTGTGCGTGCGCTACAAAAGGCCGCGATCAGTGGTAACAAAGAAGACTACACGCAATTCGCGGCTCTTGTGTACAGTCGTCCACCAACCGCGTTGCGTGACCTGCTCTCGTTCGCTCCCACAACGCCCATTCCGTTGGAACAGGTAGAGTCGATGGAGTCGATTCGTTCGCGCTTCGTCGTCTCCGCGATGTCGGTGGGTGCGCTTAGCCCGGAGACACACCGCACAATAGCTGCCGCCATGAACAGCATCGGGTGTCGCAACAACACGGGCGAGGGTGGCGAGGACGCGGCGTGGTATTCGGAGACGCTTAACGGCTTCCCCGTGAGCAGCAAAATCAAACAGGTCGCGTCGGCGCGTTTTGGTGTGACGACGGAGTATCTTGTGCGTGCCGAAGAGATTGAAATTAAGATGGCGCAAGGCTCGAAGCCCGGCGAAGGTGGGCAACTGCCCCCGTTCAAGGTGACACCATTCATCGCGAAGCTGCGCCACACCGCGCCAGGAGTCGCGCTCATCTCGCCGCCACCGCATCACGACATTTACAGTATTGAGGATATCGCGCAACTGATCTACGACCTGCATCAGGTCAACCCTACCGCGAAGGTTGGCGTCAAGCTTGTTTCAAGTATTGGCGTTGGTACAATCGCGGCGGGTGTCGCGAAGGCGCACGCCGACTATGTGCTAATTAGTGGACATGATGGCGGAACCGGCGCGTCGCCCCTGCAATCGATTAAACATGCCGGTATGCCGTGGGAGCGTGGGTTAGCCGAGGCGCAGCAAGTGCTGGTTCGCAACGGACTACGCCAGCGCGTCAAGGTGCGCGTCGATGGTGGCTTCAAAACTGGACGCGATGTGATTATCGGTGCGCTGCTGGGTGCGGAAGAGTTCGCCTTTGGCACGGCGGCC
This sequence comes from Ktedonobacterales bacterium, assembly GCA_038211295.1. Classification (GTDB taxonomy): domain Bacteria; phylum Chloroflexota; class Ktedonobacteria; order Ktedonobacterales; family Ktedonobacteraceae; genus JBBQVS01. Next base: position 12,004 of record JBBQVS010000027.1, on the reverse strand, counting down.
CTTGTGACGCTTGGTTGCGATATGGCGCGGCAATGTCACCTCAACACCTGTCCAACCGGAATTGCGACACAGCGCGAAGACTTACGCGCCAAATTTTCGGGCCTGCCACAACACCTTATCAACTACCTCACGCTGGTCGCTGAAGAGGTACGCGAACTTATGGCGCGTCTTGGCATCGCGCACATGGATGACCTCGTTGGGCGTGGCGACCTGCTTCAGGCGTCGCAAGAGGCAGGTGTCGATATGTCGCCGCTTCTCGCCACGTTGCCGGTGTGCTCGGTGGCGGGAACGCATGTCACGCTACCACAGTCGCCCGTCGCGGAACAGTTGTTACGGGAGGCGGAAGAGGCACTTGCGGGAAGCCAGAGTGTTCTCACGCAACATGTCATTCACAACGGAGACCGCTCTATTGGGGCGGGACTCGCGGGCGAGATTGCCCGTCGTTATGGGAACGCCGGCTTGCCGGGTGTGAGCATCACCTGCGCCTTCCAGGGGTCGGCGGGTCAGAGTTTCGGCGCGTTCTGCGTATCGGGAATGCGACTCATTCTTAACGGTGAGGCCAACGACTATGTTGGCAAGAGTATGACGGGCGGGCAAATTACCATAGCACCATCGAGTGAAGCAACCTTTGACACGCATAAAAATACTATTCTCGGCAACACCGTTTTGTATGGCGCGACGGGTGGACAGCTGTTCGCGGCAGGACGCGCAGGCGAGCGGTTTGCGGTACGCAACAGCGGCGCGTTAGCCGTCGTCGAGGGCGTTGGCGATCATGCCTGCGAATATATGACAGGCGGCATGGTTGTTGTACTGGGCGAGACGGGCCGAAACTTTGGCGCGGGCATGTCATCGGGGGTCGCCTACGTCTACGATCCCGAAAACGTGTTGCCAGAACACTATAACAACGACCTTGTGAACCTTGAGCGCATCGACGATGAGGTCGAACGTGAAGCTCTGCGTGTCGTTGTGAGTCTGCACGCGCGGAAAACGCGTAGCAAGTACGCCCATAGCCTGCTTGGGCAATGGGAGCAGGCGCGACATGCCTTCTGGCGTGTGCAACCACGTGGCGCAACCGTGTCCGCACGCGACTTCGTACATGTCGGCGACCACGATGCGGTATCTATGACCGCGTTGTAGAAACTGGGATGTTTGATGAGTAGATTGTGATGGGAAGAAGAGTAGTGGAGGCTCGCCGCCACTACTCTTCTTCCCCCGCGACGAGGCCGGCGGCGCGTATCCATGAGACCATTTCTTCGCCTCTGCTCTCTTCTTTGAAGCGATAATCGTGCTTGCGTATCATCTCGGCAAGGTCTTTATCGAGACGTTGCAGACACGCGATCTGGCCTCTGCGAAGCGCGGCTAGCCAGTCGCCGGGTGTGTCGGACAGCTTGAGGTCGCTTGCGAGGCGCAGGTGATCGAGGCAAAGTCCCCCCGACTGCGCGAACGCCGCTTGAAATTCTGCGTCGAGGAGCGCGTGACGGAGTGTGTGTACCAGATGTGTCTCGGCCTGCTCTTGCTGCCGACAGGCGGGACACTGCTCTCGCTCCTCTGCTTTTGGCTCAAAGAAACGCCGCAAACGGTTCCCCGACACTTCCCCTTCTTGCAATGATTGTATCGTGTCGGACAGGATAGAGCGGTAATTCTGCGCGACTGGCAACGCCGCACCCATGCGTACCAACTGCCATGTATGTCGATGACAAAACCCCTGCGTGTGGCGTAACTCTTTTTGCAGATCGACATTTGTGAAAAGCTCGTACTTCCAGGCGTCGAGATAGCGGGCCGTGCTCGCGTGCGACAGGCGGCATAGCGCACATCCCACCTGTTGACATGCCTCCAGAAGAACCTGATATTCGCGTGAATGCTCCATGTCTACAACCTTTTGTGCTTTTATTCGTCTAAGAATTAGACGGTTTCTTTTCCTCTATAACAGTGCCAGCGTTGTTTGTATGAATGTTTTTGTGTCTCTGTATATCATACAATGTTACGCTGCTAGTAGGTTTGGATTATAGATACTTGGACGCTACCACCGACTATTACACAGTGCTGGGTATCGGAAGCGATGCCTCTACAAGCGACATTAAAGCGGCTTTCAAAAAGCTGGCGTTACAATATCACCCCGATGTCTACAAAGGGGTGGACGCGCACGAGCGTATGCGTATCTTGTTACAAGCCTACCAGACACTGAACGACCCCACAGCGCGTCGCGAATATGATTCGCACCGTGTGGATCATGTCACGCAAAATGGAAGTAGTGAGGCCGTGTTCGCCGCGCACCCGCCGCGTTCAGCACCTAGACGCGCACGTTCCACCGCCAACGAAATCTCACCTTCGGCGCGACGAGACCGTCAACGTCACTATGATTTTCCCACTTTGCAGGCGCGGACTACTACTCACGTAGATTTGATTGACATGGCCTATACGCTTGCCCCAAACCAGACCACCGTGCTACAGCAGCAAGGCTTGGCGCGTGGTGTTGAGCCTCAAACATCCGATGGTGCCTATTATTGCCATCGCTGCCACCATCACTGGCACACGGCCCCGACGCGGATGGTGCCACTTTTTTGTCCTAAATGCCACGCCAGCGACTGGACTGAATTTCTCTTATTGCGCTGCATTCACTGTTGCGCGGTATTCGAGAGCGAGCAGATACGCTACGAGGTTGGGACGTATACATATGGCAAGCAGACGGGCGAGGCCGGCCTGTGTCCCCCTTATGAGCTATTCCCGCTCTGTCCCTACTGTGGCACTGCCCACTGGTGTCCTGCTGAAGAGACACGCGTCGAAGATTTGCGCCATCGCCAGGCCCGCCGTGACATGCGAATGCGATTGCTCTGGATTGGGATAACCGTGCTGGCAATCGTTGTGCTGGGTGTGCTCGTGCTTAATGTACCGCGCTAATGGCCCGCCTCACACTTATAACACTCATACTGACGGGTTTTATTGTGAAATGTACCACCTGTGCAAGTTGCCCATCATTACAATCGGCCTGACCGCACCAGTATAATTCGGCTAGCCCATTCATCGTAGGCGTTATATAGGTGATGGAGAAAACGCCGCTTGTGTTCGCGTGTACATGCTTAAATGAGGTTGTGGAAATGCTTTGTCCGTCCGCGAACCACTTGACTTTGATGTAGCCATCCTGGTCGCTCGATTTGATGCCAAAGGTCAAATAAATTTTCTGATTCGCGGTAAACGTCGTCGAGACGTTCGTGGGTGTCAGTTGCGTATCGACGCCGCTACTTGTCTGGGGATGAATAATAATCGTGGATGCGGTAGCGTCGACACCGCCGCTCGATGGCGTACTTGATTGTGTGCCGTTGCCTGTTGATGGTAAAAATAGTGCGCCTATACCTGTGAGCAAGAGGAGACCGACAATGACGCCAAGAATAATTATGCCACGCCGCCTCGATGTGCCACCTGTCGCGGGTGAAGCAGAATCCCGCGCGACACTGAGCGGCACAGAACGCGATTGAAGTGGCGCGACTGCTTGCCCATGGTTCAACGACGGCGACTGCTGGATTGCAGGGGGTGGCCCATACACGGAACGTGTGGCCTGATATATAGGAAAACTCGGCCCGTTTTGTTGCTGCTGTCCGTATACTACAGGCTTGCGACACGTAAGACAATGTGTTCCTTTTAATGAAAGCACCCCACCACAATTTGAACAGTTCAAGATAGCTCCTTCCACAAGCGGCAAAACTACGATTATTGTTTCATTTCCCTATCTTTTACAACGTGGCCCGAAGAAAAACACGCTTACTATAGCAAATTTGTCCTGTGATATTTATGGCGGGTGCATGAGTGAACATGGCAGGGGCAAGCCCCTGCCATGTTCACTCATGCACCCGCTAGTCTGCCTCGCCCCGCTATCTCTCCTTCTCCTCACAAAACATACTTAGAAGAGACGGCGGTCCGCGTCTTGTAGCACTGTTGCGGCGGTTGCTACGTTTGGTTGCGTTGGCACGAGGCCCGTTGCTCCCACCGTGAAGTTTACGATTTGAGCAAGCTGCCCATCGCTACAATCGGCCTTTGTACACCAGTAGAGTTCTCCGGCACCTTTGGGTGTCGCCGTAGTATAGGGTATTGAGGAGTATGCAACGGTGTTGCCATGTGTATGGTGGAATATCTTGTTATCAAAAACCTTGCCATCAGCATACCATTTTGTCTCGATATACCCGTCGTTATCGCCTGATTGAATGTCGAAGGTGATATACACTGTATCACCTGTCTTGAATGTCGTTGTAGGTTTTGTCGGAGCATAATTGGTATCAACGGCAGAGGTTGTCTTCGCGTTGAGTATGATTGCCGACGCGGAAGCTACAATATTCTGACCAGAGGGCGTGTTACTTGTGGGTGTTGTCGCGGGTGTTGTCGCGGGTGTTGTGCCGCCTTTACCCGTCGGGGTTGCTGTCGTTCTGGGAATTAGAAGAACAATAGCGACACAAGCCAGCAACAACACGCCCACACCAATCGCGATAAAGAGTCCAACGCGGCTACGCTTCTTGGGCTGTTGTGGCGGCATTCCATAGATACCGGGAGCCACTGGCGGCACGCCCACAGGATACCCCGCCTGCGGATAGGTATAGTTCGGCTGTAATGGTTGTCCCACTGGTGGCGGTGGCGGCGTATAGCTGGCATTTCCATAGGAAGTTGGTACTGATGGAACGCTCCCATAAGGATTGGGCGCAGGTTGTACGTTCCCATAAGGATTAGCTGGCCCCTGTTGTGGCGGTACTACAATGGTTGGATCATATGATGCCGCGCCTTGTGATGCGGCGGGAGCCTGCGCCACTGGTGCTCCACAATTCGTACAGTTAGCGACTCCGGGCTGAAGAACAGCACCACAATTTGTACAATGCAAGATAAAATCTCCTGTTGCTAGAAAGAATAGCCTCTAAAACATCCCCGTGGATGTCGGGTCATTCTGTGTTGTGCTTGTTTACAGAAGTCCCTGTAAACTGTCTACAGTATAACCCGTTTCTTGATTTTTTGGTGTTGTTTTGGTCACTTTGTACATATGATATCGCTCACAGTTCTAGTGAGGCGCGTATTCTGTAGCAGAAAAGGCTGCTGAAAGCGCATTACTGCTTCTCCTCTTGACACGTTCTCATTGCCCAACTACAATACACACAAAGAACGCGGCGCGGTGACGGAACTGCGCTGTAGTGGCGAAGGGGGCGCAGCAAGTGACGCAGAGCACCGAAGTGGGGCAGATGCTGGCAGCGCATACTGCACGTTTAAGAGCATGTCTTCAGAACGCCTCTGGAACTAGTTCCGGGCCAGGAGAGGGAAGCGACGCCGCACTGCTCCTTGCTGCCTTGATCGGCGATGCCGCACATGATGGCTCTTTGCTCACAACACGCCTTGAGCAATCAGGGCGTTGGCTGGCTGAGCAGGGGGGCAAGCTTGATGTACGTTTGAGCGGTCTTCAAAAATATACTGACGCACTTGCGAGCGAGCTACAAGGTATTTGCGCGACGCAACCCGCGTATCTCTTAGAAGCGACAAAAAGGCTGTATGCGCTTCAGTCCGAAGGGATGCTTGCGCTTGCGCGTGGCTACCAAAGTGTGTCAGATCGCTTTGCTGTGGAAAGTGCTCAGGCTACACAACAGTTAGAGTACCGCTTGCTGGCATTGCAACGCATCAATGGTTTCAGCAATTCCTCAATGGACCTCGACCAGACGCTGGAAGTAACAGCGCAGGTGGTTGCGGAAGAATTGCACGTTGACCTGTGTTCTATCTTTTTCTACGACGATCTACAGCGCGTCCTGACGCTGCGTGCGACCAATGGGCCGCGACCACTTGGCGGAATGCATTTCACGCTACGGCTCGGTGAGGGCTATAGTGGGTGGGTTGCTGATAAAGGGCGGCCCCTGCTCGAACGAGACGCGCACACGACGCCTAATTTCGCGAGCGAGTCGAATGCGTATAGCGAGAATTATCACGGCCTGATGGCATTGCCAATTATCTTCTTTGGCAATTCCGAACGGCTGATTGGCGTTATCAACGTACAGTCTTCGGCACCACGCGACTTTACACGCGAAGAAATGAGCTTTGTCGAGGTTGTCGCGGGCATTGTCGCGATCAACATCGAGAACGGGCGGCTCTATGAGCAAACGGATGAGCAGTTGCGGCGCAAGGTGCATGAGCTGGCGACAATACATCGTGTTTCGTCTATCATCGCCTCGACGCTGAACCTTGATGAAGTATTGCAAATCATCACCACACAGGCGGTACACCTATCGGGTGCTGAGCGGTCTTGCATTTTCTCGCTTGACCCCGATACACAAACATTGCATGTGCTGGCCCATTATGGGCTGAACGCGGCAGTTGCTCGGCAAATGCAGATAAATCTGGGCCAGTGTTGCGCTGGTCGCACCGTGCAAACGGGGCGGCCCAGCATGGCGGTTGATTGCTTTCATGCTGACGAGCATTGCATTCTGCACAGTGACCCATTTGTTTCGGCTGAGATACATTCAGTTCTCTGTGTTCCATTACAGGTGAAACAGAAAACGCTTGGCTGTATCTGCATTTACAGTAGTCATCGTTATATGTTAAGTCCTGAGCAGATGCAGCTTGTAATCACCTTCGCGAATGAGGCGGCCATTGCCATTGACAACGCCCGTTTGTATGAAGAGACGCGACGTGGCCTTGAGTTGAAATCGGCACTGTTGCGCGAATTACACCACCGCGTCAAAAACAATCTGGCAACTGTCGCGGGCATTCTCTCTTTACAGCGCAGACGTACCAAATCAGAAGAGGTGCGGAATACGCTGGCGGAGAGCGTGAACCGTGTGCAGGGGCTGGCGGCGACGCATGACCTGCTCGCGCACGAGGATGTTAGCGAGGCGCGTATCGACGATATCGCCCGCAAAATCGTGGGTGTCGCGAATGGCAACCTGCGCCCACCCGATAAGCATATTGTGTTTACTGTAGAATCGAGCGCGGTTGTTATCCCTTCTCGCGCGGTAACGATTCTCGCGCTGGTACTCAATGAAATGGTGTCCAACGCGATCAAGCATGGGATGGCAGATCAGACGGAGGGCGCAATCACCATTAAGGGGCGTGAGGAGGATGGTATTGTAGTTGTACAGGTGCTGGATACAGGCAGTGGGCCGCGCTTCGATCCTGCGCTCGCCAGTAGCAACGGAGCTGGCAATTTCGAGGGGTTGGGGCTTTCGCTCATCAAGCATCTGATCGGTGATCTTGATGGAAGCTTCACGCTGCGGCGTGAGCAGGCTTCGTCAGAGGTGCAAAGGGGAGAAGAGAGGGGAGAGCAGGGGGCGGAAAAAGCGTTTGCGGACGAATACACACTCGCAGAGGTACGTTTTCCCTTAAAGCGACGTAGTCGCTCCGCGATTTAGCACCGTCAGAAAACAGGGGCCTTCTGGCCCGTCAGGTAAAAGAGCTATGGTGGTTTTGTTGTAGAGGTGCATATGCAAGACACGGTAAAAAAACAGAGAATCCTTGTTGTAGAGGATGACGCGGAACTTAGACAGGTACTTGGCTTTTTCCTGCGTCACGCTGACCTCGATGTGCTTGATGTAGCAAGTGGCATAGAGGCGATACGCGTTATTCCTGAATACTGTCCCAATCTAATTATTCTGGACCTGATGATGCTACCCATCACAGGGTGGGAAGTATTGCAATGGGTGCGCGATGTTCATGGCGATGCCACGCTACCGGTGTTGCTGTTGAGCGCACGGGTACACTTTTCCGAGCAGATACGGGGCTTTGAGGAGGGGGCCGTTGAGTATCTCACGAAACCGACACAACCAAGTCGCGTTGTCGAGCGTGTGCGTACTATTCTGTCTCTAAGCGCGGAGCAACGTCTGTTGCGCCAACGCAAACGTATTGAAGACCAGCGAAAAATGCTTGCCCGTTTACATGACGCGCAAGTCGATGAGCATGACCTTTAGATGTAGCAAAAACACGTTTTTGCTAGTACAAATTACGGAGTCGATACTTCTACCCTAAAGCTACAGCGTAATACCCCTGGAAACAAGCCTCCACCTCATATCCCCCATACCAGCGTGTGATACAATTGGCCTGAATGAAAAGCACAACGGTGTGTCATAGACGGACGCTCAGGTTTATTTTTCGCAAAGGATGGTTTCATGTTAGAACCACAAGACCGCGCCGTAAAAGATGCCCCGTTGCGGCGTGATATTCGTACATTGGGCGACGCGTTAGGGCAGGCCATACGACGACACGGCGGCGATACGATGTACGACACGGTAGAGCAATTGCGCCATAACTGCAAACGTCTCCGTGATTATAGCCTTCAGTTGAGCCAGAATGGTGCGAACGCTGAGTTAGAGGCAAAGATTTCCGCGCTTGACGGGGAGATCACGCGTATCGTCACGACCTGCGATCTAGACACCGCGATTGGCGTTATTCGCGCGTTCACCGTATATTTCCATCTTGTAAATACCGCCGAACAATATCACCGTATCCGTCGGCTTCATGCTCACGAGTTGCAAGCCACTCGTGAGCCACAACGCGGCTCGTTATCGGGCCTGCTACGCTTTCTTCAACAGAACGCCCTCGACGAGTCGGCGGTACAACATCTCCTCGACCAACTTTCAATTGAACTTGTCTTTACCGCCCATCCAACCGAGGCGACACGCCGTAGCCTCATTACCAAGTCGCGACGACTCACAGAGTTGTTGGAGGAGCGCGACTTCAAGCAGATGACGCACCGTCAAGATGCCCAATGGCATCGCGAGATAGAGAGCATTATCGCGCTCCTGTGGCGCACGGACGCGGTACGGCATGTGCGCCCGACACCCATCGATGAAATCAAAATGGGTATCTACTATCTGGATGAAGTGCTGTATGACGCCCTGCCCGACCTGTATGAGGAATTTGAAACGCGGTTGCATACAGTGTATCCTGCTGTACACGTCCCCCCTTTTCTTCGCCTCGGCTCGTGGATTGGGGGCGATCAAGATGGCAACCCGTTTGTCGGCCCCGAAACAATGCTAGAGGCACTGACGTTGCAGCGCGGGTATATCATCGAGCATTACCGTACCACCATCAAACATCTTGCGCAAGAATACTCGCAATCGCTCAACCACTCACAGATTACCGACGCGCTACGCCAGTCCCTCGCGGCGGACGCGCTACGGCTCCCCGACTATGAGCACGCGTTCGGCCCATCGATGGCACTAGAGCCGTACCGTCACAAGTTTTCGTTGATGTGGAATCGGCTAGAGGCAACGAAATCCGCCACGCTTAGCGCGACAACATCGGCGTTTCCTTTTCCACAGACGGAAGATGTACAGGCCGCGCACCTCTCTGCGGCATACGTTAATGCTGAAGAACTGCTCGCCGACCTGCGCGTGGTGCAGGCGAGCCTGTTGCACGACCACGAGGACGATCTGGCACATGGGCAACTCACCAAGCTGATACGGCAGGTCGAGATATTTGGCTTTCACTTCGTCGCGCTCGACACACGCCAGCATAGCGAACGGCACGCGGCGGCACTGGCGGAACTACTACAGGCGACGGGGTTGCGGACTGAGGACTACACGCGGTTCAGCGAGGAAGAACGGGTGGCGACGCTTGAGTATCTCCTGCGCGACCCACGTCTCCTTACTCACGCTGGCTTATCGTTGAGCAAGTCCACCCGCCATATTCTCAATACCTTTCACGCGATTCGACAGGCTCGCACGCTCTTTGGCGAGAGGGCCGTTACCTGCTATATCATCAGCATGACAAAGAGCCTGAGCGATCTACTGGAAGTACAGTTTTTCTGTAAAGAAGCTGGTCTTAACAACCTGCCGATTGTACCACTCTTCGAGACCATCGGCGACCTGCGTTCCTGCACAACGATTTTAGAGCGAGCCTTCACACACCCCGATTACACACGCTACCTGCACCAGTGCGACGCCCGTCAACAGGTGATGCTTGGCTATTCTGATAGTAGTAAAGATGGCGGCATTCTTACCTCCGGTTGGGAACTTTACAAGGCGCAAGAACGTCTGGCAGCACTGGGAAAACGTTTTGGTATTGGCATCACGATGTTTCATGGACGTGGTGGCGCGATTGGACGTGGCGGCGGCCCCATCTACGAGGCGATTCTTGGGCAACCACCACAGACGGTCAATGGACGTATCCGCATCACGGAGCAAGGCGAAATGCTCTCATTCAAGTATGGACTACACGAGATCGCGCTTCGTAATATGGAACTTGTGGTCGCGGGCGTCGTGCAATCAAGCGTTCCCGATGCGCTGTTACAGGCACCACTGATACGCACACCGGAGGCATGGACGGAGATACTCGATACGCTTTCTACAAAGGCGCACGAGCAGTATCGCAAGTTCATTTACGAAGACCCGAACTTCGTACATTTCTTTGAGCAGGCAACGCCGATACTTGAGTTGGGATGGCTCAATATTGGTTCGCGACCCGCACGTCGCACAACGGGTCACAGCATCGAAGAGTTACGCGCCATCCCATGGGTTTTCTCATGGATGCAGAGTCGGTACGTTCTGCCGAGCTGGTACGGTGTCGGCACCGCGCTGGAGGCATACATGCGGGAGAACCCCGACGTACATCTCGCACAACTGCAACAGATGTACCGTGAGTGGCCTTTCCTGCGTGCCTTTCTGGACAACATGCAGATGACGCTTTCAAAAGCGGATATGCATATCGCGCATCACTACGCCCTGCTCGTCGAGGACGTCGCGTTGCGCCAGCAGATGGCGACGGCTATTCAGGAAGAATACGCACGCACGCGCCACGCAATCCTGCGTATCATCGGCGGTCATGCGCTACTCGACCATAGCCCCGTGCTACAGGAGTCTATTCGGCGGCGTAACCCCTACGTTGACCCGCTCAGCTACTTTCAGATCATGCTGTTGCGTCGCCTACGCACGCTCGGCGGCCCACTCGCGCTTACCCCAACGCAAGAGGAGTCGGCTAGCTCTGAAGAGCGCGAACGGGCAAAACTGACCTACGCGGTTCTACTCACCATCAACGGAGTCGCGGCAGGCGTGAGAAATACAGGGTAGGGGCGTGTATGGATGATAAGTAGTGGGGCATGACGGCAACTCGCTGCCGTCATGCCCCACTACTTTTTATGAATGTTTCTTGTCGGAGAGGTCGCGCAGGAACTTTGGCAGCAGGAAAGCGTGTGACGACAGCGCAATAATCCAGAGCGCGATTGTTACACGATTGCTAAACGTATTCGAGAGAACCTTCTTTGAGGCAACATCGTTCGTGTTTGACATATCTATCATTATCCTGTCCAATTTGTATATCATCGTCATGTATCTCTACTCAATAAAACAAGCAGAGACACCATTTTAATCCGCTTTTAAGGGTCGTGGTGTGCGTTTGACACTAACAGCTATTCGCTACAGATTGTAGCGTGTGGTGGAGAGAAATACAAGAGGGACACGGCCCAGAAGCGGAACTACGCCCTGCTATATCACACATGCGTATGCGTCTTACGCATCACGGCTAACTGTTGTGCCGCCGCTTCTGCATGGTGGGCCGAGATTTCCCCCAGCACCTCGTGACACGTTACACATCGCACCGTAGTTATTGCGCCGTTGGTTTGTAGGGTGACATACAGGTCGGGCAACACACCACCTGTCACCCAACGTACCACCGCGTCGCCTTCGTGCTGAAACGTCGGCTCCCCATGCGGCTCCCCTGTGAGCTTCTGCCGTACCTTTTGTTCTGCCGATAGCATATTATTCTTTCCTCCCGCTTAGCTGCTGTAACCTTCGTACCCCTTGAATATCCAAATCGAATTCATACGCAATACGACCAGGCGCAATCGACTTTCCTTCCATCTGCCGAAATCCCAGTTTTCGTACCAGTATATCTCCCTCTGTTGTTGCAGATACAGTTTGACACTTCCCCGCTTAGAAAGCAGGGGAATTCTTCTTTCCACCAGACCGCTTACGGGCTGTACCGACAGGTACAGTCGCAGAGGCGGGACTGTCCAGAAGCGTTTCACAGGCTGCATGTCCTGGAGGTTCCTGTCTGC
>JBBQVS010000026.1:0-44315 GCA_038211295.1 Ktedonobacterales bacterium | reverse complement strand
CTCCGTCCAGTCGGCGGGGTTCCTTTCGGATTGGAGCTTCACCAGTCGCGTCGATGGCATCAATCAGATACAGGCGTCCTATGTGCATCTATATGGCCCTGGCAACTACATCCCCGATGTAACGGTGGCCTTCTATAGTTTCCGTGTCATGCTTGGCGTGGGTGCGTTGATGGTGCTGATTGCGGGTGCGGCTCTGTTCCTTTCGATTAAGCGGAAGGACCTGTTCAACAATCGCTGGGTACTACGTGGCTTGATCGCCTCGCTTGCCCTACCCTACGTCGCGAATACAAGCGGGTGGTTGCTCGGTGAAATGGGCCGTCAGCCCTGGACTATCTTTGGTCTGTTGCGGACGGTTGATAGTGTCTCGCCTTCTGTGAGTGCCACCGAGGTACTTGTGACTCTGACACTCTTCTGTGTAACCTATGGCGTGCTTGCAGTGATTGATGGCTACCTGCTCGCGAAGACCGCGAAGCAAGGTTCTTCTATAGAGGAAGAGACCGATGGAGCCACCGAGACACCCGAAAAGCAGCTTGTGGCGACATTCTAAGCACAAGAGGAAGATATTATGGACTTACAAATACTCTGGTTTCTGCTTGTGGGCATTCTGCTGACAGGCTTCTTCTTCCTAGAAGGCTTCGACTACGGGGTAGGAATGCTCCTACCCTTTCTGGGCAAGAACGATACAGAACGACGTATGATTATCAACTCGATTGGCCCCTTCTGGGACGCCAACGAGGTCTGGCTTATCGCTGCCGGTGGATGTCTGTTTGGCGCGTTTCCAACCTGGTACGCCACAATGCTTAGCGGCTTCTATCCAGAGATGTTCTTGATATTGTTCGCGCTCATCATTCGTGGCGCGGCATTCGAGTTCCGCAGCAAGCATGAGAGTCCACGTTGGCGCGGCTTCTGGGACTGGATGATCGCGCTTGGTAGCGTACTCCCCGGCTTTTTCTGGGGCATGGTCATCGGCAACTTGATGCATGGCGTGCCGATCAACGCGCACGGCGATTACGCTGGTACGTTTCTGACGCCCTTCAATCCGTTCGCCTTGCTCGTTGGGGCCGCCTTCGCTACGTTTTTCTTGCTACACGGAACAATCTTTCTCAGTCTCCGCGTGACGGGTGAGCTTGTAAAGCGAGCGCAGCGCGTGATACCATTCATATGGAGCGTCAATCTCGTCGTCCTTACGCTGGTCGTTGTCACTGGCTTCACCGCGACCAACGTGTTCAAGCAGGCTCTCTTGAACCCGCGAATTGTGCCATTGGACTATCTGATACTAGCGTCGCTGGTCGCGCTCCTCTGGCTCAACGCGCGTGGTCGCAGCGGGTGGGCGTTCGCGATGTCGTTTGTCGTTATCATCAGCGCGGCGGCTATCGTTGTGCAGTGCCTCTTCCCCAATGTGATGATTTCAAGCCTCAATCCGGCCTGGAACCTGACCATTCGGAATGCATCCACAAACTCATACTCGCTCGTGGTTCTTAGCTGGATTGGCCTGACGGTTGTCCCTTTTGTTATGCTCTACCAAGCATGGAATTACTGGGTCTTTAGAAAGAGAATTGAGCCACACACGATTGGACATTATTAAAGAATCCGCGTAGGGGGTGCTGACATCCCCTACATGAGTTCGTTGCCCTATCCAGCGTGGCCTGCATCGACGAGGTCACAAAAATAATGAGTATCAATAAACGCCTTCTACACTATGTAAAAACAATGTATCTCTATATCGCGCTGGTGGGAATACTGAGCATTTTGACCGCGCTCTGCATTGTCGCGCAGGCCACGTTTATCGCGCACATCATCAACGGCGTGTTTCTTCTCAAACAGGCTCTGCCACAGGCACTAACCGCCCTCTATATCTTGCTCGCAATACTCGGCATACGCGCGGCTTTAGTGCTGTGTGGCGACGTGATTACAAACGCGGTCTCCTGTGTTGTGAAAAGCGATCTTCGCAACCGCCTCTTCACGCACCTGTTCAAACTGGGGCCGCTCTACACAAAGGGCGAGCGGAGCGGTGAGATTGTGAATACCACCGCTGATGGCATCGAGTCACTTGACGCGTACTTCATCCAGTTTTTCCCGCAAGTCGCCTCGACCATGATTATTCCTACAGTAATTCTGATTACGGTATTCAAAATCGATATTCTTTCCGGCATCGTGCTGCTTGTGACCTGGCCTATTCTTCCCTTCTTTATGATCCTTATCGGAATGCAGGCCAACGCCATGACGAAGAAACGTTGGCAGGTATTGAGTCTGCTCAGTGCTCACTTTCTAGACGTACTGCAGGGCCTGACGACCCTCAAGCTGTTTGGACGCTCTGCTGTGCAGGAGGAGACGATTCGGCGCGTGAGTGAGCGGTATGGAGAGGTGACGATGAAAGTGCTACGGATCGCGTTTCTCTCCTCGTTTGTGATGGAAATGGGCGCGACGCTCAGCACGGGCATTATCGCGGTAGAGATTGGCCTGCGCCTGCTCTACAATGGAATGCCGTTTGAGTCCGCCTTCTTTATATTGCTGCTGGCCCCTGAGTTTTACCTGCCCCTGCGCTCGCTTGGCACTCAATTTCACGCTAGCATGGACAGCGCGGCAAGCGCGGAACGCATCTTCGCCATTTTCGAGACGCCAACTCAGACGGGGGAGACCGCGCCCACCACACGCGCCGCCGCTAACCAGCGTTCAAACGATACAGCGCACACAGGAGTGGAAAGAAGCGTTCACAACTCGCTTGCGTTTCATGATGTGCACTATGCCTACCCGTCCTCCGACGAGAATCAACTGAAGCGTGAGGCGTTACAGGGCGTTTCGTTCGAGATACTCCCTGGGCAAAAGGTGGCGTTCGTGGGAGCAAGCGGAGCGGGCAAAACGACTATCGCGAGCCTGCTATTGCGCTTCATGGAGCCGACGCAAGGCAATATTAACATCGATGGTCGCCCCATTCAGGAGTTCACGGCGCAGGCATGGCGCACAATGGTCGCATGGCAACCGCAGAATCCCTACGTGTTCAATACCACCATCGCGGAAAATATCCGCATGGGTCGCGCCGATGCCTCCCTCGCGGATGTTGTGACTGCGGCACAGGCAGCGGATGTAGATGCGTTTATTCAGACGCTACCACGTGGCTACGATACGATTATTGGCGAGCGCGGGGCGCGTCTAAGCGGCGGACAGGTGCAACGTCTGAGCCTGGCACGCGCGTTTCTGAAGGACGCCCCCATTCTACTGCTGGATGAAGCGACCTCGACGCTGGACGGGCAAAGCGAAGAACAGGTCTTTCGCGCCATCGATACCGTGATGCAGAATCGCATTGTGCTGGTGATTGCTCATCGTCTCAACACCATTAGAAATGCCGATCAGATTATCGTTGTACATGACGGGCGCGTTGCCGCTCACGGCACGCATACAAACTTGCTCCAAAGCTCACCAATCTACCAGAACCTGGTACGAGCATATGAGGGCGCGGGAGTTATCGCATGAACGTTACTACACAACATACTCAAACGACATTTACACGTCTACTCAAGTTGGCATGGCCTGTCAGGAACTGGATGGCTCTCTCGGCCTTGATTGGGACTGCTACCGTGTTGAGCGGCATCGGTCTCGCCGCGACCTCCGCCTATCTCATCTCGCAGGCGGCATTGCATCCATCCGAGGCGGCTCTGTCAATCGCTATTGTGGGCGTGCGCTTCTTCGGTATCGCACGCGGAGCGTTCCGCTACTTGGAGCGGTTAGTCTCACACAAAGCCGCGTTCCGTCTGCTCGCCGATATGCGCGTCTGGTTTTACAAAGCTCTCGTTCCACTTGTTCCAGCGCGTTTGATGACCTTGAAAAACGGCTCACAACAGGAACTACGAAGTGGCGATGTGTTGCGCCGCGCCGTAGCGGATGTAGACCTGCTACAAAACTTCTATATTCGCGTGCTGGCTCCTCCAATTGTCGCGGCCCTCGTCGCCCTACTCATGTGGCTCTTCCTGGGCGCGTTTGGTGGCCTGTTCGGTCTGGTGTACTTGGGCCTGTTCTTGCTTTCCAGCGTCGTCATACCCGCTCTTTCCCATCTCGCGAGTCGAGAACTGGGGCAGCGCATCGTCGCGACCCGCTCGGACTTGCAGGCGCAGCTTGTGGATAGCGTGCAGGGTATTGCCGATCTAGTCGCGTTCGGACAGGAGCAGCAACAGGCCGCGCATATTCAGGCACTCACAAAGAAGCTCAATCGAATGCAAATGGTCACGGCGTACATTGGCGGGACGCAAAACGCGCTGACCAACTTTTTGATGAACATGACCGCGTGGGTCATGCTCTTTATCGCAATTCCCTTTGTGCATAGCGGACAACTGGACGGCATCTTTCTGGCCTTGCTTGTGCTATCGGCTCTAGCAAGCTTTGAGATTGTCTTACCACTTCCCGCCACATTTCAGCAGCTTGGGGGCAACCTCAAGGCAGCCAGTCGGCTCTTCGAGATCGTCGATGCTCTCCCGGCGGTGACGGAGCCACAGCATCCCGCGCCTTTGCCACAGGATACTACGCTGCACATCAAGCAACTCAACTTCCGCTACGCGCAGGACGAGCCGTATGTGTTGCGGGATATCAACCTCACGCTAAGACCCGACGACTATGTAATGCTGGTCGGGCCAAGTGGGTCGGGCAAGTCCACCTTGACACGTCTCTTGCTACGCTTCTTTGAGTATGAAGAGGGCCATATCACCCTCGGTGGGCGCGAGCTACGCGAGTATAAGCAGGACGACCTCTATACGCTGGTGAGCGTAGTTGAGCAGGATACGCACCTGTTCAACACAACTATTCGGGCGAACCTGCTGCTTGCCCAACCGGAGGCGAGCGAAGAGGCCATGATTGAGGCCGCGCGAAATGCCAACCTGCACGAGTTTGTGCAGACGCTTCCAAATGGCTACGACACACAGGTTGGTGAGCAGGGCTTCTTGTTGAGTGGAGGCGAGCGTCAACGCGTCGCCATCGCCCGCGCCTTTCTCAAGAACACTCCCATTGTGTTGCTTGACGAGCCAACCGTCAACCTTGACGCCATCGCGGAGCAGAGTGTGCTACAGGCGATACACGCGTTAAGCAAAGGACGCGCGACCCTGATGGTGACGCACCGTTTGACCGCGATGGAGTCGGCGGATGAAATCCTCGTCTTTCAGCAGGGCCACATCAGCGAGCGCGGTACACATCAGCAACTGCTTCAGAACGAAACCGACTACTGGCGCATGTGGCAACAACAACAGGCAGGCGTGACCGCTACACTCTAGCGGTCATTTCCTGCGCTATAGCCGCCAGTCGTGTCCGCGCCTGCGTGTCGCACATGCTGAATGTGCAGTCCGCGATGCGAGGAGTGAGGAGTGAGTTGTACGATAGGAGTGGTGATAGTTGTCACATGTGTCTCGGCTTCTATGCCAGCCGCGAGCGTATTCGCCAGTACCTGTGAACTACTTCCTACAAAGATAACGAGAAACGCGAGCGCGACAATACGCACCTGCCATGCAGTAATCTTTTTCATAATACTATTAAAACCTGAGTATATATTTTTGACTAATTCATCCATTCGCCTGGAACATTTTTGCGGCCTATCTTCACCCCACCATCACGATCATTCATCGTCTTCGCGTCCGCCGCCATACGCGCTCCTACATCTGAGAACGAAGTACGATGCCAAAAGGTTGCAGGAAATAACCCTATGCCTACCGCGATGGTCGCGCCTATCTCGGCACGATTGATTGGCAGTCCCGGTGGCAGAGGAAAGGGAACGCGGGTAATCACGCCCGTGTGCAACAGCAACGCGAACACAAAGATTACAAGTTCAAACGTAAACACCGTGTAATATGACGCAACCTCACGCGCTTTTCTGCGTCGATAGAAAATAGCAAGCCCAATATTCAAGAGGCATAGAAAGCCAGTGATCCAGAGTGTCGCGGTAATTAGATTGCCAAAGGGAAGCGACAGTATTTTTGCGCTGCTCTGGCTAAGTTGCGCGAATGGAACGAAGAGAGAGAGAGTATGCATCAGCCAATAACCTCCACAGCAGACACTCACGAAATTCTGTGAGTGTTCTTGCACTCGCTTTACATGTTTAATTCTTATTTATAGGTCAAGATCAGATTGGAAAATGCCACTTCTGTCTTATTCAGGTTTACAAGCATCCCGACCAGACCACTCTTCAGTGAGCCATCCTGCGCTTCACCAACCTTTTTGTTGTTTACCATCAGCGTAAACTTGCCGCCATTGACAATAACCTTAAACGTGTTTACGCTGCTCTTGCCATGACCCGCGTGAAACTCGTTCTCATATGCGCCCGACCAGAGCGTTGACCAGGGGCCGTTTGCCTGATCGCCGCTATCATCGTACTTGAGCAGTTGATAGTGACCGCCTTTTGTATTCGCCACTTCAAAAATATAAAAAGACTTGTATGTTTTGCCATCCTTCTGATGCACGCTGAAGTTATACACCAATCCAAACTGATTGGTGATGGTCGTTTCGTCACCACTTAACGCCTGCATTGTCAACGAATAAACGTAAGGGCTACTTACGGTCTCATCTGGTAGTAACGCGATGGCAAGCGATTGTGTATCATTATTAGTAATATGGTACGCTTTGTCCTTGAAAACATACTGTTGCGGCCCGCCATTCGAGACATGCCAGTTGTGGCTATTCTCGCTTAAAGGATCGCTGAGAATGATGTTCGCCTGTGCCGTCGCAGTCGCTCGTACACCCGCCGTCGCAGTCGCGTTGGGCGTCACCACAACGGCACGCTGTCTCGCGTTGTTGATGTTTGTGTGTGCATTCACAAACCAGAATGTACCAGAGCTGAGCAGCACAAGCAAGACCACCGCGCACACAAGTAATGCCTTCGCGTTCTTTTTCGCCTTGTTGAAGGCTCGCAGCGGTGTACCCGAAAGCAAGGGTTCCAGGTTTGACGCGGACGAAAGCGGCATACCGTCTTGATCTTGCGGTTGCATGGGCAAGAGTCCCGTCACGAACTGCCCCGGTTGGCCCGCGACAGGCACCTGAATGACCTTGAACGATTGCGTCAGCTTAACCGTCGTTGCGGCCCCCTGTCCACCTCCACCTTGCGACATATCAGACGGCAACATGCCTGTCGCGCCCGCCGTTCCCCGCACACCGGAAAAGAATGTCGCAGTACCAGAAGTGCCGCCCACTCTATTCGTTGGCACCGGCGAGGGAGGATTGAAACCGCTTTTACCCATGCTCCCAGGCGTCGATGGCACCGTTGGATAGGGGGGGGCGAACGGTATATTTGTCTGTGGCACATCTATGCCTGTGATACCACTGTTGCTTGTTGGACGCAACAGGCCAGTCTTATGCACGAGCCTCGGCTTGAGCGATGACTGCCCATTCGTGTTCTGGCGCATATTGCCCGAACTCATCGAATTTACATCGGCACTCGAAGGTTGCTGCACCTGCGCCATATCAGGAGCGAATGAGATGGGGGTATATGGATTCTGTGCGTTATACGGCGTATTCATGTGTACATTGGACGCGGCGTCAGCTGGCGGCATAAGGTCGGTCAGAGAGGCCAGCGTCATGCTGGTCTTCGCGACTATATCGTTCTGGCCCGCTGTCGCGTCGGCTGACGGGCGCGGCGTTAAAGGGACAAGCGAGTGTGAATTTGCCCGCGACACACCGCCAAACTTAGGTTTTTGTTGCACTGTATTTGCCATCCCTGTTTGCCACGAGGGGTCGAAGAGACCGCGTGGCGTAAATAAACGACTCTCCGCGCCCGGCGCAATGGGGCCACCACCCGCGACGTTCTGCGCGGAAAGCTGCACACCGGAAACGGCGAGCGCGAGCCGAAATGCGCTGGCAAGGTCTTGAGCATTGGCGTAACGGTCAGCAGGTTTCTTTGCAATCGCGCGTAACATCACCTGCTCCGCCGTCGCTGGCAGTTCCTCGCGCAACTTGCGTGGCGATGGAGGAGCTGCGTTCACATGCTGCATCGCGACCTGCATCGGCATGTCGCCTTTGAACGGTGTTTTGCCCGTCACCATCTGGTACAACACAACACCAAGCGCATAGAGGTCGGCGCGGGCGTCTATCTCACCACCCATCACCTGCTCCGGTGCCATATAGTCCGGTGTTCCCAGTGGCACCCCTGCACCCGTGAGGCTCACCTGGGCCGCCTGCCCCTCTGCGATTACTTTGACCAGACCAAAGTCCGTCAGCAAAAGTCGCCCTTCTGCTGTCTTCAAGATGTTGGCGGGCTTAATGTCACGATGAATCACACCACGTCCGTGCGCGACCTCCAACGCGGCTGCGAGCTGGTCAAGATAGTTGGCAACCTTTGCCAGTGGTAGTGGCCCCTCGCGTTCCAGTTCATCACGCAGCGTACCACCACTCACATAGGGCATGACCAGATACGCCAAGCCCTCACGCTCGCCATATTCATGAACCGGCAGAATGTTGGGATGATCGAGCGATGCCGCCGCGTCAGTCTCACGGCGGAAACGCTCCAAAAAGGCGGCCTGCTGATTGGGGTTTAAGCGCACAATGGGCAGCAGCACTTTGACCGCGACCTGACGGCGTGGACGCGATTGTTGCGCCAGAAAGACTGCCCCCATCCCGCCCTGCCCTATGAGCTTTTGTAGTGTGCAAGTGCCAACTACTTTTCCGATCAAAGCTTCTGCGTTCATTGTGTTTCCCCTAGTTCCGTGTAAGCAGGAGGTTTTTGAAGGCAACCTCTGTACCATTAAGGTTGACGATCATGCCCACCGTGCCATTTGTAAGAGCGGTATCTTGAACAGTTGTGATATTTTTGCCATTCATTGTGATAGTGAACTTCGCGCCATTCATAAACACCTTGACCGTGTTGGCGTTCGGCGTTCCCTGTCCCTGATGAAATTCGTTCCCCAGTGGCTGATGCCAGAGTTTCGTCCATGGGACGTTCGCGGCGGCGGCACCTTTGCTATCATCGTATTTCCAGAACTGATACTCGCCACCCTTGCTATTGACCACCTCAAAGCTATAGAACGTTGTGACTGTCGTCTTACCCTTTGTTTGCTGATTAAAGCGCATAATCATCCCAAACGAGTTGTTGACCGAGGCATCATCGCCTTTTATTTCATACATCGTCAGTGTATACCCGATTGCGCCCGCGAACGGTGCGGATTGTAGCACCGTCGCACGCCCATTATCACCCTGATCGGTGATGTGGTACGCGCCATCTTTGAACGCGTACACATTCGCGGGCGTTGTCAACCAGTTGTTGGTGTTAGTGCTCAACGGATCATTGAGAATGATGTTCGCGCGTGCTGTCGCGGTTGCCTGAGAAAGCGCGGTTGCTTTCACGTTGGGCGGCCCCACCTTGGCAGGATGCGTGGTAGTTTGTTGCTTCGCGGTAAGATTTGGATGTGTGCGAACAAACCAGAACGTGCTGGCGGTGCCAATCAGCAGCAGCAGCACAACCACAAGCGAGACCACCGTAACCCACTTCTTAGGCTTCTTCTTACCAGTTTCACCTTCGAGCGGCGGCAACTGCGCAGTGGATGCCGAGGGCAACAGTCCTGTCATATATCGACCCGGCTGGCCCGCGACTGGCACCTGTACAATCTTGAGCGGTGAGGTAAGCTTTACCGTGTTGCGCGATCTATCGGGAATGCTGAATGCTCCCGTACCATCCAGGGCGGGCGACATCTGACGGAAGGTATCCAACTGTGTCGCGGCTGGCACCTGTAAACTGTCTGTCGATGGTGTGTTCATGATATTGGCAGAGAGAGCGGGAAAGCCGTTTGTGCCAACATCTGCGGTATCCTGCGGTGCGGCGGTACGCATGGTTCCCATCGTGCCTGTCGCCATCTGGGGGAACTTGCCCGTGCGTGAAAGCAGGCCACTGGAACGCTCCGACTTCGCGGCTGGCATCGAGGTGGTCGTTACGGAGGGAAGGCCCCCCATTGCTTTACTCAAAAGGCCACTACCACCCGACCCAAACGCGGGCAATAATCCCGTTGGGCGATCCAGCAAAGTATTGCCGCCCTGCCCGAACGCTGGCGAAGGAGCTGTTTGCTTTTGCATACCAAACGCAGCCTGTGGCGTCAATAAACGAGCGGCAGTAGCTCCGTTGAGGGCCGCGCTAGCACCACTGCCCAGAGGAATACCGGAACCAATCAATGCTGTGCGAAATGCCTTCGCCAGGTCTTGTACACGCGCGTATCTATCAGAGGGACGCTTGGCAAGTGCTTTGAGAATAACCTGTTCCGCCGCGATTGGCAGGTCTGGACGCAACATCTGCGGCGATGGTGGCGGCACTTGCAGGTGTTGCGAGGCAATCTGCATTGGTGTCTCGCCCTGAAACGGCGTCGTGCCTGTAATCATCTGATACAAAATAATGCCAATCGAATAAAGGTCAGAGCGTCCATCTACGTCTTCGCCAATCACTTGCTCCGGTGCCATATAATCGGGTGTACCAACGGGTGCGCCCTCGCCCGTGAGCCGCGCTTGTGGCGTCTGGCCCTCGGTGATAATCTTGACCAGGCCAAAGTCCGTCAGCAAGAGGCGGCCCTCGCCCGTCACCAGAATATTGGCGGGTTTGATATCACGGTGAATAACCCCGTGCGCGTGCGCGAAATCGAGGGCGGCTGCGAGCTGGTCGAGGTAGTTGACCACTTTCGCCAGGGGCATCGGGCATTCGCGCTCCATCTCGTCGCGGAGCGTGCCACCACTGATGTACGGCATAACCAGATAGGCGATATTCTCGTATTCGCCATACTCATGAACAGGCATGATGTTTGTGTGTTCCAGCGACGCCGCCGCGTCCGTCTCGCGACGGAAGCGTTCCAGAAAGGCCGCAAGTTGGTTGGGAGTTAAGGATGCCATTGGTAACAATACTTTGACCGCAACCTGCCGACGTGGGCGTGACTGTTGCGCCAGAAAGACCGCACCCATCCCACCCTGTCCTACCAACCGTTGTAGTGTGCAGGTGCCAAGCACCGTTCCAATCAAAGCTTCTGCGTTCATGCATCCTCTTCCTTACTCTAACAATTTCCGTCATCAAATCTATTGGTACGCGGGAAAGCCCCTCCGCGTTTCGCGCAACATTTCACCGACGCACACCACACGTATACTTTGCCCATTTGTGTATTACTTCACCATGTATCTACATCTTAGTCAAATAGAGCCGCCCTGACAATGAATAGCCCCTTTTTCATGACCAAAGTAATGTCTGTTGCAAGATAAAAGACCACATTCATCATTCTCAATGCAATAAACGAGACGATGCTACGATTTACGGAACACTGGGATATGTAGCCGAGCAGGGAGACGCTGTGACTTGACAGGAGAGCGGGCGGGCGAAATAACATACGGGACACAGGGACAAAATATATAGAGGGATGCAGGGAATACAAAGGTGGGTTGGTAGAACAGGGAGACCGCAAGAGTTTCCCTGTTCTACCAACCCACCTTTTCGGATTGCCCAGTTTTAGACGGTGGGGTCGCTAAGTATCAACGGGTCGAGATCTTCCTCTGCGTCAAGCGGGACGATTTCATCATCGAGTAGCACTACCATTGATGGAACGGTGCGGCTCTGAATAATAATGCCGTGTAGCAGCGATGCCGCCGCCTGCGCCAGCATAGGACGGATACGCTCAAGCCGCGCCCGTTGTACCGCGAGTTGCTCGCGCTGCTCACGTTCGCTCGCGTGCTCTTTGCCCTCGCCTTCAAGTTCTTCGGGTGCCACCAACTTGCCCCACAGGTCGCGAGCATCTAGCACCTGCCCAACTGCGGCCTGCACCTGCTGTATCAGGTCGATTGTCTGGTTGATCGACATAAGAATATCGCCCTCGGCAAGGTCGATGCGCTTCATTAGACCACTGAGCGTCATGCCACGCGCCCACGCGAGGGCGACACCGTGAAATTCGGGCGCGATACCAGGCGTGGGATTTATGCCCGCCCGCGTCTCGACACCGTTGACGCGCTGCACTATATGCCAGAGTTGCTGCCGTACCTGTACAAGCTTTTCATGTACAACATTACGGTTCTTCACACGCTTATCGGTATTGAATGTAAACCAGCTACACACCTCGGCAATCTCGCTCACGGTCAATCCATCCATGACGCCTTGCGTGATAAGCTCGATAATCAACGCGCCAACGGGATGAAAAATAGCACGCAACAGACGGCCTTTGAGCGTGAGTTGTTCATCTGTCCCGATAAAACCGAGGGCGCGGAGGGCGAAGATTGTGCCATCGAGTTCCGCCGCACCCGCCCGACTCAGAGGGTACGCGCCAATCTTTGCGCGCCGCTTTTCAAGGGCAAGCGCGGCACCATTGGACGCGGCACCTTTTTTCTTGCCCGGCTTCTTCGCTTTTTTGTGCCGCGTCTCCAAGCGTTGTATTTCGCTGAGTTCCCACATCATATAGCGTTGGTACTCACGCAGACTGGAGGCACAGATACGGCGCAGAAATTGGACATCCCCCGGCTGCCACAGGTTCAGCACAGAGTTGTAGCGAATGACAAACGCGCTGGTGACGGGATGTAGCTTGCCCGTGATACGCTGAAACGATGGCTCGAATGGCTCCCAGGGCGAATACGGGATAACCGCCGAGCCGTGCAGGTCCATGCCACGCCGACCCGCGCGACCCGTCAACTGACGGTATTCATTGGGTGTCAGTAGACGCATCTCTTGCCCATCAAACTTACTCAAACTACCGACGACAACGGTACGCGCGGGCAGGTTGACGCCCAACGCGAGCGTATCAGTAGCGAAGACGGCCCGCAGCGAGCCGCGTGCGAAAAGCGTTTCTACCAGCACCTTCAACCCCGGCAATAATCCGGCGTGGTGAAAGGCGAGACCGCGCGGCAACAGGCTCGTTAGCTCGATAACTTGTTTGAGGCCGCGATCCTCTTTTGGCAACTGCTCTAGCCAGATATTGATCTCTTCTCGAATGCGGTTCGCCTCTTCAGGCGTCGTGAAGCTGTGTGCAGACGCGCTCATCGCGGCCTCTTGCACCACGCGGCGTCCGGGCAAAAAGTAGAGGCAGGGCAACAGGTCGGCATCGCGTAAAGCGGTCAGGACGGCGCCCGGCTCGGCGGCCTCGCGTAGCTTCTGGCGGATCGGCCTCTCTGGACGCCGAAATGGTCGCGGCTCCTCGTCCTCATCGTCATCCTCAAATGTATAGGTACGGCTCCGACCCGCTAGTTGTGCCGCCTTTGTCTCGCCGCCAACATCTGGAAACGTCTCGACACGATTGCCATCGGCATCTTGCACAAGGTGCAATTTCTCATCCAGAAAGTAGTAGTGTTCCAGTGGAACGGCACGTTGTTCGTGTGTCACAAGCACGATTGGACGATGCACACGGCTGATCCATGACGCGATATCTTCGGCATTGCTAACGGTTGCGGAAAGCCCGACGAGCTGAACATGCTGCGGAGAGCAAATGATCGCCTCTTCCCACACAGGCCCGCGTTCGACATCGCTCAGATAATGCAATTCGTCAAAGACAACAAAACCGACATCCGCGAGCGACGACGACAGGCCAAGTCGTTCGCCGCCGCCTTCCAGAAGCATGTTGCGGTAAACCTCGGTAGTCATAATCACGATGGAGGCGCGGCTATGCTCGACAATATCCCCCGTGACAAGGCCAACGGTATCAGAGCCATAAGCATCACGCAGATCGCGGTATTTCTGATTTGAGAGTGCTTTGAGGGGCGTCGTGTAGATGACGCGCTGACCCCGTTGCTGCGCGAGCCAGATGGCATATTCCGCGACCAGCGTTTTGCCAGTGCCGGTTGGGGCCGCAACCATCACGGACTGGTCATCGGCAAGATGAGCAATCGCTTCAAGCTGGAAGGCGTCGATGGGGAAAGGATAACGAGCTTTGAACGTTTCGATGCTCTTCAATGCCGCTTGTGATGCTGAATTTCCGGAAACTTCTGGGGCCTCTTGCCCGACCACTACGTATTCGTTCATGTTCTTTCTTATGTGGAGTGTATAAACATTTTTCTTTCGCCCCATTGTATCATGAAGGAGTTGTCTGTACAAGTGGTAGGAAACTGAGCTGTAGAGCAGCAAGTACAAGTTGTTCTAACCAGTTTCCTCGTCTTGATTTGCAAGACCCTCAAATAGTATTTGTGAGTTGTGAGTATCCCGTACATGCTCTAATCCCTGCGTTTCTTCTGACTCTTGAATGTTTTTTAAAAGGTCAACTTTCCATAAAGTGGGAGAAGGTATTTCCATGTATCTTCTCTCTTTGATAAAATCTACAACTCCTGCTGCTTGCGAAAACTCTTTTTTTAGTTCTGTGGAGAGTTTATCCAGCAACTTCTGTGCCAGTAGGTTCGCATGTTTACCACGTAGACACAGGGTATACCACTGAACTAGTTTTTCCTGAGTTACAATGTCTCGCACTCGACGTATCCAACTTGTTTGTTTGAGAACAGTTTCTATAGTTTCTTTTTCTAATACCGTACAAACAACAATGATGTTATCGCTTTCTACCTGATCCACAATATCCCTTGCGAGTTTGGGGTTAAGCGACATGTGCTTTACCTGTATTACAGGCCCAAAATTAGCCCACATATCTAGTCCGCTATCGGCAGCATTTGTTACGCCTACACGATACACATGAGCAGGGATAGTATGCTCATTTTTCCCACCAGAAAGCCCTAACAAAACAGACGATAGATCAGAAAACTCAACTAAGAGAGTCGCTTTGCTCTCCGGTACTCTCACCGTTACTTGAGCATCTAAAGCAACTACAATAGTCTCCATTAAGCTGTAAACAACAACCTCATAAACTTTATCTATACTGCGCTTCACTGCTTGACTTTGAAATGCTTCAAACAAAGATGCAACATCAAAAGTTTTATGCTCTGCATCGTCCACAACAGTAATGATACCTGCTACCACTTCTTGTGTTGCCTGAAACTTCAGATAGATATATTTTTCAACAGCACCTCCACTTTTTTTATTTTCCTGATCTAAAATTGCAAGCAAATCAGGAGTCATTGCGTTGGCTTCCCAGATATTATCCTGATAGCGAGAACTAGAAGTAGAGCCTGCTTTTTGTTTTTGTAAGAACAATGAACATACTTCATCCCGCCAGCGACGCGACTGTACTCTATAGGTTTCCAATGAGCCTGTATCAAGATTTGATGTATTCATTCTAGACTTATGCAATACTTCCGCTATCTGAATAGGCTTGTACCACTGTACTCTAGCAATATTTATAATATGATCCAAACGCTCTTTAGCTTCCTGAAGTGAAGGCATATTTACAACTCCTCTTCTCGGTTCTATAGCTTATACAACAGGTACTTCTTCACTTAAGAGCATATGTTGTACCGCCCTTTGAGTTGGCTGTTGCTGCCCAAGTACATCCATCACAGAACGCACAACGGCACTGACAACGGGAACCGCCACCGAATTGCCCGTTAGCTTTCGCATCGCTCCATAGTTACAGGCAATTTTGTAAGTGTCGGGAAACCCCTGAAGTCGTAGCATCTCACGTTCCGTTAGCCGTCTCTCACCATCAACAAGCAAATAGTTATAGGACGCGCCTGCTCGTAAAGCGCATGAGTATGGATATGCACTAATATGCCCGCCCTTGTTCTCGTGCCAGATAGTACGATGGCTTATAACTTTCTCACGTTTCGCAAGCCGATTTGTTCTAATTTGTTCGGAGGCATAGTAGAACTTGTCAACCTCTTTTTCGAGGATATCATCGAGTGTCTGCACTCTCGTTGGTCTTTGAGGCCACGTATGTACAACAGCGTCAAGGAAGCCAACAATAAATACACGTTCGCGTTTTTGTGGAACCCCATAGTCCAGTGCATTCAGCACCTTAAAATGCGTATTGGTATAACCAAGAGTAGCAAGCGTTTCGAGAATGTGTTTCAATGTGCGACCACCATCATGGCCCACAAGCTGTTTTACGTTCTCCAACACAAAAGCTCTGGGACGTTTGGCGTCCAGAATACGAGCAATTTCAAAGAAGAGCGTGCCACGCGTATCTTCAAATCCCAGACGCGAACCTATAATGCTAAAGGGTTGACAGGGAAAACCCGCAAACAAAATATCATGGTCAGGTATCGCTAACGCATCGACCTGACATATATCACCCACAGGTCTTTGACCAAAATTAGCCTCATATGTCACCTGACAGTCAGCGTCAATATCCGACGAGAAGACACATACAGGTTCGATACTTCGTTCTGCACAGACATTCTCTGCCGCCAGATGAAAACCACCAATTCCGCAAAATAGGTCTATATATTTGAGTTGCTCCATACACCCTCCAGAGTTTCTGCTTCAAAATGCATTGTAGCACACAACAACTTACGCTACCCACTCTTCCCAATCCTGCTATAATGCAAAACAAGCAAAGTATAATGTATTTGATGTACACATTCTGGTTCACGCAAATCGCTTTTTTGTTAAGAGAGGGAAAACCAATGTCTCTCGGTTTCCAGTTTGGACTGGGTATAGTACTCGTCGGGCTTTTGTTCGTGGGCATTGGAGTCTTTATCGTTTGTAGCCGCATTAGCTTTCTGCTGAAAGCGCGAACCACATGGAGGATGGTCAATGAGCTGATTATAATAAATGACTCTGAGGGTGATATGTATGAACCTAGAATTTTTGCCACCTCTACAAGTAAGATAGTTATGAGGAGCTACTTTTATGACGCCTGTTATTGCATGTGTTGACCTGACAAAATCGTATGGTTCGCATGTTACCGCGCTCAATACACTTAATCTCACAATCGAGTCGGGAGCCTCGTTTGGACTTCTAGGTGAAAATGGCGCGGGCAAATCTACACTGGTTTGTCTGATTATGGGCTTTATTTTTCCTACATCGGGACATATTCGCGTGTTTGGCGAGGAGCAGGTCGCGCTCGTACACCCACGCATTGGCTATGTACATGAACGACCCATCTTCGACATACGCTTCACTGGACGCGCCTACCTTACGTATCTTGGCGAACTTTCGGGCCTGTGGAACGTGGCGAACCGCTCACGAGTACAAATACTTCTTGAACAGGTCAATCTGCATGAGGCCGCAGACCGCCCCATCGGCACGTACTCGAAGGGGATGTTGCAACGGCTCGCGATTGCACAGGCTCTTTTGACCAATCCCGAACTACTGATACTCGATGAGCCGACGAGTGGACTTGACCCGCGTAGTCAGTGGGAGGTACGCCAGATTATCGCGGGATTGCGAAAAGAGGGCAAGACGATTCTGCTCTGCTCACACTATCTCTCCGAAGTCGAAGCACTGTGTGACTCCGTGTGCATTCTGCGGCGCGGACACCTACTTCTCAGTGGCACAGTAGCAGACCTGATACAGTTACAGGGCATTGTCGAGATTGTACTGGCACACGACCAGAGCGCGGAAAGCGTGGCGACACGATTGGGTATCAGAGCGCAGGTGATAACAACCGAAGGAAACATGCTCCATATCGCCGACTCCGCACAAACCGACGTACTCGCGCGACTCGTCAACGCGAACATCGCGATAACCTCGTTGACTCCCGTCAATCGCACACTCGAAGAGGTATATGTACGCACAACACAGGCAAGCGATAACGCGGCTGTGCTCGCTCGCATCTAACCTCTTTCCTACCAAATATTTTGTCTGCAGTATAGAGAAAGAAGGTATAGATGAACACAACTGTTACGCAAACATCTATGGGAGCGCCCAACATGTTTACACGCCTCTGGCGCACACCAACCCTGATTGTGGCGCGTTTTACGCTGCGAAGTTATATGCGGAGTGGCTGGATACTGGGCGATATTATCTTTGTATGGCTTGCCTATGCCATCTTCTACTTAGAATTTGGGGGCGATGTCAAGTATTTCTTTGGCACGGCGGGGCAAGCTCTGGGCGTACTCTCCATTCTTAGCACTGTTGTTATGACGCAACGGGCGATGAGTGCGCGGGTCTATCTTCCACTCGCACGCCTGACCTCGCGCTCGGCCTATATTCGCGGCGTCATTCTCGCAGCAAGCGTGCTACGCGTTCCAGCGTTTTTGTTGCTCATGCTGCTTGCGATGAGCTTTCACCGCTTCAGTCCACCACCGTGCAATCCTCTGTGTATCGCGGACGCAACTGTCAGCAACATGACGCTAGGTGCCGTCGGCCTGCTTATTAACTGCACTATTCTTTCAATATTCACGGTTTTACTCTCGATACCCGTCAGCACACGCCGCATTCAGATAGCTTTTGTGGCGTGGCTCGCGCTCGTGCTGTATACAAACACAAGCAACAATTTCGTTGCCACATACTTCTCGTGGGTACGCATTCCGCTTGCTCCCATGACCGTTTGCTATAACCTCGATACGCTTGCTACGCTCGACTGGTACATGCTTGTCATGGTTGCGCTGGCACTAGGCTATATTGTCGTGCTCTCGGCACTCGCGGCATTTTTGTTGCGAAGGCGCGACTTGATTCTCTGTTAGGGCATAGAGGGTGGCCTGTATGCCACCTTGCACATCCCTGACAAAAGATGACTAACTATACAGCAGAGACGCGAACCATGTATTTTGACATAATACCTATCTTCGTAGGAGGATTTTCATGGCTACAATGAGGGAAGCCGTCATAGTGGACGCTGTTCGTACCCCTGTCGGGCGTAGAGGTGGAAAACTCAAGGACTGGCATCCGGTAGACCTGCTGGCCCAGACACTTGCGACACTGGTACAACGCACTGGCATTGACGCCGCGCTAATCGAAGATGTTATCATAGGCTGTGTTAGTCAGGTTGGGGAGCAGAGCCTGAACGTTGGGCGCAACGCCGCGCTCGCCGCCGGTTTTCCGGAGTCCGTACCCGGCACAACTGTTGACCGTCAATGTGGCTCAAGCCAGCAGGCGATTCACTTTGCAGCGCAAGGCGTGATGAGTGGTGCCTATGATGTCGTAATCGCGGGCGGCGTCGAAGTCATGACGCGCGTCCCAATGGGTTCGTCGTCGCAAGGCCCCGGTGCACCGTTTGGGCCACGTATGGTCGAACGCTATCATGATGGCCTTGTTCATCAGGGCATCAGTGCCGATCTGATCGCGCACAAGTGGGAATTGAGCCGCGCCGACCTCGACGAGTACAGTCTGGAGAGTCATCGACGTGCCGCTCAGGCCACAAATGAAGGCCGCTTCACGTCGCAGATTGTGCCAATTCAGATAAAAAATGAAGACGGAACTACCAGCGAATTTGTCCGCGACGAAGGCATCAGGCCAGATACAAGCCTTGAAAAGCTGGCGAGCCTGAAACCCGCGTTCAAGCCCGACGGCTTGATAACGGCTGGCAACTCGTCACAGATCAGCGATGGCGCGGCTGCCGTCCTCATTATGGATAGAGAGACTGCCGCACGACTTGGCCTCAAGCCACGCGCCCGTTTTATCTCGTTCGCAGTTGCAGGCTCTGACCCCATTTTCATGCTCACTGGCCCCATTCCCGCGACGCAAAAAGCACTCGCGAAGGCTGGCCTGACAATCGACCAGATAGACCTTGTAGAGATTAACGAGGCATTCGCGAGCGTCGTGCTAGCATGGAAACACGATATGGGGGCCGACTTGAGCAAGGTAAACGTCAATGGTGGCGCGATTGCGATTGGACATCCCCTCGGTGCCTCCGGCGCACGCCTCACAACGGTACTCCTGCACGAGCTTGAGCGCACAGGCGGACGCTATGGACTGCAAACCATATGCGAAGGGGGCGGCATGGCGAACGGTATGGTTATCGAGCGGCTATAAATAGCTAGAGATACGCAGTAATAAGTGTGCAATAGGCAAAGGGATGCAGATAAACCTGTATCCCTTTGCCTATTGCACACTTATTACTTAAAATATCCGCAACATCATGATTCATTGCTTCGTATGTGTACCAATATAGTAATACACATAGATCATAATAAACGAGAATATGACACCCGTGATACTAAGTATTAGGCCAATCATTGCCACGACTCGCAGTGAGGTAGACTTGCGACCCAAAATAGAAAAGACAATACCGAGTATCGGAAAAACCAGGCCAACAAATGGGATAAACGCGGAAAAGATACTCAGAATGCCCATAACGAGTCCAGCAATTGCCATACCTTTGCCCGGCTCTACTCCCTCATTACGATATGGCATAGCATACCCAGGCGGCTGTTGTGGTACAGCATACGGTGGCTGCGTATACAGTTGTGGCGCGGAGGTCGCGTAGGGATTTTCAGCAAGCATGTCTGAATAGCCAGAGGGTCGTTCAGGCACAGGTTGTTGTAAATATGGGTCGGAGGGCTGTTGCGGATACAAATTGTATGACGCGGCGGCTGTCGGCTCTGCGTCCTCTCCAGGCCGCGAATTATAGCTGTATGGTGGTAGGTTACTCATATGCCTTTCCTTTTGCATGTGTTACAACATCATGCTATACCTGTTCTATTGCCCTATTGTATCATGCTGATGTAAAAATACTTGTACATCCTGCATAGTGGGAAGCGATGAAATTGCGCCGACCTGTGTGGTTACAAGCGCACCCACGGCATTTCCCAGACGCAATGCTTGCTCTATTCCCGCCGACTCCCAGCGTAAGTCGGTTTGAAGCAGACCTGCTAACATACCCGCAACAAAGCCATCGCCCGCCCCGGTTGTATCAATAGCGCGAACAACAAAGCCCATACTCTGCCCGCTTGCATCGGGAGTAAAATAGACGCACCCATTTTTCCCCTGCGTGACCACCAGCAGACGAAGAGTGTCATGCCAGAGGGAGCACACCGCGTGCTCAAGTGATGGCTGGTGGCTGAGAAAGAATAGTTCTTCCTCACTCACTTTAATGACGTTAGCATATTGCCACCCTTCAAGTATTCCAGCACAAGCGGCCTCTGACGAAGGCCATAATGGAAGGCGCAAATTAGGGTCGTAAGAGAGCAACGCGCCGCCCTTCTGTGCATGGGAGAGCAGCGCGAGCGTTGCGGTTCGGCTCGGCTCACCAATAAGCGAGATAGAGCCGTAGTGAAAAATACGAGTTTGTGCGGCGTACAGGAAGTCAGCGGCTTCAGCTTGCCACAACATATCCGCGCTGGGATGGCGGTAAAACATAAAGTCGCGCTCGCCATCGTCGAGCAAAGAGACAAACGCCAGAGCGGTACGTGCCTGTGAAGAGAAACGCAGGGCAGCGACATCTACACCGTGTTGGCGCAATGTATCGGCAAGAAAATGACCAAACTCGTCGTTCCCCACCTGTCCCATAAAGCCAGCGTGATAGCCAAGTTGGGCAACACCAACAGCAACATTGGCAGGCGCACCACCCGGTGCTTTCTTGAACGCAGGTGCCTGAGCAAGTGTAACACCCGTCTGTGTCGCGACAAAATCAACCAGGAGTTCCCCGCAGGTTACAACGTCCATACGTTTTCCTTTGCTTGACAGAAATAGCGTTTCCTCAAATATCGTCCATTATACAATCCAGAGGCCCATCAAGAACTGTAGGAGCATAAATGCCAGCAGGCTAATCGAGATCGTCAAATAGTAGATATTGAACGCGAGTCGTCTACCCATTGCGCCAAGAATCATGAAAGCTGGAAATAGCTCAAGTACCAGGCGTGAGAGCGATTGCAATGGAGAATCGCCCATTGCAGGAAAGAGTATCAGGAAAAGATAGAATACCAGGCCGTAGAGCGCATATACAAGACGATCACGGCTGAACTTCCAGGGGCCAACAAAGCACAATGTAATGAGAGCGAGCATGACAAGTCCCGCGCTTAAATCAATCACGTTATGTATAGAGTTAAACGAGAGTATTGCATGATCCTGAATGTTGGTGATTGCGCTCGTGAAACCGTACCAGGGAAGCGAGAGTTGCCGGTGCCAGGAAACTTGTGCGTGTAAAAATGCCAGAATATCGTGAAGTTTATAGTAGCAATACAAAGCGAACAGAACAAGTCCTATCGGTATGAGTGCTCCCGCAACGATGTTGAAGCGGATACGTTGGAGCTTGAATTCATGTTGTCGCAGGTACTCATAGAGGAAAGGGAGTAGCAGGAAAACGCCAGCAGAGCGTGTCAGACTTGCAAGCAAGCCAAACGCACCCGCCGACCACCAGCTCCCACGACGCATATGATAGAAGCAGAACAACGCGAGGAAAAGGAAGAGCGACTCATTATACGCGGCAGCAAGGAAGAAGGCGGTAGGGAATACCGCAAGAAACAGGACAGTACGTACCGCCTGTTTCTTGTTCGTCTCAATACGCACAATGCGGTAAAGCACCATGAACAACCCAAGTGTCGCGAGATTAGAGATAACCAGACCTGCGTAAAATGGTTTGTGGAAAATTGGCGTCAGGAGTGCTTCCAGCATGGGATACAAAGGGAAAAAAGCCGCGGTGGAAGGGTTAGTATAGCCAGATTGCGCGATACTCGTAAACTGGCTTGTATCCCAACGACTCCACTGTTTGAGGAGGTCAGTTAGTTTTCGTGTATGATCTGAAAAGTTATCGAAAAAGAAAAGCGTAGAAAGATAGGTCAAAAGCAGAAATGCGATACGCGTCGCGAGATAAATGGGGAAAACGGCCTGAAATGCCTCAAGCCAGAGCTTCCAACTGCTTACCGTGCGTGGCTTTTGAAGAGAAGGCACAATGAGTTGCGCGACATGAGACTGCTCAACCGCAGACGTCTCATTGGCGATACTGCTACTGGCGATCATATTTTTTTGGACATTATTTTTTGCTGATTGCATAAATGTTCCTCACCATTCTTCTGAGGCCGTAGTAAGGTTTTACTGTGATAGATACTATAAAACCCAGTGGCCCGTCAAAAACTGTGTGAGTAAGAAGAAAAGCAACGCCCCCGAAATCACCAGGTAATTCATATGCACCATGCGGTACTTGCCAAAGGCCGCAAGCACAATAAACGCGGGGAAAAGTTCTAGCAAGTAGCGCGACACGGATTGCAACGGGAAGAGGCCCGTTCCTCCAACTGGAAAAACTTGCAGGAAGATATACAGAAATGCCGCGTAAATGCCGTACGACCACAGCGAGCGCGGAAACTTCGCAGGCCCTACAAAGAGCAACACAATAAGTATAAGCATAATAAGGTCGGGAATGAGGTCAAGCATATTGCGCATAGATTGAAAGCTAACCAGCCCACTACTGGTGTTGATTGCCTTGATTGAATTGACGACACCATACCAGGGAACTTGCAGTGAGTGATTCCAGTACGCCTGCGCGTGCGAAAAGGCCAGCACATCATGAAACTTATAGTAGCAATAGAGTGCATAGATACCAGTACCCGCCGCGATAACGCCGCCGCTCACCACATCAAAGCGGATATGTCCGAGGTTCCACTCATGTTGACGCAGATATTCGTAGGCGAAGGGGAGCAACAGAAATACGCCTGCTGAACGCGTCAGGCACGCAAAGAAGCCAAAGATGCCAGCAATCCACCAGTTGCCACGCCGAATATTGTAAAAACCCGCGAGGGTCAAGCAGAGAAAAAGCGACTCTGTATAACCGGCGGCAAAGAAAAAGGCGGTGGGAAAGAGCGATAAGTACAGGACGGTACGGTTGGCGCGTTCCTCGGAAAAGTCCTCGCGCACAAGTTGGTATAGCACAACGAGCATAAAGAAACCAGCAATATCAGAAATAAGTAGCGCGGCATAAAGTGGATTATGATTAGTCAAAGGCGTAAGAGCGCGGATCAGCAGAGGATAAAGCGGAAAAAAGGCGGACCGAAAGGCATCAGTATAGCCGTGTTGCGCGATGCTCATGTAGTGTCCGGTGTCCCAGCGATGCCATGCGTTCGCCAATTCGTGAAATTTGACCCAGAAGCCATCAAAATCGCCATGAGTGAAGAGAAATGAAAGACAGGTTGTAAGAAAAAACCCAATGTGAAGAGCGACATAAATAGGAAGAATGCTCAAGGTTGCCCGTGACCACTTTTGCACGAAGGTTTGTAGTCGCGTAGTCTGCTGCTCCCGCTCTATTGCGGGGGGAGTTGGTGTTTCTGAAAGCGATGTATCACGTTGCGGGTTCGTTGTACCCTGTGAGATATGTTTTGTGTCCAGCGTATCCATCAAATACTCCTACGATAGGGTGCGTTTTATGACTTTTCCTCCATTAGAACGTTCTCATTATAGAGGGGTAACAAACACTCTACCAGTCCTATTTTTACCTGTATATGTTATAGGTGCTCTAAACTACTCGTTCTATTTTTCACTAGTGCTTTATCAAAATAGGAGTTTTTCTTGTCAAATTTATCTGATATTCAAACATCTACCGCAACACTCTCTCGCGTAGAGCCGTATATTCTGGAAGGTGAGAGACGCCCAGTATCAAAAATTCAGATGTTCTCTACTTCGCTGTTGCAACTTATGCGGTTCGCTATCGTTGGTGTGCTCAACACAGGCGTAGATATTCTTGTGTTAAACCTGCTATTATGGCGTTTTCCCACACACAATACTAATTTTCTTCTAGGCTATAATTCTCTTGCATATACAGTGGGCGCAATCAATAGTTTTTATTTCAATAAACATTGGACGTTCAAGCACAAAAGAAAGACGAATGGCAGCGAATTGC
Organism: Ktedonobacterales bacterium; assembly: GCA_038211295.1. GTDB lineage: Bacteria > Chloroflexota > Ktedonobacteria > Ktedonobacterales > Ktedonobacteraceae > JBBQVS01. Next base: position 19,821 of record JBBQVS010000026.1, on the reverse strand, counting down.
TACGCTTTGCCCTTGTAAGCGTGCTTGGCATTCTATGCAATGATGGTATCATCTGGATAGCGGCAGGAGTGTTACATCCCTTGATTAGAAACAATTTCCTATGGGCCAATCTTTCTAAAGGACTAGCGATTATCGGAACCTCTGTTATCTCATACTTAGGAATGCGTCTCTGGGTTTTTTCTAGCACTCCAAATACACATACAGGCAAGACCAATAGTACAATGATAGCACAGTCCACAAGTGAGGAAGCGATGCAGAAAAGACAAGAGCAGCAGGTAGGAGTGAAAGAGCAATCAATGAAACTTGCGTACAGCATTTCGATTGTCATGCCTGCCCACAACGAAGAGGTAGCGATTGCAGGCACCATGCAGGCAGTGGTTGAGGCGGTGTCAGTCTGGACACAGAACTTCGAGGTAATTGTTGTCAATGATGGCAGCAAAGACGCGACGCGCACCATTCTCGAAGAGATCGCGGCAAAAGAACCGCGCGTCCATGTCATCAATCATGAGGTCAATAAGGGGTATGGCGCGGCACTTGTAAGCGGGTTCGAGGCCGCGAGCAAAGACCTTGTGTTCTTTATGGACTCAGATGGGCAGTTCGATATTTGCGACCTCGAACGCTTCTTTCCTTTGATTGGGCAATATGACGCTGTACTTGGCTACAGAATTGACCGACAAGATACACGGTTACGCAAGCTCAACGCGTGGGGCTGGAAGATGTTGGTGCAGTCCGTGTTCAGGTTACGCGTGCGCGACATTGATTGTGCCTTTAAGCTCTACAAAGCGGAGTTTTTTCAGCAGAACAAACTTGAGACGCGTGGCGCGATGATTAACACAGAGATGCTGTACAAGTTCACCCGCGAGGGCTACACCTACACGGAGGTTGGCGTCCAGCACTTGCCACGTCGCGGCGGACGTGCAACGGGTGCAAAACCTGCTGTGATTATCCGCGCCTTCCGCGAACTATTTTTCTACGCCCGAAAATGGCATCAGGAAGAGCAAGCACAAACGGTAAGCAAAAGTAGTATACTGTAATTTGGGTGCAGGTGAGGCCCTCGCGGTCTCTCTTCTTTTTAGCACCAGCCGGGAGACCAAACCGTATAGCACAGGAGCCTGACATGCCTATCGATTTCGCGGAACTTCATAGCCGATTACTCAAAGAAGTTTTTCTTGAGCAGGCTCGTAAACAGGTAGCTGAGGGGGGTGACGCGCTCACCCTCGCTGACGCATACGCGGAGCAGGGCAAGCCAGAGTTCGCGCTGGCATACCTGCTCTTGACCGACCTCCCCGACGAGGCGAAACGCGATATCTTCGCCCGTGCCTACGAGCGACGGGCGAGTTTCTCCGACGAAAAAGCCGAGTCATTTGATCGCCAGTTCAACCGCCCGTTTCCACTTATCAAACTCGAAGCTCAGAAAGACCGTACCGCCGCCCAGCAAATTCGCCAGGGCAAACGTGTGCGCCGCGAGGTCAAGCCGCTCCGCGTGAATTAGGGAGCGAGAGAAGCACAAGGGAACACCACACGGGCAAGGGGAGTATGACACAGACAAGCTGCGTCACTACTATACTACAGGTCACGCTGCTTGCGCGGCTCTTGAAGTGCGCGGGATACCCATGCTCTCACCCGCGCTATACACGATTGCCCGCATTCAAGCGTTCTTCAACAACCTTCCTACACATTCACGAACCTGTACAGTGCCAACGTGTTGTTGCTACTGTTCAGGAACCAGAGCGTCGTTTGCCCCTCACCTGTTGTCGTGGTGAGCAACACACCGTTGGGGGGTGTCTGTGTCACAATACTCCATGTTGCGCTACTTGTGTCGTAGCGTTGAATGGCGGTCACGCCTCCTACAGGTACAACCGGCATAATTGGTCGCGTTGCCGTTGTCCCTGTCGAGACATACGCCTGCCCGTCCGCGTTGACAAACCAGTTCTGCACGAACGTGATGTTCGTTGGCTGTTTGACCGTCTGCCATGTCACTCCGCCATCCTTACTCATAGTTAGCGTGAAACGTTCTATCATTGGCGGCAGGTCGCGTATCTCGTCGTTCTGTGGGCCAAAATGCAACGATCCGGCAAAGCCCCCCACATAGACAAGCGCGGGATTATTTCGCGCAAGCTGTATCTTGCTGTTATATTGGACGGTCTGCAAGAGTGTTTTCCACGTTGCGCCACCATCCGTAGTCTTAGAGAGCGTGAGTGTATTGCTATACGGCGGCAGTGCTTTTGGCATTATCGGCAAGCTCATGGGAAGCAAAGCTGGCCCGACCAGTTCGTAGATTGTTTGTGAGTTCGACGGGGATACAACGTACTCGCGAACACTCTGGTTGGTCGCTGCGATGCTGCCATCCAGCATTACCCACGTATGACCACCGTCGCTACTCTCGACAAGCCGTGAAACCGACATAGATGTCGCTGGCACGGTTTTGTCTCGCGGCTGAAACGCTGCAATTTGAAACTGTTGAATACCGAAGAGACGCGTACTTACCATCGTCAGTTGCTGAATATACCACGTTGTAGACACGATGCGTTGTGCGCTATTCTGCGCAAGGGTGGGCGCAATATCGCTCCAGGAGCGTCCACCGTCGCTGCTATGTTTGAGTACATAGGCGGCTTGCCCGTTGCTGGCACGATTTCCCGCCAGAGCCGACGTGTAAATGTCGTTACTGTTTGTAGGGTTAACCGCTATCTGACACGCTCCCTCTAACGCTCCTACTTCTTTCCATATCTTGCCCCCGTCCACACTCCGAAGCAGCGTATAGCGCAGGCTCGTCAATCCTTTGCGGTAAGGAATGGAAGGTGTGGAAGATGTGAGAGACGTAGGGATTGCACAAGCATACAGCGTGGTGGGATTGCTCGGCGCGGCGATGATCGACGCGATGGTGTAGCCGTCAAGCACATGCTCCCACGTCTTCGCGTGTGGGGCCTGCTTCGCTAGTATTTTGCTTTGCGGCGCGTGCCAGTAGGCAAAAGCTGTTGCGCTAAAGGTCGCCAGTAGTGCGGCTAGCGCGAAAAGAGCAAGCCCTGTAAGCCATGCTACACGTTTGCTCTTTTCAGGGGCAACCCCCTTTTGCGTGTCCGCCGATTCCTGTGTCTGCATATCGTTTCCTTCTCTTTGTGTCACTCTGTGTCATGCTTGCCGACGCTTGCCCATGTTTGCCATAGAGAAGACGTAGCACTGCCACAGAAAGTTCCCCTCTGCTTACGCATTGACAGAATGTATCGGTTGGGCATATTATGGGCAAGAGGTCTGAGAGGAAATGCAGTATACGTGAGCGAGTTAGCAAACAAGGATAAAACAATAGCATGGCATCGACGCACGATCATAACTCTATACTTCCCGATGGTGAGAATGAAGAGGACTTAGCACTGCTTCTCTCGCAAGAGGTAACGTTGAACGAGGACACAAAGGCGGTCATCGCGCACACTACATCGACGCGAGAAGATGAGGACGATGAAGCCGAGTCGGTTCCTTTGCAAGGCGATATACAAGGGGCCGTAGCTGTCTTCGCGGAGGCGGCGCAAGATATGGCGACTGCGACAGTCGAATTGAGTCTAGGACGACACTTTGCCTGCGCCGACTTTTGCAATCAAGCGGCTGAGAAGGCCGCGCAATCCATCAGCGTGCTGCGTCTGGGGCGGCGTTCGCCCTATACTCATGATCTGCGCGTACTGGGTGTCACCGTTGGTGCGCCCGAAAATATCCAGAACGAGCTAGCGATTCTTACGCCGTTCCACCCTGAAGCCTTCTATGTCAACACTCCACCAGAGGAGGCAGACGAGGTTGTCAGCGCGGAGCAGGCCGCCGAATATGTACAACATGCTCGTACTATATTGCGTTGGGCCAGAAACATTGTACTGAGCGCGTAAGCGCGAACAACTTATTTCTTTGTTATACGTTGGAGGGATACCTGACATGACACAACAAATCACTCGTTCGGGACTGGACGAGGCGGTAAAACAATCCCCACGTAAATGGGTCTATCTCTTTAGTGAGGGCAACGCCAAGATGCGCGACCTGCTTGGCGGCAAGGGCGCGGGCGTGTCCGAGATGACGAACGCTGGCTTGCCCGTTCCTCCTGGCTTCACCATCACCACCGAAGCCTGCAATGCCTACTACGATTCGGAGAAGCACTTTCCACAGGGCATGTGGCAACAGACTCTTGAGGCTCTCAAGGTTGTAGAGCAGCAAACGGGCAAACACTTTGGCAAGCAAGAGAATCCGCTGCTCGTCTCTGTCCGCTCTGGCGCGAAGTTCTCCATGCCGGGTATGATGGATACTGTGCTGAATCTCGGCATCAATGACGAGACGGTGCAGGGACTTGTCGCCCTCACAGGCGACGAGCGTTTCGCCTACGATGCATACCGCCGCTTCATCCAGATGTTCAGCAAGATTGTGCTTGACACCAACCCACAGGATTTCGAGCATGTGCTGGAGAAGTACCGACAGCAGTCAAACGTCAAGACCGATGCCGAAATTCCCGCCGCCGAACTGAAAAAGCTCGTTGGCGAGTTCAAGCATATCGCGGAAAAGCAGTCGGGCGAACCATTTCCCACCGACGTATACAAGCAGTTAGAGAAGGCTATCGAGGCCGTGTTCTCCTCGTGGAACAATAAACGCGCCATCGACTATCGCAACTTCAACAAGATTGAGCACACGCTTGGCACCGCCGTCAACGTGCAGAGCATGGTGTTTGGCAATATGGGCAGCGATAGCGGCACGGGTGTCGCGTTCACCCGCGACCCCGGCACTGGCGAGAAGCAATTGTACGGTGAGTATCTGCTGAACGCGCAAGGCGAGGACGTAGTAGCTGGTATTCGCACACCTTCAAAGATCAGCAAGTTGCAAGAAGACCTGCCTCATGTCTATCAGGAATTTCAAGAGATCGCCAATCGTTTGGAGAAACACTACAAAGATATGCAGGATTTAGAGTTCACCGTCGAGCGTGGACATCTGTATATGCTGCAAACGCGCTCCGCGAAACGCAACGCTGGTGCCGCCGTAAAGGTCGCCGTTGACATGGTTGCGGAGGGTCTCATCTCCAAACAAGACGCCGTAAAGCGCGTCGAGCCAAACCACGTCTACCAGTTACTCTTGCCCCGCTTCGACGATGCCGAAAAGAAGCTGGCTGAAAAAGAAGGTCGCTTGCTGGCAAAGGGCTTGAACGCATCCCCAGGGGCTGCCTTTGGCAAAGCCATCTTCAACGCGGACCGCGCCGAAGAGTTGGGCAAGGCTGGCACGCCCGTTGTGCTGGTGCGACCAGAGACAAGCCCCGACGATGTGCATGGAATGCTGGTGGCGAAGGGTATTCTCACCGCACGCGGTGGCGCGACCAGTCACGCGGCGGTTGTGGCGCGTGGACTTGGGCTGCCGTGCGTCGCTGGCTGTGAAGGTATTCGGGTGAGCGAGGCCGAGCATCTCTTCCGCGTTGTCGGCTCGGATATGATTATCAAGGAAGGCGACGACATTTCGATTGATGGCGCGACTGGCGAGGTCTTCGCGGGCATCATCAAAACCGTCGAGGCCGACTATGATAAAGAAGTGGACTTAAAGAAGCTGCTCACATGGGCCGATGCCGAGCGCAAATTGGGCGTCTGGGCCAACGCGGACTATCCCCGAGATGCTAAACGCGCCATCTCCTTTGGTGCCGAGGGTATCGGACTCTGCCGTACAGAGCACATGTTCATGGAACAGGAACGCCTGCCCATTGTGCAGAAGATGATTCTGGCAAAGACAACTGCCGAGCGACAGATCGAGCTTGACAAGCTGCTACCGTTCCAGCGCAGCGACTTCAAGGGCATCTTCGAGGCGATGATAGACCCCAAAACGGGCGAAGGGTATCCGGTTGTCATTCGCTTGATTGATCCACCCTTGCACGAGTTCTTGCCCTCATACGAGGAGTTGCTTGTCGATGTGACACGTCTTGAGACAAACGGAGAAAACCCCGCCGAGCTAGCGGAGAAGCGCGAACTGCTGGAAGCGGTTGGCGCAATGCGCGAGATGAACCCCATGCTCGGTCTGCGCGGCTGTCGGCTTGGCTTGCTCTACCCTGAAATCAACGTCATGCAGACTCGCGCCATTCTGGAGGCGGCCCGCGAGTTGGCGCAGGAAGGCAAGAAGATTCATCCCAAGATCATGATTCCATTGGTCGGGCATGTCAACGAGCTAAAAGAGGTGCGTCGCCAGTTGGAAGCTGTCGCGCACGAAATCGCCGACGAGGTTGGCGGAGCTATCGAGTACAAGTTTGGCACGATGATCGAACTGCCCCGTGCGGCATTGACCGCCGACCAGATCGCCCCCGTCGCCGACTTCTTCAGCTTTGGCACAAATGACCTGACGCAAACCACGTTTGGCTATAGCCGCGACGATGCCGAAGGGAAGTTCTTGCTACGCTATGTCGATGGCCTCGAAGAGCCGGGCCTGAAGCACAAAGTCAAGATTTTACCTCTGAACCCCTTCCAGACGCTGGACCGCGATGGCGTGGGCCAGCTGGTACGCATGGCCGCCGAAAAGGGGCGCAAGGCAAATCCAGAGCTTGAACTTGGCATCTGTGGCGAGCATGGTGGAGACCCTGATAGCATCGAGTTCTGTCACATGATTGGGCTGGATTACGTCAGTTGTTCACCGTTCCGCGTTCCCGTCGCACGACTCGCTGCTGCTCAGGCTGCGCTGACAACACAGGAGCGTGACCGCTAATACATGCAGGAAATGCAGGGAGACCGCGAGGGTCTCCCCTACATATTTACGATTGCCTAACGTGTAGGGGAGACCCTCGCGGTCTCCCTGCATTTTGATTTTCAGGGGATTTATATGACCATCGAGCGCATTCAAGCGGCGTTACAGGCGGAAGGGTTGGATGGTTGGCTCTTTTACGATTTTCGCAAGTCAAACCCTATCGCATATCAGGTGTTAGAGCTACCCATGCACGAGATGTATACGCGGCGTTGGTTTTATTTCGTGCCAGCACAGGGTACGCCAACCGCGATTGTCAGTGCCGTCGAGTCGCATGTGTTGCGCTCGCTAGAGGGTTCTCGACTGATTTTTCGTACTTGGGAAGAGATGCAGCAGCACATAAAAAGTGTATTGCAGACGGGTATGCATGTCGCGATGGAGTATTCGCCCATGAATGCTATTCCTTCTATCGCGCGTGTCGATGCCGGCACGATAGAACTGGTGCGCTCGTTTGGAGTGGAGGTCGTGAGTTCCGCGAACCTCTCGCAACGCTTCGTGGCCGAGCTAACCGATGAGCAGATTGCGAGCCATCGTGAGGCCGGGCGGCGTTTAATCGCGGCAAAAGACCAACTTTTCGCGGAACTGACAAACGATCTACACATCAGCGTTGAGTTAGACGAGTACGCGGTGCAACAACGTTTCGCGACACTTATACAGCAGGCGGGCTTGCTCGTGCCAGAGCCACCGATTGTGGCGGTAAACGCGAACAGTGGCAATCCACACTATGTGCCAACATTGGAGCTGCATCACCCAATTGGGCGTGGCGACTTTCTCCTGTTCGATTTCTGGGCCAAATTGCCCGACGTGGGGGCGGTCTACGCCGATTATACCTGGGTCGCCTTCGTGGGAAGACAGGACGAAATTCCACAAAAACACCGCGAAGTGTTCGAGATTGTACGCCGCGCCCGCGATGCTGGCGTTGCGTTTATACAGGCGCGACTCGCGGCAGGCGAGCGCGTCGAGGGGCGACAGGTCGATGATGTCACCCGCGCCGTGATTGTGAATGCGGGTTACGGCGATTTCTTTGTGCATCGCACTGGCCACAACATTGGCATCGAGGAACACGGCAACGGCGCGAACAACGATAACTTCGAGACACAGGACGAACGCGTGTTGTTGCCCAACACCTGCTGCTCCATCGAACCTGGAATCTATCTACCCGAATTCGGGGTACGCAGCGAGATCGACCTGCTCATACATGCCAATGACGCTGAGGTAACAGGTGTGCCAGCGCAAGAAGCGATTGTAGCGTTATTGTAAGAGTGAAGTGTCAACAAGGGCAAGAGGGGCATGGCAGAAGCGAGCCGCCACCATTACTATGCACGAAGGAGCGTGGCGAACCACACCTGCTTGTTTGCGCCATGCATCTATATACCCATAATTATTTTAGCTAAACGAATAAAAAAATATATATAGGAAGAACAGAGAATTATTCATGCCTGAATACATCTGGGGACGGAATCCCGTTTTAGAGACCCTGCACTCCGCACGACAAGTCAAACGGCTACTCTTGGCGGAGGGCCAGCGCGACGCACCAACAGTGGCCGCGATTGTGGAAGAGGCGGAGCAGCGTCAAATCCCGATTGATATGATGTCGCGCTCACGGCTCGACCAACTCAGTCACGGAGCCGTGCATCAAGGCTGTATGGTGCTGGTCGAGGAGCGCAAATACAGCAGCGTCTCCGACATTCTGGCATATGCCAAGCGCAAGGGCGAGGCTCCATTTCTGCTCATTTTGGATGCGATTCAGGATGTAAACAATCTTGGCTCACTGCTGCGAACGGCGGAGGCAGCGGGTGTTCACGGTATTGTGTTGCCAGAGCATCGGGCCGCGGAGGTCAACGCCACCGTCGTCAAAACGTCGGCGGGTGCAACCGAGCATCTTCTAATAGCGCAAGAGGCGAACCTGACGCGCACCATTGAGCAACTCAAACAAGAAAACGTGTGGGTCGTTGGGCTGGCGGGCGAGGCGAAGACCTTTTATCACAAGGCAAACCTCACAGGGCCGCTCGCAATCGTCGTCGGCAACGAGGGCAAGGGCATCGCACGGCTTGTACGCGAGCATTGCGACCTCCTGGTAAAGCTCCCCATGCACGGACAAGTCAACTCGCTTAACGCCGCAGTCGCGGGAAGCATCGCCCTCTATGAGGCACTCCGCCAACGCGAAAAAGCGTAGGCACAGGTCAACTCGCGGACCTTTCGGGTGACTATCTCGTAACGCAATGAGAGAGTGATTGCACCGGAGGAGTTTTGCGAACACGTGAACAGTCTGAGCGACGAGCAGTTGATGGCCGAGGTTATGCTCGGCAAAGAGGCCGCTCTTACGATATTGGTGGAGCGTCATTATGGGCAGCTTCTAGGCTATCTCTACCGCTATGTTGGCGGAAACCGTCCTCTTGCAGAAGATATCGTGCAAGAGACCTTTTTGCGCGTATTACAACAGCACAGTTATCAGCAAGGCCGCCCAGTCAAGCCCTGGCTCTATACTATCGCGACAAATCTTGTTCGAGACCATTTCAAGTCTGCAACAATCAATCACATGATACAGCCATGTGAGGCGATACTGGCGGGTGTACAGGATAGCGCGTTGGGGCCGGAAGAGCAGGTCGTGTTAGCAGAGCAAGGAGGTATAGTCGCTCACGCAATCGGGCAGCTTACCGATGAGTATCGTGCAACACTGCTGTTACGCTTCTATAACGGCTTGAGTTTGCAGGAAATCGCGGACGTACTGCACATCCCGCTTGGAACGGTCAAATCCCGACTCTCCGTTGGCACGCGCCAGCTACGCCGTTCGCTCACAGGTATACAAGAAGGACTGACACAATAATGCAATCTCACAACCGTTGGCCTCTGGATAATTCCGAACAGCTCATGAGTACGTTACAAGAGCAGGACGCGACACCTGATGAAATCGCGGAACTGACACCTGTATTGATGCGCTTGAGCGAATGGCACGCACCAACTCCCACAGTGCTTGATACGCGCCGTTTACTTGTACATCTCACACCGCACCTGCCCACATTTTCGCCTGTTCGCGCCGCGATTTCCGCGCGACGTCGGAGTGTGGTGAAGAAGTGTTGCTGGTTTATAGAGATCGCGTCGGTACAGGCAAGCCTGCTGCGCCCATCATTCTGGCTGCTCACCGCGCTTATTTTCTGCCTCGGCGTGCTGGTAATCTTCAGTCCTTTTGGTGGCGCGTCTGTATTTCTACTTCGCGTAACCAGCCCCTTGATTGTCTATTTCGGCACCGTCAGAATGTTCCGCTCGTCACATTTACATACGTTGGAGCATGAACTGGTCTGTCCACCATCACCACAACAACTTATTCTGGCACGCCTGAGCATCATTCTGGGCTATGATACCCTGCTTGGCCTCTGCACAAGCTTTTTGCTCTGGTCGCATGGCGGAGGCAACTTCCTGCTTTTGACGTTGCACTGGATTACGCCGCTCCTCCTCGTGTCTGGTATCGCCCTGCTACTCTCTCTGTTTATATCCGTCACAACCGCGGCACTGCTTACTTATGCGGTCTGGTTGGGACGTGTGATGCTCACAACGAAAGTCTTTGTTTATGAAGGCGTGACACCACTTCCCCTGACATCACAGATGGAGTTGCTTTTCGCTCTTATCGGTCTGGTCGCTCTATTTGTGGTTGTTCTCGCGCAATCGATACACGCACAGCGACTTCTCGCACAATGACAAAATATGCGAACCTTTTGAAAACATCTCTCGTAGTAGAGCTACGAAAGAAGTAGATAAAAGGAGTAGTGATGATTTCACATGTGACGTCAGCTAAAACAGCTACCTCATTTGACATGTCGGCCCATCCCATTCGTGTACTCGCGGTGTTTAGTTGGGAGTTGCGCCGTAGGCTCGCAGGTCGCTCATTCTGGATTACCGCGTCGATGGTTTTCGTGTTAACGCTTGCCTTTATGTGGCTGGGACAATTCAAAGCGTGCGTCGAGCTATACAAAGGCTCGTGTGTCTCGCTCGCGGGTACAAGTGCCTCTGGCATTCTCCTGGAAATGCCGGGCCTCTTGATGCTCTGGTTTGCGATGTTGGTGCCATTTCTCACCGCCGACCTGGTGACGCTCGATGTAAAGAGACGCACTCACGAGATTTTGATGGCGACCCCCCTATCCAAAAGTGCCTACATCTGGGGCCGTTATCTCGCTGGCCTGACCCTGTGCCTGCTCCTCGCGCTCCTGATACTGGCTGGGACGCTGCTCATGGGTGTCGCGCTAACCCACTTTCTCTGGCTCGGTCTGGACGGCCCGTCCGATCTGGTGAATTACCCGCCGCCCAATGTACAGGCAATCCTGCTGGTCTGGGTCATCTCTACGCTCCCTGTTGTGTTTCTCCTTAGTAGTATCGGTTTTTTCTTCAGCACACTCTTACCCGCGTCTTCTGGCTTCATCAAAGCACTCGTGCTAGTGGGCTGGCTGGCGTGCTGGATGATGGCAGAGTTCCTGTTTGGGCATTTCAAGATAGCACAATGGGATCCGACCAACAGTACACTCGCATCTACGTTTTATCCTGACATGCAGAAGGCATACTTTAGCGGTATCTCGCCCACAATGACGCTCGACCAACGACAACAGGTACTCAATCGAGTGCAGCAAAACCTGCCCGACCTGACAAACTGGTTGCTCACGCACGCTCTATACGCCGCACTAGGGCTGGTACTGACTACGTTGACCGTATTCCTGTTTCGCCGTTTCGATACGACCCCACGCTGGGGCCAGAAGTAGTTAGAGGAGAACGTCATGGAACTCGTTTGTGAACAGCTTGGGAAACACTATGGTACTATTTGGGCCGTACACGATGTTACGCTTAGAGCTGGGTCAGGTATCATAGGACTTGTGGGGCCAAATGGCGCGGGTAAAACAACACTGATGCGAATGATTGCGACGCTACTGGTGCAGACCAAAGGGAGCATTACCTGGAATGGTCACGATACACGCACACACGGAGCGGAGGTGCGACAGGTGCTTGGCTATTTGCCACAAGACTTCGGACTCTATCCAGAGTTTTCGGGTCGTCAATTTCTACGTTATATCGCGACAATGAAGGGTCTACCCAGAGGCGTAATGCAAAAACGGGTTGATGAGATGCTAGAACTGGTGAACCTCGAAAGTGTAGCGAGTCGCAAGTTACGCACGTATTCGGGGGGAATGCGCCAGCGTATCGGCATCGCACAGGCTCTGCTCAACGATCCCTCGTTGCTGATTGTGGACGAGCCGACAGTCGGACTTGACCCGGAGGAGCGCGTGCGTTTCCGCACGCTGCTGGCGACGCTCAATACGGATCGCTTGATAATTCTTTCCACGCATATCATTAGCGACGTGGAGGCCATCGCCAATCGTGTCATCATCATGAACAAGGGGCAGATACATACCGATACCACACCCGAAGACCTGCTGCGCGAGGCCGAGGGACATGTCTGGACGGTGGTAGCGGATGCCGCGACGGCGGCGCGTCTCCAGACACAGCACCAGCTCACCGCGCTGGTAAACCACCGCGACGGTATCCAACTTCGCATCGTGAGCGCGACACGTCCTACCGAGAACGCTGTACTTGTCGAGCCAAACCTCGAAGATGCATACATGATGACCGTGCGCGGGCAAAAGGCAGTGCTAACTGTATAGGGCATTGAGTCCAGACAGGAGGACATGGCGCGGACAAGCCGCGCCATGTCCTCCTCTAACTCCGCCTATTCACACGTGTAGAGCAAAAATCCTCATTACTACGTACTGCATATACATCGCTAAATTTATCTGCATTCCCCCTGTAGTTCCATTCATGTCACAAAAGTTGTGTGGGCGGTGTCTCTATTGCGGAACCTCTAGCGTATGCTTGTTTTTCGTAAAAAATGTTGACGAAAGAAATGGGAAGTATGGTTGAAAAAGTCTTACCTTCAACACTGATAAGTAGCTCTCCGACCCGTTCGGGCGAGATTGTGTTACGCACGCGTAACCTCTCGAAGCAGTATGGGCAACGGCGAGCCGTCGATAACCTCAATATCGAAGTGTATCGCGGCGAGATATGCGGATTTCTTGGCCCCAATGGTGCTGGCAAAACCACTACTATTCGTATGGCACTTGGACTCATCACGCCTACATCGGGTAGCGTCGAGATACTTGGGCAAGATGTTGTTACAAACAAGGCGCGTATCCTGCCTCGCGTCGGTGCCCTGATCGAGACACCCGCCCTTTACCTCTATATGTCTGGACGCGACAATCTCCGCGCCATTAGCTCCGTGCTTGGTGGTGTGTCGGCGGAGCGCATCGAGACGGTGCTGGGCATGGTTGGCTTGCAAGGACGGCAAAAAGACCGCGTGCGTACCTACTCACTGGGCATGAAACAGCGTCTGGGCGTGGCGATAGCGTTACTGCAAGACCCCGACCTGCTCATTCTCGATGAACCCGCCAACGGACTCGACCCCGCCGGTATTGTCGAGATGCGTGACCTGCTCCACCGTTTAGCCGCCGAGGGCAAGACCGTGTTTGTGTCAAGCCACCTGCTCACAGAGGTACGACAACTTTGTACACGCGTCGCCATTGTCAATCTCGGCAAGCTGGTCACGGAGTCAACGGTTGAAGACCTTGTAAAGGGACAAGGCGAGTTTACGGTAACGGTTGACCGCCCACAGGAAGCACTCGTGCTCCTCCGCGCCCAAAGCTGGGGCAGGTCTGCACGCGTCAGTGCAAACAATACTCTCATCACCAGTGCGCCCGAAGGTCGAGGCCGCACACTCAATCTTTTTCTGGTTAACGCGGGTTTCGCGCCCGATGCGATTGCTCCTGCCGTGCAGGATTTGGAAGAGGTCTTCTTACGGCTCACAGGTAACGGAGCAGGAGGTGTAAAATGAGCGCAACAATTTCTACAGTGGAACGTCAAGAGGGTCAGAAGGCGTTTCATTCGTCGCGACCAAGTTTCTTTAGTATGTTTCGCGGCGAGTTATTCAAGGTATCACGGCGTTGGGCAACGTGGATCATGCTTGTGTTACTAATCGGCATCATTTGCCTGCCCTACCTTGTGCGTTTCACCCTGCCAACCATCAAAGATACTATTCAGAGGTCGCCAACCGCATTCTTCTATAGCGATATGTCGAGCAACCTTGCTGTGCTTCGCATCTTCGCTGGCTTTATCCTGATTGTCTGGACGGCACAGGTTATCGGTCTGGAATATCAACTTGGTACGATTCGCGTGCTATTGTCGCGCGGTGCCGGACGCCTGCAACTGCTGAGCGCGAAACTGCTCGCGCTGGCGGTGCTGGCCCTGCTCTTATTCGTGGGTGGTGTACTACTCAATGTGCTACTTACCGTCGGCTTTGTGGGAGTGATTATGGGCAACCTGAACTCGCTCAACACGTTGCCCGCAGACTTTTGGGTGGATACGCGCGTGTATATGTTGACGGTCTTGATTAGCATGGGCGTGACCATTCTCATGACTGCGGCGGCTTCTGTGATAGGTCGTTCGCTGACAATAGGGCTAAGTGTTGCGCTAAGCTGGTTCGCCGCCGACAACTTTGGCGTCATCATAATGCTGCTGGCGAACCGTTTGACACATAATGACTTCTGGTTAAACGCTACGACGTACTTTCTTGGCCCAAACCTCAATCGTATGCCCGTCGCGCTCACAAGGCCCGCCGCGCTGTCTGTGGGCATCACGCCACTTGTGGATGTCGATGGCAACCATACGCTACTCGTGGCACTGGTCTACACGGTGATCTTCGTCGTCATCGCCATTGTGCTCACACGACAACGCGACGTAAAAGAATAACAAGGCATAACACAGTGACAGGGGCGTGACGGTGTCTCGCCCCCGTCACGCCCCTCGCCCTCTCATCTGCAACGCCCAGACATTCCCCCCTTGCTCTTCACACCCTTATATGGCTAACCTTTTAAACACGCGCTCCGGTATACTTTTGACGATGAGCATAATGGGCAACCAGAACGCGGGCAGGTATGCGACCTCTTTATGGCGTTGTACCGCTTTATAAATACCTTCGCCAACGCCTCGCGCACTCGCCATCAGTGGCCCTTTTTTGAGGTCGGCGGTCATCGGCGTATCTATCAGACCCGGCTTGATAGTCAGAACGTGGACGCCTGACTTCGCTAGGCGACCTCGTAGCCCCTGTAAAAACGCCGTCACCCCCGCCTTCGCGGTTCCGTAGACATAGTTGCTTTGCCGACCACGATCACCCGCGACAGAAGAGATTACCGCGATTGTGCCACGCTTCTGCCTCTCGAAATAGTTGGCGAAAAGCGTGAGCAACGCGAGCACACTGGTACAGTTGTTGGTAAACTCTTTCAACATCTCCGCGACGCTCTGTTCGCACAACTTCTGATCGCCCAGCGTGCCGTGCGCGATAAGCAACAGATCAACCTGTTCAAGCGTCTCGATGGTGGCATCCACCAGAGCTTGATGGCGGTCAAAGTCCGCGAGGTCGGCGGTAAACGTAGCGACGCGTTTGGCACCGCGCACCTTGAGATCGTTGGCGATGGTTTCAAGCTTCGCATCTGAACGTCCGACAAGAAAGAACTCGGCATTATCTTTTGCGAAACATTTCGCGGCCTCGTGAGCAATCGCCGACGTTGCCCCCAGTATCGCTATCTTCATGCTATATTATCCGTTCACTGGCAGAAGTGCAGACTCGGAAGAGGTGACGCGCCGCCAGAAGCTAGAGGAAAAGTGCGGGTCAATGTATTGCTCGAACTCGTGCCATTGTGGATAGTACGTCTGAAAACTTTGTGGCGTCATGCGTGCGTCTTTGGCAGGATAGACCACACCATCACTCTGTAACACAATCTTATCCAGGTCGTTGAGCAGATTCAGCGTTTTCTTGCCGTGGTACGAGAAATCCAGCGCGAGTGTCAGACCCGCACGCGGAAATGAGAGCATTCCGGGCGACGTAATGTTCCCAAACTGCTTGAGAACTGTGAGAAACGAGCCTTCACCTGACGCGCGGATACGCCCAAATATGTCGCGCATCGCCTCGTGACCCGTCGTGAATGGCACCACAAACTGGTATTGCAAGAAGCCACGTTTGCCATAGAGACGATACCATTCGTGAATAGAATCAAGCGGATAAAAGAAGGGTTCGTAGGGAACAACTTTATGTACACGTTTTTTGCGTTGCACATGATAATACGCCTCGTTGAATGCCCTGACGGTAAGGCGATTCAGCACAAACTCTGGCAGATTTATAGGCATCGTGAGTGACAGTTGTTTCTTCAAAGGCTCCATAGTGCGTGTTGTGTTATGATTGCCACGTAGAAACTTGCCGCGACACAGGCCAGGGCCGCCAATAAGGATATCAACCCATGACATCGTATACTCGAAATCTTGATCGGACTCAGCCGAGAGCGCGAAAAACTCGTCCAGCGACTCGAAGCGGATAGAGTCCATATCGATGTAAGGATTGACGATTGGCTTGAGCCGAAATTCCGCCCACAGCACAACGCCCGTCAAACCGAGGCCGCCAATGGTCGCGCGAAAAAGTCCCGCGTTCTCTGTTGGAGAACAACGCAAGCGTTCGCCATTGGAGCGCAACAATTCAAAACTGGTAATGTGTCGTCCAAATGTTCCCGCCTTATGGTGATTTTTACCGTGAATATCGTTGGCGATAGCTCCACCAACCGAAACGAACTTTGTGCCGGGACTGACGGGTAAGAACCAGCCTCGCGGCACAATCACCTCTAAAATATCAGCAAGCGAGACGCCAGACTCGCAACGCAGCACCCCGGCCTGATCGTCGAACGCGATAAAACGGCGCAGGTGGCTCACATCAAGCGTCACTCCGTCCTCGTTCAAACAACTGTCACCATAACTGCGCCCATAGCCAAAGGGAAGCAGGGGGCGTGTGGTAGCGGTAAGGTCGGGAAGCTCATTGCGCCAGAAGATCGGCGTCACCTGCGCGGACTTCACCGTTGGATAATGTCCCCATGATTGGGGCGTTGTGTTTTCGGTACGCATCGAATATATTTTGCCTTTATTCTATAAATATACTTTCTTATTGATGTCTCTTACAACGTTTCATGATACACTATAGCTACCAAATCACCAAAAAAGTGCCGAAAGGTATAGCCATTATGCATGTCGTTATCTTCGCCGGAGGAACCGTCCAGGCGGGGACGAGAGTCACTACAGCACTGGCTCAGGCCGATCTCATTCTCGCCGCCGATAGTGGAGCCGAGACCGCGCTCGCCTACGGGTATGTGCCTGCTATCGTTGTTGGAGACTTCGACTCATTGCGAATGTCCTCCGCAGAACTGGAGGCGCGGGGATGTCAGCTTATTCGGGCCGCCGTTGAGAAGAACGAGACCGATACCGAACTCGCCATCAATGTTGCGCTCGAACGCGGTGCCAGCGAGATTACGCTGCTGGGTGCCATAGGGGGCGCACGTTTCGACCACACAATGGCAAATATTTTGTTGCTCGCGGGCGTTGAAGCCGTGCCAATGCGTATCATCGATGGCCCGATGACCTGTTGGCTCCTACGTGGCCCCGCCACCGCCAGTATCACAGGGAAGCAGGGCGACCTGCTTTCCCTGCTTCCCCTTACCGCAGAAGCAAACGGCGTCTATACCGAAAATCTCTACTATCCACTGCACGGCGAGACGCTCCACTTCGGCAAGCCACGCGGCGTCAGCAACGTTCTCAACGACTCCCACGCACAGGTAGCACTGGCAAGCGGGATGGTGCTGGTGATACATACGGATGTGTGATGGGAGTTTGCTAGTCCCGTGCTCCTAACCGCCAGAATGGGGCGAACGAGACAGGACGGGGACAAGCCTCCGTCCCTACTATACACTCAAAACCCGCGCCGCTTCGCTGCGCGGGTTTTGAGTGTATGTGCTTCGTGTTTTATTGTTGTGCTTGCATTCCCCGTTGTCCCAGTGCTATGCTCTGGATGTCGTTGCTACGACCTGTGTGTTATTCGTGAACCTCTCATACCCAATGGAGTTCTCTGAATGTCGAAACGTCTCCGAGTCCTTCGCACATTTTCCCATTCCTCACGCACTCTGATGCTTTTGCGTCGCGCTGCCCGCTACACCGCGCTCGCACTTCCCCGATTTGCACGTCTTTCACTCGTTTCACTCCTTCTTGCAGCTTTTGCACTGGGGGGGGCAATAGCGTGATCGTGCCTGTCGCATTCGCTGCTACCCGTATCTTTTCTCCTCCTGCCGTCTCGGCGGATACCGCTGTGCTCCGTCCCGTGACGGTGCACGACGCCCCGCTCGCTCGCGGGGCGTCCAACACGCGGGCATTGGTCGCCGTCCGACCTCACAACGCGTCGCCACAAAATCCCTATGACATCGGCATGGGCCTGCAACCCTTCTACACCTACGTCACCCATCCCTTGAATGTCTGCGCCTGTGGCAAAAAAGAGATCAAGGTCAATGTCGCCAACGGCAATCTGCTCCTGCACAGCGTCGAGGTGCAGATGCGCGGCACGGGCCAAGACCTCTCCATCGATGCCTACTATAATAGCTTGCTCAACACCAACTACTATCAGGAGTTCGGGCAAAACTGGAATGTCGCCCTGGGCCGCGACGTCTACCTCGATGAGAGCGACCCCACGCACTATCTCATCCTGTACGGCACCAGCAACTCCGAAGCCTACTTTGTCCACAACACCGACGGCAGTTTCACCAGTCCTCCCGGCATCAATGCCACCATGAAGGACACCGGAAGCGGCACCTACACCCTCACCTATCACAGCACCGGGCAGAAATGGCTCTTTGGCTCCAACGATAGCCTCGCGTCGATCACCGACAAGAATGGCAACGCCATCACCATGCAGGAGAGTGGCGCGACCACCGCCTCCATCACCGACACCCAGGGGCGCGTTGTCACCGTGCAACACAACAGTTCGGGCCGCATCACCCACCTGTTCGACCCGACCTCGGCCCGCACCAGCTATAGCTACGATGGCAGCAACACCCTTGCCAGTTCCACCGATCTGTGGGGCAAAACCACCAACTATGGCTACGCGGGAACCGATCTCACCAGCGTCATGGATGCTCGCAACAACACGACCACGATGACCTACGACACCAACCATCGCGTCACCAGCATCACCGACCCATTCACCAGTGTAACCACGTTCACCTACAACGCGGGCAACACCGTTGTCACCGATACGCTGGGCCACGCCACCACCTATACCTACGACAGTGGCTACAAAGTCACCAGCACCAAGGATGCGCTGGGACATGTTAGCGCAAGTGCCTTCGACGCCCTCAACTACAACGTGACCTCGACGCAGGACGCCTTGAACAACAAGAACACGTTCAGCTTCTCGACGACCAACAACCTCACCAGCGTCACCGATGGCAACGGCAACAGCAGTACCGCCACCTACAACGCGTCGGGGCAACCCTACTACCCTGATAGCACCACCGATGCTCAGGGCAACAAGCTGAGTTATGCCTACAATGCGGTGGGCAACGTCACCAAGACCACCGATCCGCTCGCCTCGCAGAACAATGAGAGCTATAGCTACAACAGCAACGGCACGCTTGCCAGCGCGACGGACGCCAATGGACACAGCACCAGCTATGGCTATGATAGCAACGGCAACCTGACGAGCGTGATCCCGCCCAGTCCTCTGGGACAGGAAACGCTGACCCCTGACGCGCTGAGTCGAGTCAAGACGGTGGTCGATGGTAATGGCAACACGACGCAGTTCGAGTACAATGTGCTGAACCGCATCACCAAAATCACGTATAATGGTGGGGCAACGACGCGCTACACCTACGATGATGATGGCAACCAGGTGACCGTCACCGACAGCACGGGCATCACCAGTTTTGTCTTTGACGCGCTCAACCACATGACGCAGAAGACGCTCCCCGGCGGCGCGGTGCTCACGTATGGGTACGACAAGCAGAGCAACCTGACCAGTTACACCGACGCGGGCGGTACGGTGACGTATGGCTACAACGCGGTGAACCTGCTCACCTCGCTCACCGAGCCAAGTGGGGCCAAGACCACGTATGGCTATGACAATGCCAACCGCCGTACCAGCATGACGTTGCCCACCACAACGGGCATCGCGGTGACGTATGGCTACGATAACGC
>JBBQVS010000025.1:0-45031 GCA_038211295.1 Ktedonobacterales bacterium | reverse complement strand
GCTCCTCCCTCTCTCCACGCTCCTCCCTCTCTCCACGCTCCTCCCTCTCCCCACGCTCCTCCCTCTCCCCACGCTCCTCCCTCTCCCCACGCTCTCGCTTCTTACATTTTACTCATCTTCTTCTAGGTGTATCTTGCCGCGCATTACTCCGTCGTTCGCGTTTGGATGGGATGGCGGGTCCCACTCGAATGAGACCTTTTGACGCTTGATTGGCACGTTCGCCTGAATGGTATCCCAGCCGCTTTCACGGGCGAGACTGATCTGCATATTCTGCTCATCGACATCCAGGCGACGCGAAATAACCAAGAGCAGTTCAGATTTAATCATCTCTAACACTTCCGGGTTCACCTTGAGGCGGTCATGCACCAACACCACTTTTAAGCGTTCCTTTGCCAGTTCTCCTGGGGTCTGCTTCTTGCGTCCGACCATAAACTCGAAAACACCCATACCTTTATTCTGCCTCCTTTAAGATGATTGCGAACGAAGCCGCTTCTCGTCAGGCATGGCAGGCCCAAAACCGAGCATACGGCGAAAGCGTTCTAAAAGTGACGGGGACTCTACCATATCTTCAAGCGGAACCTCTTCGCCCATAATACGTTGAGCGGCACTCAGGTAGGCGCGTCCTGCTCGTGAACTTTTGTCGTACACGGCGGGTTCACCTTTGTTGGTCGCGATGATAATCATTTCGTCTTCTGGCACGATGCCTAGCAGGCCAATGCCCAGCACCTCCAACACGTCCGCAACATCCATCATGTCGCCCCGCCTGACCATCTCTGGTCGCAGTCGATTGAGAATAAGGCGTGGCTCCGCTTTGCCCGCCGCCTCGACAAGCCCGATAATACGGTCAGCGTCACGCACTGAGGCCATTTCCGGATTCGCCACAATCACGATTTCATCCGCTCCCACAATAGCATTACGAAACCCTTGCTCGATGCCTGCCGGCGAGTCGATCAGTACAAAGTCGAACTCTTGCCGCAGCTGCTGGCAAAGCTGCTCCATCTGCACGCTATTGACGGCGTTTTTGTCGCGTGTCTGTGCTGCTGGCAACAGGAATAGGCTCGGTGTGCGGCGATCCTTAATCAACGCCTGCCGTAAACGACACTGACCCTCTACTACGTCCACCAGATCGTAGACAATCCGATTTTCCAGACCGAGTATCGCATCGAGGTTACGCAAACCAATATCTGCATCTACCACCGCAACCTTCTTCCCCTGCATCGCAAGGGCGGTGCCGAGGTTCGCGGTTGTTGTCGTCTTCCCAACTCCGCCCTTTCCAGATGTAATGGTGATTATTCGGCTATCCATAAAAAACTCCAATAGCGAAACTATGTGGACTGTGGTAGAAGAACCTGTGTGTTCTTTTAAGGTACATTGTTAGAGAGTATACCACGAATTCTATAAAAAAAGCAGCGATTCACTGTTACTTGCGCGATGTACGGCCGTTTGTCCACGTTTCTACAATAATCTGTCCATTTTTGATTGAGGCTATTTCTGGACGTGGTTGCGCCTCGAAGCCTTCCGGGGGACGTGACAACAGATGCGCGATACGAAGCTGCACAGGTGATAAGAGCAGCGAGCAGACAAGCGCGTTAGCATTATCGGGATAGCCTGCATGAACCATACCGCGCAACACTCCCCATACAATAATATCGCCACCCGCGACGATCTCCGCACCTGCGTTTACATCGCCCAGCACAACAACATTGCTGGCATGATGAATCGCTTGACCTGAGCGGATGGTGCGGTGCAAAAAGAGGGTGTCGCTCGACTCGCGTGAGTCGCGCACGTCTTGTACATTCTGTATCTCTTTGAGAAGAGAAGCGTCTGTTGGAGAGGTTTCTTCCAGTGGTAGCGTGATTGTCTTTGGTATTTCGCCCGGCATCATCTTGCTTTTTTCAGCTTCAAGCGATGCGATAGCTGCGACAGACATAGCATAATGCGCCAGCAAGTCTTCAAGCTGCAAACGTTCGCTCACAAGCAGTTTTCTGCGGCTCGTGTCAACCGAGAGCGATGCACCGCGAAAGAACGCGGGTGCTTCCGCGAGTCGGTCAGCGAGTGCTACAAGGAGATCGCTAAACGTCGCTTCTGGCTCCAATGTCAGGAGCAAGCCGTTGCGTGTGCCTTTGATCGCGATAGCTGCTTGCACAGACTGTAGCTCCTCTCGCGGTAGTCTGCCCGATGGCGTTCGTGGCGGAGAAGATGGTGATATTCCCGACATGTCGTGCGCCAAGGTATCCTCCGTCCTTGATAACATCCCTACATTTTGTAAGAAAGCGGGGAATACAGAATTTCCTGATTGCATAAGTAGATGTTTCATCAGAGAGTCGCGCTTCAACGTGCGCTCGCACAATGACTATTATAGTATAAGCATCCCGCTTGCAAAACGCAATAGGAAGGGGCATGGCGGCTCGACGCCATGCCCCTTCCCCTCTTCTGCTAACTTATGCTCATCTACGCCCCGTGACACTTCTTGTACTTCCTGCCACTGCCACAGGGGCAAAGGTCGTTGCGTCCAATTCTGCCGTTGGTGTTTGTCGCAGCTCGTCGGTTGCTCTGGGCAACATTGCCAGCACGTTGCGCGTTAGCTTTTACTTGCTCCGCCTCGCTCTTGACCTGCCCACTGGCTTTAGCGATGGCGTCGGCATTTGTTCGCACGTTGCGCGGCACTTTGCGCTGTGGCTCTGGCTTGTTGACGGTAACGGTCAGGTCGTTGCGTAACAGTTTGAGGAGCGCGTCAACGGTATAGTGCTGAATGGCCTGTTTCAGGTCGTCGAACATGCGGAAGGCTTCATTTTTGAACTCGACCAGTGGGTCGCGCTGCCCCAACGAACGGAAGCCGATGCCCGCACGCATCACATCGAGCGAGTCGATATGATCCATCCACAGACGGTCAACCACCTGTAGCAGATAGGAACGCTCGAAATCGCGCAACAGATCGGAACCCTCGACCCCCTGCTCAAGTGCCTGTCGTTTCAGCTCCTCGTCGCGCTGCTCATAGTGGTCAAGCACCAGCTCGGTGAGTTTTTGCTTGAGGTCTTCGCGCCGTACCGCGTTCAGGTTTTCCGGCACAATCTCTTCCGGCACATGCACCCAGACTTCCATTGCTTTGAAAAGCGTCTCAAGCTGCTCCTCGTCCGTCACCATGTTGCCGGGAATACAGATATCGACAATCTTAGCAATTTCCGCGCGTATCATCGAGAGAATACGTTCGCGCATATCGCCGCGTTCAAGTACGGCGCGGCGGTCAGCGTAAATGACCTCGCGTTGTCGCGCGATCACGTCGTCATAATCGACCACATTTTTACGGATATCGAAGTTATAGCCCTCGACCTTTGCCTGCGCCCCCTCAATGAAGTTCGAGACAATCCGATTTTCCAACGGCATGTCTTCTTCCATGCCTACGCGCTCCATGACCTTCGCCACTCTATCGGCGGCGAAACGGCGCATCAACTCATCATCGAGCGCGAGAAAGAAGCGTGAGGAACCGGGATCGCCCTGTCGTCCAGCACGTCCACGCAACTGGTCGTCGATACGACGCGACTCGTGCCGCTCAGTGCCGATGATATGTAAGCCTCCAAGCTGAATTACACGGTCATGGTCGGCCTTACACTCAAGCTCTTTTTGCTTGAACAACTGCCCCTTCTCCGCTTCGGACATCTCGACGATGTATTGCTGAATGGCCTCTTCTTTTTCGTCGCGCTCGTCCTGTGTACGCGCTGGCATCTCACGAATGAAATCGACATGCTCCGCATGAGTACGCATAATACTCTCAAAGTAGCCCTCTGGATTGCCACCAAGCAAAATGTCAGTGCCACGACCTGCCATGTTGGTCGCTATGGTGATCGCGTTACTACGGCCCGCCTGCGCCACGATCTGCGCCTCGCGCTCATGGTGTTTTGCGTTCAACACATGGTGTTCGATACCCTGCTTTTCGAGCAGGTCGGAGAGGTATTCCGAGGTCTCAACCGAGGTCGTACCCACAAGTACGGGTTGCCTCTTTTCATGTCGCTCTCTAATCTCCTCGACTACCGCGTTGAATTTTCCCTTTGTTGAACGGTAAATCAGGTCGGTGTTATCTTTACGAATCATTTCCTTATGCGTCGGAATAACCATGACATCGAGCTTGTAAATCTTGTGAAACTCTTCCGCCTCGGTCAACGCTGTACCCGTCATACCGCCAAGTTTGGCGTACAGGCGAAAGAAGTTCTGGAAGGTGATAGTCGCGAGCGTGTGATTTTCGCGCTGCACCTTGACGCCCTCTTTCGCCTCGATTGCCTGATGCAAACCCTCACTGTAACGGCGACCCGCCATCTGGCGACCCGTGAACTCATCAACGATGACGACCTCACCATCCTTGACAATATAGTCTTTGTCGCGCTTGAAAATGATTTCGGCCTTGATCGCGTTTTCCATGTAGCGCGTCAAGTCAAGGTTGTTTTCGTCGTAAATGTTCTTGACGTTGGCGAGTTGCTCGATTTTTTCGATGCCCGCGTCAGTCAAAATCACGGTACGCGTCTTCTCTTCAACGGTATAATCGGTTTCAGCTTTGAGACGCGGCGCCCAGCGCGCGAACTGCACATACTGCTCGGTTGACTCTTGTCCTTGACCAGAAATGATGAGCGGTGTACGCGCCTCGTCAATCAGAATGTTGTCAACCTCGTCAACAATCGCGAAATTGAGTTCGCGCTGCACCACCTGCTCAAGCGAGGCGACCATGTTATCGCGCAGATAATCAAAACCAAACTCATTGTTGGTGCCATAGGTAATATCTGCTTGATACGCCGCCCGTCGCTCTGGCGTCTGTGGCTCGACGCTGTTGATGATAATGCCAACGGTCAGGCCCAGAAATGTGTAGATATTGCTCATCCACTCACCATCACGGCGCGCGAGGTAGTCGTTGACGGTGACGAGGTGAACGCCTTTTCCCATCAACGCATTCAGGTAAATCGGTAGCGTCGCGACCAGCGTTTTACCCTCGCCGGTACGCATCTGAGCAATTTTTCCTTGATGCAAAACAACTCCACCGATAAGCTGCACATCATAATGACGCATCTTGATGCGGCGCAGGCCAGCTTCACGCACAACCGCGAACGCTTCGGGCAACAGGTCATCAAGTGTTTTGCCCGTTTTGAACCGCTTCACCATGTCTGGAATAAGCGCGTCCATTGCCTCAGCTTTGAGTGCCACCAGCTCCGCCTGTAGTCGCTTTAGAATGCCATGGAACAGCTCTTCCAACCGCTCGTCAGTGCCGTCCTCTTTATTCGCGGCACTCTCGCGTGCCACCTCAAAGCGTTTCCACGCGCTCGCAAAGGCTTCTGTGCGCTGTTCTTCATCGATCTCTTTGAGCAATGGCTCGGCCTGCATCAACAGCAAAAATGTGGCCTTTTGCGGCTCGCTTGCCTCGTCGGGCCACTCTTGCCGCTCTTCCGCGATATCCATAGCCTTTGTCACGCGCAACAGGTCAAGCTTGGGTGATAGTTGCCCATAGGATCGCTCAAACAGTTCTGACAGCGTGACGTGCAAGTTGTCCTTTAGCTCGTATTCGGGGCGGCGTCTCCGCTCAATCACCTGCCGATATTCCGTCACGGCGGCACGCAGGTCTGACTCGCTACACTGCTCCACGAGAGGCTCGATACTCTTCAATGCCTCCCGAAAGAGCGAGATAAGCGTATCTTCCAGCACTAGACCGCCCTTGAGGTAAAGGAAAAGTTGTGAACGAAATTGTACAGTTTTCGCGGCTAGCTCTTCATCGCTCAGCTTTTTCATAGCGGGTTCGAGTGCATTGATTTTTTCGATAACCGGGTCAATCGCTTTGAGGTCTCGTTTATTGGGGTCGCCCAACAGTTTCCCAAGTAACTGCATAAAACTCTCTTCTCCTGCCACATGGCATACGCGGCTTGTGTATTCTATGAATTGGCGCAATGATAGTCACGTTTTGATACTTAAAATATTTTCATTTCATTATAACATACGAGCTACTTTCGTTTGTGTTGCCCTGCTTCGTACTATTCCACTTCTTGTTTGAACGCTTTTCAAGGGTGCATTCTTGTTACGTCGTCCGCGATGTGCATATCCTTTGCGTTAAGATAATACAAAAATTCGGTCTGCGCGAGCCGTAACGCCTCTTGCGTTTCATCGTCTATCACAATGTTGGGTTCCCACCACCAGTTTAGAATCGTCCAAACCCCCTTTTCAAGACGCGAGTCGAACCGCGCGATAAAGCGGTCTTTATAAAAGACGGGCAGCACATAATAACCCCAGCGACGTTGCGCGAGTGGCTTGTAGACTTCCCAGATGTAATCAAAGTTGAAGATATGTCGTATCGCCTTGCGATCCCACAGGATACTGTCAAGTGGCCCCAGAAAGAGCATTCGCGAATTCTGGTTTTCTTCGTGCAGCAAAGGCAAGAGAGAAGTAGGAATATAGTATGTCCATGCCTTGCCCTCGACTTGGACGGGCGTCAGAATATCCTCTTCCACAAGAGCCGCAAACGCGCGTTTGCGGAGTCCCGCGTCACCACACGCACTCCAGATGCATGGCTCCGCTATCGGACGCAACAACCCCATTGAGTACGCCCTTTGCGTCATAAGCCAACGATGATAGACGTCCTCATCCTCGATAGATGGTTCGTTGTAATACTGTGCGGGGATGACACGCGCGGCGCGGTCATAGTAGTGCCTGCCCCCCTGACGGTGATGCGTCACAAGCTGACCACCAACCCAGAGCGCACGGAGAATGCGTTTGGCAACCGTTGAACCGTTCCATGAACCACGTTCGCCATAGCTTGCGCGATTCTCAAGTTCAAGCGACGAGAGGGGGCCGCGTGCATCAAGTGCGGCAAGAACCGTCGCGGCTTCATCCGCATGGCTTCGCAGAATTTCGCGATCATGATATGGCTCGTAGCGTTCGCGCATCAGAGTTCGCTTTGCCCAATCACTAATTGGCACAAGACATGCCTGCTTGTCCCACGAGTCGTACACCAGACGTTCCGTATACGCGCTACGTTGCCAGTCATCGACGCGGTACGCAGGTACGCGTGCCTGAAACACAAGGTCAGGATTACGCCCAACAGGGTTGAGAGGATCATATTGCACAGTACGGAGCCGCCCAAAGACGCCTGCTATATCCGTTGGTGCGAAATGATAGCGTGCGAGAAAACGACGTGCCTCAGTTTGCGAAAGCTGCGTTATCACAGGTTTAATTCTGCCTTGTGAAGTGGAATTTGAGCGAGAGATGAAGATGTTTTACTCTGTTTTTAGAACAAGTATACCACATCTTGCTCTGGAAGCGTATTTGACAAAACCCGTTGGGTCTCCGTATTATTTATACGAGAGGGGAATTTTCTGACCTGCACGGTTTGCTTCCTCTCCCCACAAAAGAAAAAAGGAAAACGCAATGACACAAACGCAGACCATCAAATTCCCCTTTGGTGGAGAACAACGCCCCGCCTACCTTGCCCGTCCCAATGGCGATGGCCCGTTTCCGGGTGTGATCGTTATTCACGAGATATTTGGCCTGAATGAGAACATCAAGGATATCGCGGAACGGTTCGCGACAGCCGGCTATGTCGCGCTTGCCGTTGACCTTTTCGCGGAACGCAACCGCGCCCTGTGTATGTTCAATGTTTTGCGCTCTCAGTTGTTCAGCCCGCTTGAAAACAGTGGCATTCAAGAACTAAAAAGTGCGCTTACCTATCTTGGTGAGCAGTCGGGCGTAGATGCGGCGCGTGTTGGCACGATTGGCTTCTGTATGGGCGGTGGCTTCGCGATTGCATGGGCGTGTACTGATAATCGTTTACAGGCGATTGCTCCCTACTATGGTGCGAATCCACGTCCACTGGAAGCGGTCAAGCGTTCCTGCCCCGTCGTTGGCTCATATCCTGAAAAAGATTTTACCGCAGGGGCCGCTCGCAAGCTTGACGCGGAACTCGCGAAAAACAACATTGTACACGATATCAAAATCTACCCGAACGCGAAACACTCTTTTTTCAACGATAAAGGGCCGAGCTACAATACGGAGGCCGCGCAAGACTCATGGGGCCGCGTCCTGACATTTTTCGGCGAACATCTGGCGTAGCGTACTTTAAGAGATTAGAGAACGTAGGGGAAAGAGGGCATGACGGTGGCTCACCACCATCATGCCCTCTTTCCCATCGTGTCCCCTTCCTTGCTCTTCTTACTCCAGCATACTCTACTTTATCTATGTTGCCGATATTTCATTTATAGTACAGAAGGAAAGCACACTTGGGTATTCTATTAGGTTTGACCGCCGCAATTTGCTGGGGGGCAGCCGATTTTCTGGCGCGGTACGCGACTCGCATTGTTGGCACGTATCGCACATTGTTCTTCATGCAGTCTTTCGGCTTTGTCGGCTTGAGCCTCTACCTGCTCCTCTCGAATTCATGGCAGCACCTCTTGACACATATCAGTTGGCAGACGTGGCTCTGGACGCTGATTGCAATTCTGCTCAATATTGTCAGTTCGCTCGCACTGTATCGCGCCTTTGAGGTGGGCGTGCTTACCATCGTTTCGCCAATCGCGGCGAGCTATGCCGCGCTTACGGTACTGCTTGCCGTGATCGCGGGCGAGGTTATCAGTCAGGTACACGGCTTTGGGATAGCCACCTCACTTATAGGCGTTGTATTGGCGGCGACCCCCATTG
The DNA here is from genome assembly GCA_038211295.1 of Ktedonobacterales bacterium. Lineage (GTDB taxonomy): Bacteria > Chloroflexota > Ktedonobacteria > Ktedonobacterales > Ktedonobacteraceae > JBBQVS01. The sequence goes on along the minus strand of JBBQVS010000025.1, from coordinate 36,370 downwards.
CGTGGCGAGCGGAGGCCAGAGCCATTGCCAGTGTGCTCCCGAAGGCTCGCGCCTTCAAGCTCGGTGGGGGCGTGAGCCTAGCTATTTTCGCGTCGGTGGGCTACGGTATAGCCTTCTGGCTCTTTGGCTTTCATGTGACTCCTGCCCTCGGCGGCGTTACTCCCGTGTGGCTCGTTCGACTCGTCACCCCGTGCGTACTCGCCCTCTTCGCCCCTATCACGCACCAGAGCATTCGTCTGCCACGCGGTTCCGTCTGGTGGTATCTCGCGGGCGTTGGCATTCTCGATACAACCGCGTTCGTCGCAGCAACACTCGGCTATACCCTCGCTCAGGTCTCCATCGTGAGCGTCCTCGCCTCTCTCTTCAGCGCAATCACTGTCCTGCTGGCATGGATATTTTTGCGCGAACGCCTCCAGTGGAATCAGTGGCTCGGCGTGGGGATTATCTTCGTCGGCGTGGTTCTCGTCAACATCTAGCTCGCAAGCAACTGCAACCAGGGACGTTCGTCCACGTTATTCGGGACTTTCGCCAATATCGAAATGCTCGGAATCTCTCTACACTGAAAGTATGGGATGTGAGGATACGTGGCGGTGGAGAATACTAAAAGAGAGAAGGATGATGGCATGACGTTAGCACATGTGCTACTTAATGATACATGGATGGATTTTGTGGCGACGAGACGCGCCGTACTCCGCGACGAACTCATCACACACTACACACCACTGGTACGTTTCGTGGTAGGTCGTCTGGGTATTCCGTCCACACCTGTACTGGACTCAGAAGACCTTGTGAGCTTCGGTATTATTGGCCTGATTAACGCGGTTGACCGTTTTGACCCAACACGTGGAGTGCGCTTTGAAGCGTTCGCGACGGCACGCATTCGCGGCGCGGTGATTGACCAGCTACGCTCACTCAACTGGCTTCCCCGATCAGCAGTCGCGCGCGTAAAACAGGTGGAGACAGCGTTGTCCACGCTGGAACAACGTCTGGGACGACCCGCACGCGAGGATGAGGCGGCACAAGAGCTTGGCATGACGCTCGAACGCTATCGACAAACGCTCATGGAGGTGGGCCTTTCGATGCTCTCACTCGAAGCTCCGCTTTCTATGTTCGGACAGGATGATGAGCTGTTGACATTACGCGACCTCTTGGAAGATCAGGCAACGCTCAGTCCTGACGACGCGATGGAGAAAAAAGAGATGCTTGTCATCTTACGTTCCGCCATCGAACATCTACCAGAGCGCGAACAGGTACTCCTCTCTCTCTATTATGTCGAGGAAATGACAATGAAAGAGATTAGCAAAATTATGGAGGTGTCGGAGTCACGCATCTGTCAGTTGCATACGCAGGCACTGGTACGATTGCGTACAATATTCGCTGAATGGGGCGACGAAAGATCACGCAAGAAGCTTAAAACAACGGTAAGCAGTACACGCCGTTCTAACAAAGTGGCGTCATAGCACGAACGTGTATTTTTCTACTCTCAATACCCTGTGGAACAAAAATATCTTGTCGATAGAGGAACGTAAGAGACATGAGGGTAGAGGAAAATGAGCTGTGATAAAGCGAAAAACGCGAACGGCGCAACAAAGTCGCCTTGCTCGCGTCGAGGAACTCAAGGCACAAGTGCGGGCAGGAACGTATCGCGTTGATAGTACACTGCTCGCTCGCCGCATTCTGGAAAACGAAAGCCATTTTATGGAGAACAATAAAGGCTAAGTATACCCACTCTGTATCGGCATAGCGTCTATAAATGAGACTTATTCTATATTCGCTGCTACATATTCTTACGTTACTACATTGTGCATACATATTGTATGCACAGGCACTGTAAAATAAGAGGCGTCTCTACAGGCATCGTCGCAGCGCAAGAACACTTTAGAATCCGCTTCTGACAAAGGGGGCTTTACATGCTTGTATTACGACGCAAGGTCGGTGAAAGTATTGTACTCGATGGTGTAATCAATATCTCTGTGTTAGCGGTAGAAGGTGAGCGCGTGAAAATTGGCATCAGTGCGCCCGCAGATGTAACGATAGTGCGTGAAGAGTTGCTACGGATAGTTACGGATGCGGTCAACAACTCCGCGTCCGCACAACCACGATAATCTTTTAGTAGCAAGAGAAACGAGTGGAAACAACACAACAATTGTGCTGTTTCCACCCATTTTTTTATGCCTGCTCTGCTACCAATCCGTTTTTGTGACTGGTGTCATTGATGCTCATCGGTTGGTCATTGAGAATAAACGACTCGGTCATCTCATGGGCAATGTCGTCTGCGTACTGAATGGGCGGTGACTTCATGAGATAGGCACTTGGCCCCTCTAATGTGCCGCTCATGCCACGATCAAGGCCAAGCTTCACGAGGCGTACCGCGTCGATCACAACACCCGCCGAGTTGGGGGAGTCCCACACTTCTAGCTTCAACTCGACATTAAGTGGCACGTCACCAAAGGTGCGACCCTCAAGGCGAATATAGGCCCACTTGCGGTCTGACAACCACTCAACATAATCCGAGGGGCCAATATGCACATTCTCAGCACCAATGTCATAATCAAGCTGGCTTGTGACGGCGTTGGTCTTGCTGATTTTCTTTGACTCTAAGCGATCACGCTCTAGCATGTTGTAGAAGTCCATATTGCCACCAACATTCAACTGCATCGTGCGCTCTAGCTTGACGCCACGCTCGCGGAAGAGCCGTGTCAGGACACGGTGAACAATCGTCGCGCCAACCTGACTCTTGATGTCATCGCCAATCATAGGCACGCCCGCCTCCTTGAAGCGTTGCTGCCAATAATTTTCGCGTGCGATGAAGACGGGGATACAGTTGACGAAGCCAACGCCCGCCTTGAGTATCTGCTCAACATACCACTTGGTCGCCGTCTCTGAACCAACGGGAAGGTAGTTGATAACAACATCGGTTCCCGTATCTTTGAGGATACGCACAATGTCGTCCGTCTGACCCGGTGCCTTGTGAATCACCTGCGAGAGGTATTTTCCCAGTCCATCGTGCGTCATACCGCGCGAGACCTTTATATTCGAGGTGGGAACGTCCGCGAAACGATAGGTATTGTTAGGCTTCTGATAGATCGCTTCACTCAGATCTTTCCCAACCTTGTTCACATCTATATCGAAGGCCGCCGTGAATTCAATATCATTGATGTGATACCCGCCTAGATTGACGTGCATCAGGCCGGGAACGAAGTCGTCCTCCTTCGCATCTTTGTAATAGTGGACACCTTGAACTAATGAACTGGCACAGTTGCCAACCCCGATGATTGCAACACGTACCTTTTTACTACTTGCCATTATGACTGTTCTCTTTCCATTGTTGTGTTGTTCTGGCATACTCCTGCTTTTCGGAGTACAAGTAACCTATGTAACATGCATACAGTATACCGCTATTCCAGTGGTGCTGCCATGTTCGCGGATCGCTTATCAATAAAGACGCCGCTATGAGTGCTATACTACAGATAGCTTTTTTAGCTCACACAGATACAGATATATAACTGCTCCTGACATAGAAAGGTCTCTTTTGATGAGTCGGCGAAAAAAAGTTCTGGTGATTGGCCTTGATTGTGCCGCGCCTGAACTGGTCTTTGAGCAATGGCGTGCGGAATTGCCGAATTTCAGGCGCGTTATGGACAGTGGTGCATGGGGGAAGCTGGAAAGCTGTATTCCCGCTATCACGGTTCCCGCGTGGAGTTCGATGATGGCGAGCAAGGACCCCGGCACGCTTGGCTTCTACGGGTTCCGCAATCGCGGCGACCATTCCTACCAGAAAAACATACTCGCGAACTCCAATTCGGTCAAAACTGATCGCGTGTGGGACATTCTTTCACAGGCGGGCAAAAAGGTTATCACGGTTGGCGTGCCACAAACGTATCCACCCAAACCCGTCAACGGAATTCAAGTTGGGTGTTTTCTCTCACCCTCGACACGCAACCCTGACCGCCCCTATACTTATCCAGTATCGGTGATGAAAGAGATTGAAGCAACGGTGGGCGAATACCTTGTCGATGTCTCCAACTTTCGCACGGAAGATAAAGACTACCTACTACAGCAGATTTACACAATGACCGAGAAACGCTTCAAGCTGGTCAAGAAGTGGATTGTGGAAAAAGAGTGGGACTTCTTTATGTTTGTCGAAATGGGGACGGATCGCATTCATCATGGCCTGTGGAAATATCACGACCCCACACACCCAAAGTACGAGGTCAACGTCAAATATAACAACAGTATTCGCGACTATTACCGCTACCTCGATAGTGAGATCGGGCAGATACTCGACACGCTCGACGAAGATACCACCGTTTTTATCGTGTCCGATCATGGCGCGAAGAAAATGGAGGGCGGTATCTGCGTCAACGAGTGGTTAATACGCGAGGGATACCTTACCCTGAAAACACGCCCGACCATGCTCACTGCCATCGACAGGTGCGAGATTGATTGGAGCCAGACAAAAGTATGGGGCGATGGTGGCTACTACGCACGTATCTTCCTCAATGTCGAGGGGCGAGAGCCACAGGGCATCGTCAAGCCCGACGAGGTGGAGTCGCTCCGTGCTGAACTCACGACGAAATTCGCGGCCCTGACAGACCCGAACGGCGTCAATATCGGCACCACCATTTACAGGCCAGAGGAGGTATATAGGGAGGTACATGGTGTACCACCTGACCTCATTGTGTACTTTGGCGACCTGTTCTGGCGTTCAGTTGGAACGGTTGGTCACGGCTCCGTGTATACGTTCGAGAACGATACTGGCCCCGACGACTGCAACCATGCCCAGTTCGGTATCGTCATTCGACACGATCCGCAGCGTGCCGAGGGCGGGCGAGAGCTTACCGGACTGCAACTTATGGATATCGCGCCGACGCTTCTTTATCAACTTGATGTACCCATTCCCACAGATATGCAGGGCAAAGTGTTCTAAGAGGATAACATATATAATGGCACAAAAAGGTTTTACCATCTGGTTTACCGGCCTTTCCGGTGCTGGTAAAAGCACACTTTCGCAGGAACTTGAGCAGCGTTTGAAAGCGCGGGGGCGTAATGTGGAAGTGCTCGATGGAGACGTTATACGCACAAATCTCAGTAAGGGGCTTGGCTTCAGTCGCGAAGACCGCGATACCAATATCAAGCGGATCGCCTTTGTCTGTAATCTCCTGACACGCAACGGGGTCGCGTGTATCTCCGCCGCGATCTCACCCTATACCGAGGCGCGGGCGTGGGCAAGAAACGAGATTGGTAACTTTGTCGAGGTATACCTGAAATGCCCTATTGACGTGTGTCGTCAGCGCGATATAAAAGGTCTTTACAAGCTCGCGGACGAAGGAAAAATCAAAGGCTTCACGGGCGTGGACGACCCATACGAGGAGCCGCTTCGTCCCGAACTTGTCATCGAGACCGACAAAGAGACGATTGAAGAGAGCGTGAACCGCATCCTCGCAAAACTTGAAGCATTGGGATACATAGAGGTCGGAGAGCAAAGAAATGGAAGAACATGGTAGATAGACTTATTCCTCCCCATGGGGGGACACTGGTTGTGAGCATGGTGGACGAAGCAGAACGCGCGGAACTGCAAGTACGAGCCGAAACGTTACCGCAGCTTCCCATTGGCTCACGGCAACTTGCAGACCTTGAGATGCTGGCGATTGGCGCGTATAGCCCATTAAGCGGCTTTATGAGCCGTGCCGATTACCTCAGCGTTGTCAACGAAATGCAGCTTGCTAGCGGTCTCCCGTGGTCGGTGCCGATTACACTCTCGACCACACAGCAACACATAGAGAAACTCAGGCGTGGTTCAGAGGTCGCGCTTGTAAGCGAGCAAGGGGCGATACAGGCGGTTATGACGGTTGAGGATATATTTGGCTATGACAAACGGCACGAGGCGCGTATGGTCTACCGCACTCAGGACGAGGCGCATCCCGGCGTCGCGGTACTCTACGGACAGGGTGATGTGTTGCTCGGTGGGCCTGTCCGTGTGCTTGCCCTACAACAGCAGGCATTCGCGCAGTACCGCCTGACACCCGCACAGGCACGCGCCCAATTCGCGGAACGCGGATGGCAGCGTATCGTGGGCTTTCAGACGCGCAACCCCGTCCACCGCGCCCACGAGTATATCCAGAAATGCGCGATGGAAACCGTCGATGGCCTCTTTTTGCATCCACTGGTTGGCGATACAAAGGGCGACGATATCCCCGCCGAGGTACGAATGCGCTGCTACGAGGTGCTGGTAGCCAACTACTATCCCGCAAACCGCGTGGTACTGGGGGTCTTGCCTGCCGCGATGCGCTATGCAGGCCCACGCGAGGCGATCTTCCACGCCCTGCTTCGCAAAAACTATGGGTGCTCACATTTCATTGTCGGACGCGACCACGCGGGCGTCGGGAGCTATTATGGAACCTACGACGCGCACCATATCTTCGAGGAGGTTGATGCAAAGAAACTGGGCATCATACCTATGTTTTTTGACCACACTTTCTTCTGTCGCGCATGTGACGCGATGGCTTCGAGCAAGACATGTCCGCATGGCATCGAACATCATGTGACCCTGAGCGGAACGCGAGTGCGCCAGATGTTGCAGGCAGGCGAGATACCGCCACGTGAGTTTTCGCGGCCAGAGGTAGCACAGGTGCTGATTGAAGCAATGCGTCACCCTAGCATGTGATCCGTTCTCAAAGAAGTATAAATAGGCTATAAGAAACATGAGGAAACGAGAATGAACGTATGTTGATCGCACGCGCACCCATGCGCGTTAGTTTTGGTGGTGGTGGCACCGACCTGGAGGCATATTATGCGACCTATGGCGGTGTGGTGATTAGCACCGCCATCAACAAATATTTTTACGCGATCCTCACACCCGAAGAGACCGAGAACCTTCAGGTGATTTCGGCGGACTACCGTTCACTCTTTCGCCATACATCCAACGCTGATCTGAACTGGGAGGGCGAGCTTGCACTTCCCAGAGCCATTTTGCATCATTTCGGCATTCGACGAGGCATAAACCTTTTTACCGCCAGCGAGGTTCCCCCCGGCACGGGGCTAGGTTCATCAAGTGCCGCCGCAGTGGCGATGATTCGTGCACTCTCGACGCTTGTCGAGCAACCGCTCACAAAACAACAGGTCGCGGAACTGGCCTCGTTTATCGAGATTACAAAAATGGGGATGCCAATTGGTAAACAAGATCAGTACGCGACTGCCTTTGGTGGACTCAACAAAATCACGTTTGCCAGCACGGGCGTCACCGTCGAGCCGCTCGATATCGCGCTTGATGTACGTCAGACGCTGGAGCGGCGACTACTACTTTTCTTTACCGGCAGTTCGCGCGAGTCAACATCTATTCTCCAATATCAACGCAAATCGACGCTGGACAACGACGCTTCTGTCTTACAGGCACTCCATAATATAAAGCAGGTCGCGCTCGACATGCAGACATGTTTGGAGCGTGGCGACCTCGACGAATTCGCACGGCTCCTACACTACTCATGGGAGCAGAAACGCAGACTCGCACCCGGCCTCTCGACAGGCTTTATTGACGAGTGCTATGAACTCGCACGTTCTTGTGGCGCGGCGGGGGGCAAGATTACGGGTGCAGGTGGTGGTGGCTTTATGCTGCTGTACTGTCACGAAACGGCACAGGACGCGGTGACAGCAGCGTTGGAAGCACGCGGCCTCAAACGTATGAATTTCCGCTTCGATCAGCAAGGCACGACGGTGTTGCTCAACGTTGCTCAGTGACGAGGGCAAACAGGTGCGAGCGGCTATCACTACTATACGGCGGGGTGACGCCGCTTGCGCGGCTTGTGTTGTGTGGAGAGCGTTGTTGTGTTTACGGGCAGACTACCCAAGTGCCATGCTTTCTAACCCATAAATCATCGAGCGGTGTAACAACGCAACTATAGGGCCACGCCGCATATGTATGTTTACCTCGGCTTCTCGAAAACCGTACCGCTCTAAGAGTGCGCGGCCAGCTTCATTGTTTGCGGGAATATCTGCAACAACTCCACACTCAAAATGCAAGGCAAACGCGTAGCACATTGACTTCTCGGCGTCCTGCACAGTACAAGCAACCCAGGGGCCTAACCTACGCGGATGCACACAAACGTAGCCAGTGATTGCGCCGTTTTCGTCGCGTGTGACAAGCACTCCTCTGGGATACTCTTGTAGGTGAGCGGCAAGAACGCGCTCGCGCTGCCCACCGAAATACGCCATGTCGAACTGCACTACTTCTGAAAGGTCTTTTGCCTGTAGGATGGTGACATCAGCAGAAAGAGGTTGCTGTTGTAGTAGTTCGTCCAAACGAAGTTGTAGCGTTGTGCCATCTTCGACAAAGCCTAAACGTTTGTAGAGGGAGAGTGCTTTTGGGTTAGCTTCCAAGAACATTGTGGGGCAACCTTGCGCCTCACATCCTGCAATGATCTGTCTGGTGAGAGCTTCACCAATGCCATGATGCTGCTGCGCTGGCTCAACACAAATCATTCCAATATAGCTAAAAGTGCCATAGTTTACTGCTCCCCCGAAGCCTACGGGCGTTCCGTCAAGCAGGGCAAGCCAACACCCGTCCGGTTGCAATGAGTAATAGCCGTGCAGCATCTCCTCGCGATTTCCCGTAAACCCGTATGCTCGCACCAGAAGCGCACTCGCTGCGGGGATATCAGCAGGTGTACACAAACGAAAAGAAAGACTCACGATAGTTTCTCCTTTTAGTGCTGAGAGTAGCCACCCAAAAGTAGCCCTAAGTTTTTTGCCTCTCGCTTACTGCTATAAGAGCTTTTCTGTGTCTGACTGTAAATATCACGAATAATGGCGATGTTCGTTTCTGACCGAATAACCTTACAGGTAAGAAATGCATCGGTAGCACGCAGCGTTGCTTCATCGTATTCTTTACACCCGACACACGCTTGAGCATATTGAATGTCGATCCACGCATAGCGGCGCGTCTGGTCGCGTTCGATACCACGTACACCTTTGAGGTCATCAAGGTATTCAAGCTCTTCCATCGCTCTTCCATGACGCCCAATAGAGTTGAAGGCCATCGCACTATTGAGATGATACATACCCTCATTCAAGGCTACATACTCTCCATACGAACTTTCAGTAGACCCAACATTCACAAGTTGTCCTGCCTGGTCAATTAACTTCAATGCCATATAAACGTCCGTCTGGCTTTGCTGAGTGTAACCATAGGCCCGACTCAACGCAAGTTTAATGCTCCCTTTCAGTTGTGGGTGAGCAAGGGGCAGTGCTTGCTCAAAATCTTTTATTGCAGAATAAACTCTGTCTATTTTCCACTGAAAAGCACCTGTTGCATCTGTGTTTCCAAATGCACCCCAAACGAGCGAGGTATAGCCACGAGAATAAAGCGCATAAGCAAGTTTAGTTTTTTCTTGCATGTTTGTTGTTATCTGAACAGAGCGATTGGAGTAGCTATACGAAGAAGAATGCACTCCTTGATCTGACGTGATTCTATCAGCAAGATGATAGTAACTGTTCAAAAGACTTTGAATACGTTCTTTAAGACGCCCACTGCTAACCGATTCTAGCACGTTTAAGTGTGCCAACGCTTTATCAACGTCCGACAGGAGGTTAGTTGCCGTACTGGTATAATGTAATCGCCAGAAAAGGCGTACTTCTTTTTCATAGCGTGCGACATCTTCCGCAATATCTTTTGCTTGCGCTATCTTGGGAGAAGAAGCAAGGTGTGTGAACGTCTCCGTGTTTGGCGTAAATATAATCTGTTCAAGCGACGACAGGCCAAACAGAGCGTAGGGAATGCCGAAAAGGTCGGCAAGGAGACGCCGCCGAGCAATGTCTGTAGGAACTCGATTTTCTTTTTCCATGTTGAGTATCCATGAAGCCGTTATAGGTCTGGCTTTTCTTCCTTTCTGCTTTGAAATTTGTAATAGCTCTAACGCGACACCATACCGTTTTGCGGCCTCCCCCGCACTTAGCCCCCTTTTGAGCCGATAGAAACGCATAATATCGCCGGCATGAGGCCAACCATCTTCCTGTGTCGGAAACGAGCCATAGGTGCCACCATCACCCCAGAAAATTAGTTCAGACATTGCTTTCTCCTTCTTTCCTCTCTCTATGAGATATCTCAAGTATAGAAGATAAATGCGTTGTCTGCTATTTCTAGTAATGATAATCCCACTCAGAAGTGGGAACGGCGCAAAGTTGCATACGCACAGAAAAAAAGCATGATATCTTTAGCACCAGATGATGTAGAAAGATAACTTTCTGTTTCGAGTATATCATCTCGATGAGTAATACATCAAACCATGTATATTCACCGAACCAGCAAAAGAGTTAAAACAAAGTCGCTCAACAAATTAAAGAGAGGAACCCAACTCATGCACATTTCCGACCAGAACACGCAACCACTGTCCGCCCTGCTTGCGATTTTTTACGCCAACGAGCGGCCAGAGCAGCGTTACCCGCGCATCTTTGCCACCGCGAAACGACGCGGGGCGCACTATGTGTCTGTCTTCAACGAGGACGAACGCCTCCGTAGGCAGATGCTGGGCTTGCCCCCACGTCCCTGCGATCAATCTACGCCACCGCGCCGAAAGTAACGAAGGGAGAACATCATGAAAACCACCGAGAACAAAAGCGAGGTTGCTAACCTCATGCGCCAGATTACGCAGGAATACGAGTCCGCAGAACGCGGGATGACGGGATTTGCACAAGGTACATCGCAACACGCGTTTATCACTGCACGCATGGAGAATATCGAGCGATGCCGTGAGCGGCTCATGACGGTTGTCGGCCCCGACCAGGCAAACCGATTGGTCGTAGAAGCTTTGGAGAAAGCGTAACGAGGAGAAAGTAGTTACAAAAAAGGATGTCACATTATGACACACTCTCGTTTTTCTAGATATGAATACGACACTTCACGCAAGGAGGCAAGAGTGCGCGAGACCCAGCAGGAGCGGTTGCGAGACACCGCCGAGTTTGAGCAGGGAAAGGCGTTTGGGTTTCAGGTCTTTGAAAAGGTGTACGGGCATCCCGTGTTGACCGAGCAGCAGACGCGTGACATGCTCGTCCCCATGATGAACGATACGACCAATTCGAGCATGTGGAACGCGGGCTACGTCATCGGGTGGACAAAAGCCTATCACGGGCAAAAGCAGGTCGAGCCGTCCGTGCCACCGCACCTCTACGCCGAGCTTTCGCGGCAACTCTATATCGCGCACCTGCTCACCTTCGTGGTCGAGGGAACTCTGACGCTGCGTGAGGCGGCGAATGCGCTCGATACGATGGCCCTGCCCCGCGATGCACGGAAACAGGTAGGCGTATAAACGTATTATTACGAAGGGCTAACGACAAAAGAAGCATGGCAAAGCCGCGCCACACGTAGTATAGTAGTGACAGGGCTTGCCCCTGTCATGCCTCTCTCTCCTGTCATGTTCACTTACCCTACCCTATCACGCTCCCTTATCCTGTCATGCACCTCACCCTCACCATGCCCTCTTGCAACCGCAAAAGATATCCCTACTATATACGATAGGCATAGTACAAACGTGTATAGTGGGGACACCTTTTCTGGTTGCCTGTTTGCGTGTGTCCTATAGAAGAACGTTGGTAACACGAGGGAGTCACTGTGGACGAAATCACTACATACTTTACTGAGATAGAGCAAATGATGCGGGCGGTCTCGCAGGAAGGGCTACAGCGTATTTTGCGGATACTGGAAGACTGCTATCGCAACGGGCATCGTGTCTTCATCATTGGCAATGGGGGTAGCGCGGCTACTGCTTCACACTTCGCACTCGATCTAGCGAAGAACACAATTATGCCGCACGCACCGCGGCTCAAAGCAATCTCGCTTACCGATCACGTCCCCCTGATTACCGCGTGGAGCAATGACACCGCCTATGAACATATTTTCGCGGAACAACTCGCCAACCTGATCGAGGCAGGCGATGTTGTGATTGGCATTAGCGCAAGCGGAAATTCGCGCAATGTCATTAACGCTCTGACACTCGCCAAACAGTCCCGCGCCTTCACTATCGGACTGCTTGGCGCAACGGGTGGGCAGATGAAGTATCTTGTCGATGCCTACCTGCTCGCCCCCGGACAAAACATTGAGCAAGAGGAGGACGCACACCTGATTATCGCGCATGTAATCACACGTCATATGCGCGGTGTTGTGCGGCTATACGCAGAGGTGCTGGCCCTCACAGGCACGGACTAGCAAGTGCCATATACGCCCTGTACACCTAAGTTTCTATTTCCTGAAGTAGTCCACCGTTGCTTTGACGCCCTCTTCAAAGTTGACAGAGGGCTTCCAACCCAGTATGCGTTCGGCCTTGCTGTAAGTGAAGTACGAGAGGTAGATGTCTCCGGGCCGCTTGGGCGCACGAGTAATCTCTGGCTTGTAGTTGGTGATCTTCGCCAGTAGCGCGTAGATTTCGTTGACGGAAACGGGATTGCCAGCACCGATACAAAAGATTTCGTTGTCGCCGTGATTGAGAGCTAGCACGTTTGCTCGCGCCACATCCTCTACATATACATAATCTTTGCGTTGCTCACCGTCCCAATCGATACGCAGACCTTCGTGATTGAGGAAGCGTTTGGCGAAAATAGCGATCACGCCCGCCTCGCCGTTGGGGTCCTGACGTGGCCCGTAGACATTCCCATAGCGTAGCGCGGTAAAACTCAACCCGTTCGCATCGTGCCAGTAACGCAAGTAGTACTCTGTGACCATCTTGGTGATACCATAGGGAGCCTCTGGATGCTGCGGAACCTCTTCATCGAGCGGCAGGCGGACAGGAGTTCCATAGGTTGCGCCCGACGAGGCAAAAATAATCTTTTTGACACCAACGCGCGTGCAGTTTGTCAGCACATTGAGCAGACCAATCACGTTGACCTGTGCGTCGAGTTGCGGGTTCTGGGTCGAGATCGCAACACTGTGTTGCCCCGCCTGGTGGCTCACAATCTCCGGTCTCACCTCGTCGAACACGCGGGACAGGGCCGCGTTGTCGGTGATATCCGCGTAATAAAACGTTGCCTTTGGATTGACATTTGTTCTCTTCCCGCCCCCCTCTGACCACAGGCTATCGACAATGGCGACTTCGTGTTCCGCCGCCACCAGTTGATCGACGATATGCGAGCCAATAAAACCGGCACCACCAGTGACAAGTATCTTCATGCTAACCCTCTCTTTACGATAACCACGTCAAGAGTGCAGAGCGTTTTTCTCTCCCTCACCCACACATTCGCGGCAAAACGCGTCACCCCTGTTGGTCATTATAGCAGAGGCAGGTTACACGTATCAAACAAGTTGGCTCAGGGCCGTTTGTAGTTCTAGAGGATGCGTGAGTACTGGAAAAATGCGTAAACCTGTCGCCTCGTGTAAGCGGTCAAGTGTACTGCTATCCTGCGGATTGGAGAACGCGACGGTCAGCATACCCCGTTCGCGCCCAAGCGGATAGCATTGTAGCTCGTGGGCGAGTTTAAGCGTGACAAGCCTCTGTACCTGCTCTGCCTTTTTGCGTGGCAATAAAGAGAGATATGGCAAGCCAAGCCGACGCGCGAGGACGGTCAACTCTTCTTCAGGCTCCGTTACGCGGCACGGCGCGACAGAAGTTTTATGCAAAGCCTTTTCAGGGTGCTGGTCAAAGCTATTCCATGGCGTTTCTGCCGCTATAAGAAATTCTTGTAGTGAAGCATAGGGCGCGGGGTAAGCAGCATGTCCAACGGTCATGGCGCGGGGTCGCACAATATCGCATTCGCTGGTGTTGTGAACCCCCCACAGTAACGCGTCCCACAGGCGCGTCTGCACGATGCGTCCCCCTACCTCATTTGCGCCAAGCAACAGGAAGTAGAAGGTGTCGGCGAGTAGATACACTTTATCTGTTTTACGTACAAGACGTCGCAACACTTCGTAATAATAGTCGCGACTCTGCGCCGACGTTGCTTGTAACAAAGGGAATGTTTTCCGCGCCTCCTGTGGAAAGCGCAACGCGATTGTGACCAGCGCGAGCTGAGCCACGCCTGTGGTAGTACAGGCAGTTACCGCCGTCTCTATATCTTGTAAGGTGTCTACTGTGTTATACATACGTTCGCATACAGTGTGTGCGTTTCGTGAAAGAGAAGTAGCCTCGCTGCTCATCTCGCGGCTCCTTGTTAAAGAATAGTAGATATACATTTGCTATATGTATCTTATGCGAGAGCGAGCAACGAACAGGGAGTGAATAGGGTTATGTTTGTGTTAAGACTTAGACGTTGTGGTTAAGATCACGGCCCCCCTACTCTGTCACAACGTACTGCTTAATCAATTGTTGCAGCGGCTCTATCAGTTTCCCAATCTGAATAAGCAGAAGATCGTTCTGCTGCATCAGGTCAAAGAGCAAGGTAGCGACAACTTCATCATCGCCCTGCGCCACCAGTTGCACATCAGGAATGATATCGCCAAAGATCGCGTTCGCACCATCAAAGAGTAGTGTCAGGGCGGTATCCATCTGCGCCAGTGATTCGGCGGACGCGGCCCCGACGACACGCGCAAACGTAGTATGAAAACAGAGCGTTGTTTTGTGTTGTCCCTGCCATGCGCGGAGAGCCGCCGAAAGCACCTCATAGGCACGTTGCCACTGCTCGGTTCCAACGTGCGTCTCCGTGCTAAACGCTCCATCTTCAGTGGTGTCAAGTACGCCAAGTACGCTTACTACTGTGCTGAGCAGCAAGTGACAATGTGACTCTATCCGTTCCAGTAGCAGCAACATAGCCTGCAATTGCACCCAGACCGCGTGACGATATGCAACAATACTGGTTGCGGCTTGCTTCTGCTCCCCTGTCGCACGCGTCAAACGTGGTAACGTGTGCTGCGAAAGTGTATCGATACAGGTGTAAAGATGGCGTAGGCAAAAGACGAGCGTCTCGATATCGTCTCGCTCGGCCCGACCTGTGAAATATTCCGGCAAGCGTTCCAATAAGAGACGCAGACCCTCTTCCGCACTCTCATAGCTTCCCACGCTTTTCTCGGCAAGCGGTTCTTTATATTCTTTCGCTTGACTCTCTTGCGGTACAATCTCTTGTACTAACTCCTGACCATTCATGACTTCTTCCCTTCCACGACAATATTTCTCTTTCTATTGTACGTGTAGGGCATAGCGAAGCAAGGCGTTCGACAATTTTCCTCGACGCCAGATTGTTGAACCGCGAGAATTACACCTATGGCTTCTCGCGTTGCGCGTATTGCAGGACGCGCTGCGTTTCCGCACGCACACGTTCTAGTTCAACACCCATGCTACTGAGTACACCCGCCGCGATACCCTCACCTTCCGCGACCATGCCAAGCAGAATATGCTCGGTTCCCACATAGCTGTTCTGCATACGCTTCGCCTCGTCTGAGGCTAGTTGCACTAATTTCTTCGAGCGAGGCGTCAAGCCAATCTCGCCAATTACAATGCGATCACCTCGTCCGATAATAAACTCGACGGATTTTCGCACGCGGCTAAGTTGTAAACCGAGGTTTTGCAGCACGGCACCCGCGACCCCTTCCTCATCGCGCAGAAGTCCCAGCAACAGGTGTTCGGTTCCAATATAGTTGTGCGAAAAGCTTATCGCCTCTTCACGCGCCCGCTCGATAATTTTGTGTGATTGTTCCGTAAATGGCAATGTTGCGTAGAGCCTTGTGCTGTGCGTCTGCACAATCGCAACGTGGCGCGGCCTGGTCGCCTCTGTCTGTATAGTAGGAGTTTCTCCTGGTTTAGGTGTGCTTGTCGGCGTGTCTTCTGCTGGCTTCTCCTTGCCAGCAGACGCTTCTGGTTGCTGTTCGAGTCCTGGCATCGTGGTGGCTTGTATATGCATAGTCGTTGTACGCACCTTTTTGGGCGTGACACCTAAACTTTCGAGTACGCCCGCCGCGATACCCTCGCCCTCACGAATTACCCCTGCAAGAAGGTGTTCGGTTCCAACAAAAGCACTGTTAAGATGCTTTGCTTCATAGATAGCTAACGCAATAACTCTTTTGGCTCGCGGTGTTAGCCCTACCTCTCCCAGCACAGTGCCTTTGCTCCCTTCAAGCAGAAATTCGAGCGCACTGCGTATATCTGCTACAGCAACACTCATATTGCTTAAAATGATACATGCAAGACTCTTTTCGTTACGTATCAAGCCAAGCAATAGGTGTTCCGTACCGACATATAAGACACCATACTGTTGTGCCTCCTCTTGCGCGTACTTGAATGCCAGTCGAGCGTGTTCATCAAACTTGTCAAAACTATTTGAGGTATTCATGCTTTGCTTGCCTCTCTTTTCAGCACTGATCGGGTATCATTCAAGATTGTACTATATCTCACGCGTACCATTTTGGCAAATGGTTTTGAGTCGTATCGTGTATGTATGTAGAGAATATACTGCCACATTTCTATTCTCAATTATAGCGCGCATTTCATGTTTTTGTTTCTCTACTTGACATTTCCACTGCTGAGTACGACAATAGAGGGAAGAAAATGCTATAACGTTCTCAATAGTCAGGGGTAAACAATGAGCCTGCGACGCGTTCATTGAGATGGGCGTATACTGCGCTATGCTGAGAACACACGATAGAAGATTATAAACTATGCAATATTCAAACATTCCTGCTGAGCCTACCACTCATGCCAATCAGGAGGGCGCGTATGGCATGAATGCTCTTAACCAAACCGAGCATCCACTAGCGGATACACCAACGCTGCCTCCTTCGTCTGTCAATATGCAAGAGGTTGTCCGAGCTGCTGAACGCGCACGTTTGCGACAAGGTATCATGCATATTCGTATTCGTCACTTTTATTGTACATTGGAAGAGTCATTCGACCCAACGTTGCGCGGGCAAAGTTTTGTTGTGGGAACAGGTACAGGCCGCCCGAACGAGCCGGGACGCGTGATCGATGCCTCCCCCGCGGCGACGCGCCTGGGCGTGACGCCTGGAATGCCGCTTCGTCGGGCGCACCGCATCGCCCCACGCACGCGCTTTATGCCCGCGTCCTATGACCGCTATCAGGCCATTCTCCAGAGTTTGCGCGAACGTTATCGGGCCTACTCGCGCATCATCGAGTCTATTCCTATCGCAGACGCCTTTATCGACCTGCGCGGCTGCGAGATAACGTTCGACTCGCCTGTCGCGCTGGCGGAGCGGCTGTGCGCTGAAATAGCTGAGATGGGCCTGACGGCGCAGATTGGCGTCGCGAACGGCAAGGCAATCGCGGAACTCGCGGCATTGATGAGCCGCAAAGACGGACGACAGGGCGTGCTGTATATTCCCCCCGGACGCGAGGCATCGTTTGTGCAAACGTTGCCTCTTTCGTTGCTGGTGCAGTTACGCGCTGCTGGCGTTGGAAGTCCCGGCCTCTTTCCCGAACTAGAGGAGCAGCGCGAGGGCAATGGCTCGCGTCCGCCAGAGGTCGAGGGCAAGAGTGAGCAGGTTGACCCCGTTGCGGTTGCGGAACTGGTAACACACCTGCGCGACTTCGGCATCTCTACATTCGCACAAGTCGCTGCGCTGACGGAGGACGGACTCACACGCCGCCTGGGACGGCTGGGAACGTGGGTCTACCAGGTCGCTTCTGGCGAGGATACAAGCCTGGTTGTTCCCGACGCGCCACCGTTGAGCCAGAACGCCCGCGTGCGCTTTCACCACGCCGCCGACGCCGATGAGACGTGCGCGGCTATTCATAAATTGTCCGACTACCTGGGCGAACGACTCAAAGAGCAGAGGCTCAAAGGCCAAACAATCGCGCTTATTCTTTGGCCCAACCATCCCGCGCATCGCGATACCCGCAAGCTGATGCTGGGCGAAGAGGGTGAGGAGATGGTGGTTACGGGTGGTGAGGAGAGCACGGGCGGACAGATGATGCTCAACCGTCATACCGACGATGCGGACATCATCGCGCAACACGGGCTGATGCTCTTCGCACATTATCATAAGCCCGTATACCGCTACCTGCAAGTACAGTTACGGATTGGCGACATCGTGACTACCATTCCAGCATACTATCCGCCACCCGCCCGCACTCGTGGTCGCGCCACCCGCAAATTGGATAAAACGAACTACTAGACGCTGCTTTTTCTATAGTTGTGATAAAATGGGGGCAGATCAATTAGCCGAGAATTCGAGGAAAAACCATGACTGCTCCCTATGTTATCTCTGTTGGTGTTGCGGACGTTCGTCACGATCCCGACTCTACTTCTGAACTTGTGACGCAAGCATTACTAAACGTACCCGCAACTCCCGACGAGAGCGTAGGCGAGTGGACACACGTCACCTTACATGATTACAAAGGCTGGGTGCGAACCGATACGCTTGCGGAGCCTGTCAAAAAGGGCTTTACCCGTATCGGTGAGCAATGTGGCACACCGCTGGGTCTCGTCGCGGTCATCAACGTAGCGCATACGCCACTCTACGCGGCAGAGCATGGCGATACAGTGCTTGATAGCGTCTATCTCTCCACAGTTCTGCCTCTGCTGGACGCCACGCCCCACGAACGGGTACAGGTGGCATTACCCGACGAACGCACGGGCTGGCTCACGCGCACAGCTATCGCGATGCAACAGAGTGAAACGGTGTTTCCACGACAACCCGTCACCGCGACAACAGGTTATGCACGTCAATTTCTGGATGTGCCATATCTGTGGGGCGGCACAAGTTGGCGCGGCATCGATTGTAGCGCACTTGTACAAGTGTGTTACCGCATGAGTGGCCATGACATACCACGAGATGCTGACATCCAGTATGACGCGTTACACACATCTGTGCAGCTTGCGGATATGCGCGAAGGCGATCTCGTCTTCTTTGGTAAAGAGAGTCTTACACACGTCGCGCTCGCCCTGAACACGAAGGAGTATATTCATGCCGAGGGGCAGGTACACAATCGCGTTGTTATCACTAGCTTCGATACACGGGATGCTCACTTCGACGGGCGACTGCTTGACCTTGTATGGGGCCTGAAACGTATGGCGGTGTAGCCATGATGCAGAGCGAGATTGAACGCGAACTGGCAATGCTGGGTGGTCGCTCCTCCTGTATCATCGTGCGCTTGAACGAGGCGGCACCGCAAGAACTGGTATCGCTGCATCCCGATATGCGTTTTCCTGCCGCCAGTCTCGCCAAAATTCCCATTCTTGTAGAAGTGGCGCGACAGGTCGAGTTCGGAATGTTAGCATGGGATACACGCTATACCGTGTCAGAGCAGGTACACGCAACCAGTAGCGGCGTGCTAGCGGATCTCTCAGTGGACTTGCACCCGACCCTACGTGACCTGGCGCATCTCATGATTACAATTAGCGATAATACCGCTTCTAATCTCTTACTTGACCTTGTGGGCATGGAAGCGGTCAATGTGACTATGCACGAGTTGGGACTGCACGCTACCCGTATTGAACGGCATTTTATGGATGAAGAAGCACGTCGAATAGGCCAGGAAAACTGGACAACTGCGGGGGATATGGCTCTGCTTTTGTCATTTTTCTGCGCTGAACTGCTGCCAGGCCGGAACGAGATGCTCAAAATGTTGTTGCGCCAAAACGACTATAGCACAATTCCTGCGTACTGGAACGAGCAACTTCCCTATGCTCATAAGACGGGCGAATTGGAAGGCATCGTGCATGACGCTGGCATTCTCTATCCGCCCTATCCACAACCCTCCGCAAGAACGCCGCTTATTATTGTGGTTATGACGAGCGAGCAACAGGATGTACCGTTCACGCGGTACGCTCTGGCACGTATCGGTTTGAGAGTAGGCAAGTTGTAATGACAATTTTACTTTGACCATGAGAAAGAACTTTCAGTATCGGCCCTATCCGACCAAGAACCAACTCACCCTGCTTGAAAGCACTCTTGAAGAGTGCCGATGGCTATACACATCCCAGGATGGTAGTCGGTGTCATCATCGGCAAAAGATGCCGCTTGGTGAGCGTGTGTATCAGTGTCGGTGTTGCCACGTTCATATTGATCGAGACATCAAAGCTGTGGGGTTACACTGCGTGGGTTTGCCCCTAGAAGCCCCCGCTTTCTAAGCGCGGGGAGTAATCACAGCAGCACTCACTTTTAACTGGTGACGCGCCCCTGCTTAGAAAGACAGGGGCTTCTACGCTGTTGCAAGCGTTGGGCGCGTCCCGCCCGGAAATGTTTTCACTCCTTTTGAGAGGATGTTAAGAGCGGCATTGTGGTCTCGATCCAACTCACATCCGCACTCGCAGCTATGCCAGCGTTCGTCAAGTGTTTTCTTACGAACGATGCCACATCCTGAGCAGAGTTGGCTGGTATATTTGGGGTCTACGGTGAGCACCGTGACTGTACCAGCATATGCTGCTTTGTACTGACACATGCTCACGAAGGTACTCCATCCAGCATCAACAATGCTCTTGTTTAACCCTGCTTTTCGACTTGCCCCGTTTGGCACATACACCCCGTTCTCGTCTTGTTTCGGCTTGGGGACGCGACTCATGTTGGCAACGGCTAAGTCTTCAAACACAATGACCTCGTAGGTGTTGACCAAGTGACGCGAGTGCTTATGCAGAAAGTCAGTGCGTTGGTTTTTTATCTTGCGATGTGCCTTTGCAACTTGCTTTCTTGCCTTGTCTCGACGGTGGGAGCCACGTTTGCCTTGTGACAACTTCTGGCATTTGCGTGTGAGGTCCGCTTGCCCACGGCGAAAGAAACGAGGGTTCTCTATCGTGTCCCCTGTACTGAGTGTGGCAAAGTGCAGCAAGCCGAGGTCAATCCCGATTGCATCGTCTGTGTAGGGCGTATGTGTGGCTTCACTGTCTGCTCTCTCACAACTGAATACGACGTACCAGTGTTCCCCTTCCCGTTTGATGGTACACGTCTTGACCGTTCCTTCAATAGGTCTATGGAGCTTGAGCTTGACGCTTCCAATCTTTGAGAGGGTGACACGACTATCATGGGTGAGGCTATAGCCGCCTTGTGGATAGGTGAAACTATCATAGCGGTCTCTTCCCTGAAAGCGTGGGTAGCCTGCTTTCTCCCCTGCTTTGACGCGGCGATAGAACGCCTTCATGCCTTTCTCAACACGGCGTAACACGTCCTGTAACACTTGTGAGTGAATATCCTTGTACTCTTCCCTGAGTTCCTTTATGTCAGTGAGTTGCTTGGCTTGGTCGTAGTAATTGAGGCTCACGCAACACATTTTGTAGGCATCACGCCGTTCTTGAAGTGCGGCATTGTAGAGTTCTCGGCATCGGTCTAGTGTCCATTGTAATGCTTGCTCTTGCTTGCGGGTTGGAGACAAGCGATACTTAGAACTTTTTCTCATGCGTACCTCCTTTTTGCAAACGCTGTAATTCTGCCTCTGCCAAACGCTTAACGGTTTCTTGCATCGTTTCGCCACATTGCGCCGCAATCATTTTGAGATATTTGCGCGTTTGTGCTTCGACCCTGATAACAGGGTTCCTATTCTGTGTATTCATAGTATGTATTATATGCCTATGCATACCATTTGTCAAACCCCTTCCCGTCACTCCCTATAAGGAACGCTCTTCTATCCCTCCTTAAAAGATAGGGATTTTACGAGCCTCCTTATAAAGTGAGTGTTGCCATGTTTTGGTGGTGACTCTTTATTGTGCTTCCATGTACCCGTTGTACACAATGTACCTAGAACTGTCAAGCAGATGCTTGGCTACGAAAAGCTATGTATTAGTACGGTTTATGGAACTAGTCAGTGCCCCCGTGTTCTCTTTCTGCACCGTCTCATTTTGCCCTTCCTGGGTCAGCACTTTATCGCGTGTTGGGGCAAGTTTGCGGAAGATGAAAAAGCCAGTGTAAAACATAACAAGCCACATGGCGATATCCAGTAACAATGACAAAGGGCCGGCCCACTGCGGATTATACGGAGAAATTATCAATAGCCCCCCCCAGAGGTCGCGGAGAATGCCGAAAACAGGAATGCCGAACAGCAACACTCGCGCAAGTAAGCGGTAGCGACCAGTCCAGAATCGCCAGATGAGCAGATAGACCACGCTCCCATAGAATAAGATTGGCGTGATATAAAAGGGCAACGGCACATAAAATGTCAGGCCGCTTATTGTATAATGCCATATATTTGTGAAATGGGCTACAATATCGACAAGTATGTTTATTGCTCCCATCACAAGCCCGCCTAACAGAGAGGGCAGCACAACAGTGCGTGGGGGATGAATAAACAGAAGAAACGCGAAGTAGACCACGACGATAAACGCTAGGTCAAGCGTCAAAAACGAGCGTATTTCCATGAGGGTTTTTCCTTAATAGTGTACGTGAAGTTATATCTCTCTTTCTGATAGGGTAGTGTGTTCTGCGCGTTTCGTCAAGAGCAGAAAGGACAAATCCGACCATGAATACTCTTCCACTCCGTGTAGCCCTCGCCCAGGTCAACGTAACCGTCGGTGATCTGGTAGGGAACACACAAAAGATACGTACTGCGATGCAAGACGCGCATAAAGCAGGGGCGCACATCGTCTGCTTGCCAGAGCTGGCCCTGACAGGCTATCCGCCCGAAGACCTACTGCTCAAGCCCGGCTTTGTGGATGCCAACATCCGTGCGTTGGACGAGTTGCGCGAGGCGAGTCGCACACTTTCCGGCCTCACCGCCGTCATCGGCTTTGTGGATCGTGACCACGATATCTATAACGCCGCCGCCGTTGTACATGAAGGGACGCTTACGGGTGTGTATCACAAACATTTCCTGCCGAACTATGGCGTCTTCGACGAAAATCGCTATTTTCAGGTCGGACAACGTGCGCCACTTTTTCTCATTCATGGCGTCCATGTGGGCATCAATATCTGTGAGGATATCTGGTATCCCACTGGCCCCATGACACGACAAGCGTTTGCAGGTGCTGAAGTTATTCTCAATATCAATGCTTCACCATATAACGCGGGCAAAAGCGTTGTACGCGAAGAGATGCTTTCCACACGCGCTGCGGATAATGGAGTGATTGTGGCGTATCTTAACATGGTAGGTGGACAGGACGAGCTTGTTTTCGATGGTGATAGCATGGTGTTCAATGAGCAGGGGACGCTTATCGCGCGTGCCAAACAATTTGAGGAGGATACGCTCGTCGTTGACCTTGATACCGCCTCTGTTTTCCGTTCGCGTCTGCATGACCCACGCCGTCGCAAGGTGCGTCTCGACGGTACACAAGATACCGTACCCGTCATCACCGTTGACGCCCGTCCCCTCTCGTCGTCGAACATCAGCACACACGCGCGGCTTGGCGAGCCACAACGCATTGAAACCAAACTGTCGCACCTGCAAGAAGTATACGCCGCGTTGGTGTTGGGAACGGGCGACTATGTACGAAAGACGGGCTTCAAAAAAGCTCTGATTGGCCTTTCCGGTGGCATCGACTCGGCTTTAACTGCCGCTATTGCTGTTGACGCACTCGGATCGGAAAACGTGCTTGGCATTCTGATGCCCTCCGGCTATTCGTCCGAGGGGAGCAAAACGGATGCAAAGCAGCTCGCGGAAAATCTCGGTATGCAGTATCTGACGATTCCGATTGAGGAGACGTTTCGTACTTCGCTTAAAATGATGCGTTCGGCCCTCGGTGATGAAGACCCCGGACTCGCGGCAGAAAACCTGCAATCCCGTATTCGCGGCAACATCATGATGACGCTCTCAAACAAGCTCGGCCCCCTTGTGCTGACCACTGGCAACAAATCCGAGATGGCGGTAGGCTACAGCACGCTCTACGGCGATATGGCGGGTGGCTTCTCCGTTCTCAAGGATGTGCTGAAAACGCTGGTTTACGAACTCTGCACCTATCGTAACAGCGTCGGCGATGCCCCGGTTATTCCGCAAGTGGTCATAGATAAACCACCGTCCGCCGAGCTTCGCCCCGACCAGAAGGATGTTGATAGCCTACCACCTTATGACATACTCGACCCCATTCTCAAAGCGTATGTCGAGGATGACCGTAGCGTCGAAGAGATGCTTGCAATGGGCTACGAACGCGCAACCATTGAGCGCATCATTCGCCTTGTCGATCTCAACGAATACAAACGGCGGCAGGCACCCGTTGGCGTAAAAATTACGTCTCGTGCCTTTGGTCGTGATCGTCGCTTGCCCATCGCCAACAAGTTCCGTGAAACACTATAATATATATATCTATTCTTTTTGCTCTTCCTGTGCTTTCTTGCGTCGCGCTTTTTGCACAACCGAGAGCCATTGCGGGTCCTGTGGCGGCAGTTGCGCGGGGCCAGCAAGTTGCGCTGTTGCTTCAACAATCCAGCTCAGCTCGCTCTCTAAACGCTGTTGCATATAGGAAAAGACAAGGGCATGGTACTCGTCAATAAATGCATGACCATTGCCATGCCACTTGCTGATATAGTTCAACAAGTCAAGCGACTCCTCGTGTCGCGCCTGTAGCTGCTCGATCAGTGTTGCCCGCTCCTTACCGGTAGACCCCCAGAACAGCATCTTCAAGAGTAACTCATCGCGTGTGGGAATGGGATACTCCGACGACTGCTCTAGCCAGTTTGTCAGTTCCTGCCAACCTTTCGCAGTCAACTCATAGACTTTCTTATGCCGTCCGTCATCGCTTCCCTCCTGTGTCTCTATCAAGCCATCCTGTTCTAGCCGTTTCAGGTGAGGGTAGATGCTGCCAAAGCTCAACGTCGAAAGTAGAGCCGCGCCACCCTTCTCAAATGCCGCCTTCAAGTCGTAGCCGGAACAGGGATGGATACTAATCATGCCAAGAATGCTGTGTTCAACTGCCATATACCACCTACCTCTCTGGAAATGTTCTCTTTACAAGTAGAACGAAGAAGGAGACATGATGGGGCAAGAAGAGGGCAAAGAGGCATAGCAGGAGCAAATTTCTTTGCCCCTCATATTCCTCTTGCCCCCATTCTCATCCTATGGTATACTATCTCCCAGAAATGTTGTTCTGACAAGTAGCGCATGGGCCGACTCCGAGGAGGAGATGTCGGTTGACGAGGCGGAGACCGTTCGGACAGTCAGCGGGGAGTCTCCAGGGGCGATCACACTCCTGAAAAGAGGGCAGGGAAACCCAACGGGTAACGGTTGGTACAAGACGCTCTTAGTGATGCACGTATATGCATGTGTACGCCTGTACTATAAAACAGGCTTTTTCACCATGCATTGAGAAAGCGGCACTAGCACTATGTGCGGTATCATTGGATACGTCGGCCCTCAGGGAACCGATGTCACTACCATTTTGCTCAATGGCCTGACGCGCCTCGAATATCGCGGCTATGACTCCGCGGGCATCGCTGTTTTGACTGATGGGGGAACGCTCGAACTGCATCGACGCGCGGGAAAAATTGCCAATCTCGTCGCGTCTGTCGCGAACGGCTCACATCCCGCCGTCGGCCCCCTCGGTATTGGACATACACGTTGGGCCACGCACGGACGCCCAAACAACGCCAACGCGCACCCACACGCCGATAGCACTGGCACAATCAACGTTGTGCATAACGGCATCATCGAAAACTATACCGAACTGCGTACCGAACTCCAGGGCGAAGGTTACGTCTTTCTCTCGGAAACAGATACCGAAGTGTTGCCCCACCTGATTGCCCGCGCCTACTTTGGCGACGCGCAGCACGATCTGGAACGTGCCGTTCGGCTCGCCTTGCGGCGCATCGAAGGCTCATATGCCATCGCTGTTGTGAGCCGGGAACAACCTGATCTGATCGTCGGAGCCAGGCACGGCGGCGGCCCACTCATCATCGGCTTAGGAAAGCACGAGCAGTACCTCGCGTCAGACATACCGGCCATTCTCAAACATACACGCACAATCAAAATTCTCGACGAGGGTGAGCTTGTCACATTGCGACCAGAGGGCGTCGCTATTACCACCATCGCGACGGGCGAACGAGTGGAGCGTGAGTCGATGACGATTGACTGGAACACAGAGGCGGCAGAAAAGGGCGGCTACCCACACTTTGTACTCAAAGAAATCTATGAACAGCCTGACGCTATTCGTCGTGCCTTGCTCGGACGTATTCATGGGGGTGAGTCGCGCCTACCGGAACTAGAGCGAATGCGCCAGGCGGGTCTGCTAGACAACATTCAGCGCATCATTATCGTAGCATGCGGCACGTCATACCACACGGGTGTGATCGCCAAATACGCGATAGAACAGTGGGCGCGTATCCCTGTTGAGGCGGTGACGGCAGCGGAGTTTCGCTATAGTAACCCGATTGTGGGGCCACACACACTCTGTATCGCGGTAACACAGTCAGGCGAAACGGCGGATACGCTCGTGGGTATTCGGCAGGCACGCGAGCATGGCGCACCTGTTATCGCCGTAACCAACGTTGTCGCAAGCGCCATCACACGGCTCTCCGACGCCGTGCTATACCTGCAAGCGGGGCCGGAGATTGGCGTTGTCTCAACCAAAACGTTTGTCTCTTCCGTTTGCGTCCTGTATCTGCTTGGCCTCACACTCGCGCAACAGCAGGGGCGCATCACGCAAGAGGTCGTAAACGAGGTACTTGAAGGTCTGGAACGTATTCCAGCGCAGATGCAGAAAATCCTTGACGCGGCATCAAGTAAGACTGAGGATAGCATCGAGCCGCTCGCATACCGCATGGCAAGTGTGAATAGCATGATTTTCATTGGACGCGGTGTTGGCTATCCCACAGCGTTAGAGGCGGCTCTCAAACTTAAAGAGATTTCGTACATTCACGCGGAAGGCTTTCCTGCTGGTGAACTCAAACACGGCTCAATCGCGCTCCTCGACGCACAAGTGCCGCTCATCGCAATCGCCACCGCCTCACACGTCTATGAGAAGGTCGTCAGCAACATACAGGAGGTGCGGGCGCGTGACGCTCACGTCATCGTCGTCGCTACTGAGGGGGACGAGAATATTCGCCAGCACGCCGACGACGTACTCTACGTTCCCGCCACTCTGGAGGTACTTAGCCCCTTGTTGGCAAGTATCCCCCTGCAACTATTCGCCTACCATACCGCAGTCGCACGCGATTGCAACGTCGATCAACCAAGAAATCTCGCGAAATCGGTAACGGTGGAGTAGGGGGCGGAAGTAGGGGGCGGAAATTGTGTAGACGTAAAATAAAGTTTTACAATTAAAACAAAGCCTTACGCCAATTAGACATTTGTCTATTAGGGATAAACCTGTAGTTCAGTTTGTTAAGTGTAGGACTTCCCAAAAAACTTGTGGGCTGTGTTGCTAGTATGGAGTAGCAATACAGCCCACAAGTTATATACATAGAATTACGTTGTCTGGCAGAAACATCTCTGTAACGAAGTCGTTAGTTGTAGTAGATAAAGAAAGTCGTTCTCAGATAAACAAAGTTGTTCCGTTACCAGAGAGGATAGGAGAAATACGAAGCATTGTATATATGCTTTGTGTTTCTCCTATCCTCCTTCAGCACAATAGCTCAGAACAATACTATACTTCTGTAAGTATTGCCTACCTATCTTCACCTAAATTTCCCTTTGACTGGCTTCCCTCCTCTTTATGTATTTGCACTTATAAATGATTGAAGCGAACTCACTCCTCATATAGACTCAATCAAAGTACTCTGTTCTCATATGCTTGGAGTGGGGAAGAAGTTTTTAAGCCTCTTCTTCGTTTAAGTCAACATCTAACATACAGAGCTGATCATTGATCATACTTTTTGCCAGGTGCATGGGATAGGGAAACACAATATTCCCACCGTCCCATCCTGGAGAAATGCGCATGAAATGTGGAATATGGCACCATACCTGCGGGTCATCATCTGTTTGAAGGAAGAAAGGAACAAATTCGACGATTGTTTGGTGCTTAAAAGCGATCCCGCCTCCTTCGTCTGTTTTATATAAGCCTATCGTGTTTTGCTGCTCTGTAGCAGCAGTCGTCGGCAGGCCACCGATTGAAAGATAATGGAAAAATTCGCTCTCAGCTTGTGTGTCAATAAAGCCAGTAAGCTGTTTAAGGTCCTTCTCTTCTTTCAACTCCTCTTCTTCGTCTTCATGCACGGAAAAGTACTGTGGTGTTTCTCCCGAACCGATGGTGCGTACACGGATGATACGCAGATTAGGAAGGTCTTGCCGCGTATAGAGATGCTCGAACGTTTTCACATGAGTGAGGTTCAGTTGATCTTTCGTCGCTGCTTTACCGTTGGCAAACTGGGGGAATACATCATGATTCCGCCAATCTTGAGCTTCGAGTAACACTAACGTAGGTTCACTATATGTATTAGTAAAAACATGAGCAGCAAATTGAGCTTGTGCCTCTTTACTCAGTCTGAGAATTTCCTCATTCCCTTTTTCTTTCCCCTTCACGAACAATTCCCCTAATGCTTTGTGAGCCTCCAGGAGAGGCAACCATTGAAGAGGATATTGTGGCAAAAGTACTTGGAATGTGCCGTCGGGAGAGAGCCGTACCGCCATCGGAAAATCTATCTTTGGATCAAATTTGCGTAGTTTGTAAAGACCAATCACATGGAGACGCTTGGCTTGCTCCTGTGAGATACCTGCCTTCTGATAAAGTTCTATTGGTTGGTCATAGACAAGACCCGTTTGGCGATAGATGAGATCAGCAACACTATTGTGAGCACGCCCCTTGCTTTCTGGTGCAACTCCCTTCTTATATAACTGAATTGGGAAAAACATCTGTGAGGCCAACCCGAGACTATTGCACGATCTGCGGATTGCTCCTTTAATATGCTGATCAGAATATGTTTTCTTAGGGTCAAGTTTATGTAGTTCAATCAGTGCCAAACCGTAACTAGGTTCAGCAGTTAGGAAACTACCTAGATAGTCTTTCCACTCCCTTGTTTTTTCACGAAATGCCTTGCGCATCTGCGTCTTCCACTCAGCCAAGAATTTTTGACGGTCAGACCGCGATGCGAATTTTTTGTAGTGATCAAGCGGGTTGAGTTTGCCCGGTTCTAAGGGTGCTAATAATTTACTGGGAATAGGATCTGGAGGGATAATCAATTTAATATGTTCAGGCAAGGGTTCATCCATGTCCATGAATAATGCCTCTCGTATTTCCTGCTCTAGCGTCGTTTTTGTAAGTGTCTCACCCCAGCAAAGAAGGATATATATGGGTCTTCGGTTCGAGGCTCGTCGAAGAGCATCAAAGATGATCTTTTGTCGTATTGGTCGATTTTGTTGTTCACTCTCCTCCTTTGTTTGTGCTGGTTGCTTTCTCACAAACTTCTTTTTCTGAAGATCATCAATACCATACATCATTAGAGGAAGGTTGGATAGATGCATTTCCTTCGTGGATATATCAGAAACGAGCGTTTGACCGTTAGAAAGCTCTAGCCCCAGAATGTCTCCGACTGCACTAGCTATCTCACTCAATTCTGCAAAGTCGAAACCTGTCTTTACTTCATGCTTGGGTCTAAAGCCCTCGGCATGTATAACAAAGTATTCATCATAAAGACTCATCGCACTGGAAGTGCGATAATTCTGTGGAGCCTGTAAAAGTTGGTCTGGTGCAACTAAATCACGCGCCTTCATCGCTGACAAGAGCTCCACTGGGTCTTCCTGCCATCGTGGATTAGATGCGCCACCAGTAAGTGGGAGTGTTACTAGTGTTGGTGACCACCCCCACCCGCTTAAACGGGGTTGGTCAATGCCAATCTTGACGCTAACATCGCGCTGAAAATTGACATCTTTCAAGAGCTTATCAACATAACGACTGCATCGCACATACAGGTGAATCCAATGATGTGGACTCCCTACCTGTGTTTGTAGACGAAATTCGAGTTTGTAGGCGAATGTTCCCTCTTTTGTATTATGGTAAACATCTTCGTATTGTGCATGAAATGGATTGCTGATCACGGCTAACCCATTAGCACCATCTTGTATCAGACGCCACTTTATTGTTTTTCCGTGTATATATGACTGCTTGCCTGCCATGAGCGAGGCTAACACGCTAGGAATAGCACGATATCCTGTTTGGGTACCCGCTTCAAGATTGAGGAAAAGCGAGGCAGCATCTGTTTCTTGCCATTGTTGTGATGGTTTTTGCAAACGATCCAACAAACGTTGATGGGCATCTTTCCCAACACCTTCAACCACCTTCTTGAAGTTACCATATCCCCATTGTTTTCCCCATTCATATGCCAAATCACTTATTTGCTCTGGTTTGGGACGATGTGCAACATTTGTACCGACCACAAGCATCTGCCGTTCGGGCTGTTTGGTATCCGCATTCGTCCGAATAACAAATGGATGAGCCAGGGTTGGGGCCAAGGCTGTCAGTACTGTATTTAGCCGACGATATGGGGGAGTTTTATTCGTGTCATCTGGTATGAGTTGCTTCATGCTTGTAAGAAAGTTCAAGCAGTCCTGCTCATAGGCAAAATTTGAAAACGAAACCGCTAAACCACGTAGGTGGACTTCATCAATGCGAAAACGCATTGGAATGATAGAAGACGATACTGCCATTGTTAATTCCCTTTCTCCTAATATTCCGGTTCAAAGCCCTTGATGTCTACTAACGCATCTACAATAGAAGCGTAAAGTGCTTTCCCAATTGGTTTATCAATATATTCCTGTAAGACCTCTATCATTGCAGTCAACAGGCTCGTTTTTAATGTTTCTTGTGCTTTTCTATCCTTTGCATTTTTCGGTGCCCAGGCTGCGTCAACAAAGAAGGCGTGGAATGGCACACCTCCGCGGAGGAGACGACCACATGCTTGAATAATAAGACCAGCGGTAGTAGCAGCAAGGTCAAAGACTTCACTGTAAGTTGTATCGTTGTTATTCTTTTCATCCTCATGGTTCAGTGTGTGATAATAACTACGTAACTCTGCCTTACGCCAATACTCGCTGGCCTTCTGACGGAGTTGGATAGCTTTTTCCTGCAGCATCGGTTCTTGCCAAAGCATTAGTTGGATATCTCGACACCAGTCCTCTGTTCGTCGGTTTAATTCGCGTGCTAATGATTGTGTATCTGCTGGATACGGCATTGGACGCGTCAGGAAGTAAATTGCACCAAAAGCAGCTTTCCCATCTTGATTGAGAATGTTGTATCCTCTTCCAATGGCCTGTAATGGTGCAATCAGTATCTTGCCGTTCGTTCGTGCGAAATCCTCAATATCGCTACGATACACCATATCATCTGCCATAACTTCATCATTATCGTTGTTAGTTCGTGCTAGATAGCGAATTTCCCCTGGAAGAGCAGTACGTGCTAGTTCACTAAGCTTTAGTTCTCTATGTGCCCATTCTGCTTGCTCATAGGAATTGGCAATCAGGAGCAACCGTCCTCGATCATTCCAATAGCGTGGCTCTTCTTGTGCCAACTGCTGTAACTGATCTAGTTCTTCTTGTAATGGAGCTTTTCGACCTGATCGACTGGTTGCTAGTGCTCGAATCATATCTTTGATAGGTTGTAGCTTTTCGGGAGACCCAGAGATACGAATTGGCTTCAATGCTTTCTTCTTCCACGCATATTGTGGAATGTAGAAGAAATTGCTTTGTGTTATTGCCTCTTGCGCTTCGATTGAAGGATCGAGAATCCCTTGAGGTGGAAGAGTAATGTGCCATTGAGATGAGTGTGGTAACCAAGATGTCCCTGAAAGGGAAAGAACATTTGGGCCACGCCTACCATCAAGGTCGCTAAACAATTCGTGGAAATGCAGGAAGTACCAACGTCCAATGTTTGGATAGCCAAAGACAGAAAGACCTGAGTGTAGCACGAAGTCTTTTTTCTCGTCCTGACCTATTTCTAAATCCTTTGAATAATAGGTGCCAAACATACGTCCTGTCGGTGGGATAGGCAATATATCCGTCAGGTTGCTAGGTGACCGCTCTAACGAATGCTCATTGAGATCTGTGAGCATATTTTCGGGTTTGTTATACCATTCGTAGAAGACAATCCGTATATTACGGTCCAAACTCATGACGCTCAGGACAAATTCCAGGCGTTGCGCTAACGTATCAAGGTTATCTGGCGGCTCTGGTATTTCTTGATCGGTATATGTGCCTTTGTCCACCTGTATGCGCCATGCTATCGTTTCCTGAGCCAGTTTTTGTAGCGTTTGCTGGATATTTGGAATAAAATCCTCAATCCATGCCTGACACTCGTCACGAACAGACGAGTTATGAGCACTATCGCCAGCAGCGATCAAGGCACGCATAATTAATGCTAGGCGATAGACTGGGTCGTTTTGAGCATTTTTTTTAGGTCGATCTATAGTAATAGGATCTTTCTGACTCAGCTTATCCAAGTGAAAGACGACGCTTTGGGCTTTTTTATCCGCTTCTATGCGATCCTGCCCCAAGCATTCTTCCCATTTAGGAAGACCAAGTAAACGCCATGCAAGCTTATAGCCCAGAGTAAGGGCGGTAAAGTAGTTGCGTCCTACCCAACGGCGTGTAGAAGTAGGCTGTGTTCGCCGAGGCACCCATGCCTGAGCAGTCTCAACGTCTTCTATATCAAGTAGGCCATCACTTCCATTGGTGAGAATCACTTCCTCGGCGAACAGATTATCAAACCATTGCTGAATTGTGTCGGCTTCATCGAATATCACTAAATCCGATTGTTCATAGACGATCTCTGTTAGATGCACTTTGCGTCGCTCAATTTGAGCAGGTAGACTCGATTTACCCAGTGCTCCAGGAGTGGTGATCCAGATGCGGGCAATGGGCATATCGCGATACAATTGTTTGCTTGGACATACAGCAAAAAGAGGACAGTAGTGATAGGTTTTGCGTCCTCCTGGCTTTTTTGGCGGTTGATACAATGATTCACAGGGCTCTTTGCCGGGAAGTACACCACATGGTGCCTGTTCAGTTGCCAGTGCTTGTAAAGGACACGCGGGATTTAGCCAACGTAGTGCCCAGTGGTCGGGACGGAACTTGCTGGAACGATAGAGTCGCTGCAAGTGCAGATCACGTGTGGAACGCCCAATTAGAGGCACCGCCACTGGCTTCTCTCCCCACGTACAAAACAGCGTATTCAATTCATCAGCCAAGTTAAGGGCTGCCGTGGTATCACTAACAACCAATGTGATGCGTATCTCTTTCTCTGGATGTAAAGCTGCATCAGCCAAAATGAGTTTAGCAATCGTGGATTTGCCAGCCGCAACAGCTCCCACAACATAAGCGTGACCATCTATATGCAAGGGAACGTTATTTTTGCTGGCAAGGCTTCCGTCAGGTAAGATGGCACGATACCCTAAGAGATTATCGACCAACTCTAGCCAACTTTTTTGTGATCCTAGTGCTGTTGATAAACCACGCTGTAGACGTAACTGGTCGATTTCACTCGCAATTGTACGGAAATCGTTATGTGAGTAGCTCAGAGATCGACGATTACGTGCTTGGGTGAACCAAGTAATGTTTGTTGATGCCATGTCCGCCACTTCTTCACTGATTTCTACCTGTACAGCATGTTTGCCCTGTTCAGTGATAGCATCAAAGTAAAATGTCGCTGCTGTTGCAGGCGTAATCGTTTTTGGAGCAAAAGGCAATATGTCATCAAGGACAGCGTCATAAGCTGGAAAGCGTTCTTGGTGACTTTGGAGATTATATACCTGTTGCTTCTCCAACTCTTCTGGATGTACCCGATAACAACGCCATTTCTCTTCGATTGTTGCATATGTTCTCAATGCATTTTCCCAATTGAAGCGACCAGAAAAAGGGAGCAGAATGCGTGCATTGGCAATAGCATGTCGTTGTTGCTTATTCAATATACTTAAGCGAGTATCAGGAATAGGTAGACCACTCAAGAGTACCCACAGAACTGTAATGGCTTCATCACGCAAATCTAGCCGTTCGAGCAACCATAAGCCAAGTTCTACCTGAAGCAGAAGGGTATATTTTCCTTTGAGGATTTCATCCGCATCCTGCGCTTTAATCTGTTCGACAAGTGGACAGTACCACGCACTTCGATCATACATGTTTTCTCTCCTAGGACGCATGATTAGTGTGAAGCAACACGTGCTTTAAACTGCTTTTCACTAAGAATAACAACATTAGATGGGAGTTGCCCAGCAGCACGACGCACATGAGTGGCATAGTCAGTACGCTGAAGCTCTCGATAGGATGGATACACATAAAACCAGTAGTTCCATTCCAGACTGCTTTCTGCGACTTGTCGATTATCTTGAGCTATCTGCTTTCCTAATGCGAATGGATCTTTGTAGTCTTTAACATCTACAGCCCATGTGCCATCTCGAAACTTTAAAAGAAGATCGTAACGATCAATTCCAGGCCATAAAACAACTTGCTGTAGCAGTGGCTGTGTTGGTTGTATATCTTGAGTGAGCCAACGATAGAGCTGAATTTCGGTAATTCCAGGTATGTGAGTCCGCAAATGAAGCCCTCGTTTTAAAATGAGGGTATTGCTGAGAGGGTCAATATCTTGCCAGCCTTGTGGACCAGGGCATCGTCCAGTGCAGGCATTTGGCTTAATACTGCCCAAATGATTATTTCGCTGATAAAGTGGACCACATACTGTACAGTTCCAATAGCGAGCTGTAGGCATTCCCGGTCGCTGATAAAGTAACTTAGCGTTATATGAGCGACTGTCCTGGTATAGAGCACCGACCTCCTGGATTTTAATGTAGCGTAGAGTGCGAAATTGTTGCCGAAGTGCTTCAGGAGTAGTCCAAGGGTTTGTAATTACATATTGCCTCACAGCAGTATACTCGATATTAGCACCAGCAGGATCAGCAACTGATGCATTTTGTGATGCTTTGAGTATGTTGATCATCAACTGATTATCAAGTATAACTTGTATAGCTTGGACCGTGGTCCCTAACGGCAAATTATATTCAATCAAAAACTCAGTAACCTGTTCGTCCAATTCACCTTCGTAGAGCAACTCAAAGCGTGGATCGATCCCTGGTGGTAACGTATCGCCCGGCCACCATTGCTCAAGTGGTTTCTCGAAAAGCTCGAAAATATCCGAGATAGTATGAGGAAATGCGGTGAGCATAGCCAATGAAAGTTGGTTTAGGGCATAGAACAGTTCAGGCGGATAAGGATATTTTTGTTCCCGTTCAGCATACTTCGCTAGCCCCAGAGCGAGATAAGGAAAGACATTTTCCGGCAGTGGTTTCTTCATTAGTAGTTCCTTCTCTTTGACTTGATTTCTGCGTGCTAAGTGTGATACGATGTTTCATATCTGACACAGTAGAGAGTATACAGTATTTTTCTTGATTGTGCAATACATGAAACAGTGTTTCTGAAAATTGATTCAAAGGAGGAAAGAATGATGACCAAAGTGTTAGACACCCAATATCTGGCAGCTCTCATTAGGACAAAACGTGGTAATCGTGGTCTACGTGAAATTGCACATGAAATTGGTGATGTTAGCCCATCGACGTTATCTCGTATTGAGAATGGTAAAATACCAGACATGGACACTTTTCTCCGTATTTGTGATTGGCTCCAAGTTTCCGCAGAGGAGTTTATTAAAGAGACGAATGATGAGCAACAAACTGAAATTAGTACGGTAGATCGTATTGAGGGATATCTGCGTGCAGATAGAGAACTAGATCCCGAGACTGCAAATGCACTAGCAAAGTTGATGAAGGCAGCTTACAGAGCTGCGACTGAGGGAAAATTAGAGCTAGAATAGATGAGAGATTTAGATAGAAGCTGTAAGGACTGGTGTGAGAACGAAGGGGTACGTTGGCGCAGGGAATTGAAATTGTATGCTTATGATCCTCTTCCTTCACGACGTTTAACTGAGCACCTAAAAATTGGAGTCATCAGTCCAACAAAGGTTCCAGGGATAGATGAACAAACACGTCAAAGCTTATTGAAAGAAGACGCAGGTTGGTCCGGTATCACTCTGCCGATTGGTGAAGGACGATATTTAATTATTTATAATCCAACTCATGCGCCTACACGTCATGAATCAGATGTTATGCATGAACTCTCTCACCTATTGTTCAGTCATCAGCCAATACGTTTGCGTCGCATTGTAGGAGGGCTTCTCGTGCGTGAGTATCGCACCGAAGATGAAAAAGAAGCCGCTTACCTAGGCGGATGTTTACAAATACCTGTTACAGGTCTTGACTGGGCGTTCCAACACGGTATGACTTATAACGAGATAGCTGAACACTTTGGAGCGAGCTTGCAGATGGTACGCTATCGTTGCAACATAACAGGTCGGAAGCCAATACCGGGTTGGCATTAGTTGGAACGAATTTTCTCTGAAACAAGCTCTTTTATAGAGAACAACTTAGTCCTTCATGTACAATTATGTGTTGCGTTACTTTGCTCTAGCTTCTTTAGGGAAACATCTATTTAACATATTGTATTGCGTTCCCCTTCTAGCTACAAGCTAGCAGATGTCTTTATTTGACACTTCCCCGCTTAGAAAGCAGGGGAATTCTTCTTTCCGCCACGCGACTTGCCCGTTGTCTCTTTCGAGACAGGAGGAGAGGCCATGTGTCCAGAAGCGTTTTCTAAGGTGCAAGCCTTAGCTGTTCCCGTCT
>JBBQVS010000024.1:0-45719 GCA_038211295.1 Ktedonobacterales bacterium | reverse complement strand
TTGTCTCCGTCATGCTCACCCCCACTCCCCTCATACTAGGATTCTACCGACAGGCTAGCGTTTCTCTTCTGGTCGAATACGCAAATGCAGTTCTTGTAGCTGTTTCTCTTCCACGGGCGAAGGCGCACCCATGAGCAGGTCTAGTGCAGTCTGCGTCTTGGGGAACGCAATCACTTCACGTATATTATCTTCATCGGCAAGCAACATCACAAGGCGATCTATTCCAAGCGCGATACCTCCATGCGGTGGTGCGCCGTACTCGAATGCTTCTAGCATGTGCCCAAACTGCTCTTTGATCTGTTCGTCATTCATATTCATCAAAGAGAAAACCTTTTTCTGAATGTCAGCAACATTGATACGAACACTACCACCGCCGACCTCATAGCCATTGCAGATGATATCATATTGCTTGGCGCGAATGTGCAACGGGTCGGTATCCAGCCGGCCTATGTGTGACTCGTCCATGCCTGAGAAGGGATTGTGTTCGGCATCATAACGCTGTTGCTCTTCGTCAAAGTGGAAAAGCGGAAAGTCGATAACCCAGCACAGAGCCATTTCATTCGGGTCAATCAACTTTAGACGCTCGCCCAACTTGACGCGCAAACGGAACAATACATCATTACATACCTTCACACTATCCGCAACGAAAAGCAAGAGATCACCATGTTCCCCTTCGAGACGGTCAATGATGCCCTGTACCTCTGTGACAGACATAAACTTGGTTAGCGGTGATTTGACTTCACCTGACGCTCCAATCGCAAGCGGGACTAGACCTTTCGCACCGAGGGTTCGCGCGAACTCGGTGAGTTCTTCGACCTCCTTGCGTGTATATGTGGCAGCAGCAGGAACGCGTATACCTTTTACCATACCTTGATTTGCCAACACGCTTTTGAATACGCCAAATGTCCCGGCAACCGCGAGATCAGTAATATCGACAAGCGGCAGGTCAAAGCGTAAGTCAGGATGATCTGTTCCATATTGAGCCATTGCCTGCTCATAGCCTATGTGTGGAAATGGCACTGCTTTGATGCGCTTCTTTGTTGTTTTCTCTATCAGATGAATTAGCAAGCCCTCAATCAACGACATCACGTCTTTTTCGGAGACAAAGGTCATTTCTAGATCAAGTTGCGTGAACTCTGGCTGACGGTCAGAACGCTGGTCTTCATCACGGAAGCAACGCGCAATCTGAAAGTAGCGATCCAGCCCCGCGACCATCAACAATTGCTTGAGCTGCTGTGGTGATTGTGGCAATGCGTAGAACTCACCAGAGTACAGACGGCTTGGAACCAGATAGTCGCGTGCGCCTTCTGGCGTACTCTTCATCAAGATGGGCGTCTCAATCTCAAGAAAGCCACGCTCATCCAGATAGTCGCGCATCTCTTTGACGACACGGTGGCGTCTAATAATATTATCGCGCATTCTTGGGCGGCGCAGGTCAAGATAACGATACTTCAATCGAAGGGCTTCGTCTGGTTGAATCGCATCGCTATTGATGGGAAATGGTGTTGTCCGTGACGGATTAAGAATGGTGATGTTTTGTGCCTGAACCTCGATTGTCCCCGTACTGAGTTGTGCGTTCTCTGTACCTGGCAAACGCCGCTTGACCACACCTATAACTTGAATAACGTACTCTGAACGCACTTCAGACGCGACGCGATGCGCTTCTGGTGAATGCTCCGGGTCACAAATGACCTGGGTCAAGCCATAACGGTCACGGATATCAAGAAAAATCAAGCCACCATGGTCACGTCTACGATTTACCCAGCCCGCAAGCGTTACTTGCTGATTTACAAAATCATTATTCAACTCGCCACATGTGTGTGTGCGATACTGTACCTCAAAACTCACTGCATCTACTCCTCGTCTTATACCATCTCTGGCTATACACTACTTTGTTGGCAACACTTGCAAGCTTCAACATCATAGTGGTGTATTGGCAACCATAAGAGCTTGCCAATACACCACTAGAATGATTGGGAAAGTATAAACTCGCACAAACTTTTATCAGTCTTTAGGAAGCACATCCCGCGTTTGGCCCCGTAGTAACGGTAGCGAAGTTGCGTGTAGTTACGTTTTGCTCGCCTTGCATAATAAGATAGAGCCTCGCAACTTTCACATCTGGGTCTGCGACAATTCCCTTTACGTTCGTAAATAAGCTTATAGATGTGTACTGTTGCACAAGTTGCATTTTCATCACCGACGCCGATGTAGGTGTCGCTGCCGTAGTGCCACCTTTCATCGTCTCGAGGTCGAGTACACGATGAGATGTACCATCGTCTACAATGTAAAGATGAGTGTCGGCTCCAGTGGTGCCTGCAACAAGAAATTTTGCGTTTGGTACTTGCAAAATGTTTGACTGTTGTTTTGACTGTCCTAGCGTAGGTGTGGGCGGAGCGATTGGAACCGCCGAGCTAAATGTGTTCACGTCGAAGGCCAAAGGCGTGGCAATAACTGGTTGTATGGCAACAGGCGTTGGTGCCTGTGTCCCACCTGTAAATGTTAGACTCTGTACATCACCCGCTTTGGCAAGCAAGAAAAGCTGCTGGTGCGGAAACGCGGCAATGCTTACTATTGAGTTCGAGGTTGAGATTGTCTGGCTATTTTTGTCCGGTTGACTCAATTTATTATTCTTGCTATCCAGCGTATAATGCAAAATTGTCGCCGATGTTGGCGAGGTGTTCGATGCCAACAAAACATAGACATCCGTTCCTGATACTGTCATCAAGCGCGGTGTATTTCCGTTCTTCGTAATCTCCGGGTCAATCGGCATTTGTTGATTTGCCGTTTTTAGCCCGCCATTATCATCGGGAACCAGAATCGCTATAGAATACTTTGCGACCTGCGCGTCTGGCGTGATCGGCCCAGTGAGCGAGAGTAAACGCGAACCAGCACTAGTAATGGAAAGAACTTTTGTATTAACCTCTGGTGTGTAGGTGCTTTGCAAACTCCTGCCACCATCTTGTTGCCTGTTCAATTGATACAAATTAGGATCGTTTTCACCCCATGCGTAAGAAAAACTCTTTGTCGCGGTATCATTCTCAATTGTAGCAATATTGCTCACGAATCCGCTTGTATTGCCATTTTTTATAGGACTCGTCGTTTTGGACGTACAAGACAGAGCGGTAATCGACGATTGCACATTATAACTAGTGATGGCTGTTTTAACGGTTGTCGTGAGGCTTCCATCAAGCTGCTGTTTGACCATATTCTTCTGTGCATCCGTAAGTGGTTTGTTTTGCAGGGAAAGCAGTATTGCCTGGGCTTCTTTTAACTGTTCTAATGCCTTTGCTGGATTGTTTTTCGTTACGTCGTCCTGCCCACGTTGAATAAGCACACGCGCATTAGTATAGGATGCGTCAAAGTCTTGAGGACTATTTATGTGCAGAAGATAGGCGATACCACTTCCAACGAGTACAACCACCAGTAGAACAAATAGCACAAGCGTTGGATAAAGGAGCCGTCCGCGCTTACGACGTGTAGGCGGTAGCACGGGTTGTGGGGCAGTAACGGTATCGGCAGGGTGTAGAGGGCCGGTAGCTAGGCGGAGCGGCGCCTGTCCGTTTCCTCCTTGCGATGGGGCGTCCATCATCATTTGAGCGTCAGTAAGCGTCGTCTGCGTTGTGATATCACGCCCGTTTGCATGTCCATTGAGACGTGAGACGGCTGGATCCCAGCCGACCTCCTGTACACGCACAACAATTGCAGTAATGTTGTCTGGGCCGCCGTTGGTGTTCGCACACTCTATAAGATGATAAACGCTCTCCTGGGGAACGTACTTGTTGATG
Organism: Ktedonobacterales bacterium; assembly: GCA_038211295.1. Lineage (GTDB taxonomy): Bacteria > Chloroflexota > Ktedonobacteria > Ktedonobacterales > Ktedonobacteraceae > JBBQVS01. The sequence goes on along the minus strand of JBBQVS010000024.1, from coordinate 41,934 downwards.
ATAACACGTAAATCTTCGTCACTGATAAAACCAGATAGACCATCGCTGCACAGAATGAAAGAGTCCCCTTCTTGTAGCTGCTCAGAGAAGATATCTACCTCAACCTCTGCCTGCGTTCCCAGACAGCGTGTGATAACATTGCGCTGAGCGTGCGAACGCGCCTGTTCCTCCGTAAGCAAACCAGCACGCACTTGTTCAGCAACCCATGAGTGGTCTTGCGACACCTGCCGCACCTGACCATTGCGTACCAGATATGTACGGCTATCACCGACATTTGCAATGTACGCTGTGCCGCCCCGCAATACGCCTGCCACACACGTTGTGCCCATACCGCTTCGCAACATGTTCTCTGCTGCCCTCTGGTGTATGAGGGTATTCGCACGTTTTATAGCGTGTACCAAAGAGACAGCGATATCGTCGCTATCTTCTTGATAATATGCATAGCTTACGGTGTCAACGGCGATCTCACTCGCTACCTCACCGGCTGCATGTCCGCCCATACCATCAGCAACGATAAATAAAGCGCCTTTCTTTATCATTACCTGTGGGTCCTTTGGAATGACATAGGCCATGTTATCTTCGTTATGAGGACGTTTACGACCAACATCTGTTAACTGTGCGACATCAAGCCGAAGTTGTTTGGACAACGTGCTTCTCTGCCTTTCAACTAGCTCTTCTACGTTTGTTGCGCTGCCTGGTATTCTCATCAAGCAGTAAGTGAGATGTTCCATTCTCAAAGAGGAGGGAACACGTTTCAAGCCTAAAAAATTTACGCTATACTACACTACATTACACAAAGGAAAACGTGGAGTACAGAGTATCCGATGCACCACTTGTTTTTCTTTGATACTATACCTACATCGCTTGTCCCTGAGTATACTACCTTAACGAATATCACGCAAGATATTTACCCTGGGGTACTAGCTAACACGAATAAAGGAAACAATATGTCACCTAAATACGACGATACTCTTTTTGTAACTATCGATGACCATATTTCTACGCTTTACGAGACGCTAAACACTACTATAGCACACCTTCTTGCAGTAACACAGCATTCGCCGCATGCTATGTTACCAATATACCTCTCCACACTCGTACAACCATACGGCTTCGTACTCCATCCCTCTACGATGGCTTCTTGTGTAGTGTACACAAGAGCCACGCGTAATGCAACTCGCACATTGCTGCTCTTCAGCAATTGCCCTCCACAAGTGAACCCGTTTGCACGCTGGAGTACGTTTGTTGCACGTCTCCTCACGTTTGCCTTATATCAAGAATTTCTGGGCGATATTCCACTTGATCTGATCTGGTTTATTCAAACAACCTCAGCTACGACATACACACAAGAGGTGTTTTCTTTTCTTGAAAGCAGGAGTATCTCAATACAGGAAGGCGGGTGCCTGTATGATCTTCCCTGCAACAGTTCCTTCCCCACACCGTTCTTGGCACTGGGAACAAAGGGATTACTACGTACCATGCTTACCGTGCGAACCGCCACACGAGAACATGCTTCAGAGTACGGATCTATTCTTCCTAACGCGGTATGGCGACTCCTCTGGGCTTTGAACAGCATCAAGAACGCCCATGAGGAGGTACTTATCGCAGGATTTTATGATGCGGTGATACCTATGGAAGACGAAGAGATCGCGTTACTTCGTGCGCTTCCAGATGCCGAGAAGACACTCAAGCAGCAGTTGCGTGTCAAAAACTTACTCTTAGAGCTTCACGGTTTTCAGCTTCATTATGCACAACAGCTTTTACCCTCCTGCACTATCACGACGTTTCAAAGTGGTGAATATGCACAAGAGAGGATAATAGAAGCAAGTATAGCGAGATATACTATACCAGCATTTGCTCAGGCTACACTTGAGTTACAACTTGTACCACAACAAACCGCTATAGAAGTTGCCACGCAGATACTCCAACATCTTGCTACACAGGGCTTTGAGGATGTACAAGCGGAGATGCAAGAATATATTGACCCCCAGTTCACACCATCTCACACCACGTTCGTGCGTCTTATTGCCAACGCTACTCATGTTGTTTTTGCTGAGCGTGCGCCTCTACTTCCGTTCGCACTTTATGGAAACATGCCCTATCCACTCCTACCACGCCTGAATATTCCAGTTGTATTTTTTAGTGCAGGAGATCCGCACATGCTACATGATGAACAGGATAGTACGATTAAAAGAGACGAGGCAGCACGCCTACTTCTCACTCAAGTGATGAAACAACTAGTAGCCATTATAGGCGATATGGCAGAACAGTCCTGATCGCTTCTAGAGTTCTTTTGGCAAGTATGCAAATAGGACTTCTGATACGTAACGTGTTGAAAACACGTGCTGATGCGTTTAAGCATATAGAGACTAAGGGGATGGCAAAGGGAAAGTGAGAAAGTGGGAAACAGGACTAGAGCAGGCATCTGTTACCTCCTGAATTTCAGGGACGTTGTAGAGCATTGAGGAGTAGACAAGAGGTATGCACATCGGTATCAACGCGCAGTTGCTATCATTCAGCGAGAGTTATCGTAACGGTGGTGTCAGCCACTACATTCGCTACCTTTTGCAGGGATTAGGCGAGCAACCAGACCGTCATCATTACACAGTATTTGTCAATGGACAGGATGTTATTGACCAACTTGGCACAACACATCCACACATCACCTATATTTCCGCTCCCTGGTCGGAGTCGCAACCCGCCACGCGTATCGCCTGGGAACAGTTTACGCTTCCCACAGAGATACGCAAGCGTGGTATAGAAGTATTTCACTCACCTGTAAATGTATTACCTGAATGGTTGCCCCAAGAATGCGCAAGCGTTGTTACACTGCATGACCTTGCGTTCTTGCGCTTTCCAGAGGTGCTCACGCGTGCTAAACGCTTTTACCATCGCACCTTTACCGTGCGAAGTTTGCAGCGTGCGACAATGCTCATCACTGTTTCGGAGAGTACACGACGAGATGCACACGAACTTGTGGGTGTACCGTTGGAGCGTATGTGTACCGTTTACCCTAGCGTAGACACAAAATTTGCGGTTGAGATAAATGAGGAACAGTTACAAGCCTTTCGCGAGCGACAGGGATTAGCAGATGGATTTCTGCTTTATTTAGGTACACTGGAGCCGCGTAAAAATATTTTAATGATTATTAACGCATACGCGCGATTACGTCGGACTCATCAAGTACAAAAAAAACTCGTGTTGGCAGGTGGGAAAGGGTGGCTATATGATACAATTTTTGAAAAGGTTCAACAGCTCGATTTAATAGAAAGTATAGTATTCCCTGGCTTTGTGGCAGAGAACGAACAGGCCCTCTGGTATCGCGCGGCCTCTGCTTTTGTCTACCCCTCTTTATATGAAGGTTTTGGCATTCCTGTCGCGGAGGCACTCGCGTGCGGTATTGCGGTTGTCACCTCGAATGTTTCTAGCTTGCCCGAAGCAGGTATGGGCATTACATTGAATATCGACCCGACAGATAGCACAGCATTGACCGAAGCACTCTATCAAGCACTGACCGATCAACAATTTCGGCAACGCTGCTATGAAGCGGCACCAGCTATTATACAAAAATTCTCGGCATTGAGAATGGCAAAGGAAACTATTGCAGCATATGAGCAAGCACATGCTCTACACCTCTCGCAACGTATTGCGTTTGTTCAATAGCGTAGGATATGGTTTGAATTGTGAACACGAGTAAAACATCACCGAAAACACAACAATTAGGATTCACGACAGAGGAAACAGGAGCCGTCGAGATGATGTCAGGAGCCACTGGGCCTATCACAAAGGCCATTTCGCGCCGACGCTCGCACCGCAACCAGTGGCGCACCTTTGAGCGCATCGCGATGGTTATTCTAGATGGCTGGCTTGTCGCGATTGCCTTTCAATTGGCTCTCAGCTTCCGTAATTATCTTATCAATAATAAAGGGCCACTTGCGACAGTCTTAGCACGAACGCTCAACACTATTCGCAGTAACGTAGTATCCGATACTGCCAATGTCCATACGCAGCCACTTGACTATAAAAGCTTCATTCCGCTTGGTACGGGTATTGTTGTTGGCCTGATCGCCATTTTCGCGGTACGCGGCCTGTACAAGATTCGCCTGACGGGAACATGGCTGCGGCAAGTATGGACGATCATCAGTTCCACAACGGTTGGCCTTGCGTTTCTGATTACTTACTACTTTGTCTTTCAGCCGCCAAACAACTCGCGTTTGATTGTACCATTTGTATGGGGAACGTCGATTGTGTTGCTTTGCATGGGACGGCTCATTGTCTCAATTGCGATGGGCATTCTGTACCGTCTGGGCCTGGGCGAGACGCGCCTGCTCATTGTCGGCTCAGGCAGGCTTGGCAAAATGACGATGCAACATATTGCAGCGAACCCTAATCTCGGCTACTCTATTATCGGTTTCCTTCATGACATGAGCGAAGAGCCGAGCGATTTTGGACGTTTCAAAATGCTCGGCACGCTCGACGACATCGGTCTGGTGATACGTTCGATGCAGGTTGACGAGGTTATTATCGCACTGCCATCATATCAACACGAATATGCGATTAGAAGCGTGAAGATGTGCGAACGGCTCGGAGCCTCTTTCAAGCTCATTCCTGACCTCTATGAGATGAACCTTTCGCGCATCGATATGGAGGCGATGGAAGGTATTCCGCTTATCGGCATCAAGCAGGTATCACTCAACACAGTCCAACGCGCCATTACACGTATTATCGATATCATCGTGGCGTCGGGGGTGCTTGTTCTCGGCCTGCCACTCTGGATTTGTATTGCCATCGCCATTCGCGTAAACTCGCGTGGCCCAATCATTTACGGGCAAGCACGCGTTGGGTTGAACGGGAAAGAGTTCAAGTTCTACAAGTTCCGCTCTATGTACCAGGACGCGGACAGAGTTCTGACCGCGTTGATGACGAAAAACGAAGCACAGGGGCCACTGTTCAAGATGAAAGACGATCCACGCCGCACACCTGTAGGCAGATTTTTACGCCGTACTAGCCTCGACGAATTTCCCCAGCTCATCTGTGTACTCACGGGTGAGATGAGCCTTGTTGGGCCGCGCCCACCGCTTCCACGTGAGGTCGCACAGTATGAAGAGTGGCAAAAGGGACGCTTGGCAATCAAGCCGGGCTTGACGGGACTCTGGCAAGTGCGAGGCCGCAGCGATCTAAGCTTTGACGAGGGGGTGCTGATGGACCTGTACTATATCGAAAATTGGTCATTGCGCCTGTACTTCCAGATTCTTTTACGTACCATTCCAGCAGTTTTACTCAGACGGGGAGCATATTGAATGAAAGTAGCGTTAGTTCACGATTATCTAAATCAAATGGGTGGCGCAGAGCGGGTTGTTATGGCATTTCACGAGATGTTTCCAGATGCACCTGTCTATACATCCATTTATGATCCACAGCGCGTCGATAAAGCGTTTCGCGGGATGGATGTTCGTACCACCTTCATGCAAAAATTTCCGATGGTCACAAAGCATCATCAGCCATACCTACCCTTTTACCCGTTCGCGATGGAGAGCCTGGACTTGCGCGGGTACGATCTTGTGTTAAGCAGTTCCAGTGCCTTCGGCAAAGGCGTCCTCACACGACCTGAAACTATGCACATTTGCTACTGTCACACGCCTATGCGCTGGTGCTGGAACTACGCAGAATACGTTGAACGCGAACACCTGGGCAGTGTGGCACGCACAGTCTTGCCATTCTTAATTACCGGCCTGCGCGTCTGGGATCAAACCAGCGCGATGCGCGTCGATCACTTTGTTGCCAACTCGCCTGTCGTCGCTGAACGCATCAAAAAATACTATCGCCGCGATGCCCTGTTCATTCCTCCACCTGTCGAGGCCAGCCGCTTCGCGTTTGACTCAACAACAGTGCCAGAGGACTATTTCCTTATTCTTAGCCGATTAATCCCATACAAACGCATAGACCTTGCTATCGAGGCATGTAATAGACTACACTTGCCTCTGGTCATTATTGGCGATGGTCGAGATCGTGAACGGTTGCAGCATCTGGCAGGGCCGACAATTCGCTTTATGGGACGCCTCCCCGATGAAGAAGTGTTGCACTACTACGCACATTGTCGTGCATTCCTGTTTCCGGGCGAAGAAGATTTTGGGATTACGCCATTGGAAGCACAGGCGGCGGGTCGTCCCGTGATTGCTTTTGGTGAAGGCGGCGCGTTAGCCTCAGTTGTCGACGGCGTAACGGGGACGTTCTTTGCAGAGCAGAGTGTCGAGAGTTTAGCAACGGTGCTGGCTTCATTTGATGAACGAACGTATGACCCTACTGTTATTCGTAATCATGCGCTCGAATTTGATCTACCACGCTTCAAACGGCGGATGCTTCAATTCATTGAGGCAAAAATGAATGAAGAAACAGCTAGCGAACATCGTACATCGACAAGTGATCGAGTACGGTAGATGCACTTTATCCACAAGAAAGGGTTTCTACTGTGGAACTACGAACGTACTGGTCAGTTATACTGCGACGCCTCTGGGTTATTGCCCTTGTCGTTGTTGTTGTAAGCATCTATTCTGGATATCAATATTATAAAATTCGTAAAACACCAGGAGCATTACACGCGTATAGCTCAAATGTTACACTGCTTGTGGGATTACAAGCGTCAACAAAAATTACCGATCATAGCAATTATACGGATTATGTTGCTGTTTCTGAGTCAGTCGCGGATAGCTTTACAACTGGCCCTGCGCTCACCTCGACGAAATTTGGTAAGCAAGTATACGATCAGATAAATGTCGATATGCCTCAAATTAAACAAAAGTTTGGAGAAAATCCAGACCTGGGCGATCTCGCAAATCCTGGTATAGCAGTTGGCGCAATTAGTAGCTCACTCACCGCCAGTCGCGCCCACAGCCTTGTGACTATTTCCGCGTCCTGGAACACGTCGGCGGGTGCATGGGCCATCTCAAATGCGGCGGGTGAGGTAAGCACGGCCCATATCAACGATTACACAGACTACGTCGTGCCAAATGATACACGCGCTGCTGTTACCTCGGTAGAGCGACCTGTAGTCGCGGCAAAGGTTATTATCAGTGCTTCAGATGCCGCAACCATTGCTGGCTCACAGGCAAGCAAGCCAACACTACTGCTTGTGCTTGTACTCGTCGCGCTACTTATCGGGATCGCACTGGCATTCCTTATTGAATACCTGGATGATCGTCTTCGTAAAACTGATGATGCTGTACAACTGTTACAACTTCCTGTATATGGCGAAGTTCCATCGCTTCCATCACTTGACAACGCGAAATCACGTAAAACACAATCTGTAGTGTAAGAGCGAAGGTTGCGTCGGATAGAGAAATCTCATCCATACACTATCATGCATATTATGAGGAGCTTTCTTGTGAGTATTCCAGCACAGGGGCAGATGACCCTGCTCACTGATTATGAACCAGATTCCGCGTACAGCCTCGCCTACCAAAAGCTGTATGCCAACATTAGCTTTACATGGAATCGCGAACACACGAAACAGCAGACCGTGTTGCTCGCTACTCCAACACCGTATCCAGGGCAAGCGGCAGTAGCTGCAAACGTGGCTATCACCGCCGCCCAGAGTGGCGTACCAACTATTCTAGTGGACGCTGACCTCCATACTCCAACGTTAGAGCAGCGTTTCGGAGTCGGGAAAAATAGTGGATTGAGTGACCTGCTCACGCATAAGACCCAGGCATCGATTGAAACAACACTCTGCGATACCTTCGTTCCTAACCTTCGCCTCTTACCTGTCGGCAACACACCACAACAGGCAACAAGCCTGTTATTCTCAAAGCAATTGCCCACGGTTGTCGCGGGACTACGCACATTTCTGGCGGAGACGGAGCGAGAGCCGGCACTGATCGTTTTCAATAGCGCGGCGGTACTGGCAAGCACGGATGCGATACTGCTTAGTGATCTTGTACAGCAAACATTTCTCACTCTCATTTCAGGACGCACGACGCGACGACAGGCAAAAAAAGCACAAGAGCAGTTACAGCATACACATGGAACGCTTATGGGCGTGATTATGCTCAACGTTTAGGACGTGGAGAGAGGAAAGAACTTATGGAGGGAAGACCGGGACGTGGAGAAGAGCACGAAGAAGAATATTATAGTAAACGTTTGGCAGCACTCAACGGCTTAAATGGAACAAGCAAACAACGGGTGCCGCTTCAGCGTCCGCCAAACATGAATCGTGTTGAGCAACCACCACCAGTGCCTCGTGTGGCACGCCCCAAACGCGAAACTCCCAAGCGTTTGGGACGTGGCTTACTTATTTTAGGTGGTGTGCTGCTTGTCTGTACACTGATTGCGTGCATATTTGGCTACTCGCTTGGCACTAATGTCCTCGCGGGTATCGGCGCAAGTTCTGGCGCGGCTACAACAGCGAACGATTTCTTGCAGTCGATTGCCAAACGCGATTATGAAGGTGCCTACAAAAACCTGGGGGGCGCGGTCACAATGCAGCTTACGCTTGAAGTTTTCGAGACACGCGCACAACATGATGATAGCTGTTATGGGCCGATAAAAAACTATACAGAGGTGGTCAATAGTGCGGTAACGCAGGGGAATGCACAGGCGTATACCTACTCGATAGCACGGACGAAAATACCAAAAGAGTATAACTTACGCCTGACTCTGCAACAAGATATGGAGGCTTCCAATGTCTGGAAAGTTACCAGTTATGGTGGGGACCTAGGCCCGTCACCAACACAAACATGTAGATAGGGGAATATCGCAGACAAAGCAGACGCGAAAACCGATGTGTTACAACACAGGTTGACCTGTAGGGACACGCTAGCCGCATCCCTACTGATGAGACTACAGTATGGCTTTTACACGAACGCGTTGATGCCGGTTATGGCCTGCCCGATAATCAGTGTATGGATGTCATCCGTTCCTTCATAGGTGAAAACCGACTCCAGATTATTCATGTGGCGGCTAATCGGGTATTCCAGCGTAATACCATTCGCGCCCAGTACGGTACGGGCCTCACGTGCTGTTTTAAGTGCCTCGCGTACATTGTTCCGCTTCGCCACCGAAATTTGGACTGGATGCAGTAGACCCTCATCCTTCAAACGTCCTAGATGGAGCGCGAGCAACTGTCCTTTTATCAGCTCCGTCGCCATGATCGCAAGTTTCTGCTGCACAAGCTGGAAGCTGGCGATTGGCTTCTTGAACTGGATACGCGACTTGGCGTATTCAAGAGCCATTTCGTAACAGGCACGCGCGGCCCCCGTCGCTCCCCACGCGATACCAAAACGAGCCTCGTTGAGGCAGGAGAGCGGCCCACGCATTCCACGCACATTGGGTAGCATGTTTGAGGCGGGAACGCGGCACTCATCGAAGTGCAACTCGGAAGTAATCGAAGCACGCAATGAGAGCTTGTGGTGAATGTCATTTGTGCTAAAGCCGGGCGTGCCACGCTCTACCAGAAAACCACGTATACCATCACCCGACCTGGCCCACACAATCGCGACATCAGCGATGCTGCCGTTAGTAATCCACATCTTCGCACCATTGAGAATGTACGAGTCGCCATCACGACGCGCCGAGGTGGTCATGCCCGCCGCTTCACTACCAAAGTCCGGCTCGGTCAGGCCAAAGCAACCGATAAGCTCGCCCTTCGCCATTCCGGGAAGCCAACGCTGCTTTTGTGCTTCGGAGCCAAACGCGGAAATGGGGTACATCGCCAGCGAACCCTGCACCGAAACAAACGAGCGTAACCCGCTATCACCCGCCTCTAGCTCCTGACAGGCAAGACCATATGCAACCGCACTCATACCCGCGCACCCATAACCTTGCAGATGCATACCCAGCAGACCAAGCTCCGCGACCTCCGGAATTAGGTCGCGCGGGAATGTGCCGGCTTCAAAGTGCTCGCCTATCGTTGGCAACACACGCGCACGCACGAATTGTCGCACGGTATCACGCACCATACGCTCTTCCTCAGATAAAAGATGGTCTATATTGTATAGGTCAGAGGCAGCAGGCATCTGAACTTTTGGTTCGGCAGTTGTTGTCATAGTACGGTATAATTCCTTTCGTGATGGTAGCCACAGTCGCGCTCTCCATTGAGCAGCACTGCTGTCTATTATACCTCACGAAAAATGATGTTCGTAGGTCTTCCTCTATCGCAAAACGTGAAACTTTCGGGTACTCTATACGTAATACCCGTGACAGAACACATTGAGAGCGAAGACTTTAGCAGGGAAAGGCCCGTATGCCAAAAGCACTCCGACGACGCACATACCGCTCGGCTTCCTTACGTCGCTACTTGAGAACAGACCTGCCGATGGTCTATTACGCGTTGATCTCCATACTGATTGGCTTCTTTCTAGCATGGCTTATGACAAATACTATCCACTTTTCAAAGGGCGGTTTCTCCTTTAGTGGGCCACAGCAACCCTATACGGTTGTTGGCTCTCCGACAATTAAAGCAGATTTCATCGATCAGGTCTTGACCCGCTACCATTCTCCCGCCGCAGGGAAAGGGAAAGCACTCTACGATGATGGCGTGAAGTATAATATTGATCCCGCGTTCGCGCTGGCCTTCTTTTTACAGGAAAGCACATTTGGCACGCAGGGTGTCGCGAAGGTGACACACTCGCTTGGCAACATTCGCGCAACGCCTGGACACCCACAGCATAACGGGTATCGCCTCTACCATAGCTGGGAGGAGGGCTTCGACGATTGGTACAAGCTCATCTCTACACTCTATGTGCAGCAACTTAATCTCTTTACCATCGATCAAATTATTCCGGTTTATGCTCCCAGCTCGGACAACAATAACGAGAGTGCCTATATTCAGAATGTCAAAAACGCGGTGGATGTGTGGCGTAATGGGTCAATAGAGGTGTAAAAGATGGCTTTTACGAAAAGCTTGACAAACACCTGATGGTCTGGTATTATGTCCCTACGGTGAAAGGCGATACAATAACGTTCACCTTCTCGTACCCGTAGCTCAGTGGATAGAGCGATGGATTGCGGATCCATAGGCCGGAGGTTCGATCCCTCTCGGGTACACCCCTTTTCTTTTGTCGGAGTGACGCAAATGTCATTCCGGCATTTTTTGATTTCGCGCCATCATATTTAGATACAAAGGGACTCACACATGACAAAGAAGGCAATTGTACTCTTATCCGGTGGCCTCGACTCAGCAACGACGCTGGCACTGGCTCAGCAACAGGGCTTTGCATTGCAAACGCTCTCGTTCGACTATGGGCAACGTCACCAGCGCGAGGTTGTGGCGGCGGCGGCACTCGCACAGCACTATCACGCGGAACGACAGCAACGCGTTACCATTGATCTCCGCGCCTTTGGTGGTAGTGCTCTCACAGCAGATATTGCCGTGCCACATGACCGTAGCGTTCTCGATATGGCACAAGATATCCCTATCACCTACGTTCCCGCCCGCAATACTGTTTTTCTCTCGTTCGCGCTCGCCTATGCTGAGGTAGCAGGAGCCGATGACATTTTCCTGGGCATCAACGCCATCGACTATAGTGGCTATCCCGATTGCCGCCCCGAATATCTTGCGGCCTTTGAGAAGATGGCGAATCTTGCGACAAAGGCCACAACACAGGACGGACGTACCTTCCACATTCACGCGCCACTCATGTACATGGACAAAGCCCAAATCATTCAGACAGGAATAGAGCTTGGTGTTCCGTATGAATTGACCTGGAGTTGCTATGAGGGTGATACGCTCGCATGTGGGACGTGCGATAGCTGCCTCCTCCGCTTGAATGGTTTCGCAGAAGCTGGTCGCCCAGACCCTATCGCTTACAAGCCAACGGCTAAGTAGCGTTTGAATTCTGGACGTGGCCCGTTATAGTCGGCCTGCGCGTGTTCGGCGAAAACGATTGTTTTGACATTGCCACGCACCGTGAAGTCCGCAACGACACGCATCCAGCGAGGGGCTAGTAGCGTGAGCAGGTCATCGAGAATCGTGTTCGCGGTCTGTTCATGGCTAATTGGCCTATCACGATACTGGTTGATATATAACTTCAAGCTTTTCAGCTCAACAACGGAGGCGTTCGGCACATAATCCAGAACAATCATCGCGAAATCGGGGAACCCCGAACGAGGGCAGAGACAGGTAAACTCTGGCATCTCCATGTGTATCACATAATCGCGTCCGAGTGTCGCATTGGGCCACGCTTCCAGCGCGTTGTCGGCAATCTCTTGTAATCCATAGACGCCTGGAGTTCGGGTTGTGTTTTGATCCATGATAAGTAGTATTTCTCCAATGGGTGGGTAAACTATTTCTTTCTTCCTGTACCATTTTATCCCGTAGCGTCAAGGGGTACACAAAATGCGAACTTCCTACATCGGCATAGATATTGGTGGCACAACTACACGCATCGCTGCGCTGCGGACACTCGCTGCACCCGATTGCGACATACTCGCACGCTTCCCCACACACGCACACTACGAGCAACAGATGAAACAACTTGTCGCCACGTTACAAACGGTACAAAACATCGCGGGTATAGGTGTCTCAATTGGCGCACGTATCGCGAAAGATGGACGCTCGGTTAGCTTTGGGCCAAACGTACAGGACTACATAGGCAAGCCCCTTGCACATGACCTCGGACAGCACTTTCATTGCCCCGTGCGCCTGGCTCACGATACCGTGTGCGGTCTGCTGGGCGAGAGAACATTTGGCGTGCTGCATCATGAAGAGCGGTGCGCGTACCTCACCGTCTCGACGGGAACGGGCGCGGCTATTCACCTGCAAAAAGCTCATACGCGCCTGACCATCTCAATCGAGATCGGGCATCAGTTGCTCGCTGGCAACACACGCCTGTGTCTCTGTGGACAAGTTGGATGCCTGGAAACGTATACAGGTGGTAGACAACTGGAGTTACGCCTGGGCAAGCCGCTCACACAGGTAACAGACCCTGCTTTCTGGGAAATGTTCAGCCAGAAGCTCGCCCTAGGACTTGTCAATCTCGCGCAACTCACAAAGGTCGAGGTACTCGCGGTAAGCGGTGGCATTATCCTCTCGCGTCCTTTCCTATTAGAGTGTGTTCAACAACATATGAACACATGGTTGCATGGTACAATGCTTACACTCCGTCCCGCGCGACTCGCCGAAAACGCTCCCCTTATCGGCGCAGCACTCCTGCTTGCGACACCTGAAGAGACCATTATTCATTGATGAAGAACACCTGTACGTGTTAGCAAGGGACGTTTGACCCCTCTTTTCCTGCCGCTGGGCCTTTATCCCTTCCCGAAAATGCCGCGCACCCGATGATACAGAATAGTAGCAACAAACATCACAATGAGCTACGTTTTTGTAGAAGGAGTGGAAGCATGAGCGCAATAACCAAATATACGGCGGAGGCACGGCAAGCATTCACCTATGCTAAAGAAGAGGCGATACGTTTGCGACATAGAGCTGTCGGAGCGGAACATCTCTTGTTGGGGCTACTCAAATTGGATGATGTATTGCTCACAGGCTTATTTGTAGCACTGCATGTGAGTACGCCACGCGTCGTGCAGGCACTAGAATTCGTAATGGGGCGTGGTAGCAAAATTTATCTTGGCGACCCCGCGCTAAATGCCGCCGCTCGCCACGTCATCGCGAGCGCGGAAGCAGAAGCGGCACGTGCGGCAGAGGAGCTAATTGGTATTGAACATCTCTTACTCGGTCTGTTTACAGATGAAAATGGGGTGGCGGTAAGCGTCCTGACCAGCTTCACAGTGTCGGCGGCGACAATTCGCGAACAGCTTGCGATAATGAAGAATGCGGCCCAGACCAGCCCATACTCAAAACAGTATCAGGCACGCTATGACGCGACCCCTACCCTCAATCAGGTCAGTCGCGACCTGACCGCCGCTGCTATCGCGGGTACACTAGACCCGATGATTGGACGTGAAGACGTGCTGGAGCGCACCATGCAAATTCTCTCGCGTCGTTCAAAGAACAATCCTGTTCTGCTTGGCCCTGCCGGCGTCGGCAAAACCGCGGTTGCGGAAGGCTTGGCGCAACGCATTCTTGAGGGCAAGGTTCCCAATACACTGCAAAATGGGCGTGTCATCGCGCTTGATGTCGCGATGCTAACCGTTGGCACAAAGTTTCGTGGTGATTACGAAGAGCGACTCAAAAAGATTATGCAGGAGATACTGCTCGATAAGCATATCATTCTGGTAGTTGATGAATTACACACGCTTATGAGCAACGGTGTCGCGGAAGGCTCAATAGATGCCGCGAATCTTTTCAAGCCGATGCTGGCACGCGGCGAATTTCGCTGTATAGGCGCGACAACCTATGACGAGTACCGCAAAACGGTTGAAAGCGACCCTGCGCTCGAACGCCGTTTTCAACCTGTACAGGTTCATGAGACAAACGCGCAGGAAACGCTCGCGATTTTGCGCGGTCTGCGCCTCCGCTATGAGGCGTTTCATCATGTGACTCTGAGCGACGCCGCTTTGATCGCGGCAGTGCAGATGTCCTCGCGCTACATTCAGGGACGTTTCCAACCCGACAAGTCGATAGACCTGCTTGATGAGGCCGCATCACGCCTGTGTGTCCAGCGCACTGTCCTGCCGGAAGCGGTACGTGAGATGCGTGACAAGCTCGCAGCGGTGCAACAAGATAAGGAGTATGAAATTAGCCAGCGCAACTTCGCGCTCGCGGCCCTACATCGCACGCATGAACTACGGCTCCGTCAAGAATTGCAAAAGCACGAATATATCTGGCATACCACGCAACAGGACCTGTTACCCGTTGTAGGAGAGCAGCATATCGCCGAGATTGTCGCGAAATGGACGGGTATTCCTGTGACGCAGATTTCGACAGAGGACGCGCAACGCTTGCTTGTATTGGAAGAGGAACTACACAAGCGTGTGATTGGACAGCACGAAGCCGTGCAAGCTGTCGCGAAGGCGGTACGACGTTCCCGTACCAATCTGCGTGATAGCAAACGACCTATTGGCTCGTTTTTGTTTGTAGGGCCAACAGGCGTAGGCAAAACCGAACTGGCGCGTGCGCTTGCAGGTGTGCTGTTTGGAGATGAGAGTGCATTGCTCAAACTCGACATGTCAGAGTTCATGGAGCATCATACTGTTTCGCGGCTCATCGGCTCCCCTCCGGGCTATGTCGGACACGATAGCGCGGGACAGTTGACTGAGGCGGTGCGTCGTCGGCCCTATAGTGTTGTTTTGTTCGATGAAATCGAGAAGGCTCATCCGAAAATCTTCGACCTATTACTGCAAATTTTCGATGACGGGTGCCTGACCGACACACATGGACACACGGTGGATTTCCGCAACACTATTATCATCATGACCTCCAACGAGGGAACGGCCCAGTTCAAGACAAACGCAATGGCCTTCACTCCTCATCATCATAAAGAGGCGGAACGGACAATGGTACATGAACAGATGCATGGCACTATTATGCTTGCCTTGAAGGAGCTATTCAAGCCAGAACTGCTCAACCGCATCGACGAAGTTGTGCTGTTTCATACACTTGAGCAGACACACCTCAACGAAATCCTCGATCTCATGATCGCGCAGACGCAGCAGCGACTTATCGCGCAATCAATCACGATGCAGGTTAGTGCAGAGGCTCGCGCACAGCTTGTTCAACACGGCTACGACGCGGTATACGGGGCGCGTCCCCTGCGCCGCGCAGTGCAACGTATGCTGGAGGATATGCTGGCAGAAGCAATTTTGCAGGAGACGTGTGTTCCCAATGACAACATCATTGTAGACGCCACAATCAACGCGCTATGCATTCGCCACGCAATGCCATCGCTGGTGAAGGTCGGACAGGTCAGAGGCGAGTACGAGGCGGCATAGATAAGCATGGCGGAGTCTCGCCCCCCACCAGGCTCCCGACCCGCCTATCGAGCCACTTCATGAGTTAGCTGGCGTCAATAGCACTACTCCTGTCACCCGCATTGCTATGCTGTGCGTGTCAAAAACAGCAGCAAAATAAGGACACGTTGAGTTAGCGATACGATACATTATGCATGTATAGTGGAAGCATCTACCCATACATATTGTATCGTACTGGCTTGCTCAACGTTTAGAATGGATACGGCAATGAAGGAGATGTGCCATTTCCCGTCAATACCAGAGTACGCCACCCGACGTGGGACAATGGCCTCGTACTACGCTACGAAGGCGACAAAATGGTGGTACTCTTCGAGAGCATGGACTACAAAACACTCGCCACTGCGATTGTAACCGAACGTAGCCTACTCACGCCTGTGTAAGGGTAAGAGGTGCCTGGAGAAAACTAGTCACGCTTGCTCCCCCAGAAACGCTAACACTATTCCACTCATCAGTGCTGGTTGGGCAAGCATCGGGCGGTGTCCGCTGCTGGGGATGACCACAAATGTCGCGTGTGGTAGCGCGTGATGCAGTTCGCGACCAAGTGCGAGTGGTACAAGCACGTCCTGCTCGCCCCAGAGCAGGAGCGTTGGTTTGACGTGTGACGCGAGCGTGACAAGTTCCGTGCGAAAATCACTCGTGGTCATCTGGAGCGCACCACGCAAGAAGAGACGCAAGCGGGGCCGCAGAATATCGCGCAACAGGGGCAATGGATAGCCCCCATTGCCGCGCTGCGAAAACGAATGCACCGAACGCAGCGCGAGCGCGGGGAAGGTTGAACGGAATGGCATACCCGCCGCGTCAACAAGCGTCAAACTTTTGACAAGTTCGGGGGCATGGGCCGCAAGCTGTATCGCGATTGCACCACCCATCGAGTGACCCACAAGGTGTATGTCCGCAAGTCGCATGTGCCGCAACCATGCCACCAGCAATGGAGCCATCTCACGGAGCCGCCACGGTGCGCGTGTTCCACGGTAGGTACTACGCCCATAGCCCGGCAGGTCAATAACGAAGACTTGATGATGTTGCGTGAGATAGGGTAACAGGCGATGCCAGACATGCCCTGATACACCAAAGCCATGAATAAGCACAAGAGGACTTCCCACACCCATAACGCGATAGTGCAGGGAATACCCATGAAGTAAGAGCGTATGTGTCGCAATCTGCATTGTTTCTGTTAGCTCCATATTGACATCAAGTAATGTTGACGTTATGCTAGATATAACGAACTACATGTAGAGGTTGATGATACTATTTTACATATCGCAGAAAAAAGAGGAAATATTCTCATGGTAGATATACATCGCTTCTGGGGACAACTCTCGCTTTTAGTCTTAGCACTGATAGGCACAGGTATTTCAATTTATCTGACCTCCGTTCACTACGAGAACGTGCCGCTTGTCTGCTCGGCAAGCGGACTTGTGGATTGTGCGCGTGTCCTTGCCAGCAGTTACTCGGTTGTTCCGGGAACGACAATTCCTATCAGCGTACCAGGTCTGCTCTGGTGCATCGCAATGGGCGCACTCGCGTTTACCGCGTGGCGCATTCTTCCTGGACGACGTAGCGTACTGATTGCCGAGCTTGTGCTAGCTATAACTGGTATTGTGACCGTCCTCTACCTTGTCTATGTCGAGCTTGTACGCTTACATACCATCTGTGCCTGGTGTACCGGACTACACGTTATCATTCTTGCCATGCTACTCATAACCGTTGTGCTGGTTCAGCAAGCAAGTGCAGAGCAAGAAGAGGACGAAGAGGAAGTAGCCATCGTCCCACGGCGCGGCTAGTAACGCGCCGCGTGGCTTTTTCTGTGTCTATGATCTCGGCATGACAGGTACATGCAGGCGCATTTTCAACGCCCGTCTTTTTGTAACTACTCCCATTTGAATGTGCAAATCGCGACGACAAGCAGCAGCACCGCCCAGACGGTAAGTATGAGCAATGGATACGCGGGAAATGTTCCCCCGTTCGCCATCGTTGCTTGTAGTGCCTGCGTGAGCGCGGTTGCAGGCAAGAGTTCAGCAAGGGCCGCGAGTGGCGCGGGCAAACGACTCAGGGGGAGTACGCCGCCGCCAAGAAAGACAAACACGAGAAATAACGCGTTCGCCCCCGCTAACGTCAACTCGGCGCGTAGTGCTCCCGCCATCGCAAGGCCCAACGCCGCGAATGCGATTGTGCCAAGTATGATTGCCAGTAGCGTCAGCAATGGCGAACCCGCCGGTTGCCAGTGATACAGGAGGGTCGCGACACTCACCAGTAGCACGACCTGAATAAGCTCAAGAATGAGAATAGAAAGTACCTTTGCGCTAATTAAGCCGCTCCGCGATAATGGAGAACTGCCCAGACGTTTCAGCACCCCATAATAACGTTCATATGCTGTCGCGATGCCGAGGTTGACCATACCCGCCGCCATAATCGCGATTGCAAGTATTCCCGGCAAAAGAAAGATAATCGCACCGCCACGCACGGACGGAACAAGGTTGAGCGATGCGAAAAAGACCAGCAGCATCACAGGCACGATCAAGGTGACAAGAATATTCTCACCGCGTCGTAGCGTGAGCAATAGCTCATATTGTACCTGCGTGCGTATTTGACGGCTCAGTGGAGCCGCCTTACTGCTTCCCGTCTCATAATCTATTGGTGTTGGATGTGTTGTCATGACGTACTTTTCTCTTTGCTATTCTCGTATCTCTGAACCCGTGAGGCGTATAAACAGGTCTTCAAGCGAACCATGCCCAACACGTAACTCAGAGAGCGCGATATCGTGGTCGCGCAGCCATGTGGTAAGCGCAACAAGTAACGTTGGAACCTGTTCCGTTTCAAGCACGTAACTGCCTGGACGTACCTCTTCCGCGCTTGTCACAGTTGGCAGCGCGGCAAGAACAGCTTTGTCTAGGCCAGCAGGCGCGACGAAGCGCACAACGTTGGCGTTTTGTGTCCCCGTCAGGTTGCCCGGTGTGTCTAGTGCGATCAGACGTCCGTGATCTATAATCGCGACACGATCAGCAAGTCGCTCGGCCTCATCCATGAGATGCGTTGTAAGCAGCACTGTAGCCCCGTTGCGCTTGAGATCGCGGATAATCTCCCACGTCACAAGTCGCGCCTGCGGATCCATACCCGCCGTTGGCTCATCCATAAAAAGAAGCGACGGCTTACCAACAAGCGCGACGGCGAGAGCAAGACGGCGTTTCTGCCCGCCGGAGAGCCGACGACAGCGCGTCTTCGCGGCACTGGCAAGCCCCACACGGTCAAGTAATGCCTCAACGTCTTGTGAATGCTCATAGTAGCCCGCGAAAAGACTGAGTACCTCGCGAGCGGTCAAGGCGGGATACAGGCCATCCTGTTGCAGCATCACGCCAATATGCGGCTTAACTGCCTGCCCTTCGCAGACGGGGTCGCGTCCCAGCACACGTATGACGCCCTGATCGGGTGTACGATACCCCTCAAGTGTCTCGACGGTTGTTGTTTTACCGGCTCCGTTTGGGCCAAGCAGGGCGAAAACCTCGCCTCGCTGAACGGTAAAGGTTACATCATCAACGACCCGCGTCGAGCCATAGCTTTTACTAAAATGGTCAACGACAATAGCTTCATTGCCATATGCATATTTGTCATATGCTGACGTGCGTGTCGTTGTCTGCGAGTCAGCAGACATAATTGTGCTCCTTACAAAGAGTGTACCAAAAGTGTTCTGTACATAGAGTACAGTAGTTGCTCGTTACTGACAAGCCCAAAGAGGTAAATATATGCCCTACATCTATTTTTCTGTTTGAATCGTGTAACCAACAGGAGTTATACAAGCACATTTTTCATAGCTTGCGAAAGTTTGTTTCCATCCAACAATATTCAAGGAGTGCAGGAAATGTTTAGAATTCTCTGGGGTGTCATTGTTTTACTTTTCGTCTTGTGGATTATCGGTTTCGCGTTTAAGATAGCCGGCAACTTGATTCACATCGTGCTTGTAATCGCGCTTATTGTGCTTGTGTACAACTTGATTATGGGAAGCCGCTCACGTCGCTCGTTGTAATAAGAAAACGAAACAGCATCGGAACAGTGCAGAGCCAACCTTGCATTGTTCCGATGCTGTTTCGTTTGAAAACAAGACCGCTAAAAAGTATAGTGTATTTGACGTTGAGCAAAGCAAGTGCTACACTAGAGAAAATACTTTTAGATGATGCAAACTATAGGTTTCACCATCCCAACAGGGAATGCCCAGCGCACATACCATAGTGTTGCTGGGCGTTTTTATAAGGAGGAAGCCCCTATCATGTCTCTGGTGCAGAAACCAGACACTTTCGACAATAAATTTGCCTCGGAAGGTCTGACGTTCGACGATGTCCTTATTATTCCTGCTGCCTCTTCCGTGTTACCTCGTGATGTCTCTACTCAAACGTGTCTAACACGAACCATTGCCCTCAACGTACCTATTGTGAGTGCTGCGATGGACACCGTGACGGAGGGACGACTAGCTATCGCCCTCGCGCGTGAAGGCGGTATTGGCATCATTCACTATAATTTACCCATTGAACAACAAGCTGAAGAAGTCGATAAAGTCAAGCGATCAGAGTCAGGGATGATTACCGATCCCATCACAATGGAGCCAACTGCGTCACTACGCGAAGCATTGACCGCGATGGAACGCTTCCACATCTCCGGTATTCCACTCACCGAAGAGGGCAAACTGGTCGGTATTCTTACCAATCGCGACATTCGTTTCGAGACGAACCTTGACCGCCCAATCTCCGAACTAATGACACGCGACAACCTGATAACGGTTTCCGTTGGCACCACATTAGAGCAGGCCCGCGAGAGCTTGCACCGCTACAAAATCGAGAAGTTGCCAGTGGTGGACGAGCATGGGATGCTCAAGGGCCTCATCACCATGAAAGATATTCAGAAGAAATTGCTCTATCCTCATGCCGCGAAAGATGAGTTTGGACGCCTGCGGGTCGGCGGTGCGATTGGCGTTGGGTCGGACACGGACAGGCGTTGCGAAGCACTCCTAGAAGAAGGCGTGGACGTGCTGGTGATCGATACCTCTCATGCTCACTCACGTATGGTCATCGAGACGGTGACGCGGGTAAAAGATCGCTTTGGCAAACGCGCCCAATTGATCGCGGGCAACGTCGTCACCGCTGAGGCAACGGAGGCACTTATTCAGGCAGGAGTTGACGCGGTAAAAGTGGGTATCGGTGCCGGTGCGATCTGTACAACGCGCGTCATTGCTGGCATTGGAATGCCCCAGATTAGCGCGATCTACGAGTGTGCGCGTACCGCTCATCAGTATGGCATTCCTGTTATCGCCGATGGTGGTATTCAGTATTCTGGCGACATCGCAAAGGCAATCGCAGCAGGCGCGGATACGGTGATGCTCGGCAGTTTGCTCGCGGGCGTTGACGAGAGTCCCGGCGAACTGATTATCTCGCACGGTGAACGCTTCAAAGACTATCGCGGCATGGGGTCTATCGGGGCCATGAAGCAGCGAAGTTACAGCAAGGGGCGATACTTTCAGGGCGAGACGCGCGACGAGTCAATGCTGATCGCTGAAGGCATCGAGGCACGCGTCCCCTACAAAGGAATGCTTGGGCCGCTTGTCTTCCAACTGGTCGGCGGTCTACGCCAGGCAATGGGCTACACGGGATCGGCGACCATCAAAGAAATGCAGGAGAACACCCGCTTCACCCGCATCACTGGTGCCGGCCTGCGCGAGAGCCATCCGCACGACGTAATTGTAACCAAAGAAGCTCCAAACTACGGGTTAGAGCATCGGTAGAATACGAAACACGGGCAAACAAAGGAAATATGATGACATTGGGGCGGGCAAGCCCCACTCCTCCGCGTATGGTTAGTGGCGCGGGCAAGCCGTGCCACTAACCATACGCGGACACCATTCCTACCTAATTCTCGTTTAGATATGCAAACAGTTCTTCCCATGGATAGGGGCCAGGGCAAAAGTCGCGGTTCACAGGGTCCATCGAATAATGACCTGTGATACCACCGTGCGCGTCTGCCCGACGAAGCGGAATAGCATGACGCTCGCAGAGGTGCCTGACGAGCAGAAAACTTGCCACTTTTTGTACCTCAGTGATCTCATCGGCGTTGTTTCGACTGGGCTTAACATGCTCGATTGAGAGCGTGACCATGTTCGGGTTAAGATTTGTTGACCACCATGCTTCGTGTCCCTCCGTCACACCACCATTCGCCCATGCTCCATGCTGCTCTGCCACATGCTGCACGACTGTAGCATCGCGCCCAACCGTGTAATGCGTCGCCACATCCGCCGTTTGAAAATAAGCACCAACCTCCTGTGCGCTCGTAAAACCTGCGGTTCCGTGAATAATAATCCAGCGTGGGGTGTGACCTGAACGGTGCGGATAGTAGTTGTTCGACGGCATCCATAATGCTCCGGCCTCGTCTGAGCCACTCATAAGCTTCCTCCTGCATATCTTCCTGTATACAAAATAGCAAAGTTCTTCCCTGTATGCTCAAGTACAGAAGACAGAAATATTGTATCATCCAGGTACGACCCAGTAGGAGCTAAGCGAATATTTCTACAGATATTCCTGTGTGCCACGTTCTATAAGAAAAGGGCTTCTCTTCTAAGCACAAGGGAAACGGGTCTCCTATTAGCCTAGATGTCCCATTTAGTTGCGTCTTGACTCATCTATCGCTTACAATGAGGGCCATTGTACTTGTATATTTATTATATGACAGGGAAGAGATAGCAGCATCAGAGAGGCAGTGGAGAAAAAATGGTTGATCTAAAGCAGACATTGGGCCGTTTCCTGACAATCGCGGGCGTGCGTCAGACCATTCTTGTTGGGCGCGATGGTCTGATGATTGAGGGAATGACACGCGATGGCAAAGAGAGCATGGAGGCAATGGGTGCCATCATGACATCGAGTCTGGGAACGGCGGAGTCGCTGGGCCAAGAACTCGCGCGTGGCAGCGTTGTTGGGGTATTGGTAGAATATGAACACGGTCTCGTGAGTGTTGACCCACTCGGTGATTTTGCCTTGCTAGTTACACTGCTCGACAATGCTTCAAATCTCAGCCGCTTGCGCCATCTAGTGAAAACGAGCCGCAACGAAATTCTTGAAGCTCTTGATATAGCTTAATATATAACAAACCACATCGTCGCCATGATAGGCGACTATACACATGAATATATGAATACTACACATAAACACAATGAGACTAGACAGAGACACACGGAGGGCGACTCGTTCATGGAACAACTGACGAACCTTGTCGTTTCAGATAAAGAACTTGCCATGATCTCGGCTGTACTGACAAAATTGATGAATGACACCAATGCCACCAATGCCCTGTTAATTGACAAAAGCGGGCAGGTTGTGGCGACACAGGGGGCAGGGATGCGCCGCAACGCAACAACGCTGGGTGCATTGCTCGCGGGCGTTTTCTCATCCTCACGCGAGGTCGCGAAACTGCTCGACGAGAAGGACTTTCGCAATATTTTTCAACAGGGTGTGCAGGAGAATATCTATACCTCGATGATCGAGGAACAATGGCTTTTAGTTATTATCTTTGATAGATTGACACATATAGGATTGGTAAAAGTTCTTTCTAAAAAGGCAACCGATGAATTAGGACGCATATTAGAGCGTGTGAGAAGCGACACATCACGCAAAAAGTCATCTGTAATCAACATTGAATTTCGCTCATCCGTTGAAGACACTATCGACCTACTCTTCCGCGACTAAAGGAACCGAGCATCTATGGCACTCATCAATATTGCCAGTCACGAGATTCATTGCAAAATCGTCTACTATGGCATCGGCTATTGTGGCAAAACGACGAACCTGCAATATGTCTTCAAGAGCATCAACCCCTCGGCACGTGGTGATATGCTCTCGATTGCAACCGAGACGGAGCGCACGCTCTTTTTTGACTTTCTGCCACTTGACCTCGGCATGGTGCATGGATTTCGCACACGCTTTCATCTATACACCGTTCCGGGGCAAATTCTTTACGAGCGTACCCGTTTGGCGGTGCTAAACGGAGCCGATGGTATCGTTTTTGTGGTCGATTCGCAGGCGGAAAAGTTTGAGGAGAACGTGCAAAGCATCTCCGAACTTGAGATGAATATGCGCCGTATCGGAAAAGATATGAGCACGTTTCCCTATGTCATGCAGTGGAATAAGCGCGATATGCCTAATGCGCTCCCGACCCATGTGCTTGACCGCTATTTGAACCGTCGCCGTGTCCCCAGCTTTGAGGCTGTAGCCGCTGATGGCAAGGGCGTCTTCGCGACCCTGCGGGCAATCAGCAAAAACGTCATGGCGCAACTGTAACTCATGCGTGTCTTCGGGCTGGATTTCACCAGTGCGCCAAGTTTGCGTAAACCGATTACCTGCGCCGTCTGCGAACTACAGCAGACTACTCTGCTCGTGGAGTCCGCCCTCGCGCTGCCCACCTTTGCGGACTTCGAGGCATTTCTGCAACACCCTGGCCCCTGGCTCGCCGCGTTCGATTTCCCCTTTGGACAACCTCGCAAACTCCTCGCAAACCTCGACTGGCCTCAAACCTGGGAAGGCTATGTACAGCATGTCGCGGCACTTGGCAAGCACGGCTTTGAGGATACCTTGACTCGATATCAGAAGAGCAGACTCGCAGGAGATAAGCAGCACACGCGCATCACCGACTCTCTCGCGGGTGCGCGTAGCCCGATGATGTTGCACCGCGTACCCGTCGGGAAGATGTTCTTTCAGGGTGCGCCACGCCTGCTAGCTTCTAATGTGAGCATCCTTCCCTGTCGCCCAAACGGAACAAATAGACTTGCGTTTGAAGGCTATCCCGCGCTCGTCGCCCAACACTTCATAGGGAAAACAGGATATAAAAGCGACGAGCGCAAAAAGCAAACATCTGAGCAACAGGCCGCACGTCAGTGCATCGTCGCAGGCATTCGCTCAGCAAGCTTGCAGGCACACTATGGCGTCACACTGACACTTTCTGACACACAGGCGAACAGACTAGCACAGGAGCCAATGGGCGATGAGCTGGACGCCGTACTGTGTGCTATTCAAGCGGCCTGGGCTTATACACAGCGCGACAATGGCTACGGCATTTCCGCCGCCTGTGATACTTGCGAAGGCTGGATTCTCGACCCTAAACTGCTTGCTGGTATGTGACGTCCTGCTTAAAATGCCGCTCTTTTACCCACTGAACGCAGCATCAAATGCGACGGATGAGGGCGCGAAATCAGTGCGGCGCACAAAGTTTACCGCGTCCTGCGCTCCCCATTCACGGTCTACGCCGGAGTCTTCCCATTCGATGGAAAGCGGCCCCTGATAACCCATGCGATTGAGCGCACGGAAGATCGACTCGAAATCCACATCACCGTGTCCGGGCGAGACGAAATCCCACCCACGTTGGGCCTCACCAAAGTTGAGATGTGCGCCAAGAATGCTACGTCGTCCGTTCAAGCGCAACTTTGAGTCTTTGACATGCACATGATAGATGCGATCCGCGAACTCTTCTATGAACATGGCGGAGTCGAGAAACTGATGCACAAGATGACTGGGGTCAAAGTTGATGCCAAAGCCCACACGGTTGCCGATTGCGTCGAGCGTTTTACGCGTGGTCACAAAATCATAGGCGATTTCGGTGGGATGAACCTCCAGACCGTACTTAATACCCTCGCGCTCGAACACGTCGATAATTGGATTCCAACGTCGGGCAAAATCCTCATAGCCACGCTCGATCTCTGCCATATCATTGGGAGGGAAAGAGTAGAGCATATGCCAGATACTCGAACCTGTAAACCCGTTGACCTGTGTCACGCCCAGCTTCGCGGCTGCACGCGCCGTATCCGCGAGTTCCTGCGCGGCACGTTGGCGCACACCTTCCGGCTCGCCATCCCCCCAAACATGCGGAGGAACAATTCCTTTGTGACGCGCATCTATCGGGTCACAAACCGCTTGCCCGACAAGATGATTGGCGATAGCAAAGCATTTCAGATTGTAGCGTTCAAGGATGGCGTGCCGGGATGCGATATAGTCAGGCTCGTGTAACGCTCGTTGTACATCGAAATGATCGCCCCAACAGGCGAGTTCAAGCCCGTCAAAACCCCACAAACTCACCTTCTGTGCAACCTGTTCTAACGGCAGATCGGCCCATTGCCCGGTAAATAGCGTGACAGGTCGTGCCATTACGCCCTCCTCCAGGATACTATTTCTTCAACACATGATAGAGAATACTCCCTAGCGGTATAAGCGTATCACACCCTCCGCACGCAATCAATACGAGCGTTCACCCGATACCGAAATCGCTCCCGACGCGGGAATGGTACTAGCAAGGAGAGCGCAAACATGATAGAATATTCCCACTTACCTTCTCTACTATATAGTTTGAATAGAGTACACAAAAATTATGCGCTACGCTGTATTTACGGACGTTCATGCCAATCTGGAAGCATTAGAGGCAGTCCTGGCAAAGATCGACGAGTTAGCCAAAGCAGAGCCAATCGACCAGATTTGGTTTCTCGGCGATCTCGTGGGCTATGGCCCCAACCCTAACGAGTGTATCGACACGTTGCGCGAGCGAACGAATGTAATTATCGCAGGCAATCACGACTGGGCCGCGGTTGGCAAACTTGATCTGGATGACTTTAGCCCTGCCGCCCGTACCTCGGCGGAGTGGACAGCAGAACAACTCACAGAAGAACATAGCGAGTTTCTCAAGCAGCTACCCGAACGTCTCCAACATGCGGAATGCACACTTGTGCATGGTAGCCCCTATGGGCCACTCTGGGAATATCTCACCTCGGAGGTGTTGGCGGAGCGCAGCTTTGAACATTTTACCAGTCGTTTTTGCTTCGTCGGACATACACATGTGCCAATTATCTTTCAACAGCAGGATACGATAGAGCAAACGCCTACCATTCCACTCACCGAGACAGAACAGCACAGTCTGCTTTCACCCGACGAAACATTCGATATGCTCGACGAGGACGACGAGGAGACGCAGAAAGTCGCCGCGATACGTCCAATGCTTCAAGCAGCGAAAGAGAATACACCTGTTGAAAGCGCTCTTGGTGAGTCCGAAGACACCGCACATAGCGAAAATGGTGTCCTGGCCACGCTCGAACGCAATGAAAAATCCCCTCTTTCAACTGCTGCTTCGGTTTCGCTAGAGAGCGAGACAGTGGTTAACGCGGATGAGACACCATTAGTAGTGGCAGTTACGGCGGAAAGCCCGGACATACACGATAGCGAGCTTTCAGGAAACGAGAAGCAACAAAATGAGACTTCAGAAAAACAGGCAGAAACAGAAGAAGGGCATGTTGGAACGGCGGAAGAGCGGCTCAACAGCGAAATTGAAGAGTTGCTCGCGCTCCTCGGCTTGAGTCAAAGCATGGTACAGGTGACAAACGAAATGGTTGTTCCACCTGAAGGCGAATGGGCGGCCCCAAAAGGGTATCGCGCTATCGTCAATGCTGGTGGAGTCGGACAACCGAGAGATGGCGACTCACGCGCCGCGTTTATGATCTATGATACGAAACGTGGCTTCACATTCTATCGTGTTCAGTATGATTACGAAAAGACACAGGAGAAGATCATTCAGGCCGGCCTGCCGCCGTATCTCGCGGCCCGTCTGGAGTATGGTCGCTAACACTTATGAAACTCATCATCGGTCTGGGAAATCCTGGGCAACAATATGAACAGACACGGCACAATGTTGGCTTCCGTGTCGTCGACCTCCTCGCTCAGCGCACGGGATTGAAGTGGTCAGAGACGCGTAACCGGGCGGTTCTAGCAAGTGGTACGCTCGGACTTGAAAAGGTTGTTCTCGTCAAGCCAATCACATTTATGAATAATAGCGGCGAGTCGGTAGGCGCACTTGCCCACTGGTATAAGGTCTCACCGGAAGATGTCCTTGTCGTCTATGATGAGCTTGACCTGCCGCTAGGAAAGATGCGTCTGAAAACGAATGGAAGCGCGGGCGGACACAACGGCATGGATAATATCATTCGCCACTTGCACACGCACCAAATTCCTCGCCTGCGGGTTGGTATTGGACGACCCGCGAACACACGTATGGATACAATCAGCTATGTGCTTGGTGTACCAGCACTCGACGAGCATATCATCCTCGCAACCGCAGAAGAAAAGGCGGCAGAGGCGATACCGCGCATCCTCAGTCAAGGCGTCGCAATCGCTATGAACGAAGTGAACACTGATCCAGAGGCGCAACAACTGGCAGAGGAAAAACGCCGTCTGCAAAAAGAGCGGCGTGAGCAGGAGCGTCTGCGCCGTGAGGCAGAACGGCGCGAACATACCGAACAGAAGCAAGTATGACACCCATACTACCTCTAAACATCAAATGGGGGTGACAACAGGTTTTCGTCGCGCGTCTCGATATGACGACTACAGTTGTTTATTAGCAAAATGCTTATGCGTGATGCATGAACGACGGACGGAACTGCGCGAATGACTGCTCTTGCTGAAATCTGCGCTCCCACTCTAAACTGCTAACGCGTTCTCGGCTATCGACGCCCCAGCGCAAGGCAACCATATCCAGAATAAGAAACAGTGCGAGAATAATAAAAAGAGTAACCATGATCTTTCCCTTTGAGTTCTTTCTAACCAGAAGCTTTTTACAGAATGCATTGTATGGTTTAAGTATACCCATGTTTTGGTATATAATGAAGAGGAAAACAAAGGCATTTTGTGAAAAAGCAATAGGGATAAAAGGGGAAAGCGGGTTATGGCTTTAGAAAATGAAAAGCTTCTGGATAGCACCAGCTGGCAAATTCTGGAAGCATTGCAACGGGACGCACGGCTCTCGTATACAGAACTAGGGCAACGCGTCGGCCTCTCCGCGCCGGCAGTAGCGGATCGAGTGCGGAGAATGGAGGACGCACATATCATCAGTGGCTATCACGCGGAACTGAGCCGCACAAAGATTGGCTATCCCATCACCGCAATTATTCGCTTGAGTACACCATCAGGTGAACGCTCTACGAGTTTTATAGCTTCGCTACAAGAGACACCAGAGGTACTGGAATGCTCACGAGTGACGGGTAGCGATTCGTTTATCATAACGGTTATGGCGTCCTCAGTCGCGCATCTGGAAACGCTGATTGACCATCTGGCAGCTCACGGCCAATTGACAACCTCAATGGTCTTGTCCTCGCCAGTGACGCACCGCATTATTACCTCTGCCGCTCATCCCTCCTCTTCCGATGATAGTTAGAAAGGATTTCTATGTTGCCTCCAAAATGGTTATACTATCTTCTTTTGCTTGTCGTCTTTGAATTGGTGGCGGACGTACTCGCGAAGCAGTTCGCGGTAAGCGGAAAATACGTCTTCGCATTCCTCTCTATTCTCGGCTTTGTCGCCGCGAACACGGCGTGGTTGGTGAGCCTACGAACGGGAGCACAATTGAGCAAAGGTGCCATCCTCTTCTCCGTACTTTCGGGAATTGGTGCCGTACTTATTGGCGTCTTTGTTTATCACGAAAAAACAACCACGTACCAGATTGTTGGATTGGTACTGGGCGTTGCCGCGATTGCCTTTCTTTCAGTAGAATAAAAGAGTTGCAGGACGTATTGCACACTATGTTAAAATACGTTATGACGATGACAATTTGAAGAGAAGAATATTCTGTACCCCTATGGTGAAGTAGCATAGGGGCGTATACTCTTGTGTTTTTGTGTTTGTTGGAGGAGATGTGACTTTACAGGGACTACTCGCGCTGCTGACCCAGCGACCAGAATACAAACGTTTGATAGAGCAACTCCGCAAAGCGGATGGCTTGCCTGCGTTGACAGGCGTCAACGAAGCGGCGCATCCCTATGTGGTCGCGGCGATTGCTCAAACATTGAGACAACCACTCTTGTTTGTGGTGAGCGATGAGGCGCAGGCGACCCAGATAGTCGAGACGCTGAAACAGTTTGTGCCAATACCCGACGATGTACTCTTTCTTCCTGATCGTGACGCGCTCCCCTATGAACGTATGATTAGCAACAGCGCGACGACGCAGGAGCGAATGCAAGCACTGATCGCCCTAGTACAAAAGGAGCGCACACCGCTTGTTGTCTGCTCCGCGCGGGTACTCACACAGCTTGTCATTCCGCCACAGGAGTTGGCGGCAAGCCTCTTTACGCTTCGCACAGCACAGGAAGTAGACCTGAGCGCGATGTTGGAACACCTCTACAATCTTGGCTACACACCTGTAGCTGAAGTAGAAGAGCCGGGCCAATTCAGTCATCGGGGCGGTATCGTCGATCTCTTCCCCCCAACCTTGCCTCGTCCTATTCGCGTCGAGTTCTTTGGCGACGAAATAGAGTCGCTACGTACCTTCGATCAAGAGACACAACGTTCGCTCAATCCCGTCTCGACCTGTGTTATTGGCCCTGCACGCGAGGCTTTACCAACGCACGGGCCAGAGGCAGCACAACAATTAGCGGATTTAGATAGCTCTATGCTTCATCGCGATGCCGAAGAGTGCTGGCTACAGAATCTGGAAGAGTTGCGTCAGAAACGCTCGTTCGACGACATTGCGTTCTACCTGCCCTATCTTCATAGTCCCGCAACTGTGCTGAACTACCTCTCACCCAACAGCTTGCTCGTCTTCAACAACGCGACAAACGCGCAAAATCACATTCGCGAGATGGAAGATCAAGCGCAGGAAATAAAAGAGCGACGCGAACAAGAGCATGAGAATCCAACCCGTCTGCGCGACATGTATGTAAGCTGGAATCAGCTCGAACCACAGATACAACAACGTCGTCAACTGCAATTCGCGGACGCACTCTCTGTCGCCGAAGGGGAGTTCGACGCACGGCTGCATAATGGAACTGAGCACCTCATGCCCGCATTTAGTAGCGCAAACTCTTACGGTGGGCGTCTACGTGCGTTCGTGCAGGATTGTCGTAAAGCCCTTGATAGTCGCGAGCGTGTGGTCATCGTTACCGCACAAGCCCGTCGTATGGCTGAAGTTCTAAGCGATGAGAGCATTCTTGGCGAGAAGGCCATTCATGTTGGAGCTGGCACCAGTATTCAGCAATTGCCAGAGGCAGGAACACTGACCCTGCTTCAAGGACAACTTGCGGAAGGCTGGCAGTCAAGCCCGCTAGCCCTCCACATCTACACAGATGCCGAGATTTTTGGCTGGTCAAAACGCCGTAACGCGCAACGACGCAAACCCATTACACCCGCGTCGTTTCTGGCAGAGGTTAGCCCCGGCGACTATGTTGTGCACCAAGAGCATGGTATTGGTCGCTTCGAGGGCTTGGTCAAAATGAAGATGGCAGGCATCGAGCGCGAATACTTGCTTATTCACTACGCCGGTACTGATCGTCTGTACATTCCAACCGACCAGCTTGACCGTGTGACGCGCTTTATTGGTATGGGCGACGCCGTGCCTGCATTGAGCAAATTGGGAACGACAGAGTGGACACGCGCGAAATCAAAGGTAAAAGAAGGCGTACAAGATATCGCACGCGACCTGCTACGGCTCTACAGTGCGCGTGAGGCCGCGCCCGGCCACGCGTTCCCACCCGATGCCGAGCAACCGTGGCTACAAGAACTCGAAGACGCGTTTCCTTATGCCGAAACACCCGATCAAGATAGAGCCATCGAAGAGGTCAAGGCCGATATGGAACGTCCCCGTCCAATGGATCGCCTCGTGTGCGGTGACGTCGGCTATGGGAAAACAGAGGTCGCGTTACGCGCGGCATTCAAGGCAGTACTTGACCAGCGACAGGTTGCCGTGCTTGTACCAACGACCATTCTCGCGCTACAACACTACAATACCTTCCGCGAACGACTCAAGGCGTACCCCGTGCGCGTCGAACTGTTGAGCCGCTTTCGTTCCGAGAAAGAGCAAAAGCAGGTACTAGAAGACCTCGCATTTGGCAAGGTCGATGTCGTCATTGGCACGCATCGCCTATTACAAAAAGATGTTATCTTCTTCAACCTGGGCCTGCTGATCGTGGACGAAGAGCAACGTTTCGGTGTTGTTCACAAAGAGCGACTCAAACACCTACGCAGCGAGATCGATGTTCTGACAATGACCGCGACACCGATTCCGCGTACCATGCATATGGCACTGGTGAACCTGCGGGACATGAGCGTAATTGAGACACCCCCACAGGAACGTCTACCCATTCGGACGGTTATTCGCGAATATGACGACCCTTTGATACGCGAGGCTATTTTGCGCGAGATTGATCGCGGCGGGCAAGTCTTCTTCGTGCATAACCGCGTACAGGGCATTCAAGTGGTCGCGCAACGGTTACAAAGGCTCATCCCAGAGGCACGTATCGTTGTCGGGCATGGACAAATGAATGAGGAACTATTAGAGCGCGTCATGATTGACTTCTCTAACGGCGAACATGATGTACTGGTTTCAACGACCATTATCGAAAATGGGCTGGACATCCCCAATGCCAACACCATTATTGTCAATAATGCCGCCTTCTTTGGCCTTTCGCAGCTCTACCAGTTACGCGGACGAGTGGGACGTGCCACTCAGCAAGCGTATGCCTACTTTTTCTACGGCAAGGATGCCAAACTTACACAGATACAGGAGAAGCGGCTTCGCGCAATCTTTGAGGCAACCGAGTTGGGCGCAGGCTTTCGTATCGCGATGAAGGATTTGGAGATTCGCGGCGCGGGCAATTTGCTGGGCGCAGAACAATCGGGTTCGATGAACTCGGTGGGCTTCGATTTGTACTGTAAGCTACTCGCGGAATCGATTCAGGAGCTACAGGGCAAACAGAGCGAACTTGCGACAATAAATACCACCATTGACCTGCCGTTGGACTCCTACCTCCCCGACGACTATATCGGTGATCGCACGCTCAAGGTCAATTTCTACCAGCGTCTGGCACATCTCAGCACACCGGAGCAGGTTGAGGCAATGACAGCTGAAATGACAGACCGCTTTGGGACACCACCTCCGCCAGTACAAAACTTGATTACCATGGTACGTTTGAAGGTCGAAGCATCTCGTCTGGGCTTCGAGTCCGTCTCAATGAAAGAAAATGAGTTTATTCTTACTGTGAAAAGAACCGTTGTTCCCAACCGTCTTGTGCTTTACCGCCGTTTCCGCAATGAGGCACGCGTGCAACAGGGTATCATTCGTATTCCAAAACGGCTCTTTGGGCAAAATTGGTTAGAGCAACTCCAAGAACTGTTGCCCGCGATTACATCAACCGCGTCGTCCACTGCGTCATAACTCGCGATTGAGAGACATCCATCATAGCATATTCATTTAGAAGCTTATGTGGCACGCGCTCATAATATCTTTCTCCTATGGAGCGTTCAGAAGGAACCGTTTGGCCGTACACCAGAGGTTATGAGAATACTCCTATAGTGCGATGCGATGAACGCGTTGGTGAAGTTAGTAATATATTGAGACAAAAACAATGAGATAGCGTAGTTTTCGACTACGCTATCTCATTGTTCACTCTCTATCTCTGATATCCACTACGGTTGACGTCTTGTATGCATCAGGTGAAACATCAACGCCTGCTTGTAATCAAGAACACTAACACGCCCATTCTTGATTACCTGCGTGGAGAGATTTAGTAAAGTGGAAACAACTTGCAGACGCGTTTCATCGTAACGGTCTTGCTGACGCAACAAGTCGAGGAGTTGTGCAGGAGTTTGATCCATCGTTTCTAGCCCCATATGAATAGACTCCACGCGCAACCAGACAGTCAGCTGATGCCGCAACTGCTCAAAGATCGCGAGATCATCGTCACCAATCTGCATTACGGGACTATCACGGTTTTCGTGTTTGAGTATTGATGGAGGAACGACCAGTGCCGGTGCTGTTGGTGCGGTAGTCTGCGATAGACCATGCGTCGCTTGTGTATGTTCTCGCGCCAGAGGCGACGTGGGCGCGAGCATTGCGGCAGACGCAGCAGGCTGCATCGTCTGCGGAGGTTTCGCGGACTGACCCGGCGTGGACACGTGCGATATCCCTATCGGCTCGGTTGATTTCTTTTGAAGTGGAGGCGCGACCACTGGAACATCTGCCGACAGTGTGAAAGACGGTACACTCTCTTGCTTTCGCACTGGTATGGGAGTTGGTGGTACTACCGATGCAGCGGGAGCCACTGGCGTCGGCGGCGGAACAACACGCTGTGTCGCCACGTTTGGAAGTGACGCAGGGTTAAGTGGAGTAGTGCTTTTGGGGCCTTGCAAAGGCGATGTTGTAACATGCGTGCTCTGATATGGTGCCGCTTTGCTCGATGGTGGAAGCTGTACCTCTTGCTCTGTACGCGGCGCACCTGTACGACTGACAGTGCGACGTGACGCACCTGCGGTTGCTGGTGAAACGAGAGCATCACCAACTTGTGGAGACTTGGCCTCGCCGCGTACTTCTTGCAATTGTTGTTGCAGCAATAGTGTCGATGCAGCGATATGCTCCCAGGTAGGCTCAGAACGTCCTTTGCCTGACGCCGTCCAGGAAACTGTCTGTCTGGGACTACCAAAAGGGGACACACTCTGACGGTCTTGACGCTGGCCCGTAACATGGTTCCTTAGCCCTTGCACGACAGAAGTAGAGGCAGACGTAATCAACATACGAATATCGGACATGCGTTTGCGCCCCTGCTCACCAAAGAAACTGCGGTTGCGCTGCACAAATTGAATAAAGAGACGCTCTATAGAACGCTGAAAGTCAGGCGACATAAGGTCTACACGATTCCAGGACGTGAAATCAACCGAGCTTAGATAGAGCCAGACTTCCTGACGCTTGGCACGATCAACCGGACGCATTCGTAGCGATTCGGTACGATAATCGAAGAAACGCGGATAGCAGAAGTTAGCAGTGATTGTCTCTGCCAACTCTGCCTTTAATCGCGCAACCTCGGCGGGTGGGAGTTGCCCCAGGTAAATACCCATCACACTGCAACCTCTTTCGTTCTACAACTACGTCTATCGTTCACTGTAGTTCTTACTCTTCTTTCAAAAATACCTTACGGGATAGCATGTAAGGTCGTGACTTGTACTGCATTCGTGCCGCGTGTCAGCGAGACGCTACGCGGTGCCTTCACAATATGTAACGGTAGGCGCACGCCTACTTCCATTATTTTAGCCCCATCTTGCAGCAAAGGTACAAGTGCAATAGACACTTGGGCTAGCCCAGGTGGTACTTGCGCCCCCTGCACATTGAACAATCGGCTTGCCAAACGTATTATTGTGCCTGTTGCCAAAGTATGTGTCTGACACCAGTTCACAGCAGGAAAGTCGGATGTACCTTGATACTCATTCCCTTTTTTGTCGGTCATAAATGTAAGCACTTGTAGTGGGAACTTCATCGGTGCGGCTATCCGCCAGTAGGTTGTTACTGCAAGCGAATCGCCACTAATGCTAAATGGGTCTGATGTATCTACCGCGTACCCAATTAAATCCATTGTAGTCGTAGACGTTTCAGGTTCCATAAATGCTACATCAAGAGGATTTTCTACCTCTTTGGGTGATACTGTAATGTAAGAACAAAAGCTCGTAGGGAGATTTGGTAACACCTTTACATCATTGACAGAAGGGCCAGGTTGTGCGGGTGAGAGAGGGGAAATACCCGGCGTGGGCAAACCACGCTTCAGCAACAAGTATCCATCGCGGGCAACGACGATGCCATAATGCCCATTCACCAGGACGCTTTTCGCCTCGTTAATGTAGTCGCCTGAATTGCCAAAGGGTGTAACATCGCTACTTGCATCTAAAAAGACATAGTCAGCAACTGTATCACCATAGGGAAACTGATAGATACGCGAACGTTGGCTGATGTGTGGTACAAGATTGGACTGCGCGGAGACCGACGCACTTTGTGGAATCATATCAATAATTGCCTGCGCATTGCTAAAATGCGCCTTCGGTACAGGCCACTTTAGCCCCTGTGCGAAAGCTACACCGCGTTGATAGTCCGCCCGAACCGCACTGAATGCAACACTACAAATCAGCAATAGCAGTAAACCACTATGCACGACCCAACGTACCCGCCGCGCCGGGGCCGAGGGCGTCGTGTTATCTTGCGCTTCCACCTGCACCCGAAAACGTATGAGGATGCTCTGTACAACCCAGATGATTAGTACAATCGCTTCGATAGTTGAAAAGATAAGCGCAGGAATCATTTCGGCATCATACTGATAGAGGCCACTATACTGATTGGGGTAATCGCTCAAGAGATTTAGCGCGAGTGTTGGTAAAGCCAACACCCATACCCAGGGAGCAAGCAACGCAAGATACGCGTTTGGCGCGAAAAGAGTACGAAGATAAAAGAGGTGGTCGTGTTCCAGCACATGCTCTTTGAGTATCTGCTTTGGATGCAACAGTATATTTTTCGCAATTTTGAGTGCGCTACCACCAACGCCATCATAACGCGATGCGAGAAGAGAATGACCTGTTGGACTAGAAATATGCACCACATATAGCCCCACGCCTGTCCAAACGGCGGCAAGCATTATAAGCGCGAGTCCGCTTCGCACACGGCGCTGAAATACAATCGACCACAGACCATAGAGACCAATAATCACAGGTATTTCTTCTTTGCATCCCATTGACAGCAGAGCAAACACAAAGAGCAGCACGGTGCGACGCGTATACATAAAATAAAGCGTAAAGAGTAACAGCGATGCCGTCAATGTCACCGCGTGAAAGTCGAAGATCGTCGCCCATTGTAACGCTGGATACAGGAGATAGAGCGCGGCGATGCCCACGCTCGCAAATTCGTTACGAAATCGCAAGCGGGCAAGCCAGAACGCAGGAAACGCGCCACTGGCAACAACAAGAGTTTGAATAATCTGCAACGTCTTCGGGTTGGGAGCAACAAGATAAAAGAGCGAAATTAAAAAAAGAATAGGCTCAAAGTGAATAGAAAAGCGTGAGATACCCGTCAGATTGAGATTTCCATAGCAGTTTGTGTCACCAACAGGGTTACAAATTGATTGATGGAAAAAGTTTCCGTGCCAGATACTCCATAGTGCTTGATCCATGATACCCATATCTTCACCATGTGTAAGAAAAGTATCATGTTGACCCGTGACAAAGAGGCCAAAAAAGAGGCTAAATGCGAGCATGAGCAGCGCGACTAGCCCTGTCGCAAGCCAGAACAGACGCGTGCGTGGCATCGGTTCTGGCGCGGGATAGAGATAGAGGCGGTTAAGTAGAACAGCGATGCGTTTGCGCCAGCTTTCACTATTCATGCGGAACTCCCCCTTGTGCGGCAACTGTAGGTGACTTCAGTGCTTCCTGTCGCATAGCCTGCATGTGCTTTCTGCCTGCGAGATAAGCGATACTGATACAGACAAGCTCAGCGCATGTAGATACCACGCGCGAAAGTACGGCAATAATGGGGCCAAGTGTGAGCGGCAGCATTGCTAGTGAGAGCGCGAAAAGACCACCAATCGTGACTTCGCGGAACACCAGTCCACTTGGCGTAATAAAGCTCAAGAAACCGATATCCCACGCGATAGCGTAAATGCCAATGCAGATAGGCAATGCGGAAAGTGGCAATGTGGGCCAGAGGGCGCGTGTCAAAATATAAAAGGCGGTGCCTGCGATGATCCAGCTTACACACCATGCCAGAGTGATAAGCAGAATATCGCTATATCGTAGCGTGAGTACAATCGGTTCGCGCTTCAAGAGCCGTAACGCCATATTCAAAAAGCCATTCAGGACACGCGGGTGCAGCAGCACAAAAAGTGTTATCAGTATTGCAATACTTAGCCCGATGATGAGTGATTTGCCGACAAGCAGAGTGCGAACGGTTCCAATGCTGCCCCAGAACAGCAGGCTTGCGGCGAAAATGAACGCACCAGCGGCAAGCTTGGTAATCAATTC
Source organism: Ktedonobacterales bacterium (assembly GCA_038211295.1). GTDB lineage: Bacteria > Chloroflexota > Ktedonobacteria > Ktedonobacterales > Ktedonobacteraceae > JBBQVS01. Next base: position 4,252 of record JBBQVS010000024.1, on the reverse strand, counting down.
GATAGTCATACTGGCAAAAGCAATCGGACGCGAGACACCATATTTGCCGACCCAGAGAATACGGGCAAGCACATGCCATACATTACCAGGAATGTAGCGCACAAACTCGGAGGCGAGATAGATACGCAATGATGTCTTCAAGTCGAGTCGTGCACCCAAACGCGCCAGCACTGCTTGCCAGATCAGACCATATGAAAGCTCTTGTAGCAAGAACCCCCCAAAAGCAAGCGCGAGAAGCCAGGGACTCCATTGAAATGGATGTGCCACCAGTACCTTCCACTGGTTTACCAGGAAGTTGGCAAAAAAGGCCAGCACAACTACTGGTAGCCCTATCTGTAAGACACGCTTACCACTCTTTATAAATATTTTTTTTTGCATTAGTCGAGTTCCTGCCTGATACTATATTCTTCTCCAGGCTGGAACGCATAATAACGAATCATCTCGCTTTGTAAGCCAGTCAGGATAAATTGCACGCCAAAAATCATAAGAATAATTCCAACAAAGAGTATTGGCTGATTGTGAATTGGCTCGTGTGTGAAAAATCTGCTCGCGATAACAACATATGCATCAATCAGAATACCAATAAACAATGTCCAGAAGCCAAGAGGCCCAAAGAGGCGCAGAGGAGTACGCAGGAATGTTGTAAGAAATAAAACATTCAGCAGATCGATTAGCCCACGCGCGAAACGACGCGCCCCGTACTTCGAGACGCCAAATTTTCGCGGGTGGTGGCGCACTTTAATCTCCGCGACACGATAGCCACGCCAGTGCGCCATCACGGGAATAAAACGGTGAAACTCGCCATACAGCTTCAGGTGCGTATCTTCAATCAACTCGCGGTTATATGCTTTGAAACCATTGTTGATGTCATGCAGATGTACGCCGGTCAACTTGCTCACCAACCAGTTGAAAATACGCGAAGGAAATGTTTTGGAAAGCGGATCGAGGCGAGGAAACTTCCACCCCGTGACGAGATCGTACCCTTCGTCAAGCTTGGCAAGAAAATTTGGTATTTCCGCCGGATCATCTTGCAGGTCGCCGTCCATGGTAAAAATAATTTTGCCACGACACCTGCTGAAGCCCGCAACAAGAGCAGGCGTCTTTGAAAAGTTACGACGGAAACGAATGACGCGCACAACCCCCGGATGTTCGCTATGAAGTACCTCTAACTCTTTGAACGTGCTGTCGGTGCTGCCATCATCAACGAAAATCACTTCATAGCATTCTCCAACTGCGTCCAGTTGTGCCGACAATCTCTCATAGAGAAGACGGATATTTTGCTGCTCGTTCATCACAGGCACAACGATTGAAATAACGACCTCTAGCCTTGGAGTTGCGGGCAAAGAGACTTCTGGCTCTACTGCTCTCTGTGGAATTTGTATTTGTTGCATTCCTGATATTCTCCGCTTACACTCATATAAATATAGCTTGATAGTCCTATGCACACTTTGATTAGCGATTAGTATAACATACTGCCACTTACAAACTCCAGCAGGTGGGACCTTCTGTGGTTCTGATTAATAGAACGCTTGAATTCCCATAAGAGGCACATGTCACCGATAAATTCCTATATACCCTGTCTTTTCACACGATATAATGCTCTGTAAAGAATATGTGCAGTGCTAGTATAGCAAGCAAACGTCAAGAAACATTCAAGATACGGTAAATTTTATTTATGAACCAGGTAGACGGAAATAAGTGGCGGGCAGAGCGTCGCAACATGCTCTTCCCGCTCAGACAGATAGTGGTGTTAGAACGGCACTCCCTAGATCAGAGAGAAGAGGTCTGGTCTATCCGAGGTAATTGAATCTACCCCCAGAGCAGCTACACGACGCATTTTTTCAAGCGTGTTCACGGTCCACGTGTTTAGCTTGAGACCGTGCGCGTGCGCGATACCTGCCATATCAGGAGTCAGCAGGTCACAATCCATATGAATCCAGTTAGCATCAAGCGAAGTCACCAATTGCATTAATGGCGCGAGCATATTATCTTGCCCTGACGCCCCAAGATCATCAGAGATAATCGCTCCCGTTTGAAGTGACGGTTCCAGCGATTTTATCAGTGGCAGGAGCGACAAATCAAAGGACATGAGAAGTACGTTACTTAGCATTCCTGCCGCTCGTACATCCTTAACAACCGTCTCGACAATATTCGGATAGTGTCCATACACACCACCACGCTTGCTAAATTTTAACTCGATATAGACAAATGTGCGACTGCGTGCGAAGTCAAGTACCTCGCGGAGCGTAGGAATGCTCTGTGGCTCAGGCCATCCCCCTTTGAAATGTGCGGCAGCATTAAGGGAGCGTAGAGACGCAAAGTCAAGATCGAGAACATTACCCGTGCCGTTGGTAAGCCGCTCGACGGTATTATCGTGAAATACAATCGCGTGTCCATCGCTCGTCATCTGTACATCCAGCTCGATTGCATCTATCGGTTGAGTGAGTGCTGTACGAAATGCCGCAAGTGTATTTTCAGGGGCAAGATGAGAGCCGCCCCGATGCGCGACGCGTTGAAACTGAGTTGCCATAAAGTCCTCCTGAATAGAAGCTTATTCGCGCCTCCATCATATCATGTCAAGCGGTACAGCATAGTCTTTCCTGCTGCCGTTTCGCGTAGCACATTTTGTTGTATAGTATGTACACTATTTTGTGCAACGCAAACAAGGAGGCAAGGCTCTATGACACTGACAGTTGGAATGAAGGCCGAGGCAACAACAACGGTTGTGCATGAGAACACAGCGGCATCGGTTGGCGCAGGTGGCGTCGAGGTATTTGGGACGCCAATGATGATCGCGTTAATGGAGAACGCATCGTGGCAGGCGGTAGCCAACGGCCTCGACACAAACCAGGTAACGGTGGGAACGGTGGTCAACATACGGCATCTGGCCGCGACACCACTCGGTCAAAAAGTGCGTGCGGAAGCCGAACTCATCGAGATCGACGGACGTCGCCTGGTCTTCGACGTCGCGGCCTACGACGAACGGCAGAAAATAGGCGAAGGCAAACACGAACGCGCCATTGTACATCTCGAACGCTTCTTGAGTCGGCTCGCGCCAGCAACAAAATAGCGCTGGTAACTAGTTACCAGTTTGTGCATCCCAAACGCTTCTAGCTACTAACAGATAGCGTGCGCGGGATGCGGGAACGCGAGACTTTCGCATTGCTATTTTTCAACTGATATGGTATAATCACTCGTATATCGAAGTGGGGGTAAGCCCTGCGAAGATGAATTTTCTTCATTTGGGGATGTCGGGTTTCGACAGGTGTTCAGATTGAAGTTTTGCAGGTCGAGGTGTCGGTAAAGCACTCTCGTTAAACAACCGACAAAAAATAGTTGCAAAACCAGCAACAACCTACGCTCTCGCTGCCTAAGAAGTAGTTGAGTCGTCATCCCTCCAACTTTTGCCTTTGGGGTTGGGCAGGGATGTCAAAAACAAAGGATGCTATGACGAAGACCGCCTTCTAACCGTCATTTAAGACCAGAGGGCAAGCACAAATGTATCCTGTCGATGGGAGACTGAAGTGCCAAAAAAACATCGACTACGCCTGTAGCATATTCTCCAGTAGGAGCGTTTGGACAGGGGGTTCGACTCCCCCTCATCTCCACCACACACAAGGCGAGAAGTCACTCTAGAGAATGGCTCCTCGCCTTGCCTTATGACTACTCTCTTAAAACACTTTACCTCTTCAATTACAGAGATGTTAGCAAAACTGTTAGCAAAATGCCTTATGTTAGCAAAATTGTTAGTTCTTATTCGTCTCATCACCTCTAAATCCCTCTTCCCACTTTTCTACAGCATCTTGTTGCATCGAGGGTAATAGATGAGCATAGAGCCGCAGTGTTATTGCGATATCGCTATGGCCCAACAATTCTTGTATAACCTTCATATTTACACCCATAGCCAAAAGGATTGTAGCTGCACTATGTCGTAGGTCATGGAAATGCATGTGAGACACACCCGCTTTTACAAGCAACTTGTTAAATACCCGCAAAAGGTAACTAGGGTTGGAATATCCACCTTTGAGGTCTGGAAACACGAGGTCACGATTTTCCCACTTATCACCTTGTTTATGCTGCTGCTCAAGAACAGCATCTTTATGCAGTTTCAGCATGTCTATGAGAAAGGCAGGTAAACTAATTGCACGTCTACCAGCTTTCGTCTTTGGCTCAGTCTCAACATACCCATAATGCGGTATATAGTCTACGGTATGAAGCACTAACACCGTGTTCATATCAAAGTTAAGGTTCG
>JBBQVS010000023.1:0-47472 GCA_038211295.1 Ktedonobacterales bacterium | reverse complement strand
TCGTAGACAATCAGTGCGCCACTGCAAAAACCGCCCAATAAGTATGGCCCCTCCGGTTGCATCGTTTGCAGGGCTTCGATGTGCGCAGCGGCTATCGCTTCGAGTGGTGGCGGCACAGGTAGATCGGCGAACTGATAGGGTTCAAGTGCGTAAAAGGGTTGCTCAACACCCAACTGCTTCGACAATGGAAAACAATAGAACGCGCCGCCCAGTGTGTCGCCGTGCAGAAAGAAGAAGGGCCGCTTTGTTCCTCCCGCCTGTACAGCGATGAGAGGTGTGCGTGGGCGCGGCCCCGCGTCACGTGCGAGTGCCTCCGCCATCTGCTCAATCGTTGGCCCCGCGAATAGTGTGCTAAGTGGAAATTTCTTGCCACACGCTTGCTCAACCCGCGCCACCAGACGGGCCGCGAGCAACGAATGTCCCCCCAGCTCAAAGAAATTATCATTGACCTGAATTGGACGCACAGGTAACAACTCTTCCCAAATTTTCAGGAGTTGGAGCTGAACCATGTCCGTTGGGGCCACAACACACTCCACTTCTGCCCCTAGCTCTCTCTCTGGCACTGGCAACGCATCACGATTCACCTTGCCGTTGGGCAACAATGGAAGCATCTCTAGCGACACAAAAGTTGCGGGAACCATGTATGTCGGTAGCTGAGTACGTAGTGCTTTTGTTAGCTCGCTTGCTGAAAAGTTCGCATCGTGCGTGGCGACGATGTACGCGACCAAACGTTTGTCTTCGGGTGTGTCCTCGCGCACCACAACAACCGCTTCGCGCACGGCTACTTGCTGCCGTAATATCGCCTCGATTTCGCCCAATTCAATACGAAAGCCGCGTATCTTGACCTGTCGATCAACGCGTCCAAGATAGTCGAGTGTACCATCAGGCCGGTAACGCGCCAGGTCGCCCGTTTTATAGAGACGCGCATCCGAGGAAAAAGGGGAAGCAATAAAGCGTTCGCGTGTCAATTCTGGACGGTTGAGATAGCCACGCGCGAGACCATCGCCCCCGAGATAGAGTTCACCCACAATGCCAACAGGCACAAGCTGAAGGTGAGTATCTAGCACATACGCCTGAGTGTTCGCGATTGGACGCCCAATCGAGACGCTGTGCTGTCCCCTGCTCATCAACGCGTATGTGGAATAAGTCGTGTCCTCGGAAGGGCCATAAAGATTGTACACCCGTTGCACGTCGGGTTGACGGTAAATTTGTGCTACAAGAGCGGAAGGCAATGGCTCTCCCGCGAGATTCACGGTAAGCACCGAGGATGGAAGCACATGGTTGTGCAATAACTCTGCTAAAGCTGACGGCACAGTGTTGATGAGTGTTACACGTTGCTCTACCGGAAGTTCTGGCAGGTGCAGCACATTCTCAACCAGCATAACCGTCCCGCCACAACTAAGCGGCACGAACAATTCAAAGATGGACAGATCAAAGCAGATAGAGGTCGTGGCAAGCACGCCCGCCAGTTCTTGTGATGAAAAGACGCTCAACGCCCATGCAATAAACGCGACTACGCTACGGTGTTCTAACGCGACTCCCTTTGGACGGCCCGTTGAGCCAGAGGTGTAAATCACATACGCAAGCTGCGACTGTGCTACAACACATGATAGATTGTGCGTGTCTTCTCGCGCTAGAGCTTCCCCGATGGTATCCAGACACAACGCCGTTGCGCTAGACGTGGGAAGTGTGGGCAGCAGCTTTGCTTGCGTCAGCAGCACCTGCACCTGAGCATCCTGTAGCATAAACGCCACGCGATCCGTCGGATAGGTTGGATCGAGTGGCACATATGCCGCCCCGACTTTGAGTATTGCCAGCAGCGCGACCAGCATATTCGGCGAACGCTCCAAACACACACCGACAAGCGACTCCGCACCAACACCGCGTTGTAGCAGAACGTGAGCAAGTTGATTGGCTCTCGCATTAAGTTGACGATACGTCAGGTGTGTATCGGCGCACTGCACAGCGATGCTGTCAGGCGTGCGTTCGACCTGCGCTTCGATAAGCGTATGAAGCGTCTGGTCGTGGGGATAGGATACGGCGGTATCGTTCCATTCCACAAGCAGTTGCTGTCGTTCTGCCTCTGGAAGTATTGAAAACTCAGCAACGGTATACTCTGGATGCACCACAATATCTTCGAGCAACGTGAGCCAATGGCCTACCATACGTTCAATTGTGGTGGCATCGAATAGGTCAGTGTTATACTCAAAGCGACCAATTAGCCCATCCGCGCGGTCATCGAGTTCAAGCGAGAGGTCAAACTTGGCGGTATCGGTCTCGACATCCATCTGTGTCAATGTCCAACCCGAAGGGAGCACGGCAAGCGGCGGTTCAAGACTAATCAATACTTGAAAGAGGGGATTCTGACCCGGCGTGCGCTCTGGATGCAGTTCTTTGACAAGATACTCAAACGGCACGTCTTGATGTGCCAGTGCCTCAAGCGTTACCTCTCGCACGCGCTGTAAGAGAACATGCAGGGATGGATTATCGGTGAGAGTGGTACGCAACACCAGTGTGTTGAGAAAGAAACCAACGAGTTTCTGTAGCTCTGGTCGCTTACGGTCAGAGATAGCGGTTCCGACCAGAATATCACCCTGCCCTGTGTAACGTGCAAGCAGTATTTTGAACGACGCAACCAGCAACATATAGAGCGTTACACCCTCTTTCGCGCCCAACGCTTTAAGCGCGTCGGTGAGGCGAACGGAGAGCGCGAATGGATGCATAGAGCCGCGCAATGTCGGGACGAGCGGGCGTGGGCGATCTGTGGGCAAGTCAAGGTGCACGGGAATATCTGCAAGTTGTTGCTTCCAGTATGCCAGTTGCGTCGATAATGCGTCGCCCTCTAACGATTTGCGTTGCCAGAGTGCGAAATCCGCGTACTGAATGGGCAGCTCCGCAAGAGGAGAAGGACGGCCCGCGAGAAAGGCATCGTATAGAGTCTGTAATTCGGGGAGAAATATTTGATAAAGTGAGAAGCCATCAAAGAGAATATGATGTATTGTCAAGAACAAACGGTGCTCAGTATCATGTAGAGTTACCAACAATGGTCGCAGAAGTGGCCCATGAGCAATGTCAAAAGGGAGACGCGCCTCCTCTGACGCAAGCCGCAATGCTCTGGCCTCGCGCTTGCTCGCAGGTAGCTTGCTTACATCCACCACAGGGCATGACATCGGTACATATGGATGTATACATTGTGTTGGTTGCCCGTCAACAACAGGAAAACTTGTGCGCCACGCCTCATGGCGACGAAGCACCTCATTGAAACTCCGCTCGAACACAGGAATATCAAGAGGGCCGGGCAGGTGTATTGTGACACACTCCGTGTAAATAGGGGCGTCGGGCAAGAGTTGAGCCAACAACCACAACTGCTGCTGCCCCAATGACGGAGGTATACGCTGTTCAGGGTCGCGCCGAGGAATGTTTCCCTCGTTTGTCTTTTTGGGAATAAGGGTGCCGTGCAGATATTTAGCGAGGAGCGCACGGCGCGTCTCTGAAAGCTCTGTTGTTTGCGACATTTTGTTACTTCCGTTGTTGTAAAAGCGTGGTTTTCTTTACGTTACTGTTCTATTACAGGATATACGCTGGCATTATTTCTATTTTGTAGCTTACATACTATACTATGTCTTCGTGCTAATAGTGTTGAGACACTGTTAAGATTGCGTTGCTATCGTGTCGCAAAGGGGCTATGTCGTGCCGATTTCTCAACCGACTCTGCGGTACTTGCTGCCAACTCTATACTCACCGAAGAATGGGTTGCAAAACTGCAACGTACTTCGTGTATTCTTAACCAGATAACAACAAGTTTCTTGTAGAATAGACAACCTAATCATGTATAATGTAATGTGTTTCAACAATATCTCTTTTCAGGCAACCAGATTTACACTTTTTCTTGTCCTACAAATATTCTGGTTTGGCACATAGATAGAAACATGCAATATTTTCTACCCGTAGCGCATTGTTGATATTATGGAGGCTTTTAGGCAATGCATATACTTTTTGTAGCTCCTTATCCTTTATCGCGGGTACGAGTGCGCTCATATGGATTTGTGCGCGAACTGGCAAAGCAACATACCGTTACTGTGCTTGCCCTGTGCGCGGGAGAGCAAGAGGCGGAGGATGTACGCACCCTGCAACGTGAGGGCATCGCTATTACAGCTATCGTGGAGAAACGCTACCAGAAGGTTATGCGTGTACTGCGGGCGATTGGGACAGGCATACCCTTGCAGGTTGCCTTCGATGCTTCTCCAACGTTGCGTACCGCTATCGAGACACAGCTGAGAGATACACCTGTTGATCTTCTCCATATAGAATTTATTCGTGCGCTCGGTGCTTTACCCACAACCGATAGGGTGCCTGTGGTCTGGGATGCAGTGGATTGCGTAAGCCAACTCTATGAGCATGGCGCACACATTGGCGCGACACCCATGCTGCGCTTGATTGGACACGGAGAAGCAAGGCGTACTCGCGCCTACGAACACACGCAACTACAACGCTTTCGCGAGGTGCTGGTGACATCCGAGCGTGACCGTCAGGCACTGCTTGCTATTGGCACGGCTTACCCACAGAACAAAGAGGATTATGCTAACATTACGGTAGTGCCGCACGGTATTGACCGCGCATACTTTCGACCCTACACTGGCGAGCGGCAGGCGGAGACGCTTGTTTTTTCAGGCAAAATGAGCTTTCATGCGAATATAGCAGGTATACTTCTGCTGACACAACAGATTTTACCTTTACTCTGGCAACAGCGACCTGGGGTACGGCTTATTCTCGCGGGCAGCAATCCACCGCGGTTTATACGTCGCCTTGCCCGTGATAGCCGTATAGAGGTGACGGGTCATGTGCCTGACCTGCGTCCCTTTATTGGGCAGGCACAGATTGCGGTAAGTCCACTACCTTATGCGGTAGGCATACAAAACAAAATACTAGAGGCAATGGCAATGGGAACTCCTGTTATCGCGAGTTCGCACGCGGCGGCAGGTCTCCACGCGGTTGCTGGCCGTGACTTGCTTGTCGCTGATACACCCGATGCATTCGTTGCCGCTATTCTACGATTATTCGATAACAAAATAGAGTGGCATACACTGGCGCAAAATGGTCTTTCTTATATCAAGAGCAATCACAATTGGGAACAGGTCATGACGCAACTTGACACAGTGTACAGTCGAGCAGTTGCACCCATAATGGTTTCCTGATTCAGCGTTTACATAGTGTGGAGTAAGAGCTAGCATTTGATAGAAGCGAAAGGGAGTAGACGGTGCAAAAAGATGTTTGCGAAGTCGTTGTTGATGTCAGTCTTTTGCAAAACGAGCATACCATGTCACAGTCGTTCGTAGAAGAAAAGCTTGTATATACACTGTTGATACAGGAACACCGTATGTCTCTGATGTATCTCTGTACGAAACGAATGTTGGACATTGTTGGCGCGTTATTTGGACTACTCGTACTTATTTTACTTCTTCCCTGTATTGTGTTCGCTATGCTGCTACAAGATCGTGGGCCACTTTTTTATAAGCAAGTTCGTGTTGGTAAGCATTTGCACCCGTTCCCGCTTTACAAACTTCGCACAATGGTTGTGGATGCAGACGCACACTTAGCACGCAATCCTGAACTTTTGGAGGAGTGGCGGCGCACGGGCAAGTTACAACACGACCCACGCGTTACCACACTGGGAAAATTTTTACGCCGTACTAGTATTGACGAACTCCCACAGATGCTTAACGTGCTGCGTGGCGACATCAGTCTGGTTGGCCCACGTCCGATTCAGTTTTCAGAAATCTCTGTATTCGGTGAGCTTATCGAGCTAAGGCAAATGGTTAAGCCGGGCTTGACCGGCTTCTGGCAAATTAGTGGTCGCTCAACCACCGACTATGAGCAACGCGCGATTTTAGATTGCACGTATGTGCTAGAATGCTCATTCTGGGCGGATGTACTTATTCTTCTTGAGACGGTTCCAGTCGTGTTACACGGTCATGGAGCATACTAGTTTTATAAAAGCAGAAAACATATGCAGATACAACACTACGCCTGGGTTTTGAGGCGTTGGTTCTGGCTCATTCTAATCGGTACGCTTGTATGTACTGGCGTAACCTTTGGTGTGAGCAAGTTGACTCCGCCAACATATGAAGCGTCGGCACTCCTGCAAGTAAACGCGGGTAGCGGCGATGGCAGCACAGTTTTCAGCGATCAGGCACTGGCATTGAGCTATGCCGTTCAGGTTACAGGCAATGATGTTTTGCGTGATACCGCCCACCATCTCTCTGGCGTAACCGTCGCGCAGCTTGAACCGAACGTCAGTGCCTCACCGCTTGATAACACACAGGTAATCGAGGTCAGGGCCGACGCTCGCACCGCGCAACAGGCGGCGGATATTGCTAATACAGTCGCCACGCTCTTCATTCAGCATCAGATAGCAAGAGAATCGGCACAAAACAGGCGCACCACCGCCGCGCTCACCGACCAGATAACCACCACCAAGAGTAATGTTGATGCTGCGAACGCGCAACTTACAAAGTTAGAAAGTACACAGGCATCCGCCAACGATATTGCTCACCAGAAAGATGTGCTTGACGGCTACCAGGTAAGCTATAACGCGCTCTTAGCGAACTATAATCAAGTACAGCAACAGCAAACTATTATCAATAACAAGATAAGCGTTGTGCAATCCGCTATACCACCTGCTATCCCTAAAACGCCGCGCACAACGCTGAACACGGCGGCGGCGGCAGCCCTGGGCCTGTTACTGATGCTGGCACTAGCACTCTTGCTCGATTGGGTTGATACAACGGTTAAAACATCAGAGGATGTGGCACGACTGGCACATGTAGAGCCACTGGGAAGCGTACCACTTAGCAAAGATATCGCGCTAAGTGATGCTGTCGAGCAAGCTTTCATTACTATTACGACAAGCTTTAGCGTGCTTGGTGAAGGGAAACGCGCGATTCTTGTGACGGGTCTACACACGGGTGCTGGAACGTCAACCATCGCGATTCGGCTTGCGCGTGCGCTGGCACAGTCCGGCTTGCGTACTTTACTTGTAGACGCGAATGTGCAAAAACCATCTCTTCACACAGCGTTCCAACTCCCCAAAACGCCGGGATTACTCAACGTTCTGAATGACCCCGAACTGTTTGAGGAGCAACGCAGCCTTACCGCGCAATGGCTTCACCAGTGGTCTAGCAATGAAGATAATCTCTGGGTGCTACCAGTTGGTGCTTCATCTTCAGCGTCTAAAATGGCGTTTCAGACCACAAGGGCGCGACTCTTCACTGATTGGCTTTTGCAGACACGAAAAACGCCGACGGGCCATGTTCTATCCGGTGCTGTCGATATCATTGTCTTCGACGCACCATCATTAGAGCAAGGAGCTACCACTATCGCGCTCGGCCCCGTTACCGATGGCGCGGTACTAGTAATTGAAGCGGGTAAAGAGCGTGGCGAGGATATCAGCAAGGCACGGGCGACGTTGCAACGTCTGGGTACATCGGTAGTGGGTGTTGTACTCAACCGTCAACAGGCAAAGCATCGCAGCTATATCTATGCGACTTCCTCTTCACAGGCACAACAGGTCGTGGCCCCAATTCCGTATTCCGCCCCACCTGCGAAGTATCCTGTCGCGCCGACACGCAGACCGTTGTTCGATGCCCTACCCGAAACACCAGTACCTTCCATACTTGCTTCCGAGGCCGCAACACCCAATGAGCAGGCAGATACACTACACCATGCCACAGTTGTTAGCACGGCAAACACGGTAAAGCTTCGCAAAAAGCCCGTCGATGAACCTGTACAGGTGGAGAAAGGCGCAGCAAATGGGACACACGGCAATAGTGATGCAGGTGGTTCAATACAGTGAGCTATAGCGCAATAGGCAAAGGACAACATAGACAGGATATGACAACGCATCTGTCATCAGAACAGCGTGTAAGCACAAAACGTCTGGTTTTGTCTACTGTACAAAGACAACAACTCGGCTTGGTTTGCGCTTTTGGTGTGTTACTTCTTGTTGTCTCGTTGCTCTGCGCGACGAGTTCGTCGCTACTCCTTCCAATGGGGGTGCTTGCTGCGATAGGCATAGTGGCACTGGCATTTATGCGTCCCAGCGTCGGGCTTTTCCTAATTTTTGTCGGGGCGGGCCTACCTTCACTTGTTGTACCACTCTCTTTTCATACTGTGCGGCTGATCGAGCTAGCACTGGTGTTGTGCGTGTTGATTATCTTCTTACGCCGCCCTACTATGCAAATGCGCTTGCCGCATTTGCTCGCTTTGCTCTTTTTCGGTATCGCGCTCGCCTCTTTTGTGCATGTGCCACAACTCTCAACAGGACTAAGCGCGTATGGAGCGGATAAAGAAATATTTTCGCTGCTTCTCTTGCTACTTGCCCTTTTTTGTGGCACATTTCTGGCAAGCTTCGTCAAAAATATGTCGGGCTTGCTTGTGGCGACTCTGCTTGGCAATATCCCACTCTGCCTGATTGTGCTGGCGCAAGCTCTGGGAATTCATCTTTCAACGCTTCTTGAAAGCAGGAGCGCACAAGATATTAAGCAGACGGACGGACGCTTTTATGGGCCATTCGATGGCGCGGCAACATTTGGTTCATATCTCGTCAATCTTTTTGTTGTTGCGTTGGTCTGCTGGCTCTTTGGCACATGCCGCAGAGACCGCATCATCGGTGCGTCTATGACTGGAGTTGTTGCTCTCCTGCTAGTTGGCTCTGGCACCCGCAGTGCCGCTGTCGCCGCTATCATTATTTTGCTTATCGCGTTTATTCTGACACGCCGCTACAAGCTTCTGCTGGCTACGCTGCTCACTTCTAGTGTCGGTATCATATTCTTTTTTGACAAACTGGTCGCGAAGTTTGTACACTCGGATGTCTCTACCTCAAACCGTTTCTTTCTCTGGCAAGAAGCACTTAAACTCATCGGGCAACACCCCTTGCTTGGTATCGGACTTGAGCAATTTCCCCGCTATTACCGCCAAATCATCATCAGTCAGGCGACACTCTTGAACCCCAATGGCATCAGTGTACATAATCAATATCTGGAATACGCGATGGAGAGCGGTATTCTGTGGCTAATTGTAGCATTATCACTGCTCATAAGCGTTCTTTTTGTCTGCGTGAAAGCTTATCGACATGCCCAGCAGAATGAAAAAGCTATTCTGCTCGCGGCGGTATTCGCGATAGTGGCGAATATGCTGGTGTGTTTTGTCGATGTCCCATTCGATAAGCCAGAGGCAATGGTCTTTCTCTTTGTCGTTATTGGTCTAGCCCTCGGCTATGCGGAGCGGATTCGGCAGCGTACTACTCGCAACAGTGCAACCGCTAGTGCTTCAAGATTGCGACTCAACGGTGTGCAGGCAAGCAGCGCGACAGGTGGAATCGCACTTTACAGACCAAGTAAGACCACGCATGAAGTACGTTCGTCGCGAACAAGCGCGACGGAGGATACGGGGGAGACGCCAAGTATACGCAAAACTGGTCGCTCGGTACTCTTTCAAGTCCTCTCATGGGGTATTTCTGTCGCCGTTATCTTTCCACCAACGGCGTTGCTCACGCGCTATCTCGGCCCGATACAGTATGGCGAATATAGCTATACGTTTCCCTTTCTCGCGACCATCGCGCTCCTAAGCGGCACCGGCATGGACCCACTAATCGTGCGTAAATTGAGTAAGCAAAAGCGCACTGAGTGGAGCGAGACGCTAAGCTATGCTGCTGGCACACGGCTGGTATCCACTCTGCTGGCTTCGGCAATCGCGCTCCTCACAGCATTTCTGTTGCCAGTTAGTAACGAGCAGCGCAACCTGCTCTTGCTTGGTAGCCTTACGCTGGTTTTCAGTTTCTCATTCAACGGGTTGCGGGTAATCTATGCGTGTGGCTACTGGGCAGAGCAACGGGCGAAGGTTCCATCTTCATTGGAAGCAATCAACCGCGTGACAACAGCGGTCTTGATAGCATTGGTCGTGCTGCTCCGACTGCCATTACTTTGGGTTTACGCTGTGATTGTCGGCTCCGACCTGCCGTTCTTTCTCTTACTTATGTACTTCGCGCAACGGCGGTATAAGCTGAGAATACGCTTCAACAGAGCCGCGTTCCGCGAATATTTTGTAGGGAGTTTGTCGCTTACGGGTCATAACGCACTTACCCAGTTCGCGAGTCAGGCGAATATCATTTTCTTGTTACCACTTGCGGGTGCGCTCAGCGTGGGCATTTATGCCCTGGCACAACGGGTTACAACGCCGCTCTTCACTATCGCGGTGGCTTTTGTGATTGGCATTTATCCCTTACTCTGCACAACGTTCGAGGCAGGACGGGAGCAGTTCGCGACCCTTTTCAAGAACGCGGTGCGCTTCGTCGCGCTTTGTATTATTCCACTGGCGATATTTGTCAGCACGGAAGCAAAAAATATTGTTACATTGCTTGGTGGCACAAAATTTGTGAATGCTGTTCCCGCCACCCAACTGCTCATGTGGGCGATGGTAGCAACATTCCTCTGCGAATTGACGGTACGTTGCTGCATGGCCGCGAGTAAAGAACGCTCGATTCCCCTGGTGACAAGTATTGCGCTCGTCATCAATGTACTCGCGAATATTCTGCTCATTCCACGTTGGCAGGCAACGGGAGCCGGGGCTGCAACGTTGGTAAGTGAGGTTGTCGCGCTCGTCATGTTCGCGTTTCTGCTCAGACACGAGGTATCCCTACCCCAAACCTTTAGCGTCCTGCTACGGGTAATGCTTGGTTGCGTACCGGCATTGCTGCTGGTGCTCTGGTTTCAAAACACACCTCTACTCGTGCTTGCTCCTGTTTTTGTGCTACTTGTTGGTGCCGGCTTTATCTTGACTCGCACGCTTTCGCTTGATGATGTGATAGTCGTTCAGCAAATTCTTGCCGCACGGAAGAACAAAAAGCCCCTACAAGAACAGAGTACACACATAACTCTTGATAACTTGGAAGCGTTGGATATCACAGAGCAACCTACGTTAATAATGCCACGTATTCGTGTCTGATAAAAGACGAAAGAAGAAGAAATTATGCGTGTCGCAATCGATATGTTGATCGTCGAGAAAGAACCGGGAGGCATGTTGTTCGCCACCCGTGCGCTTCTTGCTGGTCTGGCAGAAATTGACACAACCAATGAGTATATTGTTATTACAAGTCGGCCCAAAGAATACCAGGCACTTGCATCATCGCATATGCATATCCATGGCGTAAAGTTGCGCTCGATGCGCGGTATTCTAATTCAGCACCAACTACTTCTCCCCAAAGTGCTGCGCCAGATACGACCCGATGTGTTACATGTACCCGCCTTCGCCGCTCCGATTGGCTGGAACGGGCCACTGGTCATGACAGTACATGACTTGGCGTTTCTCAAAGTACCTCAGCAATCCTCGCTGTACGCACGAATGTACTGGCAATATCTGTTACGTGAAAGTGTGCGAAGAGCGCAACAAATTATCGTCGTCTCGGAACAGACACGCGAGGAGCTAGTCGAGTACTGGTCGGTAGATACAAACATTATCAGTGTTGTTCATAACGCACTGCGACCTGCTTTGCAGTATGAGAAACTTTCTACAGATAAAGCACAGGCCATGCGTCAACGCTATAGGGGTCGCTACTTGCTCCATGTCGGACGCATTATGCCACGCAAAAATGTGGAAACGCTGATTATAGCGTTTGAACAGATCGCTGCCCAGTTTACCGACCTTGCCCTTGTGCTGGCAGGAGGCGCGGGCTATGCGAGCGAGGGCGTGTTGCAACAAAGGGCGACATCTCCCTACCGTGATCGCATTCATCTAGCAGGTTGGATACCGGATCATGAAATGGGCGCACTTTACGCTGGCGCGAGTGCGCTGGTCTTTCCCTCACAACACGAGGGATTTGGCCTGCCAACAATCGAGGCGATGGCCTGTGGCACGCCAGTGGTCGCGAGTCCAGAAGCGGCGAGTCAGGAGATAGCGGGCGACGCGGTGCTACGAACAGATTGCACGAACGCCACAACGCTCGCAACTACACTCGTTCAGTTACTAACAAACGCGGCACTACGTGAACGCATGATTCGACTTGGCAGAGTTCAGGCACAACCGTTTACCGCGAAGGCGTGCGCGTATGCAACACACAACGTTTATATGGCAGCACTTGGAACGGAACAACAAACTGCCCTACAAATATTGTAAGACGACAAGGACACATAAGTGATGCGTATACTTGTGCTAACACAGGTACTCATTTATCCGGCTGACGCTGGGCCAAAGATTAAAACGCTCCATGTTGTGCGCCATCTCGCGGAGCAGCACGAGATTATATATTGCACTTTTGTGCGTGGGACAAAGGAAGCACAAACCGCGACGACATTGCGTCCTCTCTGCGAAGTTGTCGCCACAGTTCCAATGAAGCGTTCACGTATGAGTGACGCACGCTTTCTCCTCGAAAGCCTGATTGTCGGCGACTCGTTTTTGCTGCGCCGTGATGAGCGTGCTGCAATGCACACAATGGTACAAACATTGCTTCGTGAACACGAGATCGACGCGATACACGTCGATCAACTGAACATGATGCGCTTCGTGCCGCGTGACTGGGCGGGAATAGTTATACTCGATGAACATAATGCCGTCTGGCAGGTTGTCGAGCGGCTCTGGCGGGGTACGCGTAATCCGCTCAAACGGTGGCTCTTGAAGCGCGAGGTTCGCCTGCTCAAAAAGCTAGAGGGGGCAGCGTGTCGTCAGGCGACGATTGTCCTTGCGGTCAGCGCACAGGATAGACAAGCTCTCCGTGTGGTAGCCGACGACGCGCGTATCGAGGTGGTGCCAATTACCCTGGATGTCGCGCACTTCGCGCCTATCAGAGCGGCACGCAAGCCACAGTCAGCGAATTTTTTCACGGTTGGCACAATGTTCTGGCCACCCAATAGCGAAGGTATACAGTGGTGGCTCGATAAAGGCTATGAGCAACTGCAAGCGATCTTTCCCAGTGTCACTTATGATATCGTGGGCGCGAAACCGCCCGCTTCGTTGCAACGACTCGCGAGTACACGGCACGGCGTACAGGTACGTGGCTATGTCGCTGACGTTGCGCCTTTCTGGACACATACTACCGCTCTGCTTGTACCTATTCTTTCAGGTGGCGGTGTGCGTGTAAAAATTCTTGAGGCAATGGCAATGGGTGTTCCAGTCATCTCGACAACACTTGGATGCGAAGGGCTGGCAGTGCGCGATGGTGAGCATCTTTTAATAGCGGATACCCCAGAGGCAATGGTAACGGCCTGCTCAAGCATTATCCAGAATCCATACCTCGCCGAGCATCTCATGCGAAACGCGTTTCTCCTTGTTTGCGAGCAGTACGATATACACACTGCACTGCAATATCTGGATACAATGTATGAGAGCTTCGGGCAAACAAAGACGGTACGCTGACGAGAAAACAAACGCCACTCTTGCCTCACAGTTCAGAATGATGCTATCCCACGTTCTTCCTTTTCCTCTCACGATAAAGTTTCGCTTCCCACAATACACAGTCTCTTTCTTTTGGGTTACAACAACACGAGAAAAAGGTCAGTAGATTGGCAGTGTTTAACGTACTCATTGCATATGCACTCTTCTATACTTTTATCGAGACGGGAAATATTGCACAAAGTAACAAATACGGATGAGAAAGGGAGACATCATGAACACAAGTACACAGGCAACGGCAGAAACAGGAATTGGACAACAGATTGGCAATTATAGACTCATACGCGTTCTCGGTACGGGTGGCTTCGCGATGGTATATCTTGGCATCCACGTACATCTTGGTACAGCCGCTGCGATCAAAGTGTTACACACTCACACTACGGCAGATGTCCACACAGCTTTTCAGGTAGAGGCACGGATAGCTGCTCGCCTCCTTCATCCGAGCATTATCCGCACATGGGATTTTAGTAACGAGCGGGGTCTGCCATTTCTGGTTATGGAGTATGCCCCACACGGAAATCTGTTACAACGGCATCCCGATGGCACAATACTTTCACCTGAGACGGTAGTTGGTTATGTGCAGCAGGTCGCCGCCGCCGTACAGTATATGCATGAGCGCGGCTTCATTCACCGCGATATCAAGCGCGAGAACATGCTGATTGGTGAAAATGGGTGTATCCGCCTGAGCGATTTTGGTATCGCGATTACCTCGGCTCACAATACACTACAAAGCGAAAAGCTAGTAGGTACACCTCCCTACATGGCTCCAGAACAGTTCAGAGGCGTGGTTAGCTTCGCCAGCGATCAGTTTAGTTTAGGTGTTGTCGCCTATGAGTTACTCTGTGGCGAAAAGCCATTTAACGGCTCCACTGAGCAAGTAACGGGGCAACCTGCACGGACGCCACCCCCTGCGCTCCGTCGCAAAGTAGCAGGCATCACCCCACAGGTGGAAGCGGTTGTGCTAAAAGCATTGGCACGGCAACCAGAACAACGTTTCGCCAGTGTGCAAGCATTCGCGTATGCTCTTCAGACTGCCGTGGGGGAGTCACGCAATGGGCAGACACAAAGAGCAATACCGCGCCGTGCTTCCAGAGAACGCGCGATGTACACAACGGCAGTACGTGTACAACGAAAAGAGGAAGTATATATGTGGAGAAATCTCGCGAAGGTTTTCGCCCTTGATCTGCTCATTGGCAGTGTTGTATTCGCATCGCTTTACCTGATCGGTATACCTGTGCAAACATTCAGTTTTTTCTTACTCCTCTGTCTGGGAACATTTCCCCTCGTGTGCGCCATTCTTATGAAGAGTGTACGGCTTCTCATTGGAAGTGGGAGCATCTTCGCCCTGGCGGCTATCTGTGGTATCGTGCTTGCCTCACAAACCATCTTTGCCGTGGTCTACATCATGCTCTTGCTGCTATGTACACTTATCGCGTTCTCCACTCATGTGCGGAAATAAGGGTGGACATTCCTATCCACCCTTATTGCAGGGTCATCGCGTTAGTGCACACTGACCTCGCTACGTAGCTGTTTGAGCTGCTCAAGCTCTACTGACGACATTGTGAGTGCTGTATAGAGCGCATCTGTTGTAACCTCAAGATGGAGTCAGATCAGGCAGAAAGTGGTACGTAGCTCATTGCTTAACGGGAACGGCTTCTCGTCGTGCTTCTTTCGTCTCGTCCTTCGCCACCTCGCGACGGTTACGGATAACCGAGGCGATGATGGCAACCGCGAGTACGCCACCAATAACGCTTAACGAGAGCAACGTCGAAATGTGGAAGATGTCCGCAAGCACCATCTTCGCCCCTACAAACGTTAGGATGACAGACAGGCCAAGCTTGAGATAGAAGAACTTCTCTATGATGCCCGCAAAAACGAAGTACAGGGAACGCAAGCCCATAATGGCGAAGACGTTCGAGGTGAAGACCAGGAATGGATCACGCGTGACTGCGAAGACTGCCGGAATGGAGTCTACCGCGAAAATCAGGTCGGTGCTTTCGATAATCAAAAGGACAATCAAGAGAGGCGTGACAACAGTCCGTCCAGCACGGCGCACAAAGAAGCGGTCTTGCTCGTACTCCTCAGTGACGGGTACAAAGCGTCGCACTAGTCGCACCAGAAGGTTACGTTCTGGTTGCATACCCTGCTCTTTTTGCAAAGCCATGCGAATACCAGTAAAAATCAGAAAGGCGCCGAAAATGTAGAATATCCAGTGAAAGGTCTCCAGCAGCACGGAGCCAACGAGAATCAGTGCGCCACGCATAACTAATGCGCCTAGCACGCCCCAGAAGAGGACGCGGTGCTGATACGCAGCGGGAACGCTGAAGTAGCTGAAGAGTAGCACGAAGACGAACACATTATCAACACTTAGCGACTTCTCTATGATATAGCCTGTGAGAAATTGTAGGGCAGGATCAGGCCCTTGTACAATATATAATCCTCCTGCAAACAGGAGCGATAGCGCAATCCAGATCATGCTCCAGATCGATGCTTCCTTCAACGAAACGGCGTGCGTCTTATGATGAAAAACGCCGAGGTCTATGGCAAGCATTGCCAGTACAAATGCCAGAAACCCTATCCAGGGCCATATATTTCCCGCAATCATAATAATTTTTTCCTTCGTACTAATTTCTCCGTAGATACGTTTATACCAATAGGAAAAGTATATACCGCCCTCATGAGGTCATTCTGTGTCGTTCCTAAATTGAAGCTGAGAATACCAAAAAGTGGAGGATAGCGAGGGAAGAGGCGCGGGCTACGCAAGCGGAAGCCACACATAAAAGGTACTACCC
The DNA here is from genome assembly GCA_038211295.1 of Ktedonobacterales bacterium. Taxonomy (GTDB): domain Bacteria; phylum Chloroflexota; class Ktedonobacteria; order Ktedonobacterales; family Ktedonobacteraceae; genus JBBQVS01. Next base: position 31,240 of record JBBQVS010000023.1, on the reverse strand, counting down.
TGACCAGAGGTGCTTTCGGCGGTGATGCGCCCGTGCAACTGCTCAACTAACATGTAAGCAATCGCTAAGCCCAGTCCTGTACCAGCACGAGAGCGTGCGCGATCAGCGCGATAAAATCGTTCAAAAATGTGCGGCAGGTCAAACGCGTCTATGCCGATACCGTTGTCGCTGACAACGATCAGTGCTTCATGCTCGTTACGTTCGAGCGAGATAACCACCCGTCCGGTCTTCTCTTTGTCGGTGCCAGAAGTATATTTGAGCGCATTATCAAGCAGAATGAGAAGGATACGCCGCACATATTCCTCGTCGCCACGCACACGGAGCGGCTCAATATGCCCGATTTCGAGCTTCGTTTGCACGTTCTCACTACTCAAACGAACCCGCAACTGACGCGTCAGGTGCAGGACGACACGATCCAATTCAAGCGGTTGCTGCTGAAGAGTTGTCTCGCCCTTATTCACAATATCGACGCTGGCATCGGCGCGTGCAAGCAAAAGTAACGCATCGACAAGTTGGGCCAAACGCAGTGTTTCACCGTAGGCATCGGTGAGCATGGCGCGACGTTCATCGGGGGGCAGTTCGTCCAAATGACGCTGCAAAAATGCGAGATTGCCCTGTACTGTTGTGAGTGGCGCACGCAGTTCGTGTGAGGCGTCGGCAATGAAACGCTGTTGCACCTGCGTAGCGTTTTCCAGGCTTGCAAGCATCTCGTTGAACGTATCGACGACCTGTACAATCTCATCATGACCACGCGGACGCGGCACACGCTGACTCAGATTGCCAAGTCGCGTTCCGTGTATGGTAGTGTCCGCAATTGCACGCGAGGTCTTCATGAGTTCCGCCAGAGGACGCAAAACATTCGCAGCGATCACCCAACCGCCGACAAACGTCCCAATTAGTACAACGAGACCCGCGAAAAGCAAGAGAGTACGTAATAAAAGGAGCGTATTCTCAAGGTCATCAAGCGATTTAGCAACAATAAGTGTCCCAAGAATTTCATTTGGTGTTTTGTTAGATGATAATGCAGAAGGCGTGCGAAGGGGTATAGCTTCTATCCGTATTCGACCCCCTCCCTGCACAGAAAGCGTAGACAATGCTGTGTGACCTAGCCGTGTCGTTTGTAGAAGACGAATATCGCGCACAGTTGGGGATACGCTCGCCGTGTCCGCAGGATAGCGCACGACTCCTTGTAGGTCAATGACGATAACCTGAACACCCTGTTCTTGCGATGTTCGGCTCGCAGGTAGAGAAAGATTCGCGGGCCAATAGGGTGGTGTTGCGTGAAGTTCTTCTTCTAACGCGACCCCCGCGACGCGCAACTCCGCGTGCAGGGCGGAATCAACTCCTTGTGTAAGCGTGTTTGTGGTAAGTATCCAGACAAGGATCGCGAAGAAGACCAGGGCAAAAGTGAGTAGCATTCCATACCACAGAACGATACGCAGGCGGAGCGTGTGTGGTTTCCAGGAAACTCCATTGGGCAGAGGTGTTTGTGATACACTCACTTTATTCTTTGCAGACATACCCGACTCCGCGCACTGTATGAATCAGGCGCGACTCTCCACCTGCCTCCAGCTTTGTTCGCAAATAGCCAACATATACCTCCATCACGTTTGACGACCCCTCGAAGTCGATACCCCACACGCGATCAAGAATGATATCGCGGGTCAGCACTTGACGAGGACGCCGCAGAAAAAGGGAGAGCAATTCATATTCGGTTGGCGAAAGTTCTATTTCGCGCCCACCACGGTGCGCGACTCTGGTCCCCGTATCAAGCTCTACATTCGCGTACCGTAGCAGCTCATGACGTTCTGACTGATTTCTCCGTAGCATCGCCTTTACCCGTGCCAGTAGTTCTTCGTTCGCGAATGGCTTGACAAGGTAGTCATCGGCCCCGACTTCCAGACCCTTGACACGATCAGCAATGGCGTCGCGGGCGGTCAACATCAGGATAGGTACAGTATCACCCGCTGTCCGCAAGCGTCGCGCTACCTCCAAGCCATCAAAGGTCGGCAACATCACATCAAGTACAATCAGATCTGGTGCGTGTTCTAAAGTACGCATCAACGCAGTGTCACCACTTGCAGCTACCGCGACGCTGTAGCCTTCATAGGCTAGCAGGCGTTTCAACAGGTCGGTGATACGCGGGTCATCATCTACTACAAGAATATGCGCTTTCATGCCGTTCCCTCTTCTCGAATTGCAGAAATTTTGTTCCTGCTTATAGCATGATGCCTCAACCTAAATACTTCCTGTGTGCTTGCTGAAAACAACCTGAGAACGGATATATTGGCACAACCATTATGAGAAATGGAGCAAGTCCAACTGACCTCTAGAGGTACTCGCTGAGTCGCTTGACACCAGGGCGCGGGCAACCCGCGCCACACATAGTATAGTAGTGACAGGGCTTGCCCCTGTCATGCTCACCAACTCAACACATGGGGTCGTTGACTCTATTTAACTGCGGTTGCGGCGAACTCGCGCACAAGCGCGTTGAACTGTGCAGCCTGTTCGTCCTGCACCTGAAAGCTGCTCTTGTCGAGGATACGCGTTTCTGTACGTGAGTTGGCACGCTTGAACGCCTCCGATGAAACCGAGGGAGTCACAAGTGCTTCGCGCCCAAAGACGGCAACAACAGGCACCTGGAGACGCGCGTAAGCTTCGTGTACGTCAAGCGACAGGAAGTTGCTGATGAACGACGCGGCAGCGTAACGACTGTTCGACTGATGCGCGGTAGTGTAAATGTACTCGACCAGTTCGTCGGTGATGAGGCCGGGGTTGTGATAGCCCTGACGGTCATAATACGCGCGAATGGCGGCGCGTGAGGTCAACTGATTATACAGGAACTCACCAACGATAGGCGTGCGAAGCAGTCCCTTCCACGCGGAGTTCAGAGGGCCTGGGAGAGCCTCTTCCAGCATCGCGGGATTTGGCGCGACCATGATGATGCGCTCAAACAACTGGGGCTTGCGATACGCTGCGGCGACAACATAGGCACTGGTCAGCCCGTGCGCGACAACAGTGGTTGGCTTATTGATGACTTCTTTGATGAAATCACTAATCAGATCGGTGAAGGTCTCGGCGGTGTACTCAATCGCGGGACGGTCAGAGAGGCCAAAGCCCAGCAAGTCAACCACGTATACACGGAACTGCTCCGAAAGCTTATCGACATTCTTGCGCCACTCATAGGACGAGGCACCGGGGCCAAAGCCATGCACGAGCAGTAAAGGCTTAGCGTCGCGTGCGCCTTTCACCTCATAGAACATATCGCCATATTTCCAGGGATAACGACGCTCCTCGCCTCTCAGCACGGTGTCAAGCTCGCCCGCCATCGACTCGGTTACTTTATTGTAAAGAGCAAGTGCGCCCAGTGTTCCACCGATTATCGCACCTGTGGTTAGTAGTTTTTTCACGAATCCCATATTTGTTACGCTCCTACATACTATTAGTCATTGACCACATTTTTTGTACTTGGAAGCCTATTACCGCTTCCTTTATTCTATACATAGACCACAAGAAATAGACTACATATTTATCGAAGTTTCCTTCAATAGCAATTGAATGGTGCTCTGAACTGTACTATAACATGTATATTCGCGAAGTGCAAACATGTTGCAGGAGGTCATGTTTTCCTTACGTGATATAGTACAGAAGTAGGATTGAAAGAACACAAGTAGGGTAAACGAAGGAACCATGCAAAATTTCTCATCATATGTCCTTGTCTCTGCCGAAGTGCAGACCGCGCTACACGAACGCAGGCCGATTGTCGCACTCGAATCGACGGTCATCGCACATGGCCTGCCCTACCCTGATAATGTCAAGGTGGCACAGATGATGGAAGATACCATCCGCGCGGAGAGTGCAATTCCAGCGACAATTGGTATCTTCGATGGTCGTATCAAGGTTGGATTGACGCAAGCAGAGATACACACGCTTGGTACCGCCACCCATGTGCAAAAGGTGAGTCGGCGGGACCTCGCGCTGACACTGGCAACGCGTCAACTGGGGGCGACAACGGTTGCGGGTACAATGCTTTGCGCGGCGATGGCAGGTATTCGCTTCTTCGCGACGGGGGGTATCGGAGGAGTACATCGCGGCGCCGAAACAACAATGGATGTCTCCGCAGACCTGCTTGAGTTGAGTCGCACACCTATGCTCGTCGCGTGCGCGGGAGCGAAATCTATTCTCGACCTTGACCTGACGCTGGAATATCTTGAGACGCATGGCGTTCCTGTGCTTGGCTGGCGGACGGACGAATTACCGGCCTTTTATGTACGCCATAGTGGACGCCGCCTGACACAACGTGTTGACGATGTAGAGGTACTCGCGCAGACTGCACGGATACAATGGGAGTGCGGGCTAGGCGGCATTGTGGTCGGGTGTCCCATTCCCGAACAGTATGCACTGACAGCTGGGCCGTTAGAGTCCGCGACAGAAAAAGCTCTACAGCTCGCGAAAAAACAGGGCATTCGCGGCCCAGCAACCACGCCCTTTGTTCTCTCACATGTCGCGCAAATCACGGCTGGCGAGAGCGTCGAAGCCAACAAAGCACTATTGCTCAACAATGCACTGTGGGCGGCCCGTTTCGCCAAGGCATATTCTCAACTGTGAAAACCAGGATATTGATTTATTGCGGAACTAGGACTACAATACACACAAATATCTTTCTGGCGAATGTATGCCATTTCAATTTTTGTACTCCTTGAAAGGAGATTTATAGTCGTGAATAATCCTTTAGAGATACGCAAGGTCGTCGGTAGCGTCATTCTAACGCTCATTTTTGTCTGCTGCTTCTTATTTATCAAACCATCGCTGGTCATAGATTGGGTGGGCGACGGGAGCACTACCACAAGCTTGCTAGGAGTGATCGCGCTTATTGGTGTGCTGGTGCTGACGTTCTACCATATTCTCTATCGCGCGACACCGGAAACCACAAAGTTGAGTCTGACCGCCTCGCTTACCTTAATGTGGCTCGCGCTCATCATCTTTTATCCATTCCAACCGGCTCAGGCTGGGCAAAGCGATGGCGCGGTTGGCTTCTTCGCCCTCATCGGCGGCCTGGCGGTCTGTGTCCTGTGGGTGCGCTTCTTCTCGGATGAGATCGTAGCATAGCACAGAAAAAATCACAGACGGGGTACTATTGCTAGCAATAGTACCCCCTTTATATAAAAAGATTAGTGACGGAAGTGACGTTGTCCGGTGAAAATCATGGCAATGGCATAGTGATTTGCCATACGGATCGTCTCCTCGTCGCGAATAGAGCCACCCGGCTGAATAATCGCGGTTACGCCAGCTTTCGCGGCTGCCTCCACGCCGTCCGCGAAGGGAAAGTACGCATCGGAGGCAAGCGCGGCACCACGAGCGCGGTCTGCTGCCTTCTCAACCGCGATCTGTACGCTGGTGACGCGGTTCATCTGGCCCGCTCCAACTCCGACAAGCATCAACTTGCGTGCAAGAACAATCGCGTTCGACTTGACGTGACGCACCGCCTTCCACGCAAACATCAGGTCTGTGACCTCTTCCAACGTTGGCTCCCGCTCTGTGACAACGTTATAGGCGGTATCCCGCTCCCCTACCGCGTCATGCGTCTGGAGCAATAAGCCACCACTGACCGAGCGAATATCAAGCTTTCCTGTCCCCACCCCCATTGGCTCAATCAAACGATGCGTTGCCAGAAGACGAATGTTTTTCTTTTTGCGAAGCATGTCAAGCGCGACAGGCGAGAACTCTGGCGCGATGACCGCTTCATAAAACAGGTGACTAATCTCTAACGCGGTTGCCTCATCGATTGGTCGATTGCTGCCAACGATACCACCATAGGCTGAAACAGAGTCGCCCGCATGGGCCTTTTTATATGCCTCCACAAGTATCTCGTCGCACGCGAGTCCACACGGGTTTGTATGCTTGATAATAGCGATGGTTGGGGCGGTGAAGCTCTGCACGGCGGCTAACGCACCATCCAGATCGAGCAGATTGTTGAATGAGAGTTCTTTCCCATGCAATACCTCGGCTTCGGCAACCGTCGCGCTTGTATTGTTGCCCTGCGTACCCGACCAGCGATAAAACGCCGCCTGCTGGTGCGGGTTCTCGCCATAGCGCAGGGGCTGTACGCGTTCAAGAGGAAGCGTGAGTGTTTGTGGGAATAACTCGCTGGTCGCGGAACGCAGATATTCGGCAATCGTCGTATCATAGCTCGCGGTCTGTTGCAGAGCGATGGCAGCGAGGCGGCGACGCGTCTCAAGGCTCACTTCCCCCCGCTCGCTCCACTCATGCATCACCGCCGCGTAATCTTCGGGACGTGTCAAGATAAGTACATCTTGAAAGTTTTTTGCGGCTGCCCGCGTCAGCGTCACTCCCCCGATGTCAATTTTTTCCAGCGCATCTTGTAGAGTTATATCGGGTTGCGCGATAGTTTTCGCGAAGGGATACAGGTTCGATACCACAATATCAAGCGGCACAATATTGTGAGTTCGTAACTCCTCTTCGTGATTGGGTACGCCGCGTCGCGCAAGAATACCGCCCAGAATGGCCGGATGAAGCGTCTTGACACGGCCATCAAGAATTTCTGGAAAGTTTGTCAAGGCACTCACCGACTCCGCCTCAATTCCTCCCGCTTCTAATGCTTTTAATGTCCCACCAGTCGCGAAAATAGTTACTTCGTGACGGCGGAGATGTTGAGCCAGCTCGATGAGACCAGCCCGATTGTCAACACTAATCAATGCTCGCATAGCATATCCTTTCAAGATTCTTACTGCTTTCTGGATAGTATATGACATCGAGGTTAAGAAGCCTTAACCTTGAAATGGTACTTTGATACCAATTTACCACGCTCTATGCTAACGTGTGTCAAAGGTGTGGTAATATCGCAACCAGAGACACATGCACATGTGCAAATATGCACACCTGAGAGGAAGCAATAAAAGTGCTTCCCCAGTCGAATACCTTCTCTCTGTACACCTTTTATAGCCCTAAGATAGGGGATTATACACTCAGGTGGGTGGGGCCGATGAATAGCATGTGTATTGCGTGGGGGATACGCGAAACGGCAGCCGTTCCCATTTCGATTTGCTTCGGATACCGAAGCCTTGTTTCTTGCGACCATTTTTCTGGAATAGCAGTACGAAAATGGCGACATATCGTAATAGTAGAAGTATTTGGAAGGAACAACGTAGTAATGCAAACATTATCACGTCCGCAACAGAATGGGAGTAACCTCCCTAAGCCACGTCGTGGCAGACGCTTTTCACCATTGATGCTTATTGGTATTCTTGTCACCCTTGTCGTTGTGGTGGGTGGAGGTGCCTTCGTCATTTCGCAACAGAAAACAGGGTCACACGCGGCTGCCAATGCGGCGGTACTCAACATGGATTGCTCACTGATCGTACCCGCGAACCCACTTACAGCGCAGGGACTCGCAGCACCTTATCAGTTGGTGGCGACAAACGCAAACAACGGGCCGTGCAATGAAGGAAACAAGGCGCAAGCCGCGTTTGTCCAGGGTGCGGTAATCGACCCCGCGACAGGCCAGATTTCCGTGTATGACCCACTTGTCATTGACCAGGGAACACAGCCAGCCGCCGCGCCCGTTGTTCCGACGTTACCACAAGGTGCGATTGTCGCGCTCTGGTTCGGCTTCAACGGAAACAACCTGACACTTAATGACATGAACGGGAGCCTGCAAGCAGGTCAATGTGTCAACGGCGTCAACGGGAGCATCTTCGGACAGTTCTCCTATTGTAATGCCCCCGCCTTTTTCCAGGCCGCGAACAAAGCCATTCAGGGCGGTCAGCTTGTCATACCAGCACTCGGTACTGCAAAAGATGGAATGCCCTGCCCAACGGTGCGTGACTTTGGCGTCGTCGATATGGATCAGAGCGATAATGTCACAACCACATACATTGTCAACGCCAACGGTCAGACAGCGCAAATGAACGCGGCGAACACTGCCGCGCTGCAAAACACACAGATACAAGTCAATGCAAGTGATAACCGCCTGGTAGACGTGGCTCTGGATGGCACACTTGGATGTACACCCTGGGCGGTAAACGACCTCGCGAATCCGGGGCAGACGGCGACATCACTGCCATTGAACGAACTGCTTGCCGCTGCACAACAAGCCGCTCCAATCGCGCTCGTTCCCAGCCGCGACCCGATGGTTTTGAACAACGCGAACACTAGTATTCAGAAAATCAACGCCTATCGTGCAGGTGTCGATCAGGCACAGGTTCAGGCAATCAATCAGGCAAGCACAATGCAGTACTGCCGCAACCTGATGAAGGTCGGGCCACAGCGTATCCAGCTCGATGCTCCAATGACGATCTTACATGCCTCGCCCGATCCCGCTGCCGCGAACTCACTCTTCACCTTCCTGACACAACGCTTTGCCGCAACCTTTGGGCCAAATGGACTGAACTGTGCGGCACGTCTCAAGGTGGCTTCACCTATCTCTGTCACCGTTGATGGCAACAATGTTGCGATCACAGCGACCATCAATGGCAACCTGGTTGGCCCAAATGGTATTGTTGCAGGTGCAGCCGGTGGTGGCGCGGTTGGCGGTGGCGCGGTTGGCGGTACGGCTACCACGCCAAACTGCACCGTCAACGGGACAGCAGTCGCGGGTTGCGCTGGCACAACGACCATCAATGGTCAGACATGTACTATCGCCTTCGCGAACAACACTGTCAACATCACCTGCCCCAACGCTCAACAGGCTGGCGGCAACGGTGGTAAGGGTGGTAAGGGTGGTAAAAAACCAAAGGGTGCCAATAGCGACGCTGGCAATCATACCGGCGGCAATGCTCCCAATGCTAACAATGTTACCAACTAGTCTCGCGCTTCTGTAATTGGAAGAGAGCATACAAAAAGTGGTCTGGCATATACGCCAGACCACTTTTTTGTGGCGCGTTCTATCAAGTGACCCAATGTCCGCTCAAGAATTGAAGCAACGTGAAGAAGAGAAGCGAGCAGGAAATCAGGAGATAATTGAGGTGAAAGCCGCGATATTTGCCAATGCCAGCCAGCACAATAAAGGCGGGAAATATACTCAGCAAGTAGCGAGGAATAGAAGTAAGAGGATAGGGATTAGAGATAGGAAACATCTGGAAAAAAGCATACAGAACTAATGCGTAGAGACTATAAGACAATAGGCGGCGCGGCATCCGCCACGGGCCAACAAAGCCCAGAATAACCAGCAGGAGGACAAAGAAGTCCTGTACGATATCCAGAATGTTGCGTAGCGCAACAAAGCTTAATGGTCTCGTGCTTACAACGTACTTACACGCTGTAAAATACGCGACACCAGGAAAAGCAAACGCTCGCCCCCACATCGACTGCGCGTGCGAGAATTCTAGCGCATCGTGAAACTTGTAGTAGCAATATGCCGCAAAGAGACCCGTGCCAAGCGCAATCAAGCCACCGCTCAACACATCGACGCGCATTTTTCGCAGGTTGAACTGATGTTGGTAAAGATATTCATAAGCAAACGGTACAAGAAGCAGGATGCCTGCCGAACGGGTCAGACTCGCGAGACAGCCAAATATCCCCGCCAACCACCAGTTGCTCCGTCGCATTGCATAGAAGCTTAACAGACTTAGGCACAGGAACAGCGACTCACTATACGCGGCAGCAAAGAAAAAGGCGGTTGGAAAAACCGAGAGGTAGAGAATAGTACGTAACGCACGTTCTTTGTCGAAGTCCTCGTACACAAGACGATAGAGAACAACAAGCATTCCAAGACCGGCTGTGTCTGCGATAACCATTCCCCCTATGTAGGGACTGTCGATGAGTGGACGCAAGCCTCTTTCGAGCAGTGGGAAGAGTGGAAAGAACGCGGTACGCCACCAATCGGCATAGCCAAGCAGCGCAATATTGCGGAACTGGGTAGCATCCTTACGCTGCCAGACCGTCCAGAGCGTATGAAGAGGAAATGTAGTATTTGAGAAATCTTGCATGATGAAAAGCACAGAAAAAACGGTGGTTACACAAAAGGCCAAATGAACCGCCACATATGTAGAAAAAATATGCTTGAGTGCGCTATACCATGTAAGCTGAGGTACATCTTCAATGGGGCGAGGAGTGTCTGGTACAAATGGGATTTTTTGTGAAGGCACTTCGCCATGTGGGCCAGCCTGTGTAATTATTTGTGCAGAAGTATCTTCTACTGGTTGAGATGACATAACTTCTCCATATGTTTATGCATGGGATGTCAACTGAAGTACACCAGAGTTGGGGATAGTGAAAACAGACGCTCAAAGAGAGAAACATGACAATCAGGAGACTGCACAACGGGGGCTGGCGACGTGGTAGGAGCAAGCTCTCACCATATCGCAGCCCCCCGTTATATCTTCTGCTCCCGCTGAGCTTTCTGCTTTCACACGTCGCAAACGTTCAAAGACGGGGAATTTACTGACCGGCTACGGCTGTCTGTTCCTCTTCAAAGCTTGCAAGTATCTCCGCGATTGAGGGACGGTTGGGAAACTCTGTGACGATGCTTACGTCGCGATGTTTGCGCGAGTTATGCCCAAACTTGACGTAGCCATCGATCAAGGCGAACAACGTGTGGTCACGACCAACGCCGATCTTCACGCCCGGCTTGATTTTGGTTCCGCGCTGACGCACAATAATGCTACCAGCAGAAACAAGTTCGCCATCATATTTCTTAACACCGAGCATTTTCGGGTTGCTATCTCGTCCATTGCGCGAGCTGCCCATGCCTTTTTTATGTGCCATGACGTTTTATACCTCTGTATTACTTTCCGTACCCGATGACGTGCGACGGCGGGACGTCTTACGCTCTGACTCGGTTTCGGTGCCTTCGTCTACAGGTGCGATGATATCGGCATCCGCGCCTGTGGCGACGCCCTCATCATCGGCAACAACTCTTGCTCTGGGAGCCTCGCCTGTAATCAGGCTTTTCCCATCGGCTACAATGTCGTCAATGCTCAAGACCGTCAATTCCTGACGGTGGCCTTTACGGTGACGAATACGCTTCTTTGGCTTGTATCGGAAAACGATCAATTTCTCTCCACGTGCCTGTTTGACTGCCGTTGTTACTACCGATGCGTTCGCGACAAACGGCGTTCCCACCATTGCGCGTTCCGCGTCAGAGATCAGCAGCACTTCGTCAAACATGACCTGTTCTCCATCTTCGACATGCAGTCGATTGACCTGGAGTGTCTGGCCTACAGAGACCTTGTATTGTCTTCCACCACTTTTAATTACTGCAAACATGATGAATACTCCTTATATTTTCCAGCACACCGCATTACCCCTTTTTACAGACAGTTCCAGGAGATACGTGGGTGGCGTTGGTGGAGAGCCATCATCACAGTTCCATGTCCTAGATACCTCGCGCACGCATCTTCTTGCGTGACGCATTCACTGCTTCGCCTTGTAGCGTAAGAAAAGAGGCTTTGCCCACACACATATGACAGCTGTAGGCACACGGTAGCTACGATATGATAGCAGTATAATACGCGGATGTCAAGCGTGGCTTGCTTGTAGAGAAAACACAATAAGAGTAAGGAGGTATAGCGGTGAATCGCCCTTGCTATAGAACCTGTAGGCTTATATGCAATTATGTGCTATATCCCATGCGTCGAACTAGGGGTCTCCTGACGCGACGTGATGAATAATATAGCACTACTACAGACACTCTATTTCAGTTAAAGATTTTTTTGCTATATCGCGTGCGTGTGTATAAATAAGTCGCGCATAACACGCGCACGGACAAGTCTGGGCTGCGCTCGCTGTGGTTGCGCGGTGACGGTAGAGGGCGCAGGAATGCTAAAATACTAGCATTCGATAGTTTTATTAGCAAAAGGAAAAGAGAACTGTGAAGATACTTGTGCTGAATGCCGGCTCAAGCAGCCAGAAGAGCCGCCTCTATCAAATTGACGCGACACTCCCCGTGTCACCGCCACAACCACTCTGGGAGGCGGACGCGGACTGGACAAAGGATACGGCTGAACTCACGATTGCAACAGGAACAGGCAAGAAGGCGCAACTGGAAGTTTCGGCAGACTCACGACCAGCCGTGATTGAGCAAATGCTCAAAACGCTCTGGAGCGGCGAGACGAAAGTTATTGATGGACCACAGAATATCGACATGGTGGGGCATCGCGTCGTGCATGGCGGCCCCGATTATCGCGAGAGCGTGCGTATCACGCAAGCGGTCAAGGATGACATTCAAAAGTATGCAACATTCGCGCCGCTTCACAATCCCGTCAACCTTGAGGGCATCAATGCCGTCGAGCAGGTGCTTGGTTCGCAGACACCACAGGTCGCGACCTTCGATACGGCCTTTCACAAAACGCTGCCAATGGAAACGGTTGTCTACCCCGGCCCCTATGAGTGGTACGAGCAGGGCATTCGTCGCTACGGCTTTCACGGCACAAGTCACCAGTATTGTACACAGCGCATTGGGCAAATTCTTCAGGAGGACGAGTCATACCTCCGCATCATCAATTGCCATCTTGGAAATGGTTGCTCACTTTCGGCTATAAGAAGCGGGGAGAGTGTGGACACAACAATGGGCTTCACTCCACTTGAGGGCGTGATGATGGGGAGTCGTTCGGGTACAATTGACCCTAGCATCCTGATTTATCTGCAACGCGAGCAGGGCTATACCGCCGATCAGTTCGATCAGCTTCTCAATAAACAGTCGGGCCTCAAAGGTATTTCAGGTATATCTAACGACCTGCGCCAGATACATAAAGCGATAGAAGAGGGTAACGCACGCGCGAAACTGGCACTGGACATGTACATCTATCGGTTGCGCTACTTCATCGGCGCGATGGTCGCGGTTCTCGGCGGAGTTGACGTACTCTCCTTCACGGGCGGTGTGGGCGAACACGACGCGCTTATTCGTGCCGAAGTGTGTCGCGGATTTGGCTTTCTCAATCTCAAGCTTGACCTGGAAAAGAACGCGCATTCGCCTCTCGATACTGAGGTTTCCACGGCTGACTCGGCTGTACGTGTGCTAATTGTGCATACGGAGGAGGATTGGGAGATCGCGAAAGAGTGCTGGAAAGTAGGACAAAAAAGCGTGTAAGGCATCAATCTTGAGGATATCATGAGATTTTCACAACGGATGATTCACATTTTTCCTCTATACTATAAGTGTCCCCAGGAAAAGGGGGCGAGAGTTATACAACTCATAGGTGTCTCTAAAATATATCGAAAATACTAAAAGGGAAAGTTTCATGAAAAAGGTACTCTACATTGGCGGCGGTAGCCTGTTGCTCCTGCTTGCTCTGATTTGCGCTGCAGTTTTCGCGAGTCCCCTACTGGCCTCCGCGCACGGCACAGCTACACCAACAACAACGCCTACGTCAACCAAAGGCACTACAAAGCATGTTGTGGCGAAACACACGGCGGAATACCTTCCATTGCGGGTGTTTACACGCAACCATAGCGACGCACTTGTTGACCAGATCGCGCCCCAGTTGCACCTGACTGCCGCCCAGCTCACCGAGAAGTTGAAGAATGACGGGCGTCTCGTCAAGATCGCAAAAGATCAGGGTGTTTCACTCAAAGACCTCAAGGCAATTCTTATAAAGAGCACCAATACGGTCATCGATCAGGAACTGCACGCTGGCAAACTTGACCAGAAACGCGCTACTCTGCTCAAGGGCCTGGTTGAGAAGCACACCTTCATAGTAGGTGCGGTCTTGCATCACCACTTCGATCCGAAGAAAAGATAAAACATTCTAAGTGTGAGCATGACGGCGGCTCGCCGCCGTCATGCTCACACTCGCTCTCTCATACCGCCCCCATTATGCCTCAACCCGCTCACCAAGCAACTTCATCGGTTCGTTGAATGCAATGAGGCAAGCTCTTGTCATGCTCTCGACTATTTTCGTGTAATAAGGGCAAGCAGAATCGGATAGACAAAAGCTACCTGTATTTTCGTGTAATAAGGGCAAGCAGAATTGGATAGACAAAAGCTACCTGCTGTTGTGGGTTTTGTGTGCCGATGATGTCATGAGGCAGCTTATAGCTTGCAGGGAACTCATACATTTCGTAGTATCTCAATCCACGCTTACGCCACCGCTCTACCAGGCGTTGTATGATGCCGTTATTTACGGAGGGGTCAGATGCATTAGTGATGACAAGCACCGACTCCACCGCCGCGTTCTCCTTACGGGCCGCCTCATAAACAGTGAAGCCCAGACGCATCATTACCGCGAGACTACGGGTAGCAAAACCGCGATACCCGAACGGGGAACCATGCCCGCGTCTGAACCATTGTGTCATCAGGTTGGGAAGTAGATAGAGCAGGTACATTATAAGTTTACTTGCTGCTACCCCCAGGTGGCGATCAATTGTAAAGGCAGGTGCGATAAGAATTGCCCTATCGACATCGGCACGGTTCTGCGCGACCCATGCCGCCATCGTGCCTCCCACCGAAAGACCCGCATATGTAACATGTTCCCCTAAACCATGTGCGATATCTATCATAATTGCACTACAATCGCGCAAATCCTTCATTGTGATATGCCGCAGGTCCGGTGTATCTAAATCCGTATATCCGTTATAAGGCATTCGGGGAATAAGCACATTATAGCCTTGCTCAAAAAGAAGCACACCCAACTCATCAAACTGGCGTGGGCAACTGGTCATACCATGCATCAAAATAATCGCCTGTTTCACCTTGTGTCCATGCGTCAGTACCTTTGTGAAACAGATATCCTGTAACGGGAGTCTCTTCTCGAATGCTTGGATGCGCGCGATTTCTTCCAGAACACCATCATGGTCAACGATTTGCTGTGTTGGAGATACCTGTAGTTTGTGCAGAAACGTACTATTGACCATTTCCGCGACAATGGTGCTGACAGCTACGAAGATGGTAGCTCCCAGTGCGAGTTTCGCGATGCTTTCAAGCTGGCTGGCTTGTCGAGAGCGTATCAAGGTATAATGAGATTGCAAATTGACCCCTCTTTCTTTATTATCATAAATTTTTTATGAGTATACAGGTATATAACGAATTTTCGCAAGCGAGGCGTTTGCTAAACAAGCTCAACATACTTTTGTCTATCGCAAGAGTCAGTTGCGGAACTGGATTAGCAGAGAGCATGATAAGGGTGAGCCACTGTGGCTACTATACTACGCGTTTCACCGCTTGGGCAGGTCTTACATAGCATGATAAAGCTACACGAAGCCATGTATAGGAGTGGAGCGGCTTGCCCGCGCCATGCTTCCCCTCTCATGTCCCCTTCTTTTTGCTCTACATCCCTTGACATTTATGATATATTGTACTCAATACAATTTTCTATATTCTTCGGCTGAGAGCAGGAGGAGTAGGTAGCGCAAATTCGTCAAGAGAGGGAAGTTCATCGGCTGAAAGACTTCCCCGACAAAGCATACTGAAGGTCGCCTGTGAGTCTGGAAATGAAGCGCGTCGCGTCTAGTTTTCACGGTGTGTCCGTTATAGCACAGCTTGAGGGTCAGGTATTTCTCGTGCCGAATTGTGTACTTCACAATCCAGACTAGAATAATTGACCGAAATAAGGTGGTATCACGAGTAATGCCCTTTCTCGTCCTTGTATGACGGTGAAAGGGTTTTTATATGTGTAAAAGCACCATCGGGAGGTTTTATGATTGAACAAAACAACGCCCCTGACACAACTCAGACACTACCAAAAGCCTATGATCCACAGGCAGTCGAGGGCAAGTGGTATCGCTTCTGGGAAGAGGGAGGGTACTTCAAGCCGCGTCCGAACAACACACGTAAGCCGTTTGTGATCTGTATGCCGCCGCCAAACGTGACGGGTGCGCTGCATCTGGGCCACGCGATTACCGCGACCATTGAGGATGCCCTGATTCGCTATCATCGAATGCTGGGCGATGATACGCTCTGGGTTCCCGGCGAAGACCACGCTGGCATCTCGACGCAAACCGTCGTGGAACGGCTGCTTGCAAAAGAAGGAACTGACCGCCACAAACTGGGACGCGACGCCTTTGTCGGGCGCGTCTGGGAATGGGTGCATCAATACAAGAGTCGTATTCAAGATCAGCACCGCCGCCTTGGTGTCTCGTGTGACTGGTCACGCGAACGCTTCACACTGGACGAAGGGCTTTCTAAGGCTGTGCGCGAGGTCTTCGTCCGTCTCTATGAGGAAGGGTTGATCTATCGCGGTGAACGCATCATCAACTGGTGTCCGCAGTGTATGAGCGCAATCTCCGACCTTGAGGTCAACCACGTTGACACACAGGGGACGCTTACCTATGTGCGCTACCCGCTCAAGCCACTCGCGGGCGAGACGGGGACGCGCTATATCAGCGTCGCCACAACCCGACCCGAAACTATTCTTGGTGATACTGCCATCGCGGTCAGTCCCAACGATGCCCGCTACAAAGAGATCGTGGGTCGCTTTGCTCTCTTGCCTCTTCTGGAACGCGAAATTCCGATTGTGGCGGACGAGGCCGTTGAGGCCGCGTTCGGCACGGGCGCGGTCAAGGTGACGCCTGCCCATGACCCGACGGACTTCGAGATCGGAGTGCGCCACAACCTGCCGCGTATTCAGGTGATTGGCTTCGATGGTATCATGACGGCGGAAGCTGGCCCTTACGCCGGACTTGACCGCTTCGAGGCGCGTAAAAAAGTGGTCGAAGCATTACAGCAACAGGGCGCGGTGACAAAGATAGAAGAGTACAACGTGCCGCTTGGACGCTGTGACCGCAGCGATACCATCATCGAGCCGCTCATCTCGAAACAGTGGTTTGTCAAGATGACGCCGCTTGCGACACCCGCGCTTGGTGCGCTCAAGTACGGGCAACTCAAAATTGTGCCAGAACGGTTCAATAAGACCTATATGGATTGGTTAGAGAACATTCATGACTGGTGTATCTCGCGCCAGCTCTGGTGGGGCCATCGCATTCCCGTCTGGTATTGCGACGCCTGCGGACAAATGACTGTGAGCCGCGAGGATGTTACCGCCTGCGCCCACTGCGAAAGTGTCGCCATTCGACAGGATGAGGATGTGCTTGACACCTGGTTCAGTTCGTGGCTCTGGCCTTTCAGCACGCTGGGCTGGCCCGATGTGTCCGAGGACTTACTACGTTTCTATCCAACCTCCGTGATGGAGACGGGCTACGATATCATCTTCTTCTGGGTGTCGCGCATGGTCATGGCGGGTATCCACTTTTTGGGAACCGTGCCATTCGACACCATATACTTGCACGGCCTGGTGCGTGATGCTAAAGGCGAGAAGATGAGCAAGTCGAAGGGCAACGGGATTGATCCACTTGAGGTTATCGATCAGTATGGCACCGATGCGCTACGCTTCACGCTGGCGACGAGTAGCACACCCGGCAATGATACCAAGCTGGTGTCGGAACGTATTCTTGGCAACCGCAACTTCGCCAACAAAATCTGGAACGCCTCGCGCTTTGTCTTGATGACGACTGCCGAGGTTGGACAGGGCAAGCTTGGTGTGCCAGGCATCACCGACGTGCAACCTCACACCCTGGCTGACCGTTGGATACTTGGACGCCTGGCACGGCTGACGCAAAACGTGACGCGTCTCATCAACGAGTTTCAGCTTGGCGAGGCTGGTCGGCAGATCAATGAGTTCTTCTGGTCGGACTATTGCGACTGGTATGTGGAGATCGCGAAGGTGCAGATGCAGGGCGATGAAGAGGCAAAGCTGGCAACGGCTGGTATTCTCCGCGCGGTGCTTGACCAGAGTTTGCGTCTGCTACATCCCTTCATGCCCTTTGTGACTGAAGAGGTCTGGCACTACCTGTACCAGATGAGTGTGCCGAATTATGAGCTATGGCCTGCGTCCGCGCTGATAATCGCGCCCTGGCCTCATGCCAATATCGCAGCATTCAACGACGAGGCGGAGCAGCAGTTCGGGCTGGTGCAAGAGGTGATTACGCGCATCCGTGACGCACGCAATCAGGCCAACGTCGAGCCTTCGCGCCGTATCGCGGTGGAGATGGTTGTGGGAGCCGAAACGCCGATGTTCATGGCCCAATCGCCACTGATCGAGTTTCTCGCCCGCACTGAGAAGCCGCGCCTACACGCTACGTTGGCACAAAAGCCGGAGCAAGCGATGAGCCTGCTCGCGGGGTCAATCGAAATCTACCTGCCGCTTTCGGGCCTCCTTGATATCGGCAAAGAGATAGGACGCCTGGATAAAGAGATTGTGCAGGCACAGCAAGAAATTGCGCGTCTACACACCAAGCTTGGCAATCAAAGTTTCGTCGCCAAAGCGAAACCGGAAGTTGTTGAGAAGGAACGCGAGAAACTCGCCGCACAAGAGGAGCGCATCGGCAAGTTGCAGGCACGTCGCGCAGAGTTGGGAGCGTAAAGCAACAATACTACTTATTCTATTCCCGGCGAACTGTTTTCACAGGAAATAGAATAAGTAGTATTTACAAAACTCTTTACTACTTATCTATCAATGGCGATACAATGCCAGAGGAGCAACTGCACCGCGATGTCACGCAGGCCGTTGCTCCCTCATCCACACAGGCCATTCTCATCAACTTGTATCATAACAACGCGATTGTGAGCAACATCTGCGAAAATTGGATTGACATGGTGAGGGCTTTCAGGAATGACGATACCGTCACGCCAAGATGGTCGAGCGCACCACTGGTGGCAAGCCCGGCTTCGGCGGCTCTTCCGACTCCGAATACCTCAAGGCGACGATCAAGCCGTTCTTCCCCGATCTGTGGAGTATCCGCTCACAATTCTAGCACCCGCGAAAGGAAACATACCCATGACCATAGCTACAGATGTCGCCTACGCACGCCAACTCGATGAGCAGGACGCGCTTGCCTCTTTTCGGGAACGCTTCGTAATTACTGACCCCGAACTTATCTATATGGACGGCAACTCGCTTGGACGCCTGCCACAAGCTACTCTGCCACTCGCGCAAGACTTGCTGACGCGCCAGTGGGGTGAGCGTTTAATTCGGAGTTGGAACGAGGGGTGGTTTACAGCACCGGAACGCGTGGGCGCGAAAATCGCGCGATTGATTGGGGCGCACCCTGACGAGGTGATTGTCGCTGACTCTACCTCCGTCAATCTGTTTAAGTTAGCGGTTGCCGCGTTGCGCTTCCAGCATGGACGCTCCCGCATTGTGACCGATAACCTCAATTTTCCGTCCGATCTCTACGTACTACAGGGGGCGATTGACCTGCTCAACGGGCAGCATTCGCTGGATATCTTGCCCTCGCGTGATGGAATCTATGGCCCTGTAGACGAAATTCACGCACATCTGAACGAACAGGTCGCCCTGCTGACGCTTTCCCACACCGTCTTCAAAAGCGGCTATACCTATGATATGGCAGCTCTTACGGCGGAGGCCCACCGCGTCGGTACGCTCGTGCTGTGGGATCTGAGCCATTCAGTCGGAGCAATGCCGATACAGCTCAACGAGGCGGGGGTTGACCTCGCGATTGGTTGCACCTATAAGTATCTGAACGGTGGGCCAGGCGCACCCGCGTTTCTCTATATTCGACGCGACCTACAGGAACGCTTGAGCAATCCTATCGCGGGTTGGATGGGACAAAAAGACTTGTTTGGTTTCGGGCAAACATACCAACCAGCAACAGGGTTACGCGGCTTTTTAACAGGCACAGCCCCGATTGTCTCGCTGTCACTCATTGAGACAGGCGTTGATCTCCTCCTGGAAGCAGGACTCGACGCGTTGCGAGAGAAGTCAGCGCGACAGAGCGAGTATCTGATCGCTCTCTGGGAAACTGTACTGGCACCGCTTGGCTTTCGACTGAACTCACCACGTGCCGTCGCGGAACGTGGAAGCCACATCTCGCTCGGCCACGACGAAGGGCTACGTATCGACCTGACACTGCTCAACGACCTGAACGTTCTCCCCGATTTCCGCGCACCCGACAATATTCGGCTCGGCATCGCACCACTTTACACCTCATTCCGCGATATTCACACAACCGTTACGCGCCTCCAACAAATCGTTACCGAAAGACTATATGAAAAATATCCCAACGAGACTCCGATTGTTACGTAGCATATAGACACGAGTCAGGGCATTGAGTCCAACTTCAGGAGTTCGTTGGACTCAATGAGGCTAGAGGCTCGCGGAATACGATGGCGGAGCATCGTTTGGGCCACTTCCCCAGTTTGTCGGACGGCTACTCAGCATGAACTGAATGTCCGCCCCTTGCTTTAGCGCGTCCCATGTAAGCCATAACTGCGTCGTCTGCTGCTTGTTCACACTGAGACGTTGTACATAAGGCGTCGCATCTGAAGCATTGGAAGCGGTGACGTGTAGCACATTCCCGTTGCCAAAGTGCAATTTGATGGCGGAGAAACTCGGACTACCCACGACGAAGCCACCCACCGCTGGTATTTCGGGATAGAGGCCAAGTGTGGAAAAGACATACCACGAAGACATGGCCCCGCCATCGTCGTTTCCCGGTAAACCGCCGGGCGTATTATGAAAGAGTTTCGTCTGAATCGCGCGAATAACGCGTTGCATGTGCGAGGGCGCACCAGCAAACGCATATTCCCAGGGTACTTCAAAGCAAGGCTCATTGCCCATAAAAGCGTACTGGCTCTCTTGCCCCTCGTTCAGCTTTGTAAAAAAACTATCAAGGCGCGACACAGCGTTGGTGTCGCCGCCCATTTTCGTGAACAGGCTATGTACATTGAAAGGAACAAGCCATGTGTACTGCATCGAGTCGCCTTCGGTAAAACCCTTTTGCGCCGTGGCAGAAGAACCTGTCGCCCAACTTCCATCGCTATTGCGCGGTTGAACAAGACCGCTTGTAGCGTTAAAGAGATGTTGCCAATTGTTTGAACGCTGCCGATACAGAGTAGCCACACTCACGTTTCCAAGCGTCTGCGCGAATGTCGAGATGGCGAAGTCCGCGATACTGTATTCTTCCGTAACCGAAACAGAATTACCCTGATGTTCTGCCGCAACATAGCCGAGTTTCTGATAATCCACCAGCCCCTCGCGGATTTTTGCCTGTCCATTCAGCATCGCGTTTAGCGCACCCCGTGTATCGAACGCAGTAGCACCAAACGCATAGGCTTGCGCGATCACCAGTGAACCATTATCGCCAATCATGCCGTGTGAGTCCGCGTTTGTCTGTTCCCAGCGCGGCAAGTGTCCATCCCCCTGCACCGCGTCGTTCACCAGTGATTGCGCGATGTCGCTGGCCTCGGCGGGAGCCAACACCGCGCGTAACTGGATTAGCGAGCGGTATTGATCCCAACCCGCGATATTCTCATACTGTGTGTGACCCGTCTCGACGCTGTGAATGACGTTATCAAAGCCGCGATATTGACCATTCACATCATTAAATATATTGGGATGCAAAAAGGTGTGATAGAGGGCGGTATAAAAGATAGTCCGCTCGTCATTGGTTCCGCCTGTGATTTCGATACTCCTCAGGCGTGCGTTCCACGCGGCATCGGCAGCGGCGCGAACGGTCACGAAATCGGCGTTGGCGTCCTCACTTGTGCGGTTAAGCACAGCGTTGGCGACACTCACAAACGAGATGCCAACTCTCACATGCACAGCAGCCTTTTGCGTCGTATCAAAGGTAACGAACGCCCCCGAATGAGGCGTTGTACTACTCGTTGCTCCAGGACGCACGATAGTAGTATTCCACACACCAAAACTGCTGAACGGACGGTCAAATTGTGCCGCGAAATAGACTGTGTAGGAGGTACTACCACACCCTATAGTGCTTGTCGCGAAGCCGCTTACTTCACTCGTTGCGGCGTCGATTTGCACATGTGACAGACTATTCCCTTTAACGCTCCCACCCGCGTTAATCAACATTGTTGAGGCAGTGGAGGCGGGATAGGTAAACTGTCCGTAACCTGTGCGCGGCGTGACCGTTAATTCTACCTTCACTTTGGAGGCGTCCAGCACGACACTGTAATAGCCGGGGCTTGCCTTTTCGTTTCGATGAGAAAAAGACGAGAAATAGCGCGTGGGGTCTGTGCTTGGTGGAATTGTAACCGCGCCAACATAGGGCATAAATGGGATGTCTTGATAGGCATTGCACCCACGCCCACTGAAGTGTGTCAGACTGAACCCTTCAATAGTAGTATCAGGATAATAATAGCCACCGGGGAGGTTAGATGGTGTATCGGGACTCCACTGCACCATACCAACAGGATACGTTGCGCCCGGAAAAGTATCACCGCTATTGCCGTTGAAGCCAAATTTTGAGCTACCCTCGGCAGTCCCAATAAAAGAGTTGACAAGCTGCGTCAACGCAGTAGCGTCTGGCACGCTTGGCTTCCGCACAGGACTAGTGTTAGGTGGAGTACACGCGGTCATAAGCAAGAGCAGAACAAATGCTAGCAACAGGCATCTCATGGTTTTCTCCCCGTCTTTTTCTGTGCCTATGATAGCATATGCCCGTTACTTTGCAAACTCTTCAAAACCACAAGCTAAGCACAGCGTCTGCATAGTTGACATAGCGCGTCCTTCACATGGCGCGGCTTGCCCGCGCCATAGTGTATAGTAGTGGCGCGGCTTGCCCGCGCCATGTTCCCCCTTTCCCCACATCATGCCTCCCATCGCCCTTCACCTGTGTCTACGCACCGTAGCTCAGATTGACACGATCAATGTACAGTTGATAGGAATCTTCTTGTCCGTTTCCGTCCAATTGGACCGCGACAGCTAGCAAATCGCCTGACGAAGCAACGGGTGCGAACGTATTGGTGAGAGTGGATCCGCTTCCGTCACACTGAAAGCCCGTATAGTGTACCTTACCGTTGACGATCTTGCCAGTGAGACTCAGCGTGTGCCATGTCTGGGCGTTCAGCGATTGGCGAATACCTGTGTCCTGCCAACTGCTCCCCGTCCACAACCGCCATGTGGGTGGCGCACCCTGTTGTGGGCCACCGTCGCCCACGTTTTCCCATTGCAAGGCCCACTCCCAACGCTTGTTGTTGTACCACTTGCTCGTCGTGAATTCCAGAGCTTGCACAGCTGCCGCGTCAGAAAACTGAAAGGAGAGGTCGAGTTGAAACGTGACCGCGTTATCGGCAGGGGCAAGGTTACGGTAGGAGTGCATTCCCGTATACGCCTGCCCACTCACGAGCGAGGCAGCAAGGGCGTTTCCGTCAAGACTAGGTTGGGCGACATTCACGAGCGTCCCCTGCACCTGCCCTTGATCCTGATAGATGCCCCACACCGAGGCGTTATTTTCGAGATGTGTAAGTGCTGTTGTTGTGAGTGCCGCCGCAGCATTCGCGCTTGTGTGCGTGCAAAGCGTACTCATAAGCACCACTCCGACAAGGAGCGCGACACAATACGTCTTCCACCCATGCGCTGTGTACATTGACCGTTTTACATGTTTTGAGTAGAGAGTAGTCATAGTTGTTCCTTTCTATGCTTGCTCTGCCAGAGAAGCAGTGCCACAAGCAGGGCTGCCATAGTACAAACCTGTACAAACACCACCGTCCACAGCGTTGTGTGCCACACCAGCAAGCAGCCTACCTGTGCTATCCCCGCGCCAAGCACAAGATAGTTGCCCCACCCATTCCCCAGCGAAAGATGATAGGTCACAAGCACGTTCGCAAGCGCATAGAACGCAGTCGCGAGCGCGTACAACCACAGAAGCGCGGAAATAGCGAGGTACTGTTTCCCGAATAGCGTCTCCACTACCAGTTCAGGAAACATCATCGACACAAGAATGATGAAACAAGAGACCAGCGCGACAATGCCAAGCGACACCCACAGCAGGCTACGATGGCCCTCACCCCTCTGCTGACGCTGTGTGACAATTGGGAACATGACCATAACCACCGACCATGTGGCGAAGAAGACCATCCGCCCGATCAGAGCAAGGGCGGCATATTCACCCGCAGCTTGCGCGGGGAAGAAACTTTTCACCAACAAAATGTCGCTGTTGTTGATAACCATTTGCCCTAGCAATCCAAGCAAGACGGGGCCAGTGTAGCGCAGAATAGCGGTCTGTTCGACTCCAGAAAGCGGTTTGACAAATGTCGATACACGAATGTTTACGCGACGCGCAACAAACCATGCCGCGCCAAAAGACAACACGACGCCCGCAACCGCGCCATTGACCGACCAGCCGAGCGCGACAAGCCCTATCGCGCCTGCTAAACGCACCCACATTTCCGCCTGTTGACTAAACGCAAGTTGTTTGAAGTTCGCTTGCCCTTGCAACACACCGCGATCAATCGCCAACACAAAGAACAGAGGTAGCCCACAACCAAGCAGCACAAAGGGCCACGCTGAATGCATATGCAACAGTGTTTTGAGCAGAGGAGCACAACACAGCAAAACCACAAGCAGCAGTACGCCCACAAACAGTACTCGCCGCGTCAACCACACTCGCAACGCGACAACACGCTCCCACTCGTTTCGCGCTGCGTATGACGCGGTAAATTTCGCGGTGGTCGTACTGAGCGCGGTGGTCGCGAACGTGAGCACGAGCAACAGTGTAACCATCACGCTCAAGTCTGCGAACAGAGTCGGTCCAAGACGCCGCCCCAGAAACAGGTTGAAGAGGTAGTTGCCCAGATTGACTACCGTTGTGCTTACAAAGAACAAGCCACTACTTAACAGCAACGTATTGCTTCGCAACCATGCTTTGAGCTGCGTCACGAATCGTTGTGGCGCGGACAAGCTTCTTACACTATACATAGACGTTCTCCTCTCCCGGCTCAGCACTGGATGCCACGATTTCAAAGATGCGGTCAAAGCGTGCGAGGTACAGGATGCGACGCGCG
The DNA here is from genome assembly GCA_038211295.1 of Ktedonobacterales bacterium. GTDB lineage: Bacteria > Chloroflexota > Ktedonobacteria > Ktedonobacterales > Ktedonobacteraceae > JBBQVS01. Next base: position 6,525 of record JBBQVS010000023.1, on the reverse strand, counting down.
GCGACAAGCTCCGGTAAAACCATTTTCACGCTACCATCGTCCTGCTGAACACGTTTGAGGACACGCACACAGACCGCGAGACCAGCACTATCCAGAAACTCTACACCGGCAAGGTCAAGCACAAAATGGCGCACACCCGCTTGTACTAGCGTGTCCAGTTGGGCATGATGCATGGACGCGGAAAACGCATCGAGGCGTCCGATAAATGTAACGGTCATGGCATGTGCGACATGTGTTTGCGTCTGCATTATTTCCTTCCTCTCTACAGTTTCTTTGCTATATCGCTACAGTTTCTTTGCTAAACGCCAGCAATTCCCTTCAGGCTGTCGGCTATATGTCACCTCGTCCATCACGTTTCTCACGAGAAACAGACCATAACCATGTACCTGTCCTTCGTCGAGCAAAGGTTCCTGCACCTCTGACTGCTCAAAATGCTTTCCGTTATCCCACAGCGTGACGCACAGGCAGCGCGGTTGCGCCCGCATCTCCATCGTGACGGCGATACGTTTGTGCTCCTGCTGTTGCGTGTAGGCGTGTTGCACAATGTTGGTACAAATTTCGTGAATACCAAGCTGAACAGTATAGGACAGAGTAGCCATGTCCGCAACATCCTCCACCTGTGCTAGCATCTCCGCGACGCACGCACCAACCACATTCAGATATTTCAATGTCGCGGGTAATTCCAGCCGTAGCGTTTCGTCACCTTCGCAATTCGTATGCAGAGTGTTCATACCGCGATCCCTTTCATGACGATGAGTGTTTGATCGTCGTATTGATCGCATTCCGCCGAGAAACGGTTGATCTGCTCAAACAGACTCTCACCAATCGCTTGCGCGGACTCTCCCCGCATCTGCTCGATAAGTTCACAGAGACGTGTATAGCCAAAGAGTTCACCATCAGTATTATGTGCCTCACTTAGCCCGTCGGTTGCCAGCACCAACACATCGCCCACCGCGATGGTCAGCGTGATATTCTCGCAGTGTGTTGTCGGTAGGACACCAACGGCGGGGCCATCCGCACGCAGAAGCTGGGCCGAGCCACCCCCAGGACAAAAGATAATCGGCGAATGTCCAGCGTTAGCATACGCGAGCTGCTGACTTGACGGGTCATAGCAGCCGACAAACACGGTGGCGAACATGCCCACATCGGTAAAATCGTCGTATAAGTCCTCGTTGACTCTGTGTATAACCGCCTTCGGATGCAACAACGGCACGAACCGCGCAACACCATGCAATACGGTGCGTGTCATCGCCATGAGTAGCGCGGCAGGAAGACCCTTGCCGCTCACATCACCAATCGCCAACACAAGATGCCCCGTCGCGTGCGTGATAAAGGTGTAGAAGTCGCCACCCACATGTGTCGCGGGCCGACTCCGTGCGTACATTTCCAGACCTGCCACCAAGGGAGTATGTTGCGGTAGAAGTTGCAATTGAATACTCGCGGTAAGGTCTAGCTCGGCTTTGAGCTTGACCTGCGCGATACGTTCGGCAGTCATCTGCTCCATCTCAATCTGTAGTGCTATCAAGTGAGCAATCAGTGCCGCCGATGCTCCCAAACGCCTCTGCTCATAGGCTCCTTGCAGGCCAAGCACGACCAGCGTACTCACAGCCTGCCCTTCGACAAGCAAATGTTCCCATATCTTGGGCGTGCTGTCGTCAAGCCATTCGGGCGCGTCACTCATGGATTGAGGCGAACAGATCAGCATGTGCTGATCCAGATCACGCACACACACGGCCTTCGCACCCAGTAATCGCCACGAGTCCGCGATGATTTCAAGACCATTTCTGTGAACATGCATGACCGTGAGGAGCGCGTTGCGAATATCACGCGGTAAGGGTACATTGTCTGTACGAACACTCATAGCTCTCCCTTTCTCTCTTACACCTTGAGAAAGCACGCTTCGACTGCCGCCGCCTGTGTGCTGAACATTCTGAAGACACTATCGAAGCGCGTCAGCTCGAAAATGATACGCACGGGTTGCTGCACACCACAGATGTAGACATCACCGTTAGCCTGCCGACAGCGTTTCATACCCTGTACCAGCGTCGCTAACGCGGTAGAGTCCACAAAGTTGACGCCACTGAGGTCCACAATAGCGTAGGACGGTGCTTGCTCAGACACATGCTTGAGCTGCGTCTCTACACTCGGTGCGCTGTATGCGTCAAACCGTCCCGTGAGTGTGAGGATGGTAATAGTATTTATCTGAGACATCTGTAACTGCATGTATTTTTCTCCGTTGCTTACAATTGAGCAGATACTGAAAATGGACAAGATACCAGTCTACTACATCACTCATCGGCAGACTGTGCGCGGCACTGTAGTTGTGTCGCCCGATAGCCGCCCGCTCCTGTGGATTGTCAAGCAACGCGGCGATTGCCTGCCCCAGACTTGCTACGCTACCCGCTTCAAAGAAGCTGCCTCGATAGCCCTCTTCCGCGATAACCTCGGCAAAGTCTCCGATATAAGGCAGAACAACCGCTTTGCCATATTCACCCGCCTGATGCAATACGCCCGAACTGCCCGTTGTGCTGATGTAGGGAAATACCACGAGCGTGGCCTGCTCGAACACACGCGCCACCTGCTCTTCGGGTACATAGCCCGTATACGTCACATGCGCTACATGGGCGTACCTCTGCTTCATCGCGTCCAGATACCCCCGTGCGTTCGGGCTATCCGTGCCAGCGATCACCAGTTCAATAGCTCGCCCCTGTGTTTGCAACAGGGCAACAGCCTCAAGCAGTTGCTCGACCCGTTTGTATGTACCAAACTTGCCAAAGGTCATAACAACGTGCTTCCCCGAGGAGTTGACGTCATGCGGTGGCTCTGTCAGAGTTTCCGCGAAGGCTCCATGCGGCGCAAGTGCCACGTTGTTGACCCCATACCGCTCTGTCAAAAATTCTACGTAATTCGGCATAGTGAGCGTAACAAGGTCGGTCATCAACAGCAATCGCGTAATAACCGTGCCAAAGAAACGGATGACATGCTCGATGCTACTCCCGAAACCTGCGCTCTTCAGGTCGATTTTCTCCATCAGATGATGCAACAGAACCACCGTTGGCAGACCGAGCAAGCGCACACATGCAGGCGTCATAAGGCCCAGCGCGGCAGGAATTTTGCGGTCTCCAAACGTGGCGAATTGTAGGTTGAACAGCACAATATCGGGTTGTACTTTTTTAATTGCCGCGAGAATTCGTAAGGGATTTGTCCATGCCCCAAATCGCCAGCACGGGATGACGCGTATCGGGACTGGCGACGCTTCTGTGGACAGCATGTACTGAATGGATGGTGTTTCTGGCAGGATATCGGTGAGCAAGATAATTTCGCGTACTTCGGCTTTATCGCGCAGACACCGCACGAAGTGATAGGCGTACTCGTTGAGGCTCCCCTGACTCGGCGGGTACGTCGTGACAAGCGCAATCGTCATTTTAGGCTTTGGCATAGACCCCTCGCACATCGTTTAGCTTAATCGTCACAAGGTCGTGCAGAAAACGCCGCACCTCTTTTGTCGCGTCAACCTTCGACCCCGGCGCGTTGACCCATTGCACAGGAACCTCCGCCACGCGATAGCCCAGCTTGGACGCGAGATAGAGCACCTCTAGGTCGAACGAGAAACCCTTGATTGTTTGCGCGACGTGCAGGCGTTGCGCGGTCTCACGCGTATACATCTTGAAGCCACATTGCGTATCGTAGACGCTAAAGCGAAACACAGTGCGAACAATTGAGCGCAAACCATAGCTCAGTGTGCGACGCAACAGCGAACGCGAAGTCTCTTCCGCCCCATCCACGGCCCGTGACCCAACGGCGATATCGTAGCCCTCTTGCTCAAGTTTGCTGAATAGGGGCGCAACCTCCTCGATTGGCGTCGAGTTGTCAGCGTCCGTGAACAAGACGTATGTCCCGCGTGCCGCAAGCATCCCGCGCTGAGTCGCGCTCCCCTTACCCTCGTTGCGGGGCGACTTGAGCAGACGCAGATTCGCCAATCCCAGTTCCTCAACCAGTTGCGCGGTTCGATCCGTTGAACCATCATCCACCACAATCAGTTCCCAACGCGCGACCAGATCGGAGATATGCGAGGATATCGCGCCAATCGTCGGCAATATCCGCTCCTCTTCGTTGTACGCCGGAATGATAATCGAGAGATACGGTTCTTCCACCAGTGGAGTTGTTTTCCAACGCTCGTAGTTCTGATATGACATTGCGTCACGTCCTCCTGTCGTTCTTCCAGCAAATCGCTTCCTTCTTTTATACATCGACATCTTTGCAGAGAAATAGTAGAGCATAAATTTTGCTGCTAGCTATACTGACAAAGAGGAGGAACAACGCCGTGAAGCCATCGCCAAAACGCATTTCACTCTCACAGGCACAACAGGAACGCTTGCCACGTAACAGTTCGCTGTTTCCCTTGCTACAACGGGGCGCAATCAGACAATTGCCCAGGCGCGTTCTCCTGAAACCACTGACGAAACACCTGCATCAAGGGGCAACCGTGACAACCTTTGTGCTAAAGGCGTTGCGGCGACAGAGTGGCACGCAACCAGAGCAGCAACGCGCCCGTCTCTGTCTACTGCTCGCGCTGATGCTAGCCTCCGTATATCACGGCGTCCTTTTGCTCTCCGGCACCTTCAGAAAAACCTATGATGCCTACATCCATATCTTCTTCGCCGATCACTATGCACGCGCCTGGTTCGACTCCTGGGAGTACCGATGGTACACCGGCTTTACCATGACCAGCTATCCCCCCGGCTCACAACAAAGCATCGCTCTGATCGCCCCGCTTGTCGGGGGACTACAAAATGGTTTTATCGTGGTACAGCTCTGTTCCGTGCTGCTGATTACGATAGGCATGTACCGTTTCGCGAAGATATGGGTGAGCGACGAGGCGGCGGGTTACGCCGCGCTACTGATCGTGTTCTCTTCAAGCATTACCGAGACGGTGCATGTCTTTGGACAACTACCCACCACATTCTCGCTTGGCTTTCTGCTCAACGCCCTCCCCTACGTTTATCGGTGGCTAGAAAACAGCAGTTGGCAGGCACTGCTGGGAGCGTGGGCGTGTAACGCGGCGACAACCGCCGGACATCATGTGACCACACTCTTTGGCGCGTTGTTCTTCGTGTCCCCCGTTATCTGCCTTGTGCTTGTGCAAAAATTGCGTTCCCCCTTGCCCGATGAACCACAGGCGACGACAACGCAGGTGACGCGCCACAATTTTCGCGTACTGGTAATTCGTCGTCTCCGCCGCGTGCTGCCCGTGAGCATACGGGCCGCCCTGTATTGTGTGGGCCTGGTGACGGTGCTGGTGCTAGTCGTACTCCCCTACTGGTTATACAGCAAAGCCGACCCCATTGCTCAAGTCACCATCCCCCACGCTTCACGCGACTCGTTTCTCGTCAACACGAACGCGGGCCTGGTCTTCTGGCTTGTCCCCTATGGCCTGACGGTGCTTGCGCTGCCCTACGTGTTCTATAAAGGGTTCAGCACTAAAGCATGGCCCCTCGCTCTCTCACTGGCAATGCTGGTGCTACTGGGAACAGGTGGCACCACGCCTATACCACGTCTGATTTTACGGGGCGCATTCGATATTTTGACGCTTGACCGCTTCACCTTCTGGGCCTCAATCTGCCTTGTTCCCCTGCTTGGCTCAATGGTTGTAAGCTTGCGTTCGGGCGGCCTGGCAACCTACATAAAAGGACAATTTGGCACAACAACATGGCGCGGTGTACTAGTTTTGCTGTTACTAGCCTATCTCACTATTTCGGTGTTTACCGCGAACCTCACACAGTTTCGTCAGTTTGAGCCAAAAGCGATTGAGATGCAACCCATCGTGAACTTTCTTGGCAAAGATCAACACGCACGCTGGCGTTACTTGACGCTTGGCTTTGGCGACCAGATGGCTTGGCTCGCCGCCCAAACAACGGCAACGTCGGTTGATGGTAACTACAATTCCGCGCGTCGCCTGCCAGAACTGACAACCTCGCCCGTCGAACGGCTTGAGGGCGCGAAGTATAGCGGTATCGCGGGCATCGGTTCGCTGCAACAAGTTCTTGCCGTGCCAGAAAAGTATAATCTCAAATTTGTCTTCTCAAATGACCAATTCTATGATCCTCTGCTCTACTTCTCCGGTTGGCATCGTCTACAACGCCTCGAAAACGGCATCATGGTCTGGGAACGCGCAGACATTCCGCCCCTGCCAGAGGTGCTACCACACAAAGATATCCCCGTATACCAGAGCATCATGTGGGGCATCATTCCAATGTCTGCGATCTTTCTGGCACTGTTCGCGCTAAGTTTCCCTTTGGTGCGCTTCCCACTTATAAGACTCTTCCACTTTTTGGAAATTAGCGGGAAAATCGAGCCGAGCACGATGAGCGGGAGCACGACGTGTGCCTGCGGGAGCATGATGGGAGCTACCGCGAGCATCACGTGTGCCTGCGGGAGCATGACGGGGGCAAGCCCCGTCACTACTATACTACGAGGTTCGCCGCTTGCACGGCTCTTGCACCTCGTGGCTTCGCCACGCGAGTT